>JAXMAO010000001.1:0-523145 GCA_046350375.1 Phycisphaerae bacterium
GGATCGCCGCGCCGGTGGGCGTGGTGAGCTCGGCCGGCTCGTCGGACGGCGCCAGCGGCACCCCGGTCAGCAGCGCCGCCGTCGCCGGCGCGGGGACCGGCATCAGGCCGTGATCGCAGCGGACGGTGCCGCCGCCGACCGGGACGGCGGACGACTCGACGCGCTCAATTCCCAGCCGCCGCAGTCCGGCCACCGCGCCGACCACGTCGACGATCGCATCGACCGCGCCGACCTCGTGGAAGTGCACCTTCTCGATGGTGGTCTGGTGGACGGCCGCCTCGGCCTCAGCCAGGCGCGTAAAGACCGCCCGCGCCGTCGTGCGGACCGCGTCGTCGAGGGTCGAGCGGTCGAGAATTTCGACGATGTGTTTCAGATGCCGATGGCCGGCGGGCGCGGTGGCGACCACGTCCACCTTGGTGGCCGCGAAGCCCTGCTTGCGGACCTTGCCGATTTTCAGCTCGTAGCCGCCCAGCCCCAGCCGGGCGAGCTCGTCGCGGAGCGCCTCGGGCGGCAGGCCGGCGTCGACCAGCGCCCCCAGGATCATGTCGCCGCTGGCGCCGCTGAAACAATCAAAATAGCCGATTCGCATGCGGTGGCTCTGTGCGTGGCGCGTCATGCCGCAGCCTACGGCCGACCCGTCGCGCGGGCAACGTCGCGTCGCCGCTCTATAATAATCTGAACCATCGCCCGGAGGATCGGCCATGCCAGTCCGTCAGCCGTTCGTCGCCGGTCGGTTTTATCCCGCGGATCCGCACGACTGCCTCGCCGAGCTGAACGATTGCTGGCCCGAATCGACCGACGCGGCACCGCTCGACGGCGCCGTAGTCGGCGGCATCGGTCCGCACGCCGGCTGGGTCTGCAGCGGCGCGGTCATGGCGAAGGTCGCCGACGCCATCGCGCGGCAGCGGCGCAGCGCCGTGGCGATCTGGTTCGGCGCGGTGCACGTTCACACCGGCCCGGAGGCGGCGCTGTACGCCCGCGGGCGCTGGCAGACGCCGCTCGGGCAGATTGAGATCGACGAGCCGCTGGCGCGGGCCGTGCTCGACGCAGTCGGGGGAATCGGCGACGAGCCGGGTCCGCACCAGTTCGAGCACTCGATCGAGGTGCAGGTGCCGTTTCTCCAGGCGCGGCTCGAGGCGCTGCGGATCGTGCCGATCATGGTCCCGCCGACGCCGGACGCGGCGCGGCTGGGCGCCGCCGTCGGACAGGTCTGCCGGGAGCGCGCCGCAGACGCGATCGTGCTCGGCTCGTCCGACCTGACGCACTACGGCCCGAACTACGACTTCTCGCCACACGGCGTCGGCGAGGCCGCGCTGGCCTGGGCGCGCGACGTGAACGACCGGCAGATGATCGATCGGATGCTGTCGCTCGACGCCGAGGCGATCGTGCCCGAGGCCGCGCGACACCTGAACGCCTGCGGCGCCGGCGCGGTCGCCGCGACCATCGCCGCCTGCCGCGCCCTGGGAGCGACGCGCGCCCAGCTGCTCGAACACACCACCAGCCACGAGGTGCTGGCGCAGCGCCTGCGCGAGCCCGCCACCGACGCGGTCGGATACGCCGGCATCGTCTTCTTGAAGTGAGCCGCGGCGCGGCCGATCAGTCGGCGCGGCGCAGCAGCGCCACGAAGCCGCCGTCGCGCCAGATGTGGTCTGCGTCGCTGGCGCGCGGCAGCGTCAGCCGCGACGCCTGCAACAGCCAGCCGGCGTGGCGCTCGCAGAACGCCGCGACGCGCGCCTCGTTCTCCTCTGATAAGCGCACGCGAAAATGAGAATCTGCGCACGAGTTTGAGAACGATTTTCGGCGCAGCACCAAGCCCGCCACCCGACTGCCGTCGAATAGCGGGCTGCCCGCAGCCACATTCGAGCGCCGTTCGAACGACGCTCTAAACCATATCGTCCTCAGGTGGGCACTGTTCGCCTGGGCACTCCCAGCGCACTATTGCCCACTGACTCAGGCCTCAACGGCCTCGAGTCCGTACAGCGTCTCCGTCGGGGCGGTCGAATCGGTGCGCACATGCACGCCGTTGACCGCGCTGATCTTCTGCCCGGCCGGCCCGACCGATCGCACCGTCACATACCACACGCCGTCCGCCAGCGGTCCGATCACGGCCGAGTAGTTCGCCCGCGGCTCATCGTGCGCCACCACAACGGGGGACGGTGCCACGCCGCCAGTGAACTGCGGCGCCGCGGAGATCTCGAACGTCGAGGCCACCGCGTCGGCTGCCTGCTCGACGTAATCCCACTCGACGCGCACATACCCAGACGCGATCGCCGTCGCGCTGCGCAGCGCCACCGGCGTCGGCGGCGTGAGCGGCTGCCCGGCGCCGTCGGTGATGAATTGCCCGATCGCCGCGGCCGCCCGCCCCTGCTCGTTGCGCGCGACGACCGATACGAAATAGACTGCATTGGGCGCCAGTGTCAGCCCCGACAGCGCGGCGTCCACGGCGCCGGCCGGGACGATCGCCGTCGGCGCGTCAACGCCGACCACGGCCGGAGCGGCCGGGCTGACGTAGACCTCGTAGTGACGCCGCATGTCCGCGCCGCAGAAACCGCCCACGCCGCGCAGCTGCTCGATCGCGACGTGCGTCGCGTGCGTCCCGGAGCCGAGCCAGGCCGCGCCGCCAACGATCTCATCATCACTGCCGCCCTCCTCCGCGGGCCAATAGCAGTCGAGCGACTGCGGGAATGCCAGCGGCGAACAGCGCGCCGCCAGGCCTGCGAGCTCGTCGGTCGTCAGCGCCCTGGACCAGATCGCCAGCTCGCCGATGGTCGCGCTCGCATAGATGTCCGTGGTCTGCGAGTTGCCGTCGTCGAAATACATTGCGCCCAGCGCGAGCGGCAGGGATGGCACCGCGAATGTGCCCATCGTGTTTTCGGCCACGGTCAGCGACAGCTGGGCCCCATCGAGGAATGCAGTGAACGACGACCCCGAGCGGCGGAACACGACCAGGTGATTCGTTCCGTCGAACAGCGACGCCGGTGACGCCGAGGCGAGGTAGTTCCGCCCAGTACTGTCGTTTCTGGCATGGCAGTAGATCTTGCCGGCGTCGCCGTCTTCGCCATTGAAATTCAGCCAGATTGCGAATCGACCATCATCATCGCCGCCGGAGATCTGTCCGCCGATCAGCGTTCCCGCATCGGTCTGCGTCGTCCGCACCCAGAGCGCCACGGTGAAGTCGACGCGGCCGTCGATCCACTCGGATCGCACGCGATACTGGAACAGACTCGCGTCGAACGCCCGCATCACAACTCCTGGCGCAGCTCGAGCCAGCGCAGCAGCATGTCCGCCGCGACCGTCGAGTCCGAGTCGATCAGCGACAGCCGCGCCACCAGCTCGTCGCCCTCGACCAGGCCGTCGAGCGCCGCGACGGGCACCGTCACCTCGATCACCTGCATCACGCTCGCAGAGTTCGGCACGGCCGTCACCGCGAAATCGACATTTGTCGCCGAGAACGCCGGCCCGCTGGCGAGCGATTCACCAGCCTTCACCGCCGCGAAGTTGAGCCGGAAGTGGTGATTCCCGCTCGTCGCAGTCGTGAACACGCCGATCCGCGCCTTCGTGAGTGCCGCGGCGCTGAACTGACGGATCGGCCCGCAGTAGGCGTACACCGCCAGGTCCGCCCCGGCCGCGGCCTTGAACGCGACGACCAGTTCGCCGCCCGCCGAGCGAATGAGTCGTGCCGGATTGGTCGCGGGTAGCACCAGCGATCGTGCATCGAACGACATGGGCCAGAGCGTCGCCATCAGAGCACCAGGAGCACGCCGGCCCAGCCCGCACCCTGGCTGGCGCCACCCTGCGTGATGTAGAGGTTGATGTCGGTCGCGGACGTGTACTTGTAGCCCGAGTTCTTGGTGTAACCGCCGGCCGTTCCCGGCGTGTTGTCGCCGGACGCCATCAGCCGATTGTTCGAGCCGCTGTCGCCGATCGTCAGCGCCGGCGAGCCGTTGAAAGTCGTATCGATCCGCAGCTCACTCTGGTAGACCCGCGCCCCGGCCGGCGCCTTGCCGAGCAGCACGGGCGATGACGTGTTGTAGACGAACTCCTTCGCAATCGGCCAGATCTGTCCCACGCCCGCCAGCGGCGAGGCCGCCTGACGTCGCATGTAGCGCGTCAGGTTGCTGGGCTTCCACGCGCCGCTCGCCGGCGCGGCGATCGTCGCGAGCTTCAGGTGCGGATAATCCGGCCAGCCGGTGGTGTTCTGACCGATCGCCATTGGCTCGGCCGAGAGGTCGAGCCAGATGTAGTTCGTCGCACCGGCCGAGAGCGGTCCGAGATTGACCGCGCCGGCATAGGTCCGCAGCGCCGCCCCGAGATGGATGTCCGTCGCCGACACGCTGTACTGGAGGTTGGTGTCGGTCGAGTCGCGGTAGATGAATCCGCCCGCGGCATTGCCATAGACCTCGAACATTGAGTAGAGCAGCTGCACCATCGCCCGCAGGTGGTCGCCGCTGACCTGCTCGCCGCGTCGCGGCACCAGCAGCCGATTGAGCGCGGCAATGTCGCCGCCGGCGAACGCATCCACCGAGACGCTGACGCCGCCCAGCTCCTCGCAATCGATCAGGCCCATCCGTGCCATGACATCACTCCAGTCTCAGGTCCGGCGACTCGTCCCACGCCAATCGCAGCAGCCCGGCCGAGACGCTCTCGGCCCGCGCCCGCGCCGCCGGACGCGGCAGCGCGGCCACGCTGACGGCGATCTCCTGGCCGGCCGCGACGTTGCCGGCCATGTCCATCAGCGCGACGCCGATCGTGTACGCGCCGTCGCGCAGGGTGAGCGGGACCGCGATCTCGCAATACCCGAGCGGCTGCGCATACTCGCCGATGGCATAGGGCCCCTCGGCCCAGCCCAGCGGCGCGCCGCCCTCGGGCGATCCGATCGCCGCGTCGCCCTCGGCATATCCGCCGGCGGCGAACCCGTGCTTGCCCGACGGGATCACCGCGACCGGCCCGGCCAGTGGCGCGGCGTAGTCGACCACAGCGCTGCCGCCCAGCGGCGGCAGACCGTCGCCGTTGGCGGCGAGCCGCCCGTTCCAATGCAGCCTGGCCCGCAACCCGGCCCCCATCGGATGCAGCCGCACGAATCGGATGATCGCGCTGCGCGTCGCCAGCGTGCTCATGGCGTCGCCTCCAGGCTCGCCCGGTCGATCGGCCCAAACACGCCGAGCGGGCAGGCGAAGGCCGGATCGGCCGCGACTCGCCGCAATCGCCCGGCCGGCATCTGGTCGCACTCGCCGCGCGGCTGATGGTGCTCGCACGGCCGGCACTGGTGCGCGTATCGATTGGCGACGGCCGTCATCAGATTCGTGGACGCGCTCCCGGGCCCCGCAGTCGCCGGCGATCGATCGACCACGACCTCGACATATTCCTCGCAGCGCCGGCAGACCTCGTCGCGCTGCCCATCATCGACCAGCCGCCAGCGATCGCCGCCCGGGTGCGGACAGCTCCCGCGCTGCCGCCGCAGCGAGTACTCGTACCACGATGGCCGCCGCTCGGCGTCGCCACAGCAGGGCATCAGTCGGCAGGCGGGCTGGGTCATGCGTTAGGCTCCACGAGCACGCTCACAGCCCACGGGTCGCATGTCCCCAGGTATGGGAGATTGTCGGACGCGTCGTGCACAAAGGAGAACTGAGTTGCACACGAGTCCCAGTCATACGCGGTCGGGCCTGGATACGGCCATGTGATCGTGTTGATCGGTGGGGCAAACACGTCGCATCGTGGACCCTCGAGGATGCCGCATCCGCCGCCGACGCCGCTGCGCTGTCCCACCAGGCCGAACCGGAATGCGGCCAGTCCGTTGACATTGGACCAACATCCGGGCGCGAGTAACTGCATCTGGAATGATGCCACCCAGGAACACGTCACCCCCATCGCCATGTACGTGCCGGAACTCACCCATATCGCAACAGGGTGATGGTCGAATGGGCTAGGGTCCCAATAGGTGCGAGGGAGGATGATCGGAAATGTGAGATCGCCGAAGTCAAAGGCCACCTGGAAATGGTCGCCAGGATTCGGATATCCCGCGATGCAACAAGGCACGTGATTCGACAGGCCAACTGACATCTTCACGGTGTTGATCGGGACGCCATCCACGTTCCACGAACCACATGCGCCACAGCTGGCGCACCGCCGCAGCCTGGCGCTGGCGGCCCGCATGATCTTCGTTCCCGATCGCTTCAATGCTGTCATGCGCAGGTCGCCGTCGAGTTCTGGTCGGTGCCGAGCGCGAACGCCATGTACGACGTATTGAGCGGGTGCTTCTTCAGCCAGATCGGCGTGCCGATCGACAGCGCCACGCGGTCTCCACCGATGAACGAGTCATTTCCGACCGATCGCAGGTCGAGCGCCCGTCCGCAGCCGGGCGACGAGTCCGTCAGCACCGGCCGCCAGGTCGGCCCGATGCCGGTCGTCGACCAGGCCACCGTCCACGACGAGTCGTACCCGCTGGTCGTCTTGGCCAGCATGCCGTGCCAGTCGCCGGCCATCGGCAGATACATCGGGACACCCTGGTTGAGTCCGCAATAGCGACCGAAACCGATCGCGCCGATGAACGGGCTGGCGCCCATCACCAGCTGCAACACCACCGTCCCGGTGTGCTCGTCGTCGTTCACCAGCGCGCCGGATGCATCCCAGTAGACGCGGCGGCAGTTCGCGGTCTGGACCGACGCGGCGACCGCATCGACCTTGAGCAGGGCGATCTCCTCTTGACTGGCCAGCGCGCGCCACGAGTTCCCGCCGCCACCCAGGCCGAAGGCTTGCGCCGCCGCCGCCGCGCCGAAGATGGCGCGCTCCAGTGCCGCCAGGCGCCGCTCGTGATCGCGGTCGGCCCGCTTCACCCGCCGCGCGAATCCAATCAGCCGATCGAGCATGCCTATCCCGCCTGCCCTGCCACGGTCCGCTGCGTTGAGAACTGGAGTTCGCAGCGCTGGTCGCCGAACGAGTACGCGATGCCCATCAACGGCGCGGCCAGCCGCTCGCACCCGGTCGCCCGGCCGCCCCCGTCCACGAACGAGATGCGGCGTCCCAGACCGATCAGGTCGATCGGCAGGTCGCCAATGAGCGTCACGGCGCCGCGGACGACCGGCTGGCTCACTACGTCGAACACCGCGCGCGCGTAGGCCGCCTCGTTGATCGAGCCCGCGGGCAGCGCCGGAATCTCGACCAGCTGCTCATAGCCGCAGAGCTTCGGCGCCAGTGCATACGCGCCGCCGGAGAATCCGCTGGCCGGGTAGCGCACGCCGGTCGTCTGGTAGGTGCCCGTGCCCGACAGCGAGTAGCGCAGTCGCGCCGCGCCGGCCTTCGCGATGCCGGGGATGTGCTGGTTATAGCGCGACGCCTTTTCCGGGCGCAGTGCCGCGATGACCGGCTCGGCGCGTCCGCACGAGCCGCTGCTCAACGTCGATCGCCTCGACCTCGACCGGCCGCCACTGCGTCAGCGCCGCCGACGCGCCGCCCATGTCCTGATCCACGAAGACCTGCGCGCCGGCCGGAACGGCGCCCGACCATGTGAACAGCCGGAACACGTCGCCGATGGCGGCCGGCTGCCCGGTCGTCGCGTCCACCTGGCCCGCCTTGTCTGCCGACCAGGTCGCCTCGAGCGCCGCGTTCCACGCGGGATTCAGCGCCAGCAGAAAATACTGCGTCGTCGGCAGTGAGAATTGCCGCCGCGCGGTCCGCACCGCGCCCGCACAGCCCTCGAGCGACTGCTCGATCGACACCTGCTCCACGCGATAGCGCTGCAGGTCCAGCGCGTAGGGCTTGGTGCCGTGCACGGCGTGCGCCTCATACCGATTGCCGGCCGCGGAGACCACGATCCGCACGCCCGGGGCTGATCGCGCCAGCGCCTCGAGCCCGGCGTGGATCGTCACGCCGCTCAACTGGACCGGCAGGACCGGCACGCCGTCCGCCCCGGCCAGGAATGTCGCCGACGCCGCCAGGCCGACGCGCCCGAGCTCGCCAGCCTGCGCTGCCAGGTAGGCGCCGATGACGCCGCCCAGCGATCCATAGCTCACCGGGAACTGCACGTCGCCGGTGGTCCAGCGGGCGATCGGATTGCCCATGGCGCGCGACCGGTCGAATGCCGTGTAGCGCCGCCGTCCACCGGCAGCCGCCGAATGCTCGATCTGGATCGGCTCCAACAGGCCTTCGAAGGCCGTTTGACCGGCGATCGAAAGCCGCACGATCGAGTCGGGCGCGAATACCTGGCCGCGGTCCGAGACGAACGACAGCGAGGCCGGGCCGTCGTAGCTGCGCTCCAGGCGCTCCGGCCAGACGCCGCGATCGGGGCGCGGCCCGCTGCCCGACGCCTCGGTCGCCGCCACCGTCACGCCGTTGATCGTCAGCTGCATCAGCACGGCTACGAGTACTCCAGCGGCGACGAGCCGACGAACCGCAGCAGCAAGTCGCGAACCCAGCGCCCGCCGAACCCGGGATCGACGCCCGACAGCTCGACCCGCTCCAGGGTCCACTGGTCGTCGGTCGATCGGATCTTCACCGCGCCGCCAGACCGAATCTGCACCTCGCCGCGCCGGCCCTGCCACGACTGGATCGCATCGACCGCGGCCGAGAGGGCAAACGATGTCGTCCGCTTGAGCGTGACGGTCACCTCGAGCGTCCGCATCATGTTGCGGCTCTCGGTCGACAGGCCGCCGGCGTCGCGCCAGATGCCGGCCTGCATCGCCGGCGGCGTCAACGGCGCGTTGCGGACCACCCAGCTGGTCGCCTGGTCGCCGAGCGTCTGCTGCGAGAATCGACAGGTATCCGCCACGCATCCGCGCTCCTCGTCAGGCCGACGTATCCGCCAGCGCCGCGTCCGCCCCGGCCAGGGCCTGCAAGACCGTGCTGATCTTGCCGATCAGCTCCTTCATGGTCGCGATCAGCGCGGCCGCGTCTCCGCCGCCGCGGGCGCTGACCGGCGGTCCGGCCAGGGCCGGGGTCTGCTGCGAGAAAAACGTCGCGAGCTCCTCGCCGCTCAGGTCCATGATCCCGCGTCGCGGCGGCGAGATATCGATCGCGCCGCCAGGCCCGTGTCCAGCCAATGCACGGAGCCGCTCGGCCAGCAGTGAGTCGCGCATGCGCGCAGAGTCGGCGGGCGACACGACGTATCCCAACCGTCGATACGATCCAAGAATCTCGGGCAGGTCGCGGAGGACCCCGCGCCGCACGGCACCATAGGACAGGCCGCGCAGCTCCGCGTCGCGCTCGCGGTCGATGCGGCGAGCCTCGGCTCTCGACCCCCACTCCAATCGCAGGCCGCGCCGCAGCGTCGCCTCGAACGGCATCGGCGTCCGCGCCGGCGGCGCGGCCGGCGCGAGCATGTCGATCATCCGCGCCGCACTGGCCTGCTGGGTCGCCGCATTCCGCGCCGGGAACTCCTGGCGGAAGGCGGTCCAGGCCTGCGAGGCCATCGACGGCGCCCCGGCCGTCGACATGAACGCGTTGGCGGCAATGATGTAGGGCCAGAGGCCGGCACCGATCACCGGGCTGGCGCCGGTGCCAGACGCGGCCGGCTGCGAGGTCGAAGGCATCGTGGATGAGGACTGCCCCCCGAACAGGGTGTCGATCTGGTTGAGCATTGGAGCATTGAATAATCTCCACAGCAGTCCCTTGTTCTCCCAGAGCTTCGCGGCGAAATCAGTTGGCTGCTGCAACGCTTCCGCGAGATGATTGATCGCCGATTGGCGCAGCCCGGCCAGGAAGTCGATCGCCCATTTCCCGGCATCGACGGCCTCACTGAAGGCATGCCCAGCCCACTCGCCGGCCTTCGCGAACATGTCACTGAAGGCCCCGCCGATCACCCCTAGCAGCCCGCCGCTCTGACCTTTGCCCCACAGCAGTTCGCCGAAGCTGCCGCCGGCCTGAAAGTGCTCGGAGATGCCGCGGATGAGGTCGCTGGTCGACTCCATCGCGCTGCGCATCGCCTGGCTGGTCACGATCACATTGGCCAGCCGGTCGATCGTGTCGCCAACCGTGGTCTTGATCTGCGTCCAGGCGGTCGAGAGCTCGCCGCCGGACGTGCCCAGGGCCGCCATCTGGCGGCGCATCTCGGTCACCGCCTGCCGCGCGAACTCGGCGTTCTGGGCCAGCGGCTCGAGCGCCTCGAACGCGCCCGGGCCGCGGAGCTCGTCGAACGCCTTGGCGACGCGCTCCATCGAGGTCGCAATGCCCAGGTCATCCAGCGCCCGCGAGCGCCCCTTGCCCAGGTCGCTCAGCACCGCGTCGATCGTGCCGGCCGCGTCCTCGCCGATGGTCTGCGCCTTGCGGGCCGCGAATGCGACCGCATCGAACACGTCCTTGAGCCCGGTGCCCTGGGCCTGCGAGCGGTTGAGCAGTTCGACCGCACGCACGAACGAGAGCGTATGCTGCGAGGCCGCCTGCAACCCCTCGGCCAGCGTCTCGCCCGCCGCCCCGGAGACGCGGAACTGGGCCCGCATGCCCGACAGGGCCGTGTCGAGCCGCGAGCCGCGATCGATCACCGATTCCATCGCCGCCAGGGCCGGCCGCAGGCCGAGGTTGATGTCGCGCAGCACGCCCAGGCCGGCGGAGGCGAGCCGGAACGGGATCGTGATCGGCTTGATCGCCGTCCGCGCGAAGGACTGGATCGACGCCAGGCTGGAGCGCAGCCCGGCCGCGGTCTGGTTCTCCGCCCCGATCCGGATGCCGAAATTGAGCTGGCTCATCTACTCGCTCTTGCGATCCTGCACGATGAACGGGTCGCGCGCCACGATCGCCTCACCCAGTCGCTCCAGCGCCTCGGGCGGCAGCTGTGCGACCATCTCGATCGGCAGCGCCGCCCACTGCGACAGATTCCGCAGCAGCATCAGCCGCTCGATGCACCGCCAGGCCGCCCGCCGGCCGGCGGCGCGATAGGGTCCGCGCCATCGTCCGCAGCGCCATAGCCGGCGAACGACGCAAGCGCTGTCCCCACAGCGCCGAACAGCGCGACCGGAATCGCCCCCAGCAGCGCGTCAAGCCGGTCCACTGAGAACTCCAATGGGCGGCCCTGCTTGTCGTTCACGCCGCTCCAGCCAACGACCATCGGCCGCACCGCCGCCAGGAGCCGCAGGTTGGGATCGCCTCCGGCAGTACGCGCCGCTGCCAGCGCATCCTCGATCCGCGCCCGGACGGTGCCGGTCGGCAGCTGTACCCGCAGCGAGAACGCATTCTCGCCATCGCCAAAACTCAGCGTCTCGACCGCCTCGAAATCAATGTTCATCGCACGCTCCCGTCTAGAGACTCAGGACCGATGCCCCGATCGAGCTGCCGTAGCTCCAGGCCACGCCACTTGACGAGTACGGTTTGATTGTCACCTGCTGCGTGAGCAGACCGTTCTGGTTCGCGAGGGTGCGGCTCTGAATCTGCGCCTTGGCGATCGTCGCAGTCACGGTCTCATTCGCCGTGCCAGTGCCGAACACGATCGTGACCGCGTGCTCGGTGGCGGCGGTCACCAGATCGCGCCAGGCGATCGTGTCGAACACGCCCGTCAAGTTGATCGCGTGCGATTCCATGCCGTCCTGGATGAACAGCCGCGCATTGCTGGCGTCCACGCGGCCGAGCTCATGCTCGACGTCGATCGAATGCTCAAGCGACAGGACCTTGGTGGCCGCAACCGAGTTGATTGTGATGGTTGAATGACGCAACTGGAACTTGCGGGCGTTGGCCTTGGTTCCGGCCGAGACGCCGGCAATAGCCGCGAAGGTCATGCATTCGAGTCCCACGGACGCCTGGAGGATGGACTCGCCGCTCGGCTGGCCGCCGGCCGAGAAGTTCATCCGCAGGCTCCGCGCCACGCAGCCCAGGTACTGCATGTGCGGGTTCGTGCCGGTCACGCCGGCCGCATGACCGTGCTTGATCGAGACCTGCGGCTGGTCGCCGCTGGTCCGCTTGGTCACCAGGTCGATCAGGTCGCGGATCGTGTCGCGATTGACCTCGGGCGTCATCTCGAGCGACGCCGTCACGCCGACTGGCACGACATCGGCGGCGAACGGGTATCCCGTGTTGGACAGGATTTCGCCGCCGGGATTCGAGAGCGTCGGGATCAGTGCAAAGACCGGCTGATCGAGCGGGAACGTCCCCGCGATCGTGCCGCGCGTCGTCTCCTTGCCGAGCAGCACGATGTCCTGCAATTGATGAGCCATAGTGCGGCCTCCCTGCCGCGCGCGTCACTACGACGCCTGCGGGGTCCCGTGAACAATCTCCCACTCGCCGCCGCGCTCGGGCGCGGTCAGCCTCTCGGCCAGCTCCGGCGATACATCGCGCACGTCGCCGACCCGCACCGCACGCAGGCCGGCCGGAAACGCCTGATCCTCGCCGTCCGGACCGCGGACCTTGCGGACCCGGACCGATTGCGGCGCCGTCGTCGCGATCCCGTTGCCCTTGCTCATCGCTGACCTCCTACGCCCCGATGGCGTCATAGTTACACGTCAATCGCACCTGCACGACGATCTCGTCCTGCCACTCCGCTGGCGCATCGAGCGGCTCGCGCTCCGGCCGCGTCCCGCCCACGCTGATGCTCAGCAGCTCCAGCGGCATCAGCGCCGACAGGTTGAGCGCTCCTCCGTCCGCCGCCTTCCCGCGGCTCAGCCGCACCAGCGCCTTGAGCAGGGCCCACCGCAGGCTGCGAGCGTCACCGAGCGACCGGCCCGGCGCCGCGAACATCACGCGATAGTTCTGCACCAGCAGGCACGCGCCGTTGGAGTACTCGGACAGCGCCTCATCGTCGTCGGGCCGAATCCAGATCCGCGGCCCGAGGTCCGGCGCATTCTCGAACTGCTCGCGCAGGTCCACCCGGCGATCGATCGCGTCGACGCGCTCGGCGCTGCCGATGATCGCCAGTACGTCGGCGTGGCCGCGGATCGCATCGGCGACCAGGCCATCCACGGCCGACAGCGGGTCGCTATAGGGCACGGCTCACCGTCCTCCCTGCGCCACGCGCCGCAGTTCGCGCTCGATCTCGGCCAGCGCGAATCGCTGCGACTCGGAGTCGAAGGCCAGATAGGGCCGGCCGCGGATCGTCACCTTGCGGACCAGGGCGAACAGCACCTGGCCGGCCTTGCGCGTCCGAACGCGCCGCTCGCCGCGCTGCGTCCGCACGATGCGGTAACTGTCCTCGGCCTGGACCAGCGCCGGGCCGGTCCATGAATGGCTGCCGATCCGGATCGACTCCTTGGGCGAGTACTTCAGCGACTTGCGCGGCAGGTCGCGCGGCCAGGCGCCCGAGCGCCGCAGCTCGCGCGTCACGGGCAGCGCGAGATAGCGCCCCGACTTGGGCAGGACGCGCCCGCCGACCTGCTGAATCGCGGCATAGACCAGGTTCGATCCGACCGTGACCGCCCGCTCGTCCGCCTGGACCGCCAGCGACCCGGCCAGCTTGCCGGTCGATTGCCCCCACTCGAATCGTCGGCCGCGGAGTCGCCTCGCCGCCGCGCGACGGACGAATAGCCCGATGCGCTGCAGCGGACGGCCCAGGTTGCCCGCCGCCCGCTCCAGGTCGCCGAGCCGCCGGCGAACCTCGGCCAGATCGCGCTCGTGCGGCGAAATGATGATCTGCATTCACGTCGTGCCTCGCCTCGCCCGCGCGTCAGAACACGCCGCGAGCGTTCTCCTCGGTGAAATCCCGCTCCCAGCCGACGGACTTCGCCACCGTCCCTCCGCCGGTCGCCGGCGCGAGCACGCCCGCCGACGGCAGGGCCGCCGCGCCATCCGCGATCGCAGTCAGTGCCGCATCGATCGCGCGATACTCGTCCGCGACCGTGTCCTTGTTCTTGGCGCGGGTCGGGTGCTCGACCCATCCGGTCCAGCAGGCGATCACCAGTGTCGCATGCCGCAGCCAGGCGGCGGCCACCGCGTCGCTCGTGTCGATCGGCACCGCGTAGCGCCGCGCCAGCCTCTGGTCGATGATGGCGCTGGCGCTGTCGAGCAGCGCCTGGCCGACCGTGTCGTTCGCGGTCGTCGCGTTCAGCCGGTCGGTGATCTGCTCGTAGAGCCCCGGCGGCGACGAGGCCGAACCCAATCGCACCTTCAACTCGCTGAGCGTCGCATAGGCCACGATCGACTCCCGCTAGGCCAGCAGCCGTTCGATGAGCAGCAGGTTGAATTCCCACGTCGCGTTCGCGCCGGTGATATCGATCTGGAGCGGACAGGCGAGCTGGGTGACAGACGTGGACCCGACGATGTCCCCGGTTGCCCCAGTATACAGAACCCCGTTGGTGATAGTCCCGGGCGCAATCATGGGTAACGAGAGATTGTCGATCCAGAGCGCTGTCAGCGCCAACGTTCCACCGCCAGCGGGGCTGGCGCTATTCTGCTTGCAGATGACGCCGCGCAGCAGCGCATTGACGTAATCGATTGTTGCCGAGAACTCGCCCGCGAGGTCTGTCACGCCGCGCAGGATGTATGCGCGATGGCGCGGCAGCAGATCGCCAGGCTCGCCCTGGATGATCTTGTAGCCCTTCGGCAGCGTGCCGCCCTTGACGAGCGACCCCTTCGAGACCGTGGGTTCGGTTTTGGAGAACATGTTTGATTTCTCGCGGCGCCGGGGCGGCCCGGCCGCCCCGGCGCGACACGCCCAGCTACACCAGCTGCGTCTTGACGGCCAGCGACCACGGGCCGTAGGCCATCGCGTAGCGCGCCCGCACGCCGTAGTAGTACTTCTCGCGAAGGAATTCCTCTGACGAATTCTCGGCGAGCGAGGTGAACTCGATCGGTTCGCGATCCTGAAAGATGAACGGTTTCTGGGCGCCGTCGACCTTCAACAAATAGAACGTGTCGGTCGCCGTCAGAAATGGGAACGACACCGGCTCCGCCACGCCCGCCAGCATGTTGTCAGTGTTGCCGATGAGTCGGGCGTTGAGCGCCTCGGCCGCGGCGAAATAGAGATTCGGCGGCACCAGCACCTTCAGCCCGCTCATCGCGAGATTGGCCGGCTGGCCCTGATCGTTTTTGTACGCCAGCATCGTCGCGACGGCCTGCTTGATGGCCTCCTTCATCTCGGCGGTCGTCGCGTTGCTGGGCGTCGTGACGTCATAGGTGAGACTGTTGGTTTGACTGCCCGATGAGCCGGAGACGTGCGCCGCCGAGAAGAACGGCAGTCCGTCGTAGCACAGCGCATCGGCGGCCGCGCCATTCGCCAGGAGCAGGCCGATCAAATAGTCCTTGTGGGTGGCGGCCCACTGCGCCATCTCGGCCACGCGGATGGCGATCTGGCCGGTCTGGTCGTCGGACAACTCGTCGCGATCGACCTCGAGCGTGAACTCGTATTTCTTGCTCGCGACGTCGTACTTTTCCGCGCGCAGCCCGCGGGCGACCCGGCCCGTACCGAACTCGCGCATCTGACCCAATGACCCGAGCCAGCGAAATGACTCAGAGTCCTTGGTGCTCGGCACCCGCATGCTCAGCATCGGGTAGAGCGCCTTGACGGCCTCCAAGCGCGCGAAGAACTCCGATCGGAGTCCCGACGCCAGCAGGCCCGTATTGATCACAGCCATTGCACTATCCTTTCCAGACGCGGCTGCGCCGCGCCATCAGGGTCCCAATTACGCCTCGACCGTCAGCGTGCCCGCCGAATTGATGACCAGCCAGTCGCCGGCCTCATTTGAGACGACGTCGACGTGCTCGGCCTCGTCGTCGAAATCGACGTACTTGTTGTCGGCCTGCTTGGCCCCCGAAACATAGAGCGCGTCATTGGCGCCCGGCTTGATGCGGACCGACTGGGCCGCCGCCGCGACGAACCGATAGGTGATGCCCGCCGGCGGAGCGGACGGCAACTGGAACACGACGGCGCCGGTGGCGCCGAGGTTGTTAAAGATCTTTCCGTTGTCGGCCAGCGTCAGCGTCACGGGTGAGTCCGCGTTGACCTTCGTCACGAACCCGGCGAAGCCCATGAACCGGCGGGTATCGAGCCGCAGGATGATCGTGTTGGCCGCGGGCAGGTCGATCATGTGGCCGACCCGGACCGCATTCGCGGCGGCCGAGAAGGTTAGATCGTTGTCGGTCGTCGCATAGACCCACTGGCCGATGTTCGTGATGGCGGCGCCGGTCAGCGTCATCGCGAAATCGCCCGCGGTGTAGACCTTGATCGACTTGTCGCCCGCCGAGCCGGCGGAGTTGTCAACCTCGTGATACGCCAGGCCGACGAAGATGTCGCCCGCCGCCAGCGCCCGCGCATATCCGGTCGACGGCACGACTCCGACCAGGCTCCCCTTGTAGATCTTCACCGCGCCCATCTTGTAGGTGCGGAGCTCCTGGTCGACGTAGTGATCGACATCCCGCGACGCCGTCAGCGCCGCCATCCACGATGGCCAGATCGCGACCAGTGCGGCCAGGGCCGCGCACGCAATCAGCATCACACTCATTGCAGTCCTCTCTTTCGGGCCGCCTCATGAGCCGGCGGCCATGTGCGGCTAGGCCGCGACCAACACACTCTCTTCGGCGCTCAACTGCGTCGCCAGCCCGGCGTCGCGCAGCGCCGTGACGACGTGACTCCGCTCGCTGCATACCTGCCGCAGGACCGGGTCCGCCTGGCGATACTCCGCGACCGCCTTGGCGATGAGCGCCTTGCGATCGGACGGTGAAGTTCCGCCGCCGGTGGAATTCGGTTGCGTCACCCGGCCGGCAGCCGGCGCAATGACCGGCTGGACATCCAGCCATGCATTCCACGCCTTCTCGTCGCGAGCGAGGGCACTGAAGTGGTTCACTCCGGCGCTGTTCGGCACGAGCATGGCATCCGTGAGCTTCCCGGCCGCCTTGGCCGCGGCGATCCGCTCATTGGCCTCGCGCGTGGTCTGCGATTCGCGCAACGCCGTCAGTTGCGTCGCCGACTCCGCCGCAGCCGACTTCATCGCGGCGAGCTCTGCCCGGAGCGCCTTTACGTCTTCACCATCGCCCGCCGGCCGGGCCGCCTTGAGCGACCGCACCGCGGTCAGCAGCGACTCATCGCCGACGGTCTCCTGCACCTCCAGCGCCTTGCAGATCGCGGTCCGCAGTTCACCGGCCGCCTTCCCCGGCTTGGCCTGCTCGCGGAGCGCCTGGATGGCCGTCACGCATGCCGCCTCGTCTGCGCCATCCGCCAGACCGAGGGTCTTTCGAATCTCAATCATGGTCAACTCCTGTCCGTGGTCCGCGGGCGGCGACGCGCCGCCAGCGCCCTCGGTCTTCTCTCTGTTGACGATTGGACGCATCGCCGCAATCGCGGGTTTGTTCGTCAGCGCGACGGACGATAGCTCGATCGCGCGGCCGTCGCTCTTGCGCACGAGGATGGCCGGCGAGAGGTAGCGGTACTCTTTCGATTGGACGAACTCGGCGCCGCGCGCCGTCCACTCGACCTGGGCATAGATGCCCTGACCGGGCACCGCCTCGAGCGCCTTGATCCAGCCGCGGGCCGGCGCGGTCGCGTCCGGCGTCGCGAACTCCGGGAATCTGATCTGCTCGGTGGCGTGCTCGGTGTCGATCGGCAGGTCCAGGCCACGCGCCCGAAACGTCCCCACGATCGCCGCCGCCGCCGCGTCGTCGACGATGAATTCGCCGGACGTAGAGGCCACCTTTCCCCACGGCAGCACCATGATGCGGCCCGGCGCATCGACCGGGATCGCCGTCCGCAGGATCGCGATCCATTGCTCCACCTGTTGCGTCGCGCTCATGTCGCTGCGTCTCCCGTCACCGACCAGCCCGCGCTGCGGGCGAACTCCGAGAACCGACCGCGCAACTCGTCCGGGAATCGGCCCAGGTCGAGCGGCTCCAACGCCGCGTAGCTCGCCGGGTCCCACCGGAATCCGCTCGCCCGTGCCCGTTCCTGGGCCAGCGCCGGATTGGGAACGCCGGCGGAGGTGTTCGATCTGTCCACCTCGCCTTCGAACACGACCTCGTCTGCGCAGTCGCAGTTGAAGTGCAGGGGCGGATATCGATCGGTGTCTGACAGCGCGTAGATGCGCCCCGCTTCCGGCCGACAGATCGGGCACGAGTCGCCGAATGTGACGAAGCGCCAGTGTGTGATTGCGGCCTCGCGGTACTGCTGATAGCGCCCGGCGCTGTTGGCCATCGCCAGGTTCTGGTAGTGCACGAGCGTGGAGTGCCAGGCGCTCTGGCCAGTCCACCCGTCGCGCTCGCCCATGACCGGCAGGACGCGCTGCCGGAAATCGCGGACCGTCTCGCCCGCCTCGATCGACGCCAAGAGCTCGCGATGGACCAGCGCCAGCAGGTCCATGTCCCACACGCCGGCGACGCGGAATGCCCGCGACCGCGCCACGCGATCCAGGGACTCGAACTCGAGCGGCGTCAGGTGCAACCGCACGCGCAGCGCCGCGATCGCCTCGGTGAACGGCAGCCGTGCGAAATCGATCGCCGCGTCGGCGTGCACGCGAATCTCGGCCGATGCGGCGGTTCGATGCGAGCGGCGCGCCACAATCCGCTCGCGGCCGGTCTCGCGCCCCGCCAGGTTGCCCGCCAGGAGGAATTGCCGCTGCAACTCGACCATGTCGTCGCGACTGGAATCGTCGAACGCCCCGATCAGCGCCGCCGTCGCCGCATGAGCCGTCTCGGCCCCATCCATCCGCCGCCGCACGTCCGCCAGCAGTCGCTCCGTGTGGGCCTGCGAGGCCAGCGTCGCCGCCGCCACCCAGGGCAGCAGCCGCGCCATCGGCGACCGGCCGCCGGCGATGCGGCGCATCGCCCGCACCGCCGCGCCGCGCCGTCGCTCGCGCTGCGCCGCCATCTGT
Source organism: Phycisphaerae bacterium (assembly GCA_046350375.1). Taxonomy (GTDB): domain Bacteria; phylum Planctomycetota; class Phycisphaerae; order UBA1845; family UTPLA1; genus JAXMAO01. The sequence goes on from JAXMAO010000001.1 coordinate 18,708, forward strand.
GCGTCATTCAGTGTGTCAGCCGGCGGCGGTACGCCGAACGGATCGGCCGGCATCGTGCGGCCCGGAATCGGCGACTCCGGGTCGGCCTCCGCGACCAGCGGCACCCCCAGCGTCTCGGATGCCCAGCGCTGCGGGATCTGGAGGCCGAGATCATTCACTGCGATAGACAGGACGCTCGCGACGACCTGGTCATCCCGCGGCTCTTCGATCACCCGCCGGAAATAGGGCGTCGCGATTGCCGCCGCCTCGTCACCGAATCGATAGCGGACCAGCGGCACGAGCAGCTGCTCGCGGATCGTGGCGGCCTCGGCCGCGATGTCGTCGTCGCGGATGTCCTCGCGGACCTGGTCGTGCACCTGGGCCGCGGCATTGGCCCCGCCGGTCTCGCCGACCTGTGTCGTGAGCGTCTGGCCCAGCCAGACCTTTGCATAGGCGGCGTCGAAGTAGGCCAGCACCCGCTCATGCGGCCATGCGCCCGGATTGGCGGGCTCGTGGTATTCGAGCTCGACGCCGCGTGGGAACATGCCGCCGCGCGCCACGCCCAGCGTGGTCATCATCTTTTGAATTTCCGCCCGCGTCGCCGCGTCAGTGGCTGAGTCATACAGCACGGTGGTCGTCGGCAGACCGAAGATCTCGACGCCGAGTTGCCAGGCCGCGATCGTCTTTCGCTTGCACATGGCGGCCACGAGGCATGCCCGCAACAGCCCGCCGCGGAAGTGTCCGCCGCCGATCGGCTCCGGTGCATGCACGATCCACTTGCCCCCCGGCGACTCGTCGATCAGTTCGCCGCGCCAGTCACCCAGTCGCAGGCTGATCCGCAATCGCCACGGCTCGATCGGATCGGCGTGCAGCGCCGTCTGCGGTACCGGCCACAGCGCCACCGGCCGCTGTTCGCCCCCCGCGCGCCCCCACTCGACCTCGACCACCATCACGCCGCGACCCACCGCATCCACCAGGTGCCGCAGCGCCGCATCGACGCCAGCCACCCGCGCCAGCGTCTCTCGGCAGTAGTCCGCGACGCGCGTCGCGAGCGCCTCATCCGCCGCGCCGGACTGCCCCTGCTGCGCCGCCGAGACGATCTCCCACGGCAGACGCGTCACCGCGATCCGCCGCGTCCGCTGTGCGCTGCGGAGGTCGAGATCGTGTTCGAGCAACTGATCGAACACGGCCGACTGCGCAGACGGGTCACCCGATGTCGCCGCTGCCAGGATGGCCCGCACCCGCGCCGGCGTCAGGTCGGTGTGATAGGCGCCGAGCATGTCCTCCGGGCGCGGCAGGCTGACGCGCCCTGTCTCCGGCGGGCTGACTCGCCCGCGGACGGCATTCACAACTCGGCGCAGCCCCGCGAGCATCAGCCGTACACCTCGATCGCCACCGGACAGACCCAGGCGCCTGACCAGTCGATCGGCGGCGCGCTGGTCGCGGCCCGCACGCCCAGGGCGGCTGCCCAGAATCGATCCGCGTGGCCGTTCACACCGCGATCGGCCGCGTAGCGCACGCCGCCGCCCGGCAGCACCTGCCGCTCGATCGAGTGCCAGTCGTTGCGGATCGTGACGTCCACTGGAATCCGCACCGTGCGATCCTCGACCTTGACCCGCAGGGCCCCGGCCATGTCAGCCTTGGACTCAATGCCGAACGTCACCGGCTCGACGCGATGTCCGTGTTTCGCGACCAGCTCCTCCGCCAGCTGCGTCCCGAGACCGGTCTGGTCGACGCAGCAGCGCCGCACGTTGCGACGCGCCACGATCACATCGATCATCTGCCGCTGCGCCGCGAATGGCGCCTTGGCCATCTCGACCACGCCGCGCGTCACCAGCAGCCCAGTCCCATGCGGACGGCCCCATATCCAGATCACCGTCAGGTCGCGGTGGCGGCCGACGTCGACGCCGACGTAGAGCGCCTCATCGCCCAGCGCCGCCGCGCGGTCGTCATCCCAGCCCGTGTCCAACTGCGCATCCTCGCAGCCGGCGATCTGCTCGAACGTCAGGAAGGCCGTCGCCTCGTCCTGGAACTCGCACAGGAACTCCTGCGCGAATGCGTCCGGGTCATCCATCCCCGCTCGCAACGTCTCAATGTCGACCTCCAGGCCGTCGCGCTGCGCATCCTCGATCGTCACTCTGGACCGCGCGAAAACGTCGTTCGAGGCGAGCTTGTAGAACAGGTTCTTGCGGCCCTTGGGGGTGGAGCAGATGTCGATCTCGCCGCCGCCGCGCATCGCCACCGGATAGATGGCCGACCATATCTCACGGTCGTCCCGATGCATCGCGAACTCGTCCAGGAGCAGGTCGCCGGTGTAGCCGCGGGCGGTCTCTGGATTGGCCGGCAGAGCGATAATGCGAAAGTCGAAGGCGCCGCTCCGGTGCCGCACGCGCGTCTCCAGCTTTCCGAACGTGGTCCCATCGAACTCCGAATCGGGGTAATCCTCGATCGTGCCGTCGACGGCACTGCGGATCGACGCGAGATGCAGCCGCACCTTGGCCATCAGTTCGCGGCTCTGCCGCTCTCCGGCCGACAGCAGAATCTGGTTGCGATTGCGGCGCATCCCGCGAATCACGCGCCGCAGCGCGAACGCGAAACTCTTTCCAGTCTGGCGCGACCAGTTGTTCCAGGTGAACCGCGCATTGCACTCGATGGCGCGACGCTGATAGGGCAGCAGCGTCACCAGCGCTGCCGCACCGGCATCGGCCGGCCTCGCGCGCTTCGCGCCGCCCCGTCGTTGTCGCTCAGCCACCATCACACCTTGATCCCGTACAGGTCCTTGATGTAGTCGCGAACCGACTCAGGGATGCCTTTCTCCGCCGCGACCTGGTCCAGCGCCTTGTCGGCCTCCCGCTTCCGCGCGACCAGCTGCTCCCGCCACTCCGCATGCTTCTCCGCCGCGCGCCGCTCAATCTCCTCCGAAATCTTCGTCCGCCGATAGTCCGTCACGGCCCGCATCAGCGGCGCATAGTGCGGCAAGAGCTTCGGGTCGCCCGAGTCGAGCACGGTCTGTATCTGCGACAGAATGCGCTCGGCGATCACATCGGTATCCGGCCCGCTCATCCGATCTCCCGGCACGGTCCGATCGCCGTCGCGCCGCACCCGCCCGCGCACCCGTGCCGCATAGGCGGCGAACGACCGCAGCTTCACGCCCTTGTCGGCCAGGCCGAACTGGCGGTAGATGTCGGTCACCCGGCGACGCGCGTCGGAGCGGAGCAGCTCGTCCAGCCGCGTCCGCGTCTGCTCGTCGATGCCGCTCAGGATGGACTCGGGACGCGCCATTCACGCTATGCTCCGCCGTAACTGATGGAGATCGACGTCCGCGGCGTGCAATCGCTCGCGCGCATCCCCCAGCTGCACGTACCAGCGCGCCAGGGCGTCCATGTCTCCATCCAGCACCGTCTCAGCTTTACTCGACATGAACGGAGACAGTTGCGCCAGCAGCGCCCGCGCCGCCGCGTTCACCCGCGCGATCTCATCGCGGACCCGCGTCTCAGCCCGCACCAGCTCCGTCGCGGCGATCGACATCAGCGCAATCCTCCGAACATCCGCACCAGCAGCCCGGCCAGGAACGCGGCCAGTGAGACGGCGCCGCTCGCGACCATGACCTTCGCGGTTAATGCGGCGATCTGCTTGGAAAACTCGGCATGATCCGCGCGGTTCTGATCGACGTGCGCGGTGAATTGAGGCGCCCGCACATAATCGATCCGGATCGCCTCGATCTTCTCGGCGTGCTCGCGGCGGCCGGCGAACAGCGCCGTGATCTCGTCACGCGCCCGGCTGGCCGCGGCGTTATGCAGCGCGATCACGCTGTCCACTTTGCCCTCAAGTCTCGCGAGGTCTGCCCGCATCTCATTCAGCTGGTCGTCCGTCATGACTACCTCTGCGCCCAGGCGGTGCGCGGTCCGTCCTGGGCGAACAGTCGCCGCTGGCCATCGGCGTTGACGCCCTGTCTCGCCTCCAGCCGGTCGGCGCAGTCGTCGTAGCGCCGCGCCCGGCCGTGGATGGCCTTCGCACGATCATGGAGCTTCTCGGCGTATTCGCGAATAGCAGACGGGTCGCTCTCGATGTAGCGCCCCAGCTCGCCCGCCAGGATGGCCACGTCCTCGGCGAGCAGCTCGACGACACGATCGATCACGTCGCGCTGCGGCACGTTCGCCCGCGCCGCCGCCTCGTGGTCCGGCAAGGCGTTGAGCGCCGAGTACGCGCCGGCCGCGCGATAGACCTCGTGCAGCCGCCGCGCCTCCGGCGAAATAACCCCGATTGTGCCCGTCAGTGCCGCCATCCCTGGCCGCCCTCGTTCACCCAGCCGGCGTCCATGCCGGCGCCACATTCAGCCGCAGAATTCATGCATCTTCCGCGCTGCCGATTGCGCGACCCAGGCCGCGAATCGCTGCCCCAGCTGCGTCAACTCGCCGTTATGATGCAACAGTCCGAGCGATTGGAGATCGGCCGCATGACGCTGCGCCACGGCGTCGTTGCCCGGCCGCGTGCCGCCCCAGATCGCCAGCAGATAGGCCAGCGTCATCGGCTCGATCGTCATCGCACGCCACTCCGCAGGGCGGGCAGCCAGCGCAGCGTGAGATACGTTCCGCCCAGCATGCCGGGTCCGAATTCCGCCAGGCAGCCGCGTTCCGCCGCGCGGCGTCGCCAGTCACCCTGATCCACCGTTGCCAGGTCCACGCCGTAATACTCCGACGACTTCGTCACCGGCGGCCCTTTCGCGTTCTGTGCCGCAGCCAGGTGCGCCGCCAACTGCCGCAACGGGTCGCGCGCCGTGATCGGGCTGATCGCGCTCATTCCGGCAACCCGACCTCGCGCCGCGCCGCCGCCAGCTTGCGATTCAGGGCCCGGCGCTCACGCAGCAGCTCGGCCACCTCGATCCGCGCCCAGCTTTGTCGCGCCAGCACCGCCTCGTTCGGGCCGCCATCGCGTTCGATCGCATCCATCACGGCATTGCGAGCGTGGCGCTGCTCCTCGCGCGCCGCTTCAATCCACCGATCGAGCGCCGCCAGCGTCGCGCACAGCCGCCGGATGCGACTCGGCCAGTGCCGCCGCGGTGATGCCGCCCCGGTCTCGCTCGTCGCGCGCCCATGCCGACTCATGCGTTCGCTCCCGCCGCCGACTGAAACATGGGACAGTTCTCGCCGGCAAGGACCTCCATCGGTTCGGCCACGATCGACGCCGGAAGCGCGTGTGAAGGCCGGTTCGCGAAAAACTCGCAGGCCAGCGCACATGAGCCGAACGACTCCGTCGCCTGCCGCCGCCAGTGCTCGCAATGCCCGCAACATGGCTCAGTCCGCAGCCGCGCCACGAGTCACCGTTTCAAGGCCGAGCGGAACGCCGCGGCAAACGCGCCCACGCCCGCCGCCACCGCGATCGTGATCGCCGCCCAGTGATCCGCGGTGTTGACCTGCGCCGCGCTCATGGCCGCGGCCGCCAGCGCGCCCAGCGCCGCGCCGCCCGCCGTCCAGACCGCCGTGCTCTTCAGCCACTCCGGCATGACTCATCCTCCCGCCGGCCGGCTCGTCGCCGTCCCGGCCATTGCCTGACCGATCCGCGCCGCTGCCCAGTTTTCGACGGCGTTCAAAGGCCCCTCGAACTGCCGTTGAGCGCCCTTCGCCAGCAGCGCCAGCATCCCCTGCTGACCGGCGATGTAGGCGTCGACCGTCGCGTAGTGCGTCGCCCGTGCGAGCACCTCCTGCCGGCACCAAAAGTCGAACAGGTCGCGATCATTCCACGCCTCGTTCAGGATCGCCGCCCGCTCCGCCGGCGTGGTCGCCGCATTCAATCGCGCCAGTGTGTCGCGATAGGCCAGCACCAGCAGCGAGTGGTGTTGCCGCTCGACCACCGCCGCCCGCACCGCGTCGCACCGCGCGCTGGCGTCGGCCGCCATGCGATTCGATGGCGCCGTGCAGGCCGGCAGCCAGCCGGCCGCGATCGTGATCGCCAGTCCGCTGATGATTCCGCGCATCCGTGCATCCATGACTCGCCTCCCGCGCTGCCGCGCCTCAGATGACGCCCAGGAGCGCCAACGCCTGGATGGCCGCGACGACGCCGTCGATCCACTTCTCGGCCGCGATCGCCTCGCTCATCGCCTGGCCGCGTTCCCGCAGCTCGTCCGGCGTGATCCACCCGCCCGCCGGCGACGTGCGATCGTGGCCGGCCGCGGCGTAATCGACGCCGCCGGGCGGCGCGGCGGAGGCCGCGATCCGCGACTGTTCGGCGCCAATCGCGTCCAGCACCGTGCGCGTCGCGTGCACGAGCGCCTTGGCCGTCTCGGGCGTGACTCGCGCGAGTAACTGTCGGATTGTCTCGGTCGCCATGTCCGGGCCTCCCTGCCCGCGCGCCATCGCGCGCTACAGCTGAGCGTTCGCCTGGTCGACGTCCACCTGAACCTGCGAAATGCCGTCGCTGCGGTCCGGGTCATCCTTGGGCAGGAACGCGAACGCCAGATGCTGGACCGCCGCCAGGAAGTGATCCGGGACGGTGCCGTCGGCGCCGCCGGCGATCCGGCCAGTGCCGCTCATGTGCGATGTGCCGTCCGGGCTGAAGATCTTGATTTCGTAGGTATGCATCGCGACTCCTTTCGCGTTTTCGGTCGCACTGTTCAGCAGGCCCGATCCGTCGGGTCCGCGTATCGATCAACAGTGGTCCGGCGACCCGCGCCCACACGCGGGCCTTCGCAAGCGGTCGGCCCGCGCTGCCGGACTGCTCTTCGGTGCGTCCACCGGCCGCGCCATCGAGCCGCCGCGGCCGTGATCGTCCGCTGCGGGCAGTGGGTGCGCGGCTGCGCCGTCTCCGTCACAACAGTTCTGTCGCGCGGCGCTGGCCGCGCGGGAATACACCGGGCCTGCCGGCCGTGCACGACCGCCAGGCCCTCGCGTCAACACAAGTGATTCCTGTGGCGTCGGCCGCCGGATTGCCTCCGCGCCGCACGGCGGCGAGAATCGAGAGACGAACAAACCCGATTCAGACGGAGGCAATCCGATGGCCGATGATTTTGCCACGCTCATTTCCCGCCCCCCGACGCTCGATGAGCGGACGATGGCCCTGTGGCTGGCGGCGATGGCTGCCGGGCAGCCGAGCCAGAATCTGAATGCCGATCTTCGCGACAAGGACCTGCTGGCATGGGCGGCGCGGATTCGGCTGCTTGCCGATTCGCTGCTTGGCGAAGCGGGTCCGAGTACTGCGGGTCAAGCATGATCCCGCAGCGCTGCGCCGCGATGAAGAGCAGATGACCACGGATGCAATTGGCTGTCGGCCCGCCGATCTTGCCGGCGAGCTTGCACAGATCGTATTCGCGGCGGGTCAGGCAGGCATTCGGCGGAAGCTGGTCGACCGGCCTCGCGGCCAGTGCGCGGACGATGACGTGCTCAGGGTCGCGGCAAGCCGGGGGTTGATTCGCGCGCGGAGCATCGGTCGAGCGAGGTTTTCGGCCATGAGCCCGGCCATCCTTGGCCTGGGGCGGGCGATGCGGCATCGGTAAGGCCCCGATGCCGGACTGGAATGGTCGCGGGCATTATATACGTGACGCGGCCGATGTCAACAGCAAACAATCGTCCCAACTTTGCCAAGCCAAGACCCCCAAGATTGCACCAATGAGCACACACCGAACTGACTTGTCACGGCCTTAGGTTCATCGTGTCGAGCCGGACTACCCGCTCGAGGCCCAATGTTTCCGCCGAAATGACCACGCCAGCAATTTTCACATCGGCGCCCAGGCGCAGTCCGTCGGGGAGTGTCACCCACCCGCTGACTTCTCCCGTAACCAACAGTCCTCCGCATCGCAGCTCACAACGCCAAATGCGCCCGTCGATCCGATCCAGACGGATAATCGTCCCGAACCAGCTGACCTCTCGGCCAACCAGCCCGCCTGCGATTCTTGCGGCCTCGATCTCGTCCGCATTTCGTAATGCGGCCGCAAGCTTTGGGGCGCTGCGCAGCCATGAATCAACGGCGGCCTGAGATGGACGATTCGATGCAACAGGCTGCTCAAACTCGGCAACAGCATGCTCCGCCGCAAACATTGCTGGGCGGAGTACTTCATCTGAAGCTGGATGACGGCGGATGTACTTGGCAAGCGCAATCGCTACTTCACGCATCATGCCGCGGTCTGCCGCCGGATCGGCCGCGATTTCGGCCGCCCACGCTGCCACGAACTTCCCAACACATTCTGCCGAACGAGCGGTCGCGTCGCCCGCGGCTTCTCGCCGACTCCTCAACTCATCCATGCGCCGCAGCATCGCGAGCTCGGCGCCATTTTGTTTGTTCTCGGTCCGCAGTCGCGCCAACTCCTTTGCCCGTTCTCGCATCGGGGTCAGCTCTGCAAGTTCCCCCCGGGCGCGAGCCAAGTCATGCTCCGTAACCGCGATGCGCAATTCAAGGTCCGCAATCTTGCTGTTCTTCTGATCGATCAACTTCAGCAGCCGCTGTTCTTCTCGCCGACAGTCCGCATGTTGGTCACCAGCGGTGCACGCAGCGATCCACAGCATCACGACACACATGTTCATCGCCGTTCCTCCGCGATTGCCGCCGCCACAACCGGCATGATTGCCGCGACCTCACCAACTCGCAGCCGCAGCAACGGGTGTGCCTTGTTAATGGGGCGTAAGATGTACTCAACCATCGGTTCACGAACATCGCTTCTCGCGAACTCGATAATCTTGAATGTGGCCGTCCGCTCGCCGCCGAAGAGCACCACAGCGAGCATTCCATCACGGAATGCGCCCAGCTCATGCCCGGGAGTCGGTGACACGACGATCAGGTCGTGGTGCTTGAAACATGGCGCCATCGAGTCGCCATCCACGCGTAGCGCGAACGCCGCCGGATCGTCCGTCGAAAATCGCAAATAGAGATCCGCCACTGCTTTCGGGATTGCACAGCCGCGAGCCTCTCGCGGCAAGCCCGCCGACACCAGGCTGACAATTGGCACGTGCCCGGCGGTCGATGTCACATCTTCGGGCCGGAGAAATTCCGCGGTCCCGGTGCGCGCGAGGCTGCGACGCCGCGAGAATCGTCCGGCGGAGATCCGAAACAGCGTCATCCCCCTAATCGCATTCGGCGCAGCAGTCGTCGCCAACGAAACCCCTGGGGGCAGCCAGAATGGACGGCGCGGCGGCGTGTCATCGGCCTGCGTATCGAATAGCCATTCCACGGGCACATCCATCGCCCGCGCAACCGCAATAGCCGCCTCGACCCGCATCGAATGACCATTCATCGCGTTACTCAGCGTCGCATTCGGAATCTTGGCTTCGGCCGCCAGCCGGCGCATTGACCATCCGCGCTGAGCGACCAGCTTGGCCAGTTTGTCGCGAAGCGCGGCCATGCCCGGCATCGTCCGCGCTGCGCGACCGGGAGTGCGAGAATTATCATTTTTGTGGTTGACTTGTTCCAAATCTAGTATATTCTCCTCCATAGCTGAGGCGTGCCATGCCAAATCGTTCACGCATTCACGAAGCAGATGGCCGGGCCGAATTGCCCACCATCAGGTTGAGCAAGCACGGCCTCAGCAACCGTCGGCCCGGCCATCTGTGTCGTCCCACAGTGGATCATTGGCCGGACTGGAATGGTCCGGCCCTGGCGGCGATTCGCCTGCGAACGTCTCGCGGGGCCGTCACGCGTGCGGATATCCCGATCCTCCGCACCACATGGCCGGACGCGTGGATTACGAGCGCGTCCGGCGCGCAGATTCCGGCGCTGGGCGCTGCCGCCCCCGCCTCTCCGATAGCCCGCCTGGCGGATGCGCGAGCCGCCGGGCGACGGGGCGCCGTGCATGGCGGCGCCCTACTCATCGCCGGTGATTCCCTGATGGCGATCCCGGCCGGCGCGTGGCCGGCCGGATCGCACCCCGATCCACGCGGTGCGGCGTGCGTGTCTCGTGTACGACGACGTGCACGCCGGCCGCGACTTTCACATGCCTGGCCGCCCGTGGCGGCCATTCGAGCTTCTTTCCCTCCGGCTCGCCGGTCGGCTGAATGTCGGCCGGCGGGTTTTTCAGACCAGAATCGCCCGCCGGCAGAACCGCACCCCCGGCGGGTGTACCGCTTTTCGGCGGAGCCGTGCGGCGGGGGCGGCCGCTCCGGGCAATCGATATCGCGTCCGCCCCGTTCGTCCATTCCCGCGCCGCGCGGCGCGTCAATGCCGGGTAGAGCAGTGGCAGCTCGGTGGGCTCATAGCCCGCGGGTCAGCGGTCCGAGTCGCCCCCGGCTATGCCGCCCGTTTCGGCGGCGCGATCATCTCGCCGTCGCATCCCATCCTATGACGCTCCGCAGCGGACTCGGAGCAACTCCTGCCACGATCTGTTGCCACGGAGGGCATTATGCGGAGCGAGCCGGACGTGACCTCGCATGACCTGGACATCCTGCACCAGGTGTTGTCGGACCACGAGATCTCGCCCAAGGCGCTGGGCGCGTGGGTCAACCGCGATGTGACGACGATCAGCCGGTACCTGAGCGGCGAACGGACGATCCCGCTCGATGTGTACCGCGCCGTCTATGAGCGCACCCGCGATCCGCGGCTGATGCAGTTGATGGCCGGCACGATCCCGATCAGCGTCACGCTCATCATCGCCGCGCCGGCGTCGGCGCATCTGCCGCCGATACCGCCGCTGCCCGAGTACCTGCCGCGAGCGTGCGCGGCGGTGCGGGATTGCGCCCAGGCGGTGGAGCAGATCGGGGCCATCGTCGCAGACCGGCAGATCACCGTGCAGGATGGCGTGGCCGTGAGGACGTTCCGCGCGGCGGCGGCCGCCGCGATCCGCGAGCTACAGACGCTCCTGGCGGCGGTGCGGCTGCCGGACGAGAGGAGTCACGCATGCTGACGATTTCCCACGGACGGGGCGCGGGGGCAGCGGACGCCCGCAGGGATGCGACGCGGCCCGTCCGGCTATTCGACGCTTTCGAGGCCGATGTCGGCGAGGCTGTGCGAGCGCACGCAGATGCGGCGCCGCTGCTGGTGCTGGACCAGATGCTCGAGATGGTCTGCGGGCTGCTCGGCCGGGCGCTGATGCACGTGACTGTGCAGCATGATGCAGACGGACTGTTCCCGCACGTCGTCAAGCGCCGGCTCCTCGCGATCCGCGATCTCGTCAGCGACATCGAGCGGCAGGTCATCGTCGATCCGGCCGGCCTGCCGCCGGTGGTGATCCCATGAGCCGGGCGGTTACCTCGCGGCTGGCGCGGCCTGGGCGCACGAGGCTCACGCCACTGCCCGAGAACGAGTGCTGGCTGCTCGGCCTGGTGAACGCGATCGACGGATGCTGTGTGCCCGCGGGGGGCAAGCTGGAGCGCATCGGCCGGAGGCTGGAGCGCCGGGGCCTCATGCGGATATCGGGCGCTGGTGAGGAGCTCGTGCTGTCGCTCACCCGGGCTGGACTGGAGTACATCGCGTGAACTGCCCCCAGTGCCACCAGGCGGTCGGACTCGACCAGTGGGGATACGGAGACGCGATCCCGATCCGCGATCCGATCACGCACGACCGGATCGGCTACTACGACACGCTGACGGTCCGCTGTCCGCACTGCGGGCTGTTCGATGTCTGGTTCCGGGCCGGGCGCATCGCTCACGTCCGCCGGCCGCACGAGGCGGAGCACGTGGCGCGGTGTCTGCGCCGTCTCCCGGCCAACGCCATTGATGCGATGGGGCCCGCCTGATCATGCCAGTCGCACTACGTTCGCCGACGCCTGCGCCGCAGCTGCCCGACCCGTATCTATCCGTCGGCGAGGTCGCGGCCCGGCTGGGGATGAGCGATCGGCACGTTCGCCGTCTGTGCGACGAGGAGTGGTCGGCGCGGCAGCTGGCGCGCCGATTCGACGGCGCCTGGGGCGTGCACCCGTCGGCCGATCCGCGCCTGTCTGACCTGCGCACCAGCTGGCGCGATCGCGACCTGGCCCAGTTCGCCGCGCTGCGCGCGGCCGGCACGCGCCCGCACTATCTCGCGATGGCCGAGGCGCGACGCGACTTGCTGATGGCGTTCGCGGCATTCGATCCGCCGCGCGGCGCGTCGGCCATCGAGGCCGCCCGCGCGTTCCTCGCGGCACAGCGAGTCGCCGGCCGCATCGGCGCCTCCGCGGCCATCCGGTCGGCGTCCGTCGGCACGCTCTACCGCTGGCGCGCCGCCTACGGATGTCGCGATTCGGGCGGCATCCAGGCGCTGCTGCCGGGCTACGGCGATGGTGACGGCGACGACCCGATCGGCCCGGCCGCATGGCAGCACGCGCTCAACCTGCTCAACTGCGGCGACCGCATCAGCGCCGCCGTCGCCTACACGCTCACAATCGGCCATCGCGACCGGCTCGGACTGCGAAACGATCCAGCCTGGCGGATGCCGGCCCTGCGGACGTTCCAGGCCATCGCCCGCGCGCGGCGGCCCAAGGCGCTGCGGGTCGCATGCGACAAGGGGCTGCGAGCGATGGACGCGGCGTGCATCCCCAAGGGGGCGCGCGATTACTCGCAGGTCGCGGCTGGCGAGTGCTACGTCGGCGATGAGCGGACGCTCGACATCCTGGTGCGCCTCCCCGACAAGCGCGGTGGATGGGCGGTGACGCGCTGCGTCAAGTTGACCGCCTGGATGGACGAGCGCTCGCGGATGATCGTGGGCTGGGTCATCGCTCCGTTCGCCAACACCGACACGATCCTGGTCTCGCTGGCCCGCGCCATCCGCGCGCACGGCATTCCGGAGCGGGTCCGGACCGACCAGGGCAAGGACTATCGCGCCGCCGCGCGCGGCATCGGGTCGCGCCCGCGCTGGGACGTGGACGAATTCGACGCGACGCGGTTCGGCGCGGCGATCGATCGGCTGGGCATCGAGATCACGCCCGCGACGGCGTACATGCCGTGGGCCAAATCAATCGAATCGTTCTTTGGAACGATGGCCGAGCGCTTCGATGTGCTGCACCGCGGCTACGTGACCGGCGCGACGGCCACGCGGCACGAGGATCGACACGCCTGGGCGAAGCGCAATGTCACGATGCTCCCGACGCTGGCAGAGGTCGTGGCCTATTTCGAGGCGTGGGTGTCGATCTACAACGCCACGCCCCACACGGGCGACGCGATGGACGGTCTCGCGCCGGCCGACGCGATGGCGCAGTTCCGCGCCGGGCCGATCCGCGCGGCGGCCGACGACCTGATCGAGCAGTGCGTGCTGCGACTGACGCCTGCCGACAAGCCCCTGCTCGTCCATCGCGACGGAATCCGCTATCTGAAATCGTGGTACGGTTGGGGCGACTCGCGGGTGATCGAGATGCAGGGCCAGCGGGTCCGCCTCGGCATTCACCCCGACGACGCCGGCCACGCCTGGGTCTGTGCTCTGGATGGGTCACTACTGTTCCGGGTCGAGTCCGAGCGCCATAGATTCCGAACGCGACAGGACGCACAGCAGATCGCGCGCCAGCGCGGCGGCATGCGGCGCGAGATGGGCGCGATCGCCCGCGCCGCGCGCGACTGGAAACTCGACATCGACCCGGCCGAACTGCTGGCCGATCAGGCCGCCGGCGTGGCCGCACAGCGCGTCTCCGCCGGGCTGCCCGAGACGCCGCCCGCGCCCGACGGCGGCCCGCCGCGCCTGACGCTGGCCGCGCCGGACATCTCCGCGACTCTCGCGGCCGAACGGGCGCGCGAATCGCGATTTGAACCGCCATCGAACGGCGATCGAGACACGGTCACGCTCGAGGACATGCTCGACCCGCTCGCCGCCGACGCGGGCGAGGTCGATCCGCCCGATCCAGAGGAGTCAGACGGCGGCGTAACGATCGATGACATGATCGGTGACCCAGGAGCACTCGATGACTGACCGCCCGCCAGAGCCAAGCACGGACGCGCGGCGGCATGAAATCGACGAGGCGATCGGCATGGATGCCAGACAGGTCACGTTCCGACTTCCGGGCGAGGATGAGCCGCTCTCTCCGCAGCAGCGCGACGAGATCGTCGCGGCCGTCAAGGCCCACATGGCCCGGCACGGCGTCACGCAGCAGGAGCTCTCTGCGGCCATCAGCTACGGCGCGGGCACGGTCAACCAGGTTCTCCACGGCAAGTACCCGGCCAATCGCGAGCCGGTCTTGCGCGCCATGGCGGCCTACGTCGAGAGCGACGCTCTACGCCGCAGCGGGGCAAAGCCGATCGGGTTTTTCCCCACGGCGGTCTTCGAGGCGATCCGCAGCCTGGCGACGTTCGCAAAATCGAACGCCCGCTCTCTGCCGCAGCTCGCGGGCAAGGCCGCAGTCGCTGAGCGGCCGCGGATCGCGATGGGGTTTGGTCCCGCCGGCTGCGGCAAGACCATCGGTGGTCTGGCCTACGCGATGGAAGACCCGCTGGCGATCTACGTGCGGTTTCGCTCGGGCGCCAGCCGCCTCGCGTCGATGGCGCGCGACATCTGCGACGCGATGTCGATTCGCGGGGCGCGGCGATCGCGATCGGTGGTCCAGCAATGCTACGACTCGCTCCGCGGCAGCCAGCGGCTGCTGATCCTGGACGAGTGGCATCGCGCGTTTCTGCCGCAGTGTGATTTCGTCCGCGACCTGTCGGATGTGTGCGGCATCCCCGTGCTGATCCTGGCCACGCAGAAATTCTTCGAGCAGGTGATGCGCGTCCGCGTTGCCTCGGGGCAACTCGGATTCGATCAGTTCACCTCCCGAATCGGATACACGCTCGACCTACTCAAGGGGGCGGACGGCAAGGGCGGCACGAAGCGGCCGTTCTATTCGCTCGACGAGGTCCGCACGATCTTCCGACGCGACGGGCTGCGGATCACCCCGGACGGCCTCGAGTGCCTGCAGGCGATCGCCTGCACTACGCCGGGCGGCATGCTGCGACTAGCGATGACCGTATTCGACAAGGCCGCCCGCGCCGCGAAGCGGCGCGGCTGCGAGATCAACATGGCGCTGATCCTGTCATCCCTCGATGCGTCAATGCTCCCGCCATCACATGGCGGCGGCGACGAGGATGACGGCGGCGAGTTCGGGCGCCGAGTCCGCGGCACACTGGCGCAGTGCCGGTCTCTCAACGCACGCAAGGCCGCCGCCGCCGCTGGCTGATCGGTAACGGGCGCATTGGGACGAGTGCTGTCGAGCGAGGTGAATGATGATGTCCGACGACAAGCGAGAGTCGAGTCTGGAGTCCTGGGCGATCGTCGAGGTGATGGGCCACTCGCGCTACGCGGGATGGGTCCAGCAGGTGCCGATCGGCGGCGCGGCCATGATCCGCGTCGACGTGCCGGAACTGCCGGCGGAGGAGGAGGAGTACAACACATGGGAGGACGGTCAGACTGTCAAAAAAACGCGCGTGCGGCCGGGCATGCCGGCGTACACGAAATACTTCGGAGTCGCGTCCATCTACTCGATCACGCCCTGTGATGAGGCCGTGGCGCGGGCCGGCGTGCGGACGTTTCGCTCGGCACCGGCGACGATCCTCGCCATGCCGTCACCTAGGGCGCTGCCGGCCATACCTGACGACGACGATACCGGGAGCGACGACGATGAGTAGCATGGTCGCACTCCTGATCGCTGCGGCGCTGGCTGCCGGCCCAACCACGCGGCCGACCACGCCGAGCGAACTGCGGGCGGCGTGCAAACTGGTCGCGCCGGCCGGCGGGACGATCATCCTTGACCGCAACATCATCGGGCTCGCTGAGTCCCTCTATATCGCGACCCTCGGCGACGTGACCATCCTCGGGACAACCGGAACCGCTGGGCTGTCCTGGTCGTGGCCGTGGGACGGGGTCCGCAGCGAACACAACGGCCTGGAGATTAGCGCCCGTCGAATCGTCATCAACGGCATCCGCCTGCGGAACTACCAGCAGCCCGGCGCGGCCCTGAAGCTCGATCCGACCGAATCCGCGATCGTCTCGGCCTGCACGATCGACTCGTGCGGAACCGCGCGTCATCCCGCGTACACGCTGCCGGCGAGGTCCGCCAGCGACGTACCCTACACGAGCGGCATCGCGATGCACCGCGGCACAGCAGCGTCGCTGATGGTGAGCGGCTGCACCTGGGTCAACTCATGCACTCAGTGGCGCGACTGGTCGCACTGTCTCTATGCCGACGCCGGCAGCGTGACCGTGATCGGCTGCACCTACGTCGCGTCTGGCAATCCGTGGTCGTGGGGACCGACTGGTCGGCAGGCCACCGTGATCGGCTGCCGGGTTCTCTCGACCTGCCACACGCGGGACCGGGCCGGCAACGAGACCTGGCCGTATCTCTGCGACTTACCGATCGGACCCGATATCACGCTCGCCGGTAACACGATCGCCGGCACCTGGGTCGTGATGTACACCGGCCACCCGTCACAGGCCCGGCAGGCGATCGGGCCGAACGACTACAGCGGTGCGATCGTTACCGAGCACTGGGGCGCGGACACCGGCCGCGGCGAGTGGCTGACGCGTGCGCAGTGCGAAGCACTAGGATGGAGGTAGGACCATGACGACAGATACGGATGGACCCAACGCGTTGCGCGAGACAGACGCCGCCGCGCTCGCCCTGGCGAGCGACGAGCAGAACTCCGCCAAGCTCGATGCCCTGCTCGAGCGGCTTCGAGAACAGGGTCCATCGGCCGTCGTTTCTGGATTGCAGGCCGTCATCGCCGGACCGCAGGCCGACGTACTGAATGTCCATCGCTACATCGCGGAATTCGCCTTTCTGACCGGCGACATCGACGAGGCCGAGCGCTCACTGGCGCTGCTGCTGGCCATCGATCCCGACGACCGCGACGCCCTCAACCGGATGGGTCGCATTCACAAACTTCGCGGCCGGCTGGCGGAGGCCGAGGCGGCCTATCGGCGAGTGATGGTTCTGTCGGCGGACGACGAGTCGTGGCAGGCCATCGCCTACGGCAACCTCGGCCTGATCTACAAGACCCGCGGCGACCTCGACCAGGCCGAGGCCATGCTCCGCAAGGCGCTGGCGATCGACGAGAAGCTCGGCCGGCTGGAGGGCATGGCCGCCGACTACGGCAACCTCGGCGTGATCTACAAGACCCGCGGCGACCTCGACCAGGCCGAGGCCATGCACCGCAAGTCGCTGGAGATTGAGGAGAAGCTCGGCCGGCTGGAGGGCATGGCCGCCGACTACGGCAACCTCGGCCTGATCTACCAGATCCGCGGCGACCTCGACCAGGCCGAGTCCATGCACCGCAAGTCGCTGGAGATTGAGGAGAAGCTCGGCCAGCTGGAGGGCATGGCCAACCAGTACGGCAACCTCGGCCTGATCTACCAGGCCCGCGGCGAGCTCGACCCGGCCGAGGCCATGCACCGCAAGTCGCTGGAGATTGAGGAGAAGCTCGGCCGGCTGGAGGGCATGGCCGCCGACTACGGCAACCTCGGCGTGATCTACCAGATCCGCGGCGACCTCGACCAGGCCGAGTCCATGCACCGCAAGTCGCTGGAGATTGAGGAGAAGCTCGGCCGGCTGGAGGGCATGGCCAACCAGTACGGCAACCTCGGCCTGATCGCCCAGCAGCGCAGTCAGTTCGGCGAGGCACGCCGCCTGTGGACGCAGTCGCGCGACCTCTACAAGAAGCTTGGCGGCGCCGCCATGGTCGCGAAGCTGCAACGCTGGCTCGACCACCTGCCACCGGGAGACGAATGATGAAAAAACAGGACTGTGACCCCCGCCCGCTCTGGCAGCGATCCCGGGAGGCCTGCGACGAGCACCTGGCCACCAGCCCCATCGTCCTGGGCGAGCATGGATCGCTCGTGATCCGCCTGCGGGAGCTGATAGAGCGGATGTATCGGCAGGGCTTCGATGAGGGGTTTAAGCAAGGCTGGTACCACGGCTGGGCAGAGGATGGTGGAGCAGAGGAACAATGACGCGCGCGCATGAGAATCGCGATCGTCCACCCCGGTGGCCGGATGTCTCGGACATACTCGCGGAGATACATCGTGACAAATGGCGATTCAGCATCACGTGCCGGAGTGCCGATGACGCACTGAAACTGATGACGTTGTTGTTGGTGGGCGCGATCGGCGGGGATGCGGTGTCCGCGGCCGCACCCGGACCATCGCAGTACGTATGCTGGCCCTAGTGCCAAGAATCGAGCGAGGCCCCGTGACCATCGCCCCGCCGCTCAAGGCGCCGTTCCCCTACTTCGGCGGCAAGTCCACCGTCGCGGAGCGGGTCTGGTCGCGCCTGGGCGACGTGGCGAACTACATCGAGCCGTTCTTCGGCAGCGGGGTGATGCTGTTGCGGCGGCCGACCACGCCGAAGACCGAAACGGCCAACGACCTCGATTGCAACATCGCCAATTTCTGGCGGGCGACGCAGTTCGCGCCGGAGAAGGTCGCGGTGTGGGCCGACTGGCCGGTCAACGAGGCGGACTTGCACGCCCGGCATCGCTGGCTCTGCGGACTGGGCTACAACACCAGTCCGGACCGAAAACTTGCCCGCTTCCGCGCCAGAATTCGACTTGATCCGAGCTACTTTGACCCGCGGCGAGCGGGCTGGTGGGCGTGGGGCGCCTGCCTCTGGATCGGTAGTGGCTGGTGCGGCGATTGGGGCCGCACGGTAGACGGAGATTGTGATTCGCGCAGGCCGCATCTTTCGCATCGTCGCAACCTACTGTGGGATCGCGGCCAGATCATGGCCTGGCTCATTCGGCTGCGCGGCCGGTTGCGAAACGTCCGCGTCTGCTGCGGCGATTGGTCGCGGATTTGTTCGAGCTGGACCACGACGGTCGGGCTTGGGCTGACGGGCGTGTTTCTTGATCCGCCCTATTCCGATGTCGCCAATCGACATCCGGCCCTATACGCCCACGACGATCAATCGCTCGCCCATGAGGTTCGGGCGTGGTGCCGCGAGCGTGGTCCCGACCCGCAGATGCGGATCGCTCTGTGCGGCTACGACGGCGAGCACAACGAGCTTGAGGCGAGCGGCTGGTCGATCGAGTCCTGGAAGACGCGGGGCGGCTACGCCAACCAGGGCAAGTCGGACGGCGATGATGCTCATCGCCGCAAAGAGCGAATCTGGTTCTCGCCGCACTGCCTGAGCGGTGGCGGGTTGTTTGAGTGAGTGAGGCCAACATGAAGAGCAAAACCAAAGGCGTGTGTCCCCAATGTGCCCAAGAGTTACACGAGCCGGACCTGAAGCTCCTATCGACGGTGGCGCAAATGGCCATTGCCGGGGCAATCTTCACCGAAAAATCGAGCGGCCGCGCCTACACACTGACAGGAATGGGACACGGTGGCGAACTAGTCCTATCGCTGCCAGGCGCGGATTCTCCCCGCTACCTGCCGCTCGGGTGCATTGACGGATTCGATGTGAGCTACCCGCAAAAGGAGCCGACGAAGTGACCCATGATGCGCGACTCGCCGACATGAAGCGCCAACTCGACCGATGCAGGCACTTCACCGGGATCGGGCATCGCGCCGATGGAACACGCCTCGACTGGCACGACCCGTCGCGCGGCACCTGCAAGGCGGGGGTCAAGTACGACGACGTTTACAAGAGCGGCGCGCGCATGATCGCGCTGCCCTGTTTCCGGCCGGAGTCGGACAATATGCCGAAGGATGGAGTCTGGCCGACGTGTCCGAAGTGCGAATTCTTCACCGCAGAAGAGTTGACCCGGGAGGCGGAAGAGACGATGTCGCTCTTCGATCAAGGGGTTGAGCGGGTCAGGGCAGCGCGGGCTGCGATCCTGGCGGCCTGCGGCGGATGGGACCGGACGGCCACGAAACGCGGTTCAATCCGTTGCCTGGTCTGCGAGACGGGGCTTTTGTCTTATTCAATCGCGGCGATCAACGGCCACATCCACGCGCGGTGCTCAACGCCGTCCTGCGTGGCGTGGATGGAGTAAACATGGAAGCAAAACACGCGATGATCGTGTCCACGAACGGGATAATCGTCCGTGACGGCGCACGGGCTGATGGGACACCGACAAAAATGTTTTACGACAGCAAGACGCTCATAGAGTACATCATCGAGCACGGGGGCCGCGTGAAGCGGTACATATCGCCCGTCGAACTGAATCCCGCCGATGCCCAGCGCTACACAGATTGGCAGCCATGTGGCTGATCCCATCAACATCCTGTCCGTCTGCTCCGGCAGCGGAATGCACGAGGCGTCTGTCCAGTGAGTGAAACTCGAACCAGTTTCCGGTTGTCCGAGTTGGAGGGAGAACTACTCCGCCTCAATTCGGACAGGACAATGTCGCGGGTAGATAGCCTGTGCGAAGCACACGGCCTGTTCTTTCTCTGCCCGAAATGCTTCGCCGAAAATGGTGGAAATGTCGGGACGCATGGCGTCCTCTGCTGGTTTGCGGATCGCGGCGTTCCAGACGATCTAGACCCGCGACCCGGCCGGTGGCACCCGTTCGGAACAACGATTGAGGATATTTCGTTCGGCGGTCCGGTTAGTTTCAGCGTGCAACTTACAAGCGGCTGTATGTGGCATGGATTCATTGTGGGCGGTGAGGCGCGGCCCAATTCACCCAGAGTTTGAAGGCTGCGGTCGCATTTGTCGCGGCTCTTCGGATGATGAAAGGCGAAACATGAGCAGCACCGAGCCGCGCGAGCCATATGTCTATCAACCGGAGCCGGTCACATCGCCGCTCGCGCCGCGGCTGTGGGGCGTCGCAGGCCCCGGCGCCGAGAATCTATCTGGACGCCGATACACGCGCGAGGAAGCGGAGGCGATAGTGGCCAACCTGAAGGAGCGCTGGCGACGAATGAACTGGCCGGGCCAGCGCCGGGCGCTGTTTGCGGCCGGCCGCGCCCACGGGCTCGACATCGATGAGTTGCGAGCCCTCACGCCTGCCGGCTCAATCTCCGCGTTGACGCGACAGCAGGCCGCCGACCTGCTCACGCGACTCAACGGCGATCGGGCCAGATTGGCCGCGCCGCCGGCCCCGCGCCGTCGGCCACGCCTGGCCCCGGGATGCGTCCGCACGGTGTCCGACGCGCAGCGCACCTACATTGCGGACCTGCGAACGGAAATTCGCGCGAGATACCATTGGACCGACGCCGAGCTCGACGCATGGCTCGATCGTCGCCACTACCGCGATACCGGGCGCCCGATGTCGCGGGTGCTCGACGGCAAGGACGCTGCCGCCGTCATCCGCCTGCTCCAGATGTTCCTTCGCAACGCCGCTCGCTCCGCGCGCCGGCCGCCGCGCGACATCACCCATCTGCCGGAGGTCACGTCGCACGCGACGTGAGACGATCATGCCACGGATGGCATCACAGTCCGATGCGACGCCGCCCCTGCCAGGAATGAGGACGGCCACGCGCCGCACTGCCCGCAGCCACTGGCCTGCCGCGTGGACGCCCGACGAGATCGCAGCGGCCGAGTGGCTGATCGCGCGCTGGAATGAGCACGCCCCGCCGCTGCCGCGCTGCTACGGCGACGTGCGGCGCAATCGGTTCACCGCCATTCAGCTCTATCGGCGCAACCAGGCCCGTGGCGAGGACCGCATCCCAGCCGAACGGATCGCTCGCGCCATCCGTCTCTATGCGGCCAGCGAGTGGCGGCAGCGCAACGGCGCATGGCGATCGTTCCGCGACTGGATGGCCAACGCAGAGGAGATGATCGAGCAGATCGAGGCGGGTGCCCCCCTGCCAGAGCGGATGAAACAGCAGTCGGCCGAGCGCCGGGCAACGGAACAAGAGCGGCGCGAGCGGGCCCGCGCGAGCGCGGACGCCGAGCGGCTGCTCATGCTGGACGGCATCGTCGAGGCTCACGTCGGTGCGGCCCGCGACGCGGTCGACGTTTGCGCCTTCCTGCACCGGCCGGTGCAGCCACCGAATGGCGTGCGGGGCGCGATCTCCGCGAGCTACATCCGCGGCGTGGCCGCGCGCAGGGCCCGCGCGGCGGAGTGGATTCGGCGGTTCGGCCTTCTGCCGGCCGGGCTACAGCAATCGATGGTCGACTCGGCTTTGAGGGTCTTTCGAACGGCATTCAAACGCGACGCTGATACCGCGGATCAGCCGACAGTCCGTGGGCTGGCTGTGGCGATTCTGGCCGACCAGGCGGAGCAGCGAGCATGACTCGATCCAAGCCGTGCCGCGTTTGCGGTGAACCGACCAGATCGGCGTCGGGATGCTGTTCTCGCACCTCGTGCTGCCTCCGACGGCACAAGCGCGACTATAACGCCCGCTTGTACGCGCGCCGGCGACGTTCCGTGCGTTCGCGTGGTAATGTCGCTCCGCCAGCCCCCGACGTCATCCCGCCCACGGACACCGCGACGACACAATCGACTCGCACCATTGCCCGGCGAGCCAACGCCTCGCAACTCCTGGGCGCGGTCCGCGGCTGCCGAGTGGCGATCGAAGGCGACCTTCAAACACTCAATGCATTTGCCCGCCGCCTGATTGTCATCATCCAAGAAGCGGAAAAGAGGTTGGAGATTGTCGTTAGTGCGTTGCAGGGGGGCGTCGATGAAAGTAGTGAGACCAAGCGCCCCGGCGCGGCGGACGACGACGGTCTGACCGCAACGCCGACGAGGTAACAGCTCGCCGGTATTTTGCACGCCGGAGCACAATCGCCAATGAACTCATCGACGACGGGATTGCAGCATTGGAGTGAACCGGCAGAATCGGCATGATCCGCAGAGACCAGCACGATGCGGCAGCGACCGGCAGCGACCGGCAGCGGGTGATCCGCGCCATCGCCCTGAGCGCGCCCCGTTCCCCTGGTTCGGCGGCAAGGCCGGCGTCGCCTGGGCTGTATGGCAGGCGCTGGGAGACCCGCAGGTCTACATCGAACCTTTCTTCGGCAGCGGGGCGGCGCTACTGGCGCGCCCAGCAGTGGACGGCCCGCGCCGCGAGATCGCCAACGATGCGGATGGCTTCGTGGCGAACTACTGGCGCAGCACGCAGCGGCACCCTGATCGCGTGGCCAACTACGCCGATTGGCCGAGCAGCGAACTCGATCTCTGCGCGCGGCATCGCTGGCTCAACGATCGAGCCGGTAAGCGGCGCTTCCTCGAGCGCATGCGTCGCGACCCACATCATTGCGATGCGCGCCGGGCAGGCTGGTGGGTATGGGGCGTCTCCAACTGGGTCGGCGCCGGGTTCGTCGCTGATCGGATCAGCGATTCGAACCACAAGAAGCCGCGCCTCAATCCCAATGGCGTCGCATCGTTCACGCGGCGCGAGCGGATCGCTGAGTGCATGGGCAGCCTCTCTGCCCGCCTGCGTCACGCGATCATCTGCTGCGGTGATTGGCGGCGTGCGTTCATGCGGAGCGACCTGTATGGCACGCGCTCACTCGGCATCTTCCTCGACCCGCCCTATGATCATGGTGTCGGGCGTGACACGAACTGTTACGCCGTTGAGATGGCCGACACCTCGGCAGTCGGGGAGTTCTGCCGCCAACATGGTCGGCGGAGGAATATCCGCATCGTGCTGGCCGGGTTCGAGGGTGAATACGACCTGCCGGGTTGGCGCGTTGTCGGATGGCGGCGAGCGAAGTCATACGCCAAGCGCGAGCAGGCCCGCGCGAACCTATCTCGCGAGCGCCTCTGGCTGTCGCCGCACTGCGCACCAGTCGAGCTACCACCGGGCGATCGATATTGGTGGGTGCGAGGGGGACGCCGAGCGGTCAGTGGGTAGTTTGGCGCATCACGTCCCCAGCGCAGATTGTGCGCATCGGCTGCCGGTAGCCAGGTCTATCCTCCGCCAGTCCGCAGCTGAGACTGTTCGCAATTCGTTCGGTCTTAGGTCCGCGAGCATGTCCGATGTCCGCGCATGGCAGTTTGAGAATGAAACCGCACAGATTGGCATAACTGCTGTAGCGTCAAGAGGTTGCGGCGTCCTCGACGCATGCGGACATTCTTCATATTCTTGCTGCGCCGCCCGCCGAAACCGCCATTATTCCCAAACCAGGAATAATCGCACTAGAGGTCGCAACTGACGGCCGTTTCTAGTGTTGTGACGATTTGTGATCGCGGACATTTTTCCCATTTTCGTCTGCGCGTGTCAAAGGCAGTTCACAAACTCTTGAAACTCTCGCACTTGCGAACGTTTCTCGATTGTTGACTGCCCGACTGCCCTCAAACTGCCCTCAAGACGATTTTCGGGAGCGACCGCAAGGGCGGTCCCGGAGCCGTTGTTTGCCGAAGCATTCGCGGCGTCACGTGACCCCGCGTTGATGCCGGCGAGTGCGAGCATCGCTTGCTGGCTGTCGTCGTCGTGCAAGTGATAATACAGGTCGAGCATTTCTGAAGAGGAATGCCCGAGCCACGCGAGGGCCTTCCGATAGGCGACGTGGTGATTGGCACACAAGCTCGCGAAGTGATGACGAAACGAGTGGAGCTTGAACGTGTCGGGCTTTTCGAACCCGCACGTCTTGCACAGGACCTTGAGCCGCATCAAGAGGTCACGGGCACGAATTGCCATGAAGACCGGTCCCGCCTTTTTTGACTCGCCGATGTAGTCGGCAATTCGGGGATGGACGGGGACGAATCGTTCGTCCTTGTCCTTGGTCGTTTCCCCCGACCCGCCGCGGCGGATATGAAACATCGACGGCTTGCCGTCCCGCTGTCGAATGTCCTCCCAACGAATCTGCTCGACCTCGCCGATTCGAAGGCCGGCATAGGCCATCATCGAATACGCAAGCCGGTCTTCACCATCCGTGGTCTTTAGGAGAGATTCGACCTGCTCGGTGGTGAAGCATGGCTGCGGGCTCGCCTTGGCCTTGGGGAGCGACACCGCGGCTAAGCGGTAGTCGCGGGTCAAGGTGTGCCGCCATGCCCATTTGAACGCTTGCTTTGTGAGGACCAAAATCGCATCAACCGTCTTCGGGGCGTAGCCCTGGTCAAAGAGCCACTTACGAAATGCGAAAAGGTCGTCCACCGAAAATCGGCGGGCGAGCGTGATGCCTTTCTCTTTGGCATAGTTCTTCAGCTTGGTGAGGTTCTCTTCGTATGAGCCTTACGCTCCTGTGTGGCGGCAAGTGCTTGACCTTGTTCGGGCGGTAAATCGGCGACGAAGAGCGGCGGGGTACGAAGCCGTTTCCTCAAACTGCATCCGATTCACGCGACGAGTTGTGAGGCCGTTTGAGGAAATAAGGCCGTCGTCGTCGGGTCCTCACCCGCGGCTGGGACCCGCGCGATGGCCGCACGATAAGCAGCCCATCCATCCCCTCCCCTGGCCTATTTCCCGCCTGCCGGTAAGGCTCCGAGTCAGAGGGGTCCTCATTCTATAGCCGAACCGCCTGGGCAGTAGACGTGACGGTTCGTGGATGACCGGCGCGTCAATTGCGACGCGGAGGCTTGCACTCAGCTTGAGTGGAGAACGGCCGATGCCCCGGCAGGACGAAGCGAACCTGTGAAATGATGCACGAACAAAATCAGGCGTGTTGCAGCTTGCGGCCCATCGGCACGAATCGAATCTCGACCCGCTTGTCGAGGGCGGCGGCGATGCGTCGCAGCATGGAAAGAGAATGACCCTCGTAATCGGCATCCTCAAGACGTGAAATGACCGACGCGGTCGTTCCGACGACCTTGGCAAGCTGGGATTGGGTCATGCCGGCCTGCTCGCGAAGCTCGTAGATCCGTCGCGCGACTTCTGCACTGGCTCTTGCCTCCTCAAGCTCGGCAAGCCGATGCGGTCGCCCAGAAAAATACCTGCGGTGGATGATCTCAACGGCGTCGGTGGTCGGCTTTTTCTTGCGTGCCATGTTCACGTTTCCTCGTGCGTGTGCCGCTTGGGGTCGGCCTCAAACTTCTTCTTTCGCTCCAAGGCCCTGTCGATCTCCTTGGGCGGGACGGCTCGTTCCTTCACAAGTCCGTGCGAAAGTATCGCCACGGCTTTTCCATTAAAGAAATAAAGTATCCGGTAGTTCTGCCCCTGGAGGCCGACGCGAAGCTCGTAGATGCCGTCTCGAAGGAAATCGGCCTCGGGCCGGCGAAGCTCAAATCCAAGCTCGGCGAGCCGTTCAATGCGAACACGGCATTTCGCAACCGCCTTCGTCGGAAGCGAGTCGAGCCAATCAAGCATCGGGACGGTTCCATCGTCCTCGCGGTACAAAACGACCTTGGTTCGGGGCAAAGCCTACACCTCTATTATTCGCAAATTTGCGAAGTTTGTCAAGCGGATTCTGATGGGCTCGATTTGGCCCAATAATCAAAGAGGTGCAAGCATACAAGGAGAGCGAGCGGAAAGCCTCGGTACATGCAAAGAGCCGGCTGGCGAAGCCGGCTCAACGCCGCTCAATTGGACTGGCGCAGGGAATACGGCGCGTTGAAGATGGACCAGGCCCGGCGGCTGAAAGAGCTGGAGCGTGAGAACGGCCGGCTGAAGAAGGTGGTGGCCGACCTGACCCTGGACAACGCGATCCTGAAGGAGGTCGCCCACCCAAACTTCTGAGCCCGGCGCGCCGCAGGGAAGCGGTCGACCGCGTCCGGGAGATTTATCCAGAAGTTTCGGAGCGTCGAGCGTGTCGCGTGCTGCATCAGGCACGGGCGACACAGCGTCATCGGCCGATCGTTCGGGACGATGAGCCGTTGCTGACGCGGAGGATGATCGAACTGGCCTGCCAGTACGGCAGATATGGGTATCGCCGGATCACGGCCATGCTGCGACGGGAAGGGTGGCGAGTGAATCACAAGCAGGTGGAGCGAATCTGGCGAGCGGTGGGTCTGAAGGTGCCGCAGAAGCAGCCGCGACGCGGGCGATTGTGGCTGAATGATGGCTCCTGCGTCCGCCATCGGCCGGAGCACCAGGACCACGTGTGGGCCTACGACTTCGTGCATGTGCAGACGCATGACGGCCGGCCGCTGCGGCTGCTGACGATCGTGGATGATTACACGCGGGAGTGCCTGGCGATCGACGTGGCCCGGAGATTGAATTCGGAAGATGTCCTGGAGCGCCTGGCCTGGTTGTTTGCGACGCGCGGCGTGCCGGAGTATCTGCGAAGCGACAATGGATCGGAGTTTACCGCCCACGCGGTACGGGAGTGGCTGGCGAAGGTGGAGGTGAAGACGTTGTACATCGAGCCGGGCAGCCCGTGGGAGAACGGGTATGTGGAGAGCTTCCACGGGAAACTGCGGGACGAACTGCTCAACGGCGAGATCTTCTACACGCTGCTGGAGGCCAAGGTGCTGATCGAGCGGTGGCGAGTTCACTACAACACCGTGCGGCCGCACAGCTCGCTGGGGTATCGACCGCCGGCTCCGCAGACGATGGCGCGACCAGCGCCGCAGGCGTGCGTCTTGGGGCTCCGCCCCGCACCCCGCCAGGGGCTCTGCCCCTGGACCCCGGCTTCTTCCCCTCCGCCCGTAAGAAGACAACAATCAGCGAGGACGAAACTCTAACTTAGGAAGTGGTATCATGAGTGGGGGCAGGTCACTTGCGCACTGGCGATCTACTATTTTCGAACTCGGGAACTGCGATACCGATTGAGCATTGTGGCCGACTTCAGTGTTTGGTGCCAATCTCGGTGTATAATCTGCATGTGAGTGGAAATCGAGATTTCTATGTTGGGAAGTTTGGTGTTCTTGTGCACAACAAGGCACCATGACGGGCAATTGCCCTGATCGAGCCCGTCGTTTGGCTCCGGGACCGCCCATGACGCGCCGCAGAGTTATCCTGTTTGTGCTCGTCGTCGCGACGCTCGGTACGTTCGTCGCCCTCGACTTGCGATGTGTGGCGCGCCAGCAGCGCATTTCCTGGGTGGCGAAGCGCCAGCGGCAACTGGCAACTCTTGCCGAGAGAGTGTTGCGCGGCGTACGCGCTCGGCACGATCGGCCTGTCTACACACAGGACGACCCGCTGTCTGCTGGCATCATCTCAGAAGGTGATCTTGCGTTCCACGATAACGAGGGCGGCGTGGACGTCCACCGGGAGTTTCGGCCGATTGCGCTGGATGAGCCAACGTCGCCCGAGTTGTGCGTCATTGAGCGCTACGAGCCGCCGCTCGAATGGGTTCAGCTCGCCGATTCGGCGGGATACGTGTGTGCGACACGGCCGGACTTGTTGACGAAGGCGATCACCGAAGACGCTCAGCTTCGCGAACAACACCGGCGTACGCGGAAACATGAGTAGCAGACTGGGGAGTCGATCGAACGGAGTTTGTTCGCTAACGGGTCGCTCACCCAGCCATGCGACGTGTAACCGTGTCAATGCCCGTAGACTGTGAGCCTGCGTGTTGGTCGCCGGCGGCATCACGTCCACGGCCGAGTACTTCGGCGCGCTGGGGCGGCAGTTGATCAACGCGACCGGCGGCCCGGTGTATGATGGACACGACCAGGTGGGCAGCGCGGTGCTGACGACGGATGCACAGAGCGGCTCGAACAACGGCGCGCGGATGAGCCGGCGCTACTTCACTGCGTTTGGCGAGCGCGTCGCGGAGCTGGGCGAGGGCGGCAGTCCGCCCGCGGCCTGGGCGGCGACGACGTTCGGCTATTGCGGGGCGTTCGGCTACGAGGGCTCGGCCGAGTGGCCGACGGAGAGTAACTTCGGCGGCGCGTCGGGCGGTGGTTCGGGCGGTTCGTCGGGCGGTGGCTCGGGCGGTTCGCCGTCGAGCGACAACTTCTGGGAGAGTGACCTGGGCGTGCTGCACGTCGGCGCGCGGTGGTATTGGCCGGAGACGGGGAGGTTTTTGCAAAGAGATCCAATTGGTTTGCGCGGCGGCGCGAATGCATATGTGTATTCACGAAATCGCCCGACATTCGTGATTGACCCGAGAGGGGAGGAGAGCTTCAACGGCTTGGCTTGGTTGGCAGATGGGATTTCACACGCTCGAAATATCAGCAGTATTGTTTGTGGGATACGGAACAAGGACTGGCAGAGCGTTCGTGATGCATTGAGTGAGTTCATTGCCGATTTCGTGATCGAATACGGCCTAGGAGAAATTAGTCCAACGGGCGCAGCGGCGGTTGGGATAGCAGGCACAATTGCAGATGGCATTGATTTCGTTAGTCAATGGATGAATGAAATTTGCCAGAACCTATACCGACAACCACCTAATCCTCGCACAATGAGTCTTACTGACCCCAATGACTCGCGTGATCTCGACAAAGTCCTCGACAGAATGGGGAAGCAAGGCCTTGGTAATGATCGGGGAATTCCGTCGAAATAGGGCAAGTTCAGCGATCGCTACTCGCTCTGGTTCGACCCTCGGATCATGAATCGATTGAAAGGGAGGTTACCGTGCGTGCAGGTGCTCCATGGTTCTTGGTCGCGATCTGTGCAGGGGTTCTTCTTGTAGTAGGAACCGGGTTCACCCTCGAGAACAGGAAGGAGATCCAGTGCCACCGACTTGTCATTCGGGACGACGCCGGCAACCCTCGCGTCGTGCTGGGAATCAGCGACGACGAACCGTATGTGCTGATCCGCGACAAACAGGGAGAGGGGCGGTGCTGCCTGATCGCGCGACGAGATGGCGACACCGAACTCAAGTTACTCGGCAAGAACGAGGAACAGAGAGTAGCGCTCTTCGGCTTCGATGACGGCGGCGCAGAAATTCGCCTGCGTCAGTCCGGCGGGCGGCAGGAGTCACGCTGGGCTGTCGACCCCGCCGGCGACAACACCGGAATCGGGTTTTTCGACGCCCGCGCCAGACCCCTGGCCGGCCTATTTCATCCACCAGGGTCCGCGGGTGCCCTCTTTCTGGCTGACGAGGCCGGGGAAAAACGGGCCGTCCTTGGGGTTACACCCAAGGGCTGGCCGCTGCTCCGACTGACTAGCCAAGCAGGCGATGCCAAGACGATTGACTTCCTGCGGGAGCACGAGGACGCAAAGCCGCGCGGGGGCAGTCCATAATCGGCATAGCTACCGCGACGTGTTGGCCCTACACCCTTCAGTACGAGTACGACCTGGGCGGCAACCGCACCGTCAAGCGCCGGCTGAACCCGGTCAGCGGCGCGACGCTCGAGACGACCGAGTATCACCATGACTACGATTACGCGCACGGGCAGCCGGCCGAGTACGACTACGGCACGCGCGACAACCGGCTGATGTACTTCGTGGTGAAGGACGCGGCCCGCCCTCGAGACGCCGCGGCGTGCGCGTTCGGCTATTGCGGCGCATCGGGTTACAGCGGGGCCTTGTTGCGGGCGGCTTCCAGCAGCCGCTTGGCCGCCGAGTTCGCCGGGTCCAGCCGCAGCAGCGTCTCGAACTCGGTGATGGCCTCGGCCTGTTTCTCGGATCGATAGAGATAAATCGCCAGCCGCGCATGGGCCGCCGGGTTGGCTGGCGCCTGCGAGACGGCAATGCGGGCTTCGCCGACCGCGTCCGCCAGTCGGCCGGTCCGCGCCAGCAAGTCGGCGTAGTTCAGCCGCGCCTCGACCAGCTCCGGGCGCAGCGCCAGCGCGGCCGCGAACTCGCGCAGCGCGGCGGCGACGTCGCGCGTGTTGGCCAGCGCCAGCGCCAGGTTCATGCGGGCGTGGGCCTCGGTGTGCCGGTCGAGGCGCGGACAGGCGAGCGCCTCGTGAAATAGCGCGATCGCCTCGGTCTCGCGCCCCTGGCGGTGGCGGATCAGTCCCAGCCCGTTCAGCGACGCGGCCCGGGCATAGCCCGACGCGCTGCTCTGCTGGTAGTGCTCGGCAGCCTCGTCCAGCCGGCCGGCGGCGGCGAGGTGGCTGGCGAGGTTGTGGTGCACGGCCGGGTTGTCGGGGTTCACGGCCAACGCGTGCCGGTTGAGCGACTCGGTGTCGGCCCAGAAGGCCAGCGTCTGCCGCGCGGCGCGATGTTCCAGCCAGGCCGCCGCGCCTATCGCGAGCACCAGCAGCATCTGCGGCGTTCGGCCCGGTCGCGCGGCCGCCGTGCGCAGCAGCGCCGCCAGTCCGGCGCCCAGCGCCAGCAGCGGTCCGAGCATCGGCAGGTAGACGTATTTGTCGGACGCGATGGCGTAGGTGAAGCCCACCGCGCCCATGGTGGGAAAGACCAGCACCGCGAAGACCAGCGCGGCCACCAGCCCGGCGCGCGTCCAGCGCAGGCTGACGATCACGCCCGCACCCAGCGCCAGCGACACCCCCAGCGCCACGCGCAGCGCCGAATTCGACAGGTCGAACGGCCTTGGAAAGAGGTAGCCGGCCGAGAGCCCGACCGGCCAGACCATCTGCCGCGCATAGAGCGCCACGTTGTGCGCGACGATCAGCGCGACGACGCGCGGCGTGCGCTCGCTGGCGGCAATGATGCTGCCCGATGTTCGCTGCGAAACAAACGTGACCGCACAGCCCGCCAGCAGCAGCGCGATCAGCGGCAGCTTCTCAAGCAGCGTGCGCACCGTCAGCCGATTCAGCGGCCAGAAGTCGAGGACCATCATGACCAGCGGCAGCGCCACGCTGGTGGGCTTGGCGAGCAGGCTGAGCGCGTAGGCGACCAGGACCACGGCGTAGCGCCACCAGCCGCGGCGCTGCGCCCAGCCGACGTACGCCAGCAGGCTCGCGAGCGCCAGCGCGGTCGACAGCAGCGTCTTGCGTTCGCCGATCCACGCCAGCGGCTCGACCGTCAGCGGGTGCCACGCGAAGAGCAGCGCGACCGCCAGCGCCGCGTCGACGCGCCCGAACAGCCGCCCCACGATCAGGCAGATCAGCGCGGCGTTCAGCGCGTGCAGCGCGAGCTGCGTCTGGTGGATCGGGCGCAGGTTGTCCGGCCGGGCGCCGCGCCACACGTCGAGCATGAGTGAGATCATTGTGAGCGGCTGGTAATAGCCGCGGACGGTCGAGGGGTTTTGCACCTCGGTGAAGAAGCGCCTGGCCGACGCCGCGCCGGGGTTTTGAACCAGCGCGTTGCGGGTGAAATAGTCGTCGTCGTCGAACCAGACCGCGCGGGCCGACAGCACCGGCGCATGCGCCAGCCAGGCCAGCGCCGCAACCAGCCCGGCCGCCAGCAGCAGCGCCACCGTCGCCGGCGGGCGCGCGTTGGCGGCCTGTGCGAGCGGTGCATCGGCCATCGGTGCAGGCGATTCGGACACGCGATTCCTCATCGACACGGGGGTGCCGGCCGGCCCCGCGCCGCCGACAGCCTATCGCAAGTCTGGCGACGCCGCGAAAAAGAGCGTGCCGCGCACGGCACACAGCCGGACGCGGCACGCGAGATGAACGCAATCTACGCCGGTCGTCGGGCCGCGATCAGCGGCGCCGGCGGCGGTTCCAGCGAACCACGAGCCAGGTCGGCAGCAGCAGACCCGCCATCGGAACCATCAACCCGATGCCGCAGATCGGCGCCGGATAGAACGGAATGATCGGCAGGAAGGTCTGCAGCCCGCCCGGCGTCGGCTGCGGCGCCGGGTTGCCACCCGGACCGAAGCCGGCGTCGATGCAGTCGGCCACGCCGTTGGTGTTGGTGTCGGCGTCCGACGTGCCGCATCCGCAGACACCCGGTGCCTGCTTGGTGGCATCGTTCGGGCAGCCGTCCACACAGTTCGGCAGACCATCGCCGTCCGAGTCGGTCTCGGGGTTGCCGCATCCGCAGCGGCCCGGGGCGACCTTGCCCGAATCGTTCGGGCAGCCGTCGATGCAGTCCGGCAGCCCGTCGCCGTCCGAGTCGGTCTCGGGATGGCCGCAGCCGCACCGGCCCGGGCTGGTCTTCGAGCTGTCGTTCGGACAGCCGTCGATGCAGTCCGGCAGGCCGTCTTCATCGGAATCGCGGTCCGGCACGCCACAGCCACACACGCCGGGGCGCTGCTTGCTGGAGTCTTCCGGACACAGGTCGTTGCAGTCCGCCGTGCCGTCGCTGTCGGCGTCGGCGTCGGACTGGCCGCAGCCACACTGACCCGGCAGCACCTTGTGCGGATCGCTGCGACAGATGTCGTTGCAGTCCGGAGTGCCGTCGTCGTCGGAATCGGTCTCGGGCACGCCGCACCCGCAGATGCCCGGAGCGACCTTGCCCGGGTCATACGGACACATGTCTTCGCAGTCGATCACGCCGTCGCGATCGCTGTCGAAGTCGGGCGAGCCGGGGCAAACGTCGATGCAATCCGGCACGCCGTCGTGGTCACTGTCGGCCTCGCTGACGCCGCAGCCGCAGATGCCCGGGTTGACCTTGTAGTGATCTTCCGGACAGCCGTCGAGACAATCGGCGATGCCGTCCTCGTCAGTGTCCGTGTCGGGCACGCCGCAGCCGCACACGCCCGGCAGGAACTTGTCGCCGTCATAGTCTCAGCAGTCGAGTCAGTCGGAGATGCCGTCCTCTTCGCTGTCGGTGTCCTTGTTGCCGCAGCAGCACTGACCGGGTTTGGTCTTGTACGGATCATCCGGACAGTAGTCGACGCAGTCCGGCACGCCGTCCTCGTCGCTGTCGGCCCGATCATCGCTGCCGGGGCAGCGGTCGAGGCAGTCGAACACGCCGT
This sequence comes from Phycisphaerae bacterium, assembly GCA_046350375.1. Classification (GTDB taxonomy): domain Bacteria; phylum Planctomycetota; class Phycisphaerae; order UBA1845; family UTPLA1; genus JAXMAO01. Next base: position 51,907 of record JAXMAO010000001.1, read on the forward strand.
CCGAGTCGCTGTCGACGTCGGCATGGCCGCAGCCGCACGCACCGGGGTACGACTTGCCCGGATCGTCCGGACACAGGTCCAGACAATCGGCCACGCCGTCCTTGTCGCGATCGGTGTCGGGCACGTCGCAGCCGCAGATGCCCGGATGAGTCTTGAGCGAGTCGGCCGGACACGGATCGCTGCAATCCGGCAGACCGTCGCTGTCGGCATCGACATCGGCGACGCCGCATCCGCAGTAGCCCGGCACGGTCTTGTTCGGGTCGTTCGGGCAGCCGTCGATGCAATCCGGCAGACCGTCCGAGTCGCTGTCGGTGTCGGCGTGGCCGCATCCGCAGGCGCCCGGATAGGTCTTGTTCGGATCAAACGGACAGCCTTCCAGACAATCGACCAGGCCGTCCGAGTCGCTGTCGGTGTCGTCGGTCACGGGGAAGTCGCAGCCGCACCGGCCCGGAGCGACGCGCAGCGGGTCGTTCGGGCACCCGTCGGAGGTGTCGCACACGCCGTCGCCGTCGGCATCGGGGCCGTCCTTCAGCGGGTCGGGCGTCGTGACGCCGTCGGAGCCGTACTGGCTGCAATCATCGCAGCCGTCGCCGTCGATGTCGGCACAGACGTGCGGATCGTTCGGGTCGAGGTCGTCGCCATCCGGGACGCCGTCGTTGTCGTCGTCCGGATCGCAGGCGTTGCCCAGCCCGTCGTGGTCCAGGTCCTCCTGGTCGGGGTTGGCCACGCCCGGACAGTTGTCGCAGGCATCGCCGACGCCGTCCGTGTCGGTGTCGGTCTGAATGTCCGAGATGCCCGGATTACGCGGGCCGTTCGGCGTGTCGACGCAGTTGTCGCAGGCGTCGCCGATGCCGTCGGAATCGCCGTCGGCCTGGTCGAAGTTCGGCACGTTCGGACAGTTGTCCACGTGGTCGATCGTCGGGCTGACGATGATCGGGTTGAAGGCGCCGTCGCAGTCGAACGGGCCGTCGGCAATCAGGTCACCGTCGGTGTCGCACGACAGCGGGTTCGAGTGGTTGAACATCACTTCATACACGTCGCTCAACCCGTCGTTGTCGTCGTCAGAATCGATGCAATCCGGGAACGGATCACCATCGGTGTTGATGTGGTCATCCTGGCCCGGGCAGATGTCGTGGTCGTCCGGCACTCCGTCGTTGTCGTCGTCGTCGTCCAGACAATCCGGCGTGCCGTCGGTGTCCGAGTCGAGATGGTCATCCTGGCCGGGGCACCGGTCGCACACGTCGCCCACGCCGTCGCTGTCCGCGTCGGCCTGGTCGCTGTTGGCGTCGGCCGGACAGTTGTCGCACGGGTCGCCGACGCCGTCGCCGTCTTCGTCCTCCTGGTTGGGGTTGGCGATCCCGGGGCAGACGTCGCACGCATCGCCAACGCCGTCGCTGTCGCTGTCAAGCTGGTCGGCGTTGCCGACGTCCGGACAATTGTCATGGCAGCTCACGATGCCGTCGAAGTCCGGATCGGCGTCGGGCGTGCCGCAGCCGCAGATGCCGGGTTCGGTCTTGTTCGGGTCGTTCGGGCAGTGGTCGCATGGGTCGCCCACGCCGTCGCCGTCGTCATCGGCCTGCGACAGGTTGTAAACGTCCGGACAGTTGTCGCACGCGTCGCCGATGCCGTCATGATCGCGGTCCGCCTGGTCGGAGTTCGCGTCGTTCGGGCAGTTGTCCTGGCAGCGCAGCAGCCCGTCGCTGTCGGCGTCGGAATCCGCCACGTCGCAACCGCAGATGCCCGGAACCACCTTGACCCGACTGTCGGGGCACTCATCGTTACAGTCGGGCGTGCCGTCGCGGTCGGAATCCTGATCGGAGACGCCGCAGCCGCAGGCGCCCGGATGGCTCTTGTTCGGGTCTTCCGGACAGCCGTCGGCGCAGTCGGGGATGCCGTCCTGGTCGGTGTCAACCGTCTCGTCGCCTTCGCAGCCGCAGATGCCGGGCTGGAATTTGGCCGGATTCTCATCGCACATGTCGATGCAGTCCGGCAGGCCGTCCTCGTCCGAGTCGACGTCGGCCTGGCCGCAGCCGCAGAAGCCCGGCGCAATCTTGTTCGGGTCGTTCGGGCAGAAGTCGAAGCAGTTCGGCACGCCGTCCGAATCCGAGTCGCCGTTCGGATCGGTGTCGCACAGGTCGTTGCAGTCGGCGATGCCGTCGCTGTCGGAATCGGTGTCGGGGTTGCCGCAGCCGCACTGGCCCGGGGCGGTCTTGTTCGGATCGTTCGGACAGGCGTCGGTGCAGTTGGGCTCGCCGTCGCCGTCGAAGTCGGTGTCCGGCGTGCCGCAGCCGCAGGCGCCCGGCGCGGTCTTCAGCGGGTCGTTCGAGCATAGGTCGCAGGCGTCGCCGTGCCGATCGCCGTCACTGTCAGTCTGGTCGGGGTTTTGCGCGGTCGGGCAGTTGTCGCACGCGTCGCCGACGCCGTCGTGGTCGACGTCCGCCTGGTCCGCGTTCGCGACGTACGAGCAGTTGTCGCAGGCGTTGCCGATGCCGTCGCCGTCGTTGTCCTCCTGCGAGCGGTTCTCGATCGTGCGGCAGTTGTCGCACGCGTCGCCGACGCCGTCGCTGTCGCCGTCGGCCTGGTCGGCGTTGGCAACACGCGGGCAGTTGTCGCAGGCGTCGCCAATGCCGTCGCCGTCGCTGTCGAGCTGGTCGCCGTTGGAGACGAAGCGGCAGTTGTCGCAGGCATTGCCGACGCCGTCGTGGTCGAGATCGGGCTGACCGGGGTTGGCGATGCCGTCGCAGTTGTCGCACGCGTCGCCGGCGCCGTCGGTGTCGCTGTCGGCCTGGTCGGGATTGGCGACGTACGAGCAGTTGTCGCAGGCGTTGCCGACGCCGTCGCCGTCGTTGTCTTCCTGCGTCGGGTTGGCGACGTTCGGGCAGTTGTCGCGGTCGCCGCAGACGCCGTCGTGGTCGGCGTCGTTGTTCGGATCATGCGGGCAGGCGTCGCAGGCGTCGCCGAGGCCGTCGCGGTCCGAGTCCTCCTGCTGCGGGTTGGCGATGTCCGGACAGTTGTCGCACGCGTCGCCGAGGCCGTCCTGGTCGGCGTCTTCCTGCTGCGGATTCGCAACCAGCCGGCAGTTGTCGCACGCGTCGCCGACTCCGTCATGGTCGGCGTCGGCCTGATCCGGGTTCACGACGAACGGGCAGTTGTCGCCGCTGTCGCACTTGCCGTCGCCGTCATGATCGTCGCCGTCCATGTTCGGGCGGTTGTCCGGCAGCGGGCCGAAGCCGTCCGAGCCGAACGAGCAGTCGTCGCAGCCGTCGCTGTCGACGTCCTGGCAGATATGCGGATCGAACGGATTGGCGTCGAACGCGTCGGCAATGCCGTCGTTGTCGTCGTCACCGTCGACATCGTTGCAGACCCCGTCGCCGTCGGTGTCCAGGCACGAAACGATGACCGAGCTCGGATACGAAACGTTGCCGCTGCCGCCGGTACAGCCGGCCTGCGCGCGGGCCGCCACGCCGAAGCCGTACGTGCCCGTCGCGCCCGGCGCGTTGATAGTGAAGTTCTCCGTAAAGGTGTTGTTGACGATGTGGTCGGGCGTGTCGGCGCAGCCGGGACCGGAGGCGTCGCCATCGAAGTCCCAGTTGGTCGAGCGCCAGGCGGACGGCGCGCCGGCCGAAATCTGAACCGTGACCTCGATCAGCAGCGACTGGTTCGGCGAGACGTGAATCGCGGGCATGCCGTTCGAGAGCAGATGCCCGTTCAGCTTGACCGACGTGACCAGCAGGTTGGCGTGCGCGGCGCTGGCCATGCAACACGTTGCCACCAACGCCAGGACGCGGTGTATCAGCTTGCGAGTAATCATACGAATTCCCTCTGCTTTCCCAGCCCATTGGCCGCATGTGAATTGTCGTTGGACGACGCCCCTGCCCCGGGGCGCGCCTCTCCCTCAAACCCACTTTACTCCGCTAGTTGCGCGACTGTCAACGAAAATCAGGGTCGCGCGAAATCGCGCTCGTCTTCGCGCACCGGCGCGGTCCGAGAATGGCCACGCTCCGCGCCCGTGCGGCGCGCAACGGCACGTCGGTCCGACTGCGCAGCGCGCAGCGCCCGATATTGTCTGTGTTCTACTGTGACGACGCCCTGCGAGGTGTCTGGCGCGTCGACCGATGAGCCCGGTAATCCATTTTTATTGGTTTGCGGGTCGGCTTGTCAAGCAGAATCGCCGTAATCCGCCGCGAAAAACAAACGAATCTTCGCAAAGCTTCTGGAATCGCTCGGAAAATACACCGCGGCGTCGCACCCGGGAACCCGGGCGCAACGCCGCGACAATCAATCTTCTATACAGGGTCTACTTAGTCTGTTAATCGCGAACCGGTGGCCACGCCGGCCTACTCGTCGTCGCCTGGCGTCATCAGCAGTGCCGGTCGCCGGCGGCGCCGACGCTTCTTCGGCGCGCCCGGAATCGGCCGCTCGTGGCTCGGCGGGTCTGCCTGTGACGCCAGCGCCAGCGCCTCCACCGCCGTCTCCGCGAACAGGTCCGCCCGCACTTCCTTCCACAGCCCCTCGGCCCGCGTGAACACCCCGCCCGACACCATCACGTTCATCGCCGGGCTCACGTTGATCTCGCGGATATGATCGATCAACTGGCGCACCAGCGGCGCATCGCACGGCCGACTGCCGAAGATCAGCAGCAGGTCCGGCCGCAACTGCCCGACCAGCTGCACCACCTCGTCCTGCGGCACGCCGCCTCCCATGAAAAAGACCTCCCACCCTTCCGCCTCAAACAGGTCCGAACACATCTGCGCGCCCAGCTCCTCGTGCTCGCCGTTCGCGCAGGTCATCAGCACGCGCTTGCCATTCGACGGTACCACCGGCAGAAACGGCTGCACCTGGTCGGCCACCACGCGGTTGATCCGCGTCGCCATGTTCTGCACCGCCGCGTTGATCTGATCGTCGCGATACAGCCGGTCGATCCGCTCCATCGCCGGCCAGATGACCCCGCGATAGATCGTCCGCGGCTCGGCCCCGCTGCGCAAGGCGTCGTGCACCAGTTGCCGGCAGACGTTGCGACGGCCGGCCATCAGTGGTTCGAAGTAATCTGAAAACAGCCGATCGGTGGGGGTGTTAGACAGGCTCACACGCGCTCCTTGGTTCATCCGTCCACAGGCGACCGCGACGGAATAGTTAACATAGATAACTTAGGCAATATACGTATTCGGCGATGAGCTGCTAAGAGCTTGAGTCGTAGCGCATTTCCCACCCCCGTTCGGCCAGATTCGCCGACCGATCTGCCCAGTGGCGACCGACGGCGATCTTATCGGCCGCAACGCGCAGGACGCGCCGGCCGTGTGCTCACCCGTTGGTGGGAATTCGCCTATGACGGCCGGGTCGCGGGCCGGCCGCGCTGTGTTGTGCTGGATGGCGTGGTGGTGTGAATCGCGAAGGTCCGGCTCAGCGGCGGACCGTTGGCCCGCACGGCGACGACCCGCCAATAGTCGTTCACCTTCGCCAGTTCAATGATCAGGGACGACTCGAGCCGCGGCGAAATGCCGCGCGCCACCGCAGCGCGGCGCAACGCTTCGTTATAGGACTCACTGCCCGGACGCAGCGGCTGTCCCCGGACATCGCGCTGATCGACCAGCCCGCGCTCGATCTCGTCCAATGCGCGGCGGTCGCGCGGGTTCTCGGCCGGAATGGCGACGCTGACGTGCTTCTCGTCGATCGGATTCTCAATCGCCTTTTCCAGGCGAATGTCTTCGCGATAGTACGCAATGATGGATGGCCACTGGTTGGTCATCAGGTCGACCGCGCTCTCAGCCGTCAGGTCTTTCGGGACCATGTGGCGGTCGACCTGGGCGCGTTTGAAAATCTCGTTCGCGGCCGCCAGTCGCCGGATCTTCTCGCGCAGCGTGTCGAACTCGGCCCGGCGCTGCGGGTCGCCGAGCCCCCCGCGGCGAACTTCGTCGCACTTCAGCAGCAGCCCCACCATCGTCCGGGCCACCAGGTCGGCCGGCGCGGACTGGTCGAGCGTCACCGCCCCGACCGTGACCGGCCCGGGCTCGGCGCTCCATTTCTGAACCGGCAGTCGCCGCGAATCACGGCAGCCGCCCGCGAAGCCCGCGCCCAGCGCGAGCAGAAGCCACACAGTTCGGCAACGCATGACGCGGGACTATACGAACCGCCCCGGCGCCGCACAAGCCGGGGCCGAGTCGCGCCGCTCCACGGCCGCCAACGCGCAACGTCCGCAATCGGCGCGGGTTCTGCGAATTCCCGCCTTTTTTCTCGGGCTCAGTTTGACCCGGCCGATTGACCGGGCATAAGAATCACTGCGTCCTCAGGGTTCAGGAAATCGGGCAGTTCAACGCGGTGGGACGCACGCAGGAAACAACGAAAAACCGGTCGGCCGCAACGAGTTGCGGTCGCCTCTCAGGGATGAACAGGGCGCGCGGTTCGGGTCGCCAGACACGGACGTCGAAAACAACCCGAGCGAACAGGATGGACGATGTCGTCGCCTCGCACACATCCTGGCGCTGACCTGGCGGGCCTTTCGACGCCCGCACTGGCGCAGATGGAGTGGTCGAACACGCTGGGCGGCAATCCGCAGCTCGCCTTGGCCGTTGCTGGGATTGCAAGCAGCGACTTCGATTGGCGCGATGCTTCGCGAGTGTCCGGTGTGGCGGCGACGCGATGGGACGTCCAGCGACTGGCGAGCATGCGAAACGCTCAGCCGACGCCGAGCAGCAACGTACCGGATGCTCTTGCGACTGATCTGACCCCGGCTTCGGCGAATGAAATCAAGCTCGCCGGAAGCCTGCGATTCAAGGACGGAAGCGTCGGCGACTCGCTCGAGTCGTGGCAGCGAACCGTCAACCGACTGGAGACTGTAATTCAACCCGTGGCGGCGATGGTGCTGGTCACGGACATCCAAGACAGACACTAGCCTGCATCCTCCTCTCTCCTCCTCCTCTCCTCCTCCTCCGCAGCTAGTTGCTCCTTCCGGGGCCGTCCAGTTCGCTGAACGGCCCTGCTGACGCGCCCCGCCCGCCACGCACCGCACGTCTGACCGCGTCGGCTACCGGCCCGGCAGCCGAATCGCTACTTCATGGGGCGCGGGGATGCGGATTCCGGGGAGACCCGGGCATGACAGCCGCGCCCCCGGCTGCGGCGGAGTGGCCGAATCGGTTGGACCGTGCCGCCGTGGTTTGCCTGCTGGCAGCCGGTTGCAAACAGGCGCCGCCGACTCCGGCTGCGACCCCCGTTTCGAGCCCGGCCGAGCCCGCGTCGCGGCCCGCCGCCATTGCCGCAACGCCCGCGGTGCCCGCCCGCGTGGCCACGCCGGCGCCGCCGTACCAGGTCATACCCGCCGACGTGTCGCGGCTGCCGGCCTCGCTGGCCGAAGCGATCCGCTCCGCCGAGAAGCGCGCCGCGGCGTCCCCCGGCGACGCCGAGGCCGTCGGGGCGCTGGGGCTCGAGTACCTCGCGCACGGCCTGTCGCCGTCGGCGCTGCGCTGCTTTGAGGCGGCCGCGGCGCTGGCGCCGCGCACCGCGAAGTGGCCGTACCTGAGGGGGCTGACGCACCAGCGGCGGGTGGAGACGCCCGCAGCGCTGAGCGCGTTCGAGCGGACGCTGGAGATCGACCCGCAGCACGCCGGCGCCAAGCGTCGTCTGGCCGAGGGGCTGATCGACCGCGACGCCGACCGCGCCGCGCGGCTCTTCGAAGAGCTGGTGGAGCGCGACCCGAATGATGCGCCGGCACACTTCGGCTGGGCGCGCTGCGCCCTCGCGCAGGACCGCCGCACCGCCGCGCGCGAGCACCTGCTCAAGACGCTGGCGCTGGCGCCGCACTGGCCGGCCGCCCGCCAGGCCATGGCGCGGCTGCTGCGGCTGGCAAACCTCGAGACCCAGGCGGCCCCCTACGACGCGACCGATCCGGCGGCGGCGGAACCGACGATTCACGACGACCCGCTCGGCCAGGAGGTGGCGACTCGGATCGCCGATTCGACGCGCGTGCGACGCGAGCAGACGCGCGCCGAGGTCGACCAGATCGCTTCGGCGCCGCCCAAAGACGCCGCATCGGGGTCGCCTTCGGGGCCAAGTGGCGACATGGTGGCGCGCGTCGACCTCTACCTGCGCCAGGTCGCGGATTTTGAACGCAAGCTGCGCAGCGATTTGGCGGCCAAGCCCGACGACCCCAGCCTGCTGGGCACGCTGTCGCGCTTTCTGCGCGAGCGCGGCCGCTTCCGCGAGTCGCTGGCGCTGCTGCGGGCAGCGGTCGAGCGACTGCCGAACGACGCCCACCTCCGCGCCGAGCTGGCCGACAGCCTGCTGGATGTCGCTGACACCCGCGCGGCGCTGGAGCAGGCCGAGCAGGCCATGAAAATGTCGCCCGACTCGGTGATCGCGCTGTTCGTGCACGCGTCGGTGCTGGCGGCGGTGGGCGATCGGGACGCCGACGCGCTCGCCCGGCTCGACGAGGCGCTCGTGCGCAGTCCGCGGTTCGCCGCCGCCTATGCCCTGCGCGGCACGCTGCTGGCGCGGCGCGGCGATTCGGCCGCCGCCGAGCAGGCGTTCGCCCAGGCCATTCAACTGGCCCCGCAGTTGCCCGAGTGCATTCTCGCCTATGTCGACGCCCCCGCGCGGCGCGGCAACGTGGATGCCTGCGCCAAGGCGGTCTTGGCCGGGCTGCACGCGTCGCCCGATTCCGCCCCGCTCTTCGATGCCATGGCGCGGGTCGTGCTGCGCGAGGGCAGCCCCAGCCCGGTCGAGCTGACCGCGGCCCGCACGTCGGCCGAGTCGGCCTGCGCGCTGACCGATCGGCGCCACGCCCGCTACCTCGACACCTTCGCCCGCGTGCTGGCGAAGCGCGGCGAATATGAAGAGGCGATCCGGCATGAGCTGCTGGCGATCCGCATCGCCGAGCAGAACGGGCCGGACGCCTTGCTGCCGACGCTCAAGCAGCACCTGGCCCGCTTCGAGGCCAACCAGCCCGCGGGAGAGTAGCGTTCGCCGTTTCCTCGACGCCCCGGCTGCACCGCGACTTCCGCGGTCCCGAACCGGTCGATGCGGCTACGGCTGGCGCGGCGGCGCTTCCTGTGCGGCGACGGCGCCGTCGGCCGTCGTGAGTCGCGCGCGGGTCTGAAGTGTGCCGGCCAATCCAACGGTCGGCCCGTCGTTGGGCGGCGCCGCTGCCGCGAAATCGTAGGGCCCCCCGCGCTCGTACACATGCCCCTCGGGGAGGCAGTCATAGCGCCAGCCTGGCCCGCGCAACAGCAGCAACGTGAACAGGGGGTTGTATTCCGGGAATGTCGTCGGATTGTAGATTGAGCCACTCACCTGGATTTCGACCCTCTGGACGTGGCCATCTGCCGTCAGGGCGTTGTGCCGCAGCGGTTCGGCGTGCCAACCGGGAATCGCCCCCGGCGGAGTCGAATTCGCAGTCATGCTCAAGTACTCCTGCGTGGACATGATCGCCTGGAACATTCGGTGTTCGGCAAACAGCAGCGTCTCGTCGGGCTTGGGAATCGCCCACGCCGGGCGCATGAAGCTACCTACTCTCACCCCAATCCAGCCGGAGACTCCGAAGTCGGCGCCGAACCAGATGAAGTCCCCCTGGTAGCTGGTACCGACGGCGTCATCCATGAATCGCTGGATCACGGCATCGGCTTCCTGCGTCGTGCATGGCGTTGGCTCGTAGTACGCCGCCATGTATTGTTCGTTCGGCCAGCTTCCGGTGTCGCTCGGGCAGCGAAAGACCTCGAAGTTGGCGTGGGGCGCTGTCACGTCGCCGACCAAGACGGAGTTGTATGGTCGCGTGACGGCCGACAGCGCAGCAAGTGGCGCGATCGGCCAATCGGCTCGAAACTCGCCGCACGCACCGTCCTTTCCGCCCCAGTCCCAGGCGCCCAGTCCTCGCCAGGCAAGGTCTCCCGCTCGCGACTGCCGGTGCAGGATCATCTGCGGGTCCGACTGGGCCACGACCGTGGACGCCTGCCCGATGAGCATGAGGTTGTTCAGGCATCGGCCGTTGGCGCTGCCCTGGCCCACCACCTGCGTCCAGGCGCGGGTCATCAGGCCCACGCTGCACAGCGCCGCCAGCAGGACCATCACCTCGATCCGGGCGGCGCCGCGGCGAGTTGACGAGCGGTTGCGAGACATGACGTGCTCCTTCGTCAGCCGGGCTACGGCCGAACGTAGGCAAAGATGTCGCGGACCTTGTTCGTATCGCCGGCGACCAGGTCGAGCGACGCGCTGGCAAAGCACACCACCGATCCGTCGGCCGAGATCGCGGGACTGTTGCCGCCGAATCGCGATTGGCCCAAGGCGGCTGTCAGGCTGACGCGAATGAGACGCGTCGCCGGGCTGAGGGACAGCCGGTCGTACAGGAACACGTCGGCGGCGCTGTTGGTGTCACCCGGCACCAGGTTTGACGCCAGGCTGACGAAGGCGACGAATCGCCCGTTACCGGAGACTACGGCATCGAAGCTGGGGCCGTCGGCGAAGCCGCCGCTGGGCGGCGCGCTGACGAGCGTCATCTGCGCCGTGATGCGATCGAACAGATAGACGTTTTGAGTTGGAAATCGGCCGACACCGACCGGCAGGATGTTGGTCGCGGAACTCTGAAAAACGACGAAGCGCCCGTCGCGCGAGAGGCCCGGCATGAAGCTGGCGCCGTCGCAGCTTTCACCACCCAAGCCGACGCTGATGCGCGTGGTTTGAATGCCGCCCGGCTCGTCCATGACGCCATTGCCGTCCGCGTCTCGATCGTGGACGAACACGTCGGACAGTCCGTTCGTGTCGCCTGGCGCCAGACTCGTGGCGTCGCTGTCGAACGCGACGAATCGGCCGTCGCCCGAGAGGTCGGCGTTCTGGCTGTTGGCGTGCGGATTGGTTTGCTGTCCCATCGAATCGACGCTGACGCGAAGGGTCTTGTTGGCGGCCGCTCCGCTTTCGTCGAACACGCCGTTGCCATCGGCGTCGCGATCGCGGATGAAGACGTCGCACCCGACGCCCACCGGCGGCCCGGGGTTGGGGGCGCCGCTGGCAGGCCCGTTGGTGTCGCCCGCGACGAGGTTGTATGCGTAGCTGCTGAAGGCAACATACCTGCCGCTGGCCGAGATGCAGGGTCGATAGCTGCGCCCGTTCGCGGATTGACCGGTCAACGGCGGGCTGATCGTGATGATCCGCCACGCGCCGCTGGAGGTTCCGTCGAATTCACCGTTGCCATCGGCGTCGCGGTCCAGAACGTAGATGCTGGTCTGCGGCGTGTAATCATACGCGCTCTGGTATGCAACGTACCGGCCCGACGCGCTGACTCGAGGGAACTGGCTCACGCCCCTCGCGGGGGTCACATAGGAAAAAAACGGGATGCGGGATACCAGCGTCGTTTGCCGCGTCTTGCGGTCCCAGACGTAGGTCTCGCCGGCGGAGTGTTGGTAGGCGCCGTCGACGATCGGCGCCTCGTTCACGGCCGCGGCCACGTACCGGCCGTCGGCCGACACGCTGGGCTGAATGGCGCCTTGCGCAAGCCCGTCCGACGAAACGGTGTTGCCGGTCACGCGCTCGACGTGCGGCCCATGGCCGGTGCCGGCGCAGAGCGCCAGCCCGAGTGCGACAGTCACGATGCGAATCACGGAAAGTCCTCCGTTTGCGGGACCGCGCGTCGCCGCCAACGGATGCACCGGGAGTGCTGAATCATAGTCATCGCGCGACGCGCATCCCGCAGAATTCGGCATCCCTTGAATCCCCGGCCGCGACTCCGAGGCCTACCTCGTCCTCCTGCCCGAGCCGGCCAGCGCGACGCTGCTGCTCGCGGCGCTGCTCGGGCCGTCGCTTTTCTCCCGCCCGCGTGGCGGAACGCGCCGGGGCGATCCTCTGCCCGGCGCCCCGGCCCGGGCGTCGCTCTAATCGCCGCTCTGCCAAGTCGTTAGCGGTCGCAATCGGTCGCCGGTTGTCGCGCTTCACTTCGTGAAGGAATGCACTAAGCTACGCCGACGATGCCCGCGGAGTCGCTCAATCTGGTACAGCGCTGGCTGGGTTCGCAGACGGCGTTCAGCTTGCTGTTTGTCGCGGTCTCGATCGGCGTCATTCTGACCGCGGTCGCCTACCTGATCTACTTCGAGCGCAAGATCTCGGCCTGGATTCAGGATCGCTACGGTCCGAATCGCGTCGGCCCGCTCGGCCTGCTTCAGCCGCTGGCCGACGGACTGAAGTTCTTCCTCAAGGAAGACTTCACGCCGCCGCGGGTCGACCGCTGGCTGTTCTACCTGGCGCCGTGCATCGCGTTCGTGGTGGCGCTGGTGGGCTTCGTGGTGATTCCGTTCGGCGGATGGATCCACTGGCCTTGGGCCGCGCCGGGCGAGCGCGTCGCCGTGCAGGGCGCCAGCCTCGACATCGGCGTGCTGTACGTGCTGGCGATCGGCTCGACCGCCGTTTACGGCGTCGTGCTGGGCGGCTGGGCCAGCAACAACAAGTATGCCTTCTACGGCGCGATGCGCTCGGCCGCGCAGATGCTGTCGTACGAGATTCCGATGGGCATGGCGATCCTCGTGGTCATCCTCACCACCGGCGCGTTGCGGCTGGAGGGCATGGTCACGGCCCAGCAGGCCGGCGCGTGGAACGTCCTTCTCCATCCGGTCGCGGCGCTGTTCTTCGGCATCACGGCGCTGGCCGAGACCAACCGCGCGCCGTTCGACCTGGCCGAGGCCGAGCAGGAGCTGGTCGGCGGCTATCACACCGAGTACAGCGCCATGAAGCTGGCGCTCTTTTTCCTGGGCGAATACGCCCACCTCATCACGGCCTGCGCGATGATGACGGCCATGTTCCTGGGCGGGTGGGAGCCGCTGCCGTTTTCGCGGCTGCTGGCGGGCGTGCCCGGGCTGCGCGTGCTGCACTGGATCACGGTCGATCCGTCGTGGTTCGCGGCGCTGCTGCGGCTGGCGGTCTTCTCCGGCAAGATCGCGTTCCTGATCTTCGTGGCGATGTGGCTGCGCTGGACGCTTCTGCGGCTGCGGTTCGACCAGCTCATGCGGCTGGCGTGGCAGGCTTTGGTGCCGATCGGGCTGGTGCTGGTGGCGGTGCAAGGCGCGCTGCTCTATCGCGGCACGCCGGCGCACTGGTTCTCGCCGCTGGCCGAGCTGGCGACGCTGGCCGTCGCGGGCTGGCTGGGGGCGCTGGGCGGCCGGACGATCACCGGCCGGCAGTCGAGCCTGGGCGCCGCGGCGCGCGATGGCGGCGCGGCTTCGCGAACGCGGTCGATGGCGGGCGCGGTCTGACGGTCGGGCGAATCCGCCGGCGGCGTCGCCGGGCGAAGCGAAGTGGAGCGAATGATAGCTCGTGGCGCGCAACTGGAAAGACACCGACGTGGTCGAGGTCGATCAGCCGGAGCTGACTCCGGCCGAGCGGCTCTACCTGCCGCAGGTTTGGGGCGGCATGAAGACCACGCTGCGCCACCTGTTCGACAAGGCGCTGCGCGATCGGCGGGTGGTGCAGTATCCCGAGCAGGAGCGCCCGCAGCGGATCGAAAACTATCGCGGCGTTCACCGGCTGAACCGCGACGCGGACGGGCGGGTCGCCTGCGTCGCCTGCTTCATGTGCGAGACCGCCTGCCCGGCCCACTGCATCCACATCGAGGGGGCGGCGTCGCCGTGGCCCGATCGCGAGAAGTATCCGATCAAGTTCGACATCGACGAGCTGCGCTGCATCTACTGCGGCATGTGCGAAGAGGCCTGCCCGGTCGACGCCATCGAGCTGACGCCGCAGTTCCGCCTGGTCGGCCGATCGCGCAGCGAGATGATCTTCGACAAGGAAAAACTGCTGATGGTCTTTGACCAGACGCGGCACCTGAAGCCGCGGAAGAATCCGAACATCACGGGCTACCCGGGGACGGGCCATGCCTGAGCCGGCGGCCGTGCCACTGCCGTGGGCCTATGTCACCTACGCCTTCGCGGCGCTGGGGGCGACGGCCATCTTCCTGGCGCTGCCGCGCGACGGCGCGACCCGCGGGCGGGCGGCGCTGATGCTGGGCGCGGCGGCGCTGGCCGGACTCCTGACGGTGCTGCGCTACGGCCTGGGCACGGCGGCGACCACCAACGTCTATTTCTGCGTGCTCACGGCGCTGGCGCTGCTGGCGGCGGCGCGGGTCATCACGCATGCCAAGCCGGTCTATGCGGCGCTCTATTTCATCGTCGTGGTGCTGTCGACCGCCGGGCTGGCGGTGCTGGCCGGGGCCGAGTTCCTGGCGGCGGCGCTGGTGATCGTCTATGCCGGCGCGATCCTGGTGACCTACGTGTTCGTGCTCATGCTGGCGCAGCAGTCGCCGGTCGACGCCGAGGCGGCCGACTATGACCGCACGGCGCGCGAGCCGGGCGCGGCGGTGCTGGCGGGCTTCGTGCTGTCGGCGACGCTGTGCGGCGTGATCGTGACGCGCCACTGGTCGCCGCAGCCGGTCGACGCGGCGCCGGCCGGCAACTCGACCCTGCTGGGGCGCGAGCTGCTGGCGAACTATGCCGTGCCGGTCGAGCTGGCCGGCGTCCTGCTGATGGTGGCCATGATCGGCGCGCTGGCGATCGCGCGGGCGCCGGTGACCAGCGCCGTGCGGTCGGCGCAACCGACCGGCCCGGCCGAGGAGATTGGCCGAACCGTCCGGCCGTTCTAGCGCGGAGTGCGGGTGCGCAGTGCAGAACTATTCGCCCCAACTGATGTTCATCGGCGCGGCGCTCTTCGGCCTGGGCGTCACCGGCTTTCTGACGCGCCGCAATTTGATTCTGATGTTCCTGTCGACCGAGGTGATGTTCCAGGGCGTGCTGCTGAACCTGGTCGCGTTCGGCGCGCTGCGCGGCGATCTGCGCGGCCAGGCGCTGAGCCTGTTCGTGCTGGTCGTGGCGGCCGTCGAGGCCGGCCTGGGGCTGGCGATCGTCGTCATGCTCTACCGCTACAAGGGCACGCTCGACGCCGAAAAATGGAGCTCGCTGCGCGGCTGACGCGCCCGACAACATGACGCTCGCTTCGCTCGCCATCGTGATTCTGCTCTGCCCGATCGCGGCCGCGCTGCTGATCGGCCTGGTCGGTCCGCGCGGGCTGCGCGGGCAGTCGCACTGGCTGGCGATCCTCGGCGTCGGGGCGGCTTTGCTGTCGGCGGCGGCGCTCTATCGCCAGGTCCGCGCCGTGCCGGAGGCCGATCAGGCCCGCACCTTCGCCGCGCCCCACGTCGTCTATGCGTGGATGCGGCCCGAACTGGACGCGGCCCGGCCCGCGGCCGGCTGGTTCAACGTCGAGTTCCGCATCGATCCGCTCACCGCCATCATGCTGATGACGGTGCTGTCGGTCTCGCTGCTGGTCATCATCTACTCGGTCGGCTACATGCGCGACCACCACGGCCACCCCGAGCGCGGCTACGAGCGCTTCTTCGCGTTTCTCTGCCTGTTCGTCTTCTCGATGTGCGTGCTCGTGCTGGGGGGCAATTTCATTCTGCTCTACGTCGGCTGGGAGCTGGTCGGCCTGTGCAGCTTCCTGCTGATCGGCTTCTACTATCAGCGCCCCAGCGCCGCCGCGGCCGCGAAGAAGGCCTTCCTGGTCAACCGCGTGGGCGACTTCGGCTTCGCCTTGGCCATCCTGCTTGTCTACCGCTGGTGCGGCGACGTCGGCTACGCCCACGTTTTTTCCGATGCCGGCCTGTCGCAGCTCGAGGGGCGCGAGACGCTGGTGGCGCTGCTGCTGTTCTGCGGCGCGGTCGGCAAGAGCGCCCAGCTTCCGCTGCATGTCTGGCTGCCCGACGCCATGGAAGGCCCCACGCCGGTCAGCGCGCTCATTCACGCCGCCACCATGGTCACCGCCGGCGTCTACATGGTGGCGCGCTGCGGGGCGATCTTCGTGGCCTCGCCGCTGGCGATGGCCGTCGTCGCGTCCGTCGGCGCGGTCACCGCCCTGTTCGCCGCCACGATTGCCCTGACGCAGTTCGACATGAAACGCATCCTCGCCTACTCGACCATCAGCCAGCTCGGATACATGTTCGTCGGCCTGGGCTGTCACGCCGCCGACGCCGCCGTCTATCACCTCTTCACCCACGCCTTCTTCAAGGCGCTGCTGTTCCTGGGCGCCGGCAGCGTCATGCACGCCATGGCCGGCGAGATCGACCTCCGCCGCTTCTCCGGCCTGGCGCGCTCGATGCGCGTCACCGCCGTCACCTTCTGGATCGGCGGACTGGCGCTGGCCGGCTTCCCGATGCTGTCGGGCTTTTTCAGCAAGGACGAGATCATCCACGCGGCCCTCACGCAGTCGCCGCTGCTCGGCGCGGTCACCCTGCTCACGGCGCTGCTGACGGCGTTCTACACCTTCCGCATGATCTTCCTGGCCTTCCACGGCGCCGCGCGCCGGCCGGCCAATGTCGAGCACGTGCACGAGTCGGGCCCGTGGATGGCCCTGCCGCTGGTGCTGCTGGCAGTCGGGGCGATCTTCGCCGGCTACGTCGGTTTCGGGCATGGCGGTCAGCCGCGCGAATGGCTGGCGAGCGCGCTGCCGGGCGCGGCTGAGTCCGAGGTGGCCCACGAGTCGGGCCTGCCCGAGCGCACCGTGATGATCGTCTCGGCCAGCCTGGCGATCGTCGGCATCGCGGCAGCGTGGTTCGTCTATCGCCGCCGGCCGGCCTGGCCGATCGCCGTGGCGTTCATGCTGCCCGGGCCGTACCAGTTGCTGAAGAACAAGTACTACATCGACGAACTGTATGACGCCGCGATCGTCCGGCCGCTGCGCGGGCTCGGGCGCGTCTGCTACGGCGTCGATCGTTACGGAATTAACCTGCTGCTGTTTCTGATTACCGCGGTGCCGCGCATGCTCGGCTTCATGCTGCGCGGCCTGCAGGCCGGTGCGATGCAGGGCTACGCGCTGGCGATGGTGGTGGGTCTGGCGGCGATGATGGTGCTGGTGCTCTACACGACCTAGGGCCGGCGCGGCGCGCTGCACCGCCCGGCTGAATCGAGACCGATGTGCTGACCGACCACGTGCTGACGATTCTGATCTTCATGCCGGCCGCCGGCGCGGTGGCGACCTGGCTCATGCCCGCCGCCGCCCACGCCGCCATCCGGCGGAACGCCCTGCTGGTCTCGCTGGCGACACTGGGCGTCGCGATCGCCGCGACCATGCTCTTCTACGGCGACCGGCATGTCGGCCCGAGCACCGGCGGGGCCCACCTGGTCGAGCGCCACGCCTGGATCGGCGACGCCTCGACCGACACTTCCGCCGCGCTGCGCGTGCAATATCTCGTCGGCGTCGATGGCATCAGCCTGCCGCTGGTGCTGCTGACCGCCCTGCTGACGCCGCTGGCGATCGCCGCGAGCTTCTCGGCCATCCGCGAGCGCGTGCGCGAGTATTACAGCCTGCTGCTGCTGCTGCACGCCGCCATGCTGGGCGTCTTCTGCGCCCGCGACCTGCTGCTGTTCTACGTCTTCTTCGAGTTCACGCTCATCCCGCTCTACCTGCTGATCGGCATCTGGGGCGGAGATCAGCGCCGCAAGGCGGCGGACACGTTCTTCATCTACACCCTCGCCGGCAGCGTGCTCACCTTCGCCGGCGTGCTCTATCTCGGCTGGCAGGCCTTCATCCACCTGACCGATCCGGTGACCGGGGCGCGCGTGCTCACCTTCGAGTTCGATCAGCTCTACCGCCTGGCCGCCGAGGGGCACCTGTCGCACGCCGCCCAGTCGTGGCTCTTCCTGGCGCTGTTCGCCGGCTTCGCAATCAAGGTGCCGCTCTTCCCGCTGCACACCTGGCTGCCGCTCGCCCACACCGAGGCGCCCACCGCCGGCTCGGCGATTCTGGCCGGCGTGCTGCTCAAGCTGGGCACCTACGGCTTTCTGCGGCTGAGCCTGCCGATGCTGCCCGCGGCGGTGCAGTCGGCCGCGCCGGTCGTCGCCGGCCTGTGCATCGTGGGGATCATCTACGGCGCGCTGGCGGCGTGGGTGCAGACCGACATCAAGAAGCTGGTGGCCTACTCGTCGGTCTCGCACCTGGGCTTCTGCATCCTCGGCCTGTTCAGCCTCAAGCTCGCCGGGCTGACCGGCGCGCTGGTCTATATGGCCAATCACGGCCTGTCGACCGGGGCGCTCTTCCTGGTCGTCGGAATGATCTACGAGCGCTACCACACGCGCGAGATGGCCGAGCTGGGCGGCCTGGCGCGGCGCATGCCGTGGCTGGCGTTTTTCCTCATCTTCTTCACCCTGTCGAGCGTCGGGCTGCCCGGCCTGAACGGTTTCGTCGGCGAGTTCTTCGTGCTGCTGGGCACCTTCACCTCGGCGCACGCCGCCGACGGCGCGCCGCCCGGTCCGCTCGGACCGATCTACGCCGTGCTGGCCGCCACCGGCGTTGTGCTCGGCGCGATCTACATGTTCCACCTCTGCCGCGCCGTGCTGTTCGGCCCGCTGCGCGAACCGACCGGCCATCACGCCGCCGAATCTGCGGGCGCGGCGCCGCACCTGCCGGCCGACCTGTCGCGGCGCGAGATCGCCCTGCTGGTGCCGCTGGCGGCCGCGTGCCTGTGGATCGGCGTCGCCCCGGCGCCGCTGTTTGACCTGGTTCAGCCGCCACTCAATCGGCAGGTGCTGGCGCGGGCCGTGGCGCGGCCTGCCATGCGCACCACCGACGCGGTCGCCGTTGTGGCGCCGCGCGCCATCGAGCGTCATCCCGAGGCGACCGCCCCATGACTCTCCACCCGCTGGTCACCACGCTGGCGCCCGAGCTGATCCTGGTGGTCGCGGCGTCGATCATGGTCGTGCTCGGCGCGGGCCGGTCGAACGGGCAGTCGGCCCCGGCCATCGGGCTGCTCGCCATCGCCGCGGCCGTACTCGCCGCCGGGCGCGTGGCGCTCTCGGAGGCGCCGGCCGGGCTGATCGTCGATCCAGTCACGGGCTATGCGCGGTTCATCGTCCTGGCGGTGGGCGCGGTCATTCTGCTGGTCAATCGCCACGTGCCGGCCGGGCCGCAGCGCGGCGAGTTCTTCGCCCTGCTGCTCTTCTCGCTGGCCGGCGCGATGCTGGTTGCCGCCGCCGACGACCTCATTCTCTTCTTCCTGGCGCTCGAACTGGTCAGCATCCCCACCTACATCCTGGTCGCGCTGTCGCGGAACGACCTGCGGGCGTCCGAGGCCGGCGTGAAGTATTTCTTCCTCGGCTCGTTCGCGGCCGCCAGCCTGCTCTATGGCCTCAGCTTTCTGTACGGCATGACCGGCACCACCACGCTCTTCGGCAACGGCGCGTCCGACGCCAACGCCGCGCGGCTGGCGAGCGCCGCGGCCCAGGCCGATCCGCTCGCGGTGGTCGGCCTGTTGCTGGTCATTGCCGGGCTGGCGTTCAAGCTGGCCGCCGTGCCGATGCACTTCTACGCGCCCGATGTCTACCAGGGCGCGGCCGCGCCGGTCGCCGGGCTCCTGGGGTTCGTGCCGAAGCTGGCCGGGCTGATCGGGCTGATCCGCGTCCTGTCGCTGGTCGGCTGGAATCTCTCGCCGGCCCTCTTCTGGCTCTTGTGGGTGCTGGCGGCCGCCACCATGACGGTCGGTAACGTGACCGCCCTGCTGCAGTCCAACGCGCGGCGGATGCTGGCCTACTCGAGCATCGCCCATTCCGGCTACCTGCTGCTCGCCATTCTCGCCGGGCCCGGCGATGGCGACGCCGCCCCGACGCGCAACGGCGTCAGCGCCGCGCTGTTCTACATCGCCGTCTACGGATTGATGAACCTGGGCGCGTTCGCCGCGCTGGCGTTCTTCCGCCGCGAGGCCGACGGTCAGCCGATCGAGGACGTCGAAGACCTGGCCGGCGCGGCCCGCCGCCATCCGGCCGCCAGTCTGGCGCTGGCGATCTGCGCCCTGTCGCTGATGGGCATGCCGCCCACGGGCGGATTCCTCGGCAAAGTCTACCTGTTCTCGTCGGCGATCGCCTCGTCCGGCCAGGCCGGGCGCGGCTCGGCGCTGCTGGTGCTGGTGGTCATCGCGGTCGTCAACGCGGCCATCGCGGCGGCCTACTACCTGCGGCTGATCGCGACCTGCTACCTGCGACCCGCGCCGCAGCGCGACGCCGGCCACACCCGCTGCCACGCGCTCGAGGCCGGGCTGGCGGTGTGCGCAGCGGCGATGCTGGTCTTCTTTGTCGCGCCGCGGCTGCTCTCCGCGCCCGCCGGCTGGGCCGGCCGGGCCGTGCCGGTGGCGGCCCGCGCGCAAAACGCCTTCGCCGATCCGGCCGCTTCACCGCGTCCCGCAGCGCAGCGTGTTCCGTAGCGCCGCGAATCGCGGCACAACTCTGTCACGCGGTTTCTGTTGCTGAATTCGGAAATAGCTGGCCGGGCGCCGCGCTAGCGGACTTCGCCGGTCAGAAGCTGATCGTTGGCGTCGCGGACCTGCCAGACGACCTGGTTCTGCGAGGCGACGTTGTTGGTCGAGCGATCCAGAACGGTGACGATGATCCGCCCGCCCTTGACGTATTCAAAGCCGCGCAGCGTGCGATCGGTCAGCAGCGTGTTGCGCATGACCCAGACCGGCTGGGCCGTGATGCGCTGGTTGCAAAGCGTGCCCTGCGTGCGCTGGGCGGTCGCGGTGACGCCGTTGCTGTAGCGGAAGCCGCCCTGGGTGCAGTTGTCGCTGCCGGTGCAGGCGAACGGCGACGAGGTGAACTCGGGCCCGAGCACGATCACGGTCGGCAGCGGAATGTCCACGGTGCCGTCGAGCGGCGCGGCGGCGCTGGTGAACAGGTCGGTCGCGAGCCGCGGCGGCATGACGCCGGTGAGCTGGATGGCGATCAGCTCGGTGCCGCTGTCGCGGGTGATGGTGGCGCAGCCGAAGGTGCGGCTGCCGCCGCTGAGCGGCTGAACCGAGTAGCCGAAGTTGGTGTAGGTCGCCAGCTCGTCCTGGCAGACGAAACCGTCGCCGAGCGCGGTGGTAACCAGCCACACGGTGAATTCGACCGTCAGTTGCGATTCGTTGCGGAAGTGGATGCGGAGCGATTGGAGATCGTCGGCCAGGGTGCAGAGGCTTCCGGCCGGCAGCGTCGTTCCGCCGCCGCCGCCACCGCCACCTCCCCCGCCTCCGCCGCCGCCACCGGGAGTGATGGCGCCGGTGGCCGTGCCCACCAGGATGAGCACCGAGAACGGCGAGGCGCCGCCGCAGCCGATCAGGCCGATGCCCAGCGCCAGCGAAGCCAGTCCGCCCAGCGCCGCCGCGGCGATCCACATCGTGGTCTTGCGTGTGCCCATCGGGTCGAACTCCCACTCGGCCGACCGGCGGTTCGCCGGGCCGCGCCTGGCGTCAGCGCTGTTCATCGTGAATGGTCACCAGTCCGGGCACCGGTCCGATGACGCGCCACACCGCCTTGTTCTGTGACGCCGTCGGGTTCAGCACGCGATCGAGGATCGACACCGTCACGCTCGAACCGGCCACGAACTCGAACGCGGCCGCGGTGGTGTCGGCGCTGCTGGGGTTGTGCAGGCGGAATTCCGGGCGCGTTCCGGCGCCGGCGTTGCACAGCGTGCCCTGCGTGCGCGAGACGAAAATGTCGTCGATCTGCACGCCCAGCGCGTTCGTGTAGGCGAATCCGCCCTGCGTGCACGGATTGCTCGCCTGGCACTTGAAGATCGGGTTGTCGTTGCCGAGCACGATCACCTCGGGCAGCGGGATGAGCGTGACGCCATCGAGCGGCGTGACGGCCGCCGGGCCGCCCTGCGGCGTGCCGGAGAGATTCGGCGGAATCAGGATCGGGTTCCCGACGGCGTCGAGCCCGATCGACCGGCCTAGCAGCTCGCTGCCGCCGCGGAAACCGTTGGCGGCGTTGGGCGTGATGACGTCGCAGCCGAGCGTCACGCTGCTGCCGAAGGAGACGTAGCCCGCGTTCGTGTACGACGCGCGATCGGTGTCGCAGACAAACCCGCCCGCGCCGGCCGACACCAGGAACGTCAGCGAGTAGCGGACGTTCTGAAGGCTCTCGTTGCGCACCAGCATGGTGATGTTCTTGCGCGCGGTCGGCAGATCGCACGTGGAGTTGATCGTCGTCGTGGTCGGCGCGGTCGTGGTGGGCGGAACGATCGACGGCCCGCCGCCGCGCGGGAAAGTCTGTCCGGCCGCGGTCTGGTGGTTGATGACGTCGTTCATGAACACGAGCGTGCTGTACGGATTGGCGCCGCCGCAGCCGCCCGGAATCGCCGCGGCCGCCGCGACCAGCGCCGTCAGCCCGAGCAGGCAGCGCGTCAGTGAAGTGTGACTTTGCATTGCAGAAAACTCCCTCTGAGGCGGCTTGGACCCCTAGGAAACCCAGCGAGGCGGGGATGGTGCGGCTCGAGTATCGGCCCGGGGCCGTCTCTAACCTCTTTCCAGCGCCCGAGTTGGGGAGACGGCGTGCTCGAGCGCTGCGACCATAGTTCCCCGTCGACGGAGGCGCCTAAGTGTATCGTCCGTCGGCCTCGGAAGCAAGCCGTGCATCTTCGCCGGCCATCCGCCGAACCGCTCCGGCGCGCCGCAACCGCGCCTAGTTCGGATATCGCCCGGCCGCGCCGCCCGGCTGTCGCAAATCGCCGCCGCGCCGCACGGTCGATCGGCGACCCTCCGCGCAAGATCGGCCGCCTTTCGCAACCTCTTGCAGCAGCAGTACTTTGGGAATAGCATGGAATCATGGACAGGGCCCCGGGCGGACTCGGCTGGCCGAATCGAATCTCGCTCGCCCGTATCCTGCTGGTCGCCCCTTTTCTGCTCTGCCTCTGGCACGCGCCCAATGCAACATCCGGTTTTCGCCACGCCGCGGTGGCACTCGTCGCCCTGCTGGCGGCCAGCGATTTTCTCGACGGCTACCTCGCGCGGCGGCTCAACCAGGTGAGCGATCTCGGCCGGCTGCTCGACCCGGCCGGCGACAAGCTGCTGATCACCGCCGCGTTCATCCTGCTGACGCTCCGCGGCGTGCCCGACGCCAGCGGCGGATTGCTGCGTGTTCCGGCGTGGGTGTTCGCGGTGGCGCTGGGGAAGGACCTGCTGGTGGTCTTCGGCTGCCTGGCGTGTCATCGAATGGTCGGGCAGGTCTCGCCGCAGCCGAGCCGGCTGGGCAAACTGTGCACGGCGCTGCAACTGGGGACGATCCTGCTGCTGCTGCTGGCGGCCGATCTGCCGCCGGGCTGGGGCGGCGTAGTCCCGGCGGCGTGGTGGCTGGCGACGATCGTTGCCATCGTCGCGGCGGCCGACTACGTTCGAATCGGGCTGCGCCTGGTCGGCGCGGCGTCGGACGCGGCGCGAAAGGGGTACTCGTGACGCCCTCTCCATTCTCTCCGATTCCCGAGATTCTCGACGAGATCCGCGCCGGGCGGCTCATCATCCTGGTGGACGACGAGGATCGCGAGAACGAAGGCGACCTGGTCTGCGCCGCCGAGAAGGTCACCCCCGAGCTGGTGAACTTCATGGTCACGCACGGCCGCGGCACGCTCTGCCTCACGCTCACCCCGGCGCGCTGCGAACAGCTCCAGCTTCATCCGCAATCGCCGCAGAACACCACCCGGCTGGGCACCGCGTTCACCGTCACCATCGACGCCCATCCGCGCTACGGCGTGTCGACCGGCGTGTCGGCGTCGGACCGCGCGACGACCATCCTGGCCGCCATCGACCCGCGCTGCACGCCGGCCGACCTGCTGCGCCCGGGACACGTCAACCCGCTCACGGCCCGCGACGGCGGCGTGCTGGTCCGCGCCGGACAGACCGAGGGCTCGGTCGACCTGGCGCGACTGGCGGGCTGCAATCCGTCCGGCGTGCTGATCGAAATCCTCAACGCCGACGGCACCATGGCGCGCGTGCCACAGCTGGCCGAGTTCGCGCAGCGCTTCGGACTGAAGATGTGCACGATCGCCTCGCTGATCGAGTATCGCATGCAGCGCGAGTCGCTCGTGCAGCGCGTCGCCGAGGTCGACATTCAGACGCGCTACGGCCCGTTCCGGCTCTACGCCTATCGCGCGCCGACCGACAGCGAGCCGCACCTGGCGCTGACCGTGGGCGACGTCGGCCGATCGCCGGACGGCGCCGCGCCGGATCGCGCCGCGCCCGACGACCCGGTGCTGGTCCGCGTTCACAGCGAGTGCATCACCGGCGACGTGTTCGGGTCGATGCGCTGCGAGTGCGGCGAGCAGCTCGACGTGGCGCTGCGCGTCCTGCAGCAGGCCGGCCGCGGCGTGCTGGTCTATCTGCGGCAGGAGGGTCGCGGCATCGGGCTGCTCAACAAGCTGCGGGCCTACCGGCTTCAGGACGACGGCCTCGACACCGTCGAGGCAAACGAGAAGCTCGGGCTGCCGGCCGACAAACGCGACTATGGCATCGGCGCGCAGATTCTTCGCGACCTGGGAGTGCGGCGGATTCGCATTCTGACGAACAACCCGAAGAAGATCTCGCGGCTGGAAATCTTCGGGCTGGAAGTGGTCGAGCAGCGCCCGATTGAAATCGAGCCGAACGACGTAAACCGGCGTTACCTTCAGACCAAGCGCGCCAAGCTCGGCCACACGCTGAAGGACGTTTAGCCGCACGCGGGGTCGCGCGACGAGCCGCGGATCGCCATTCGCGCGGCGCGTGGATGGGACGCCGCATCGTCGCCTGGAAGACGCGGATGGCCGCACAGCCACAGATCGAGTCGCCGCGCTTCGTGCTGGCGCATTATCGCCCGGCCTTTGCCGCGCCGATTTCCACCTGGGCCACCAGCGAGAGCGAGCTGCGCTGGCTCGCCCCCGCCACCCCCCCGCCGCTCACGCCGCAGAAGGTGCACGCCTGGACGCCCGACGGGCGGCGCCGCTACGTCGTGTGGGATCGCGCCGTGCGAACCGTCGTCGGCCACGCCGAGCTCGACTTTCTTTCCCCCGACACCAACCGCATGTGGATTGGCCACTTCGTGCTGGCGCCGGGCGTCCGCGGGCGCGGCCTGGCGACCCGCTTTGCCAACGGCCTGCTGCACCTGGCGTTTGGGCAGTTCGACGCGGCCGAAGTGGTGCTGCTGGTCTTTCCCGACAATGAACCGGCCATTCGCTGCTACCGCCGGGCGGGCTTCGTCGACGCCGGGGTCGAGCACAAATATTTCGAACACAGCCGCATGCAGTGCGCGCTGACGCGGATGGGCATCGACCGCGCCGCCTATCGCCGGGCCGAGGCGTCAGTGGCCGGCGTCGGCCCGCGGCTCGCCTGTCAGCCCGACGGGCTCGCCTGAGCCGCCGATCCAGTAATTCCAGAGCGTGGGGTTGTCGAGCCGCGTGAGCGTGAGCCGCTCGGCGCCCGCCGGCCGCGCCGCCAGCACGTATTCCTTGTGGCGCGTCTCGCGCGGCGCGAGGCGGTCGAAGCGGCGCTCTTCGCGCGGCCGACCGGGCGCGATCAGCGCCGCCCGCAGGCTGACCGGCGCCGTTCCGCGATTGGTGACCACCAGCCGCACGCGCCGCTCGGCCGCGCCGGCGTACTCAAACGCGCGGACATCCAGCCCGGGCCAGCCGACCGCAAGCGTTGCGTCGATGGACCATTCGTCGCCCGCCTGCGGGACGCGCGGTTCGAGGCGACAGCGCAGCGTCTGCTCTCCGGCCGGCGCCAGGCGCGGCGCGGCGATCTGCACCGCGGTCCGCGACTCGCCGTGTGCTGGCAGCTCCAGCTCGATCGTCGCCGGTTCAAGCTGCCAGCCCGCGGGCACGGCGATCCGCAGCCGGCCACGCAGCGGGCGCGGCAGTGGGTTGGTGAGCACCAGGGTGCGCTCGACCGGGCTGTCGCCGGCGGCGATCGCGTCGCCGGCAAAGTGAGCGGCGTGCCGCAGGCAGAGCGCGGCGGCATCGACGCCCGTGAAATAGACCGGCGCGTCGCCGATCCGCTCGGCGCCGTTGCTGCCGGCGACGCCGGCCGTGCCGAGCATTTCGTAGCGGCGCACGTCGCGGCCGGCGGGCCGGTCGATGATCGGCGGCTCGGCCCGCGGGTCTTCCGCCCAGGCGACCAACACCCCGGCGTGGTCGTCGCCGATGTCGAACAGCAGCGCGTGAATGCCGCGGCCGACGTCGATCGGCCCCAGCGGCGCCGCTGCGCCCAGCAGCCGCGCCAGCGCCCGCAGCGCCAGCAGCTCGCTGGCCGGTTCGATTGGCGCATTCTTCCCGGGCACGCGCCACGGCTGCGGCACGAAGACGCGCGTGGCGCCGGCCTGCCGCGCGAGGATGATCCGCCGCACATGTTCAGCCAGCGCGCCGGCCGGGCCGTCTCGCGGCGCGTCGGGTCGCGGCATGACCGCCCACAGCTCGGCGAACCTCTCGCGCTTCACGGTGGCGACGGTGTCGACGATCGCCGCGGTCGGCAGCGATGGCGGGACCGTCAGGCTCAGACACTCGGCCGCGCGATCCTTCCGCGCGACCAGCTCCGGCAGCATGGCCGACGTCGCCAGCCGGGTGCTGCCCGACAGCCGCGTCGCCAGCGCCTGCACGCGCTGCAGCGCGGCGCTCCAGCCTTGTGACGGCGTGTGCGAGCGGTCGCCGTCTGCGCCGACCTGCCAGATGTCGATCAGCCCGGCGAACTGCAGCATGATCTCGGACAGCGCCGCGTGACAGACCGGCGCGTCGCCCGCCAGCAAGCTGCCGGCAGGGCGTGCGCGTCGGACGGCAACCGCGCCCGCAGCCAGTCGGGCAGGTCGACGAGCGTCGCCACCACGTCGCAGCCGGCTGACTTCAGCCGGCGCAACATGTCGCCGGCCTCCGACGCCGCGGCGCCGGAGCCTTGCGGCGTGTCGGCGGTCCAGATGGGCAGCTTGATCGTGCCGGCGCCGACCCAGTCGCACAGCCGGCCCACGTCGGCGGCGTGCTGTTCCTGCACGCGCGGATCGACGCTCAGCCCGAGCCAGTTGCCCGCGCGGCTCGGCCCGCCGGGCAGATCGCCCGGGTCGACCAGGAACGGCTGCTCGGCGCGGCCGATCTCTCCGTCGGCGGAGCGGACCACCAGCGTGGCGCGATAGGCGCCGGGCGACAGCGAGCCCAGCGGCACGGTCATCGGGCCGTTCATTTCGGCGGGCGTTTCCAGGGCGCGGCGGAGGACGACCGGTCCGTCGGTCGCGGTCACGTCGAGCGTGGCCGAGAGGTCTGACACCTCGACGTCGGACCACTCGACCAAGAGCGCCGCGTCGTGGGCCGGCAGGATCGGGACGCCCGCGGTCATCCCGCGCAGCGCCACCCGCGGCAGGCGCATGACGGTGATGTCGTCGAACCAGGCGGAGCCGACCGCGTCGGCCTGTTCGATGGGGCGCAGGCCGCCGGGTTTCTCGCCGCGGGCCGCGGGCTGGGTGAGCCAGGCGGTCAGGCTGATCCAGCGGGCGTCGGAGACGCCGCCGGAGAGACGCACCTGCACCGTCTGCCAGCCGGTCGCGCGGTCGCCACCGCAGCGCAGGCTGAACTGCTGGGTGCCGGCGATTTCGTTCAGCGCGCGGTCGAGGAAGACGGCGCTGAGATAGGCCCGCGCGTGGACGAGTCGATCGGTGCGGACGCGCGCCGTGATGAGATAGTCGCTGCGCGGGTGGACGGGGATGTCGCGGGCCTCGTAGCGCGCCGCGACGCTGCCGCCGTTGAGCGCCAGCTGCATGCAGGGGGCGGCGCCGGCGCCGCAAGTCTTGTCGAGTCGCGCCTGGAGGAACGCCGGGAAGCCCGGCGCGCGGAGCGGCGTCCAGTGCATCGGCGTCAGCTCAAAGTTGCCGAGCCTCTCCTCGTCGAAATCAAACGTCTTGACGACGCGCTGCAGGATGCGGCTCGACAGCACCGGGGCGGAGTCGGCAACCGGGCCTTCATCGCGCGGAATGGTCCGCATGGCCGGTCCGAACGCCAGGCTCAGCGATCCGCCCGCCAGCAGGCCGAGGGAGTGCAGCAGGAGTCGGCGCACGCGGCTCACGCGACGTTTATCGGAGACGTGTTGCCGGCGGGTCAGTTGGCGGTCGGCCGAATGTGCCGCGGCGGCGCAAAAGCCGCGCGCCGCTTCACACGGTTCCTGCCGCGCCACGCACAGGCCGGCCGATCAGATTCGGAAGCGCCGTCTCGCGCGCGCTGAGGAGTCCGATATGATTCGCACCGCCAAGTTGCTGCGATGGGCACGTCGACCCGTTCTTTGGGCAACCATCGTTGCGGGAACGCTGCCAGGCGTGGGCTGCCTCGGGCAGTTGGATGGGCCATTTTGGCAGAGGTTCCGGTCGGGGTTTGCGCCGGGGTTTGACACGGCGGTGACGACCGCCTTCTCCAGCGAACAGGGGGCGGGCCTGGGACTCGGGCTGCTGCAACTGCAACAGGCTTTCTGGGCTGGACTTGGAGCGTTGATTACGCCGCTGAGTTCCGGTTCGAGCAGCTCTGGCAGCACCGGCAGCGGCCGATAAACACATAGCTGGTAAACACTTGCGTAATGCAGCCTGCGGCGTGCTCGCCGTGCCGCGCGCGGCGGGTCGCCGGGTGGCTGGGTCGGGCTGCGCGCGGTGCGGCACGCGACTTGCGACCGTTGGGATGTGCGTACGGCGGCCGGCCGGTTATTGGACCGAAGCCTCGACGAGCCGGGGGCGATCGTGAGTTTCTCCCCGGCCGATTCGGCGAATCTGGCAATAGGCGTTGTAAAGATTTGTTGTGTATGTTGTTAGATCGCGTGTAACGGTGGAGGCGGCTCTGGGTCTAAGATGATGAGGGGTAATAAGCCCGCCGAGGACGATGAACCAATAATCGAGAACGGCGTATCAATGGACATGAGTGGAAGCCCTGCAGCAACGCTAGCCCGAAAAACGCACTGAAATAATACGTTTTCAATAGTGGTTTTTACCTAGTGACGTCGGGTACGGCTGAGCTGGTGGAATCATGAGACGGGTGATCACGAGAACGTCGAAGTCGAGCCGGATCTCCGGGCTGCTTCATCCACCGCCTTACATCATGAACGCCGAGCTGCGGCGGGTGTCGGCCGAGGAGACACTCTTTGCCGACTGGACCGATCCGCCGGTCTGGGATTCGCCGCGACTCTCGCCGCGCGAGGAAGTGCTGCGATTCAAGCAGCTGCACTACTGCGCCTACAAGCTCAGTCGGCTCTACCTGCGGGCGATCAAGTCGTTCCGGCCGAGCCTGCAGCGCGAGTATGCGCGGTGGGTGGCGCGGTATCACACCATCCGCCAGCGGCTGGTAGATGCGAACCTGGGGCTGGTCTATGACCTGATCGGCCGCAGCCGGTTCCGCAATCTCGATCGCGACGAGATGGGCAGCGAGGGCATGATGGCGCTGCTGCGCTCGGTCGACACGTTCGATCCGTGGCGCGGTTTCCGCTTTTCGACGTATGCCTGCAACGCGATTCTGCGCGCGTTTTCGCGGGCGGCGCTGCGCGATTCGCGCCGCCGCAGCCTGATGTCGACGCCGTTCGACCCGGAGTTTGAAAAGGTCGATCTGCCCAATTCGCATCGCGAAGAGCGCCAGATGCTCTTTGCCGAGCGGATCAACGACATTCTGCGCACCAACGAGGCCGAGCTGACCGACGTGGAGCGGATGGTGCTGTCGAAGCGCTTTCCGCCCGAAGGGGCCGACGATCGGCTGACGCTCGATCACATCGGGCGCGAAATGCACGTCAGCAAGGAGCGGGTGCGGCAGATTCAGATTTCGGCGCTGACGAAGCTGCGCCGCGCGGTCGAGCACGACCTGTTTCTGAGCGAATAGCCCGCCGCGCCGGCCGACGGGCTGAAAGCCCGTCCGCCCCAAAGCCATGCACAGGCGCTCAGCGTGGCTGTTCGTGTTCAACACGGTCGAGACGACCGCGCCACGCGGTTAATGGCCTGTGCCACGCGGTTTATTGCCTTTGCCGCGGTCGCAGACACTCCCAACGGTGTGACGAACCACTGGTGGTTGGTCTCGCTTGAATTTTCGGGTCGGGTGGTACGGGCGTCTCGCCCGTCCTGAACGGGCAAGATGCCCGTACCCCCCGACGTTTCAACTGGGACAGACCACTAACGCCGCGCCAGCCGCACCGGTTCGGGCGGCAGGTCGACAGCCTCGAAGCCCAACTCGCGCGAGGTGCGCCGGCCATCGGCCCAGGTCACGCTGATCGTCACGTTCCAGCCCTGCACGGCCGCCAGGGTCGTGCCGCCGCGCGCCGCGCCGGGCGGTTCGACCGGAAGGATCGCACGCAGCGGCCAGATGAACTCGGTGCGAAACCCGGGCGGCATTGAGACGTCAGCGGCGGCAAGTGCTCGTCGGCCGCGCGCGGTCTGCTGACTGCTCCGCGCGGCGTCGATGCGGGCGGGAACGCGGCGGCGGTTGACGACCGTCAGCCGGGCGGAGCGTCCGCTGGCCTCGGCGCTGGTGACGTCGACGCGGAGGCGCAGGTCGGACGAGTCGAGCGTATCGCGACCCGCGACGGCGGGCGGCGAGGTGAATCGCACCGCGGTTCGGGTGATGCCTGCGGACCCGCAGGCGATGCCCGGTCCTCAGAGCGAGCCGCTGCGGGCGACGGTGACCGTGCCGCGGCGCGGCGGCGCCGGACGAGGCGCGGCCTGAACCGGCCGGTCGATCGCGTGGGGCGCTTCGCACCCGGACCCGAACGAGAGGAGCGAGATAGCACAGATGGCGGCGCCGAGAGGCGCCGATTGCCGGACTCCGCCGTGCATGGCTGTGGCACTCCGTCCGCATGGACTCGGCCGCTGCCGCACCGCGGGGCGCGGCCGCGCCGGGGCCGTCGTTACATCGATCCGTCGAAGCGACGACGTTACGTCGCGCACGCCAGTTCTGAAGTGAAGTCTTTTCCCGGAGTGTCCGATGAACGCCGCGCGGGGGCTTGGCCGGGCGGTTCCCATATTCGGCCGCGCGGTGCGACCGATGGGGCAGGACGCGGCGGGCCGGGTCCAAAACCGCGTTCCCGTGTTGCCTACGAGCGCGGGAATCGTAGGGTTCGACAGAACGCAATATCGTTCTCTCGCAGCGTAACGTTCCATTTCACTTGGGGGACTGACATGAAGTTCGTTCGCAAGGCAGCTGTTCGGATGGTGGTGGCGGGGCTTCTGCTGGGTACGCCGGCCGCAGTCATGGCCGCGCAGTCGGACCAGTCAGGCCAGACATCGGGCGACACCGGCGGGACATGCTCCGGCTGGCGCTGCCGGTTGATGAACCTGCTCTTCGATGCCGCCACGCAGTTCGTCGAGTCGGGCGGCTGCACCGTGCAGCAGCAGACGACCGGCTGACGCGCGGCGCCGAACCCAGTCACATCGCTCGCACACGAGCCTGCCGGCGAATCGTCGGCGGGCTCGTTCCATTGCGCGCGGCGGGCGTCAGGCGTCGCGCGCCAGGATGGCGGCGAAGTCCCACATCTCCACAAAGCGGTTGTACAGCGGCACCGGCGCCACCCGCACCACGTCCGGCTCGCGGAAGTCGCACACCAGCCCGGCCGCCGTAAGCGACTGGAACAGCTCGCGCGGCCGATCGTGCACCCGGATGGAAAGCTGGCAGCCGCGCTCGGCGGCGGCGCGCGGCGTGATGATCTCGCAGCGTTGCGCCGGCAGGCGGTCGAGCAGTTGCAGCAGGCAGCCGGTGAGGCGGAGCGACTTGTCGCGCAACGCCGGCATGCCGGCCATGTCGAACAGTTCGAGCGACGCGATCAGTGGCGCCATCGACAGGATGGGCGGATTGGAGAGCTGCCAGGCGTCGGCGCTGGCGACCGGGAGGAACTCCGGCTCGAGGTGCATGCGGAAGCGCGTCTCCGGGTCGTTGCCCCACCAGCCGCCCAGCCGCGGCAAGGAGGTGTCGCGGACGTGGCGCTCGTGAACGAAGCAGCCGGCGACGGCGCCCGGCCCGGCGTTGAGATACTTGTAGCCGCACCAGACGGCGAAATCGACGTTCCAGTCGTGCAGCGCCAGCGGCACGTTGCCGGCGGCGTGGGCGAGGTCGAACCCGGCGACCGCGCCGACGGCGTGCGCCGCGGCGGTCAGCCGCGCGAGGTCGAGCACCTGCCCGGTGAAGTACTGCACGCCCGGCAGCATGACCAGCGCCAGGCGCGGCCCTTCGCGGGCGATCAGGTCGAGCAGGTCGTCGGTGCGCAGGGTCTGTTCGCCGGGGCGCGGCCGAGCGACGAGCAGCGCCGCGGCCGGGTCGAGGCCGTGATGGCGGATCTGCGACCGGACGGCGTAGGTGTCGGACGGAAAGGCGCAGTCTTCGATGAGGATGCGGTGGCGCTGCGGCGTCGGGCGGTAGAAGCTGGCCATCATGAGGTGCAGGTTGACGGTGGTGCCGTTCATGAAGACCACTTCGCGCGGCCGGGCGCCGACGAGGCGTGCGCCCGGTTCGCGGAGCTGCTCGTGGTAGCGATACCAGGGTCGCCGCCCGTGGAAGTGGGCCTCGACGGCGAGGCCGGCCCAGTCGTCGAGCTCGGCGGAGACGAGGTCGCGCGTGGCGCGCGGCTGGAGGCCGAGGGAGTTGCCGCAGAGGTAGATCAGCTCGCGGCCGTCGGCGCCGCGCGGGATGCAGAAGCGGTCGCGGAAGTGGCGGAGCGGGTCGGCGGCGTCGAGGTCGGCCGCGGCGTCGCGGTGGGGGATGGAAAGGTGGCTGACGTCTGACACGAAACCATCATACGCCGCGGCGCCGGGGTTGGCAGCGCCGCGGCGCGAGGGGCTAGAAAGGCAGGTCGGCGCGCGGATCGTCGATTGGAACCTGGCACATCGGGTCGTTTCCGCGCAGCGCGCGATACCGGCGATCATAGCTCGTGGGGTCACGACGATTGAGGCGGTCGTCGATGTGGACGACGTCGCGCCCGGTGGTGAAGTCGCCGCCCCACTTCAGCTCACCGTCGGCGCGGACGGCCGCGAGGAAGCCGCGGACCGGCGCGGGCAGCGAGTCGAACGGCGCGGACATGCAGGTCGAATCGCACGGCGTGCCGAAGTTCACACCGTAGCGAAGATTGAAGTCGATGGCGTGCCCGACGAGATGGTTCGACCGGTTGGCGGGCGGCACGATTGCGTCGTGCAGGCCGGCGTTGTTGTCGCGGAAGGAGTTGGTGATGAGGATCTTGACCTGGTTTGCGGCGGCGTACTGTTGAAGGCGCTCGAGGGCCGGCAGGAAGAGCGGGTCGGCGCGAACGGTGCCGATGAAGTTCGGCGCGGCGAAGTCGACCGGTGCACAGGACGGGTCTTCGGTGCCGCCGCGCTGCGGATTCGTGGAAGGCAGGGCGGGATTGAAGAAGATGCAGCCGGCGGTCGTGCAGACGATGGATCCGAAGAGGGCGGTGCGGACGAGGCGGAGTGGCGTCGAGTTCATGTTGGTTCCTCCGGGCGGCTTTGAATTCCTGGCCGAGGCAAATCGTTCAAGGAAAGCACGGAGCCGGAAGTCCGGCTCCGTGCCGCGACGCTAGCGGCGATAGAAATCGCGCGCCACGCTGGCGTTGTCTGCGAGGTACGGATTGGGGATTTGCGGCGTGCTGGAGTTGTTGGCGGACGCCGCGAAGTCGAACCAGGCGTCGGCCAGCAGCTGCAGCGTCGCCGGCGGCATCGACTCCATGCAGGACGCCGAGCCGAGCGACATGGGCGGCGCATTCAGACGCAGGCGCGTCATGTAGTGGTAGGCGAGCGCCTTGGGCAGGAGCACGGCGACCTGGAACAGCCGGGACGTGCTGGCCTCGTTGGCGGTGTGGGCCGCCTGGATGAACTCGAGCATCTCGGCGCCGATGGCCTCGTCGGGCCAGAAGCCCCGGCCGCAGCGGCTGACGCCAACGCGCAGCGTTCGACCCTCGACGAAACCCCCGGCCCGTAACTTGGCGACGATAGCGTTGTAGCCTGGCCCCGGGCCCATGCGCTGCAACGCGCCGACGAAATTCTGAACATAGACGTTCAGCGAGTCCTGCAATCCGAACTGGATCGCTTCGCAGCCGCTGCTGAACTGTGGCGGCGGGTTGCGATTTTCGGAGCAGGGCTTGGCGAGTTGCCCCTCCGCGGCGCGGGCGGCCGTCTGATCGCGATCGTCGCGCGGCCAGCTTGCCGCGATGTAGAACAGGTCGTCGCCAACGTAGGCCATCGATTGCGGCGGGAGGTCGGCGACAGCGTCGGGCTCTGCGTCGCGGGCCGTGGTCGAAAATGGCAGAGTGGCTGTGCTGCGGATGTCGGTCTGGCTGAAGGAGGTCAGCGGCGGAAAGACCGTCCGCGCGGACGGGCCGGTGGCTCCGCCACCCAGTCCGGGCAATTGCAGCACGCCATCGCAGCCGGCCATGCTTGCCATCGCAGACGCCAGAATCCCAAGTCGCAAGAAGAACCGTGACATGGATTGATGCTCCCAACGGTTAGCCGACTTCCCGTCGTACGGCGAGCCACGCGCTCGGCCGCCCGCTGATTCGGCAGCTCGCTGCTGCGAACCCAGGTAGACGCGGTTTCGGGTTGCCCGACGTCTCATGTACCCGGCGACGAAGCGACTCTTCCGCGCTTCCTGCCGAATGACAGCGGACCGATCGCGCCGTGTGATCGTCCGGCACGTCACGCGTTTTCCATGCACAACTCTTTCCCTCTACGTGGATTACGTGGACTCGTGCCCCGGCTCCGTTTCAGAGTTGCCGACACCCGACCTCGATTGACCGCCGGCCCCCGATTCGGATAGCGTCTCAGCGTCAGAGTTCTGAGGAGGAGGCCAGGGAAATGAAGCAATCACTCTGCGGGCTGGCGCTGGTCTGCGCGCTGGTCGGATTCTCGTCGGCCCGCGCGGCGGTCGTCATCGGCGCCGGCGATCTGAACGTCTCGGCGATTCGCTCGATCGACTCGGATGGCGACCTGGTCGCCGCGTCGAGCCTGCCCTCGGGCCTGAACCTGGTTGCGTTTGTCGCGGCCGACGTCAGCAAGACGCACAACTACGGCTTGGTCCGCGCGACCGGCACGCACACCGTCTCGGTCGCCGGCGACAACGCCGCGGCGCTCATCGACTGCCACAACGAGATTGGCGCGAGCACGCCCACCGCGCTGCTTTCTAATGCATCCTGCTACGGCCAGTTCGACTTCACGGTTACCGCGCCGTCAGCCTATCTGGCCAACGGAAACTGGCTGCTCGCCGCTGGGGAAGGCTCATTCGCCACACAGGTTCGACTGGTTGACGACCTGAGCAACGTGCTGCTCGACGCCGGCACGACGGCGTTCCACTTCGGCGCGGTCAGCGACACGTTCGCCGCCAACATCGTGTCAGGCGCTCTCGGTGGCCCGCTGGTGCCGGGGCGGATCTATACCTTCAGCTACCTGCTCCAGCTCACCGACGATTTTCCGGTGACCGGAACCGCCACGACCGACGCCGGCGACATGACCGGCTCGGTGTCGCTCGAAATCAGGCTGGTCCCCGAGCCGGCCAGCGCGCTGCTGCTGGTCGCCGGGCTGCTGGCCGCTCGTCGCCGGGCGCGCTAGCGCTTCGTCACATTCGACTTCTCCGCGCGTCGGCGTACGACACCGCGCTGTTGTGTCGCTGCCGCATGGCAAAGCTGGAGCTTTGCCCTACCAAAAAGACGGAGCTTTGCCCTACCAGAACGACGGAGCTTTGCCCTACCCGCGAGAACGAATCGAACGCGACACCATCCCCCGGCCTCGGTTCACACTGTCACTGCCCAATGCGTGGCCGCTGGGCGGCCGATCGCCGGCCGACGCGGTCCGCGCCGCTGATTGACCCGCCCGGCTCGCTCACCTAACGTGGTTTGCGATTTCGGTCGGCCCGACGGCCGGCCGGGTGGAAACCCGCGAGACAAATCATGATTTCCCCCCACGGTTCGACCGCGCTTCAGCCGCTGTTCGTCGACGATGCGGCCCAGCGCGCGGCGCTCGAGAAGGAAGCGGCCGGTCTGCCCGGCGTTCTGGTCAGCAGTCGCACGGCCAGCAATGCGGTCATGCTCGGGAGCGGCTACTTCAACCCGCTGGCGGGGTTCATGGATCGCGCCGCGGCGCTGTCGGTCGCCGAGAAGATGCGCCTGCCGGGCGGCGCGGTCTGGCCGGTGCCGATCCTCAATCAATTGGCCGAGTCGACCATCACGGGCGAGCTGCGCAAGGCGCGGCGGATCGCGCTGCGCGATCCAAACCTGCCGGGCCAGCCGGTGCTGGCGGTGCAGGACGTGCAGTCGATCGAGACGCTGTCGGCCGACGAGCTGAGCTGCCTGGTCGAGCGGACCTTCGGCACGTCGGACGCGGCCCATCCGGGCGTGGCCGACTTCGCCGCGCAGGGCCGGGCGCTGGTCGCCGGGCCGCTGCGGGTGCTGAACTATTCGTACTTCCAGGCCGAGTTTCCGGACACCCTTCGCACGGCCGGCGCAATTCGCGCCGAGTTCGCCCGGCGCGGCTGGGGCAACGTGGTCGCGTTCCAGACGCGCAACCCGATGCACCTGGCGCACGAGGAACTGTGCAAGATGGCGCTGCGGGCCGTGCACGGCGACGGGCTGCTCATTCACATGGTGCTCGGCCGGCTGAAGAAGGGCGACATTCCCGCCGCGGTGCGCGATGCCTCGATCCGCAAGATGGTCGAGCTCTATTTCCCCGCGGGCTCGGTGATGATCGCCGGGTACGGCTTCGACATGCTCTATGCCGGGCCGCGCGAGGCCGTGCTGCACGCGATCCTGCGGCAGAACTGCGGCTGCTCGCACCTGATCGTCGGCCGCGACCACGCCGGCGTGGGCAGCTACTACGGCGCGTTCGACGCCCAGGCGATCTTCGACACGCTGCCGCCCGGCGGGCTGGCGATCCGCATCTTCAGGGCCGACCACACCGCCTGGTCGAAGAAGCTGGGGCGCGTGGTGATGATGCGCGACTGCCCGGATCACACGCCGGAGGACTACGTCAACCTGTCGGGCACGAAGGTGCGCGAGCTGCTGGCGGCGGGGCAGCCGCTGCCGGCGGAATTCGCGCGGCCCGAGGTGGCGGCGATCCTGGCAGCGCACTACCAGGCCGAGGCGCGCGGCGGCTGACGGGCCGGCTTCGGCAGCGCGGAATTCTCTCCGCACCGACAGCAGAACGGCCCGCCGACGGGAGTCGACGGGCCGTGAATGGACATCCTTCGTTGCGAGCGATTCACGCCCGCCGCGGTGGCGCTAGCGCGCCGCGCGGCGTCGCAGCGCCGCCAGGCCGGAGAGCAGCAGCAGCGTGGCGCTGGCCGGCTCGGGCACGAAGCCGCGGACGGCGACCATGTGGTTACCGCCGCCGTAGGTCGTGAAGAGGAAGTCGCCGGTGAGCGGATCGATAAATGCCCCCTCGGCGCCGCTCAAACCCGTGAGGAACGCGCGGCGCGTGGCGACGATTGGATCGCCATTCGCATCGAGCTCGTACGTGGCGACGTTGCCCGCGCTGTATTCCGACACGATCATCGTCGGCACCGGAAAGAGCGGTGAGCCCAGCGGAACGTAGGTGAATCCCTCGGGTCCGCCCCCGAGACGCGATGCCGGAATGTCCGTCACCGTCCCCAGGTCGTAGGTGCCCAGGCCGTCCGGCGTCACCGACGTGTCGAGCCACTGCCCGCCGGCCCAGGTGACGAGCTTCATTCGGCCCGCGCCCGGGTAGCCGGCGGGGACAAAGTTGAGCGCCGAGAGCGAACCCTCGACGCCATAGGGAGCCAGCGATGTGATCTTGTCGGTGATGCCGCTGCCGGGCAGGGTCTGACCGAGCTCGTTGACCGGCCAGCGTGCCAGGAAGAGGACGTTGCCCGGGCCGTAAACGACTCCACCATCGTTGTAGGCCGCGTCTGCAACTCGGGTGGACAGGCCCGAGAAGCCGGTAATGTGACCATCGATGTCGCGGATCAGGTTGACAGAGTAGAGCCCGCCGGCCGAACCGTTCGCGAGGCCGCCGATGAGCAGCGTATTCGGATCGCCAAGTTTGAGCGTCAGCCCGCCGTAGTTCAGCGGTACGTCGGAGACCGGTCCCAGGTCGGCGTAGCTGTAGCTTCCGGCGTAAAACGGGTCGATGGTCTGCGCCTGCACAGCCCCGACGCAGCCGACCAGGACGAGGATACCGAACGCGATGCGAGCCCGCATGAAAGAGCCTCCGGCGCGCACGCGCGCTCGCGCTCCAAAGGCGAGACAGGCGGACGCATCGATCCTATGTCGGTTGGAAATGGCGAGTCAAATAACTGAAATCACAGCGGAACACGGCCTGCAAGCGCTGAACCGCAAACGGGTTAGCGGATGCCGACGGGTGGATTAGGGATAGTCCTGATGGGGTTACCGGTCGGTCAGGAGCCTTGCGGTGCGGCCGGGGCGAGCACGGCGTTGGGGTACTCGTTGTAGTACCAGTCGAAGGCGCTGCGGACGCCGTCGGCGAACTTGACCTGGGGTTTCCAGCCCAGCAGCTCGCGGGTGAACGAGCCGTCGATGCGTTGCGGCAGGCCGGTGAGCGCGATGGCGGAGCGATTGAGCGAAACGCCGGCGCTTCCGGCGCTGAAGCGGTAGAGCCACTCGGAGAGCCAGCCGCAGAAGAAGGCCACGCCATAGGGGACGCTCTTGGTGGGGCGCTGGGCGCCGAAGCCTTCGGCCATGGCGTTGAGGTAGTCGCGCTGGGTGACGCGCTCGGTGCCGGCGGCGATGAGCGATTGGCCGGCGGCGCGCGGCGAGCGCCCGGCGGCGACGACGCAGCGGGCGGCGTCGGTCACGTAAAGCATGGCCATTTCGTTGTCGCCGGCGCCGACCACGCGCAGCATCGGGCTGGTCATGAAGGGGCGCAGGTAGCGGTGCATGGTGCGGTTGCGCGGCCCGAATATGTAGGTGAGGCGGACGATGACCCACTCGGTCGGCGCGACCACCTGCGTGCGGACGACCTGCTCGGCGGCCAGCTTGGTGCGGCCGTAGACAAACCAGCGCGGCGGCACGGGGGTGGGCGTGTGCTCGGTAATGACCCGCCCGGCGTCGAGCAGCTTGGGGTGATAGACGCCGCAGGAGCTGATGTAGACGAAGCGGCGCACGCCGGCCTCGAGCGCGGCGGAGACCAGCCGCTGCGTGCCGGCGACGGTGGTTTCGTAGAAGTCGCGCTGGTCGCCGACGATTTCAACGCGCGCCGCGGCGTGATAGACCACGTCGCAGCCGCGGCAGGCGGCGCGGAGCGAGGCGGCGTCTTCAAGTTCGCCGGGGACGGTTTCGGCGCCGAGGCGCGTCAGCAGGTTGCGATCGCCGCTGGGGCGGCAGATGGCGCGGACGGAGTCGCCGGCGGCGCGCAGCGCCTCGATGAGGTGGCTGCCGACGAACCCCGTTCCACCGGTGACCAGAACCTTCATGCCGACCTCAGACGTTTGGCGCCGCGGGGCGCCGCGTCAATCCGTGGGCGGGCGCGGCACCCAGCGCGGCACCCGCCGGCAATACGCCTCGTAGCTCTCACCAAACCGCTGCCGCAAGCGCGGCTCTTCGATGCGCGTCACCTGCCAGTGGGCGATCGGCAGGCCGATCAGCACCAGCAGGAGAATACCAAGCGACGAAAAGTATATCGCCTCACCCAAGACTGTCACAATGAGCGAGGCGGCAACGGGGTTCCGGCACCAGCGATAGGGGCCGCTGGCCACGAAGACCCGGGGCGGGTCGAACTCGACGTGCGGCCCCTTGCCAAAGAAGATCAGCCAGGCCGAGCAGGCCAGGTAAACCCACAGCCCGCCGGCAAAGACGGCGACGCCGGTCAGGTGCTGAAAGCCGCTCCAGAATTGCGAGATATCGCTGCGCAGGCTGCCGGACGGCTGGAAGAGGCGGTCGCCCAGCCGGAACAGGGAGGGGACCACGCCGAGAATGAAGGCGAGGAACGCGGCGGTGAAGAAGCAGGCCCGCAAGGCGAAGGGCTTGTCGGCCGGCGAAGTAGGGTTTGGGGTGGGGTCTACCATTTCACCGCAAAGCCGGCGGTCATCCACTTGCTCGACTCAACCGCATGGACGACGGCAAGCTGGCCGGGTTGCAGCTCGCCGGTGCGAACCATTTCGTCGAGGTGAAGCAAGGTGGCCGACCCGCCGCAGTAGCCGACGCGCGCGCTGCGAAACTTGATGTGGTCGCGCGTGATGCCGAGGCGGTCGAGGAACGCCGGGATGTGCTCGTCGTAGAGCTGCATCGTGGGGATCGACACTACATAGTGATTGACCGTGTTGGACGGAATATTCAGCTTCTTGGTGAAGCGGAGCAGCCCTTCCAGCAGCAGCGGGGCGGCATTGTCGTTGACGGCGGTAAAGTCCTGCCAGAGGTGGTGCTGCCCGTGGCTGTACATTTCCGGAATCTGGTGGTTGGACTTGACCAGGTCGGCCGCGGCGCCGCCGGCGGTCATGCCGGCCGGGCGACCGGCGCCGACCGACTCGACGAAGGTGCCCAGGATTTCGTGACCGTGCGTGCCGTTCTGGCCGGCCTGAAGCACCAGGGCGCCGGCCCCGTCGGCGAGAATCCAGCGCAGGGCCGCGTGGACCTTGTCCATCTTGGCCTGGTTGAAGTAGCAGCTTCGCAGATAGACACTGGAGAGCTGGCTGTAGCAGACCAGGGCGGTGCTGTAGCGTCCGGAGCGAATCGCGTCGTAGGCGATCTGCACGCCCTTGCCGACGCCGGAGCAGTTCGAGTGAATCTCCATTTCGGCGCAGGTCTGAATGCCGAGCCGTTCCTGCAACAGGGCGCTGGTGGGCGGGGTGCTCTGGTCGTAGGAGGGGCAGGCGATGATGATCAGCTCGACCTGCTGCGGCTGAACCTTGGCCATGTCCAGCGCGTTGCGCGCCGCGGCCTCGGCCAGGCTGGCGAAGGTGTGGGTCATGTCGCCGGTTTCGGGGTCGACCGCCAGGTGACGCGTGATGACGCCGCTGCGCTCGAGCATGCGCTTCGAGAGCCCGTCGACGAAGCTGCGGATTTTCGGGGGCGCCTGATCCAGCGGGCCGAGGAGCGACTCGAGTCGATCGTTGGGGACCGGTGGCCCGGGAAGAAAACTGCCGGTGCCGGTGATGCGAACAGGTCTGAGCGACATACAACTCCCAACTTACCGAAGCGGCGAGAACTCGCGCGACCGAGACGCCCGATCGAGCGACCGCATCAACTGCCGGTCGCCGGCCGGATCGCGGCCCGGAGTGACGCCATCACCGCGCCGCAGCACTCGTGCCCGGCGACGCTGATGGGCTGTCGGAAACCGGGGCAGATTACCGCAGCCACTTGCGGTGCGCCAAGCGCCGAGTTTGTGCTCTTGCACAACAAATATAAGTGCAATATCAATAGCACGTTACGGCGATACGATCGGCGCTGCCCGCGATGGGCGCCCGGTTCGGTCCGATCCGCGGACCTCACCCTGTATACGCGGGAACGCACATGCTTCTTACATGGCATCGCATTCATTTGACCCTGCGCCGGCCGTTTGTCACCGCCACCGCCGTGCGCTCCAGCAAGCAG
The DNA here is from genome assembly GCA_046350375.1 of Phycisphaerae bacterium. Taxonomy (GTDB): domain Bacteria; phylum Planctomycetota; class Phycisphaerae; order UBA1845; family UTPLA1; genus JAXMAO01. The sequence continues at coordinate 93,161 of JAXMAO010000001.1, forward strand.
ACGATATGGGTTCGCGTAGTTCACGCTGGAATCGAAGGTTGGGGCGAGGCCGTACCCGCCGACACCTACGGACAGTCGCTCGAATCGGCCGAGCGAACGCTGCACGCCGCCGTGCCGCTGCTCGAGAAGGCCGATCCGGAACAGCCGGCACAGGTCACCGATGCGCTGCTGGCGCGGTTTGACGATCAGCGCGCCACGGTGGCGGCGATCGACGCGGCGCTCTACGACTGGCTCGGCAAGGCCCGCGGACAATCGGTGATGGAACTGCTCGGCGTGCCGGCCGGGCCGATTCCACCGACGTCCGTCACGCTGGGGATCGATTCGCCCGAGACGCTCGCCGCCAAGGCCGCCGAGCTGGCCGGCTTTCCGGTCTGGAAGGTCAAGATCGGCACCGCCGCCGAGTCCGAGACGCTGGCGCTGGTTCGCCGACTGGCGCCGACGCAGCGGATCCGGGTCGACGCCAACACCGGCTGGACGGCCGACGACGCGCTCGAGCGACTGCGGCGCGTGGCGGCGTTTGACCTGGAGCTGGTCGAGCAGCCGGTGCGCCGCGAAGACCTCGACACGCTGCGGCGGCTACGCGCGGCGGCGCTGTGTCCGATCGTGGCGGACGAGAGCTGCGTCGTGCCGGCCGACGTGCCGCGCGTGGCGGGCGCGGTAGACGGGATCAACATCAAGCTGAGCAAGTGCGGGGGCATCACCGAGGCGCGGCGGATGATCTCGGCGGCGCGTTCGGCCGGGCTGCGGGTGATGCTGGGGTGCATGATCGAGAGCTCGCTGGGGATTTCGACCGCGGCGCAGCTCGCGCCGCTGGTCGACTGGCTCGACCTGGACGGCCACCTGCTGATTTCAGACGACCCGTTTGAGGGTCTGGGGGGTGCTGGGGGGGTGCTGACGCCCGGCCGGGCAGTCGGCCTGGGGGTCTGGCCGCGGGCTCGTGCGTAGATGCACATAGGGACCGAAGTTGGAACAAAGATGGTGCGGCGCGGTTTGGCTTGACGACACTTGGTCCCGGCTAAGAATTTCACGGCAACGCCATGGCAGGGGGGTAAGGGCTGGATCGGCAGACCGCGCGCGGCTAGGCGCAGGCGGCGGATAGGCCGATCGGCCCGACGCGGAGAAGAACCAACGCGACGCCGGGCGCGTGCCATGCTGACACACGTTCGGTCGGCCGGACCTGGGGGGATCGGCCGCCGAACTCACGCACCACCCGAGCGGAGCACGGCCGCAGACTCGCACCCGCGGCCGGAGCACAGCCGGAGACTCCCAGCCATGCACGAGCGCGATGTGTACGCCAACCCGTCCGGGTCGGTTCCGCGATTGAGTTACAAGTTTCAGCGGCTTCGCGAGCAGATTCGGCAGACGATTCTGTCCGGGGGGCTGCCGGACCAGCTGCCCGGCGAGCGCGAGCTGGCGCGGCGGTTCAACGCCAACGCCAAGACAATCAACAAAGCGCTGGCCGACCTGGCGGTCGAGGGGCTGGTGCGGCGATTCATCGGGCGCGGCACGTTCGTGGCGCGCGGCGACAGCGATGCCGACCTGCTGCGGACGGTGCGGCGGACCGTGCACCTGGCGCTGGCGCGCGGCGTGCCGGGGCGGCTGGCGCAGCGCCTGCGGCTGGAGCTGGGCGGCGACGAGACCTGTCACCTGCGCAGCGACGTGACGGTGCGCGGCGACGGCGCGCTGAGCGCCGGGCCGGGCTTCTTCCGCGCGACTGAGCCGATGCATGCGCTGGTGTTCGAGATTGCCGAGCCGCTGCGTCGCCCGGGCTGCGGCGCGCCGGACGAAGCGTTTCTTCTCTCGCTGGCGCGGCGGCAGATTTCGACCGTGCTGCTGGGCGGCGTCGGGGCGGCGATGCGCGTGAACGCCGTCGCCCCCGACTTCGCGCAGGGAGCGTTTCGGCTGACCGAGTATCTGTTCGATCTCGGTCGCCGGGCCGTCCGGGCGTGTGCCGCCTCGGTCGACACGGCCGAGCTGCGCGCCGCGCTGGAAGGATATCGCACCGCATGCCGGCGCCGCGGCGCGCCGGAGGCGATCGTGCCGCTCGAAAGTGTCGCGCTGGCGTCCGGCCGGGCCGACAATGCCGGCTGCCTGCTGATCGGCGGCGCGGCGGTCGAGCAGGCCGAATCCTCCGGGCGGCTGGATGAGCGCGCCGTGGCGCTGCTGGACGTCGGCGATCCGTGTGGCGAGCGGGCGCGGCTGGTCACCTATGAGTTCGATGCGGCGCGTCTGACGGGCTGGGTGGCGCGGCTGGCGGCCGATCGGCGACCCGGCACGGTGCCGATGCAGGTGCTGGTGCCGGGGCAGTTGCAGTTGCGCGGCGGGGCCGAGCCGCGCGGCGCGGCGCGGGGCGGCCTGTGCACCGAGGCGGTGCTGGCGTAGCTGGCGGTCAGACGCACCTCTTCACGCCGCGGGGCACGTGCGGCTCGGCGTGCTGCCGCGGACACGCGGCCCGCATCTGTTGACGAATCGAACGGGTCAGACCGCGGCGCCTTCGCGATTGGTTTGCGAAGCGCGGCGCGCCGCCATATGCGCTAGTCGGAGGTCAGCCCGCACGCCCCCCGGAGCGATTCGGGACCGGCGCCGCGTCGTCCCCAGCGGCGCGCGGCCGCAGGAGGCGACGTACGGGCATCTCGATCGGCGGTCGCGGGAAGCTGCGCCGCGGACGGGTCGGTTCCACAGGAAGCGCAACCATGGGCGTGGTCGTCGAGGCGTTGCACCGGCTTCAGGAAGTCGAGTTGCAGCTTGCCGAACTGAAGCAGCGGATTGCCGCCAAGGCCCAGGCGGCGCGCGCCCAGGAGCGGCGGATCGAGACGCTGACGCGCGACCTGGAGACCAAGCGTCGCGCCATTCGCGATCGGCAGATCGAGAGCGACCGGCTGAGCCTCGACATCCGCTCGAGCGAGGAGCGGATCGCCAAGCTGCGCACGGCACTGAACACTTCCAAGACCAACAAGGAATATGCCTCGGTTCTGACGCAGCTCAACACCGACAAGGCCGACGTGGGCAAGATCGAAGAGAAGGCGATCGGCATTCTCAACGAGATCGACGTCGCGCGCAAGGCGCTGACCGACGAGGAGACCAAGCTCGGCGTCGAGCAGGCGCGGCTGGCCGACCTGCGCCGGCTGGCCGGCGAGTATGAAGCGCAGGTGGCCGACCGGCTGGCGCGTCTGACCAGCGAGCGCGAGCAGGCCGCCGCGGGCGTGCCCCCGACGGTCATGAAGGTCTTCACGCGCGTCGCCGAGAAGCACGACGGGCAGGCGATGGCCGAGGTGACGCGCACCAATCCGCGCAAGGAGGAATTCGTCTGCGGCGGCTGCAACATGTCGGTGACGCTGCAGCAGGTGAACGAGATCATCAGCAAGGATGACCCCATCATGTGCAAGACCTGCGGCCGGATCCTCTATCTGGAGCGCGCCACGGCCGGGCGGTCGGGATAAGGTGTCGGCGGGCGTGTCTGTTCTCGGCGCATGAAATGCGTGGCGAACATTGACGGCGGATCGCGCGGCAACCCCGGTCGCGCGGGGGCGGGCGTGTGGGTGCGCGACGGCGACGGGCGCACGCTGCTCGCGGCCGGCTATTTCCTCGGCGAAGCCACGAACAACCAGGCCGAGTACCAGGCGCTGCTGCGGGCGCTCGAGTTCTGCGCCGGACGCGGCGCGACCGAACTGCTGATTCACTCCGACAGTGAGCTGCTCGTTCGCCAGCTTAACGGCGAATATCGCGTCAAGAGCCCGCTGATTGCCCCGCTGTTCAACGAGGCGCGGTCGCGCCTGTCGGCGTTCGGCCGGTGGCGGATTGCCCACGTGCCGCGCGCCCAGAACGCCCGCGCCGACGAGCTGGCCAACCAGGCCATGGACGAAGGCGCCGACGTGATCGTCGAGTCGGACGCCGACGCATCGCCGGCCGCGCCCGCGGGTGCCGCCGCGCCGCTGACGCTGCGCTGCCTCAGCGCGCCGCATCGCGACGTCTGCGCGGCGCCGTGCGCGGCGGGCTGGAGCGCGGACATTGGGCCGGCCGTGCCTGGCGGATTGTGCCTCGACGCGGCGGCGGTGATCGTCGCGGCGGCGATCAAGATGCGCGGCGGCGCCACGCCCGCACCGCTGCGCGTGGCCTGCCCGCGGGCCGGTTGCGGCGCGGAGTTTGAGCTGCGCCGGGCCGCCGGGGCGGAAAATGGGGAGTAGCCAGGTCGATCAGTGAACGACGCGGGCCCGCCGCAGGTGACGGAACTCCGATGCGCGGAGGTGCTGCCCGCTGAGGCTGGCGCTCTCGTCGGACGCGAGCCAGAGAAACGCGTCGAGGCAGTGTTCGTACGTCGGCGACGAGAGCTCGGGCGGCAGCTCGGGGTCGATGGTGACGACGCGAATGCCGCGCGGCAGCAGCTCGTCGGCGAGCGTTCGCGACAGCCCCTCGACTCCGGACTTGCTGGCGGAATAGGCGCCCCAGCTCGAGCGGGCCGGGCCTGCGGCGGTGTCGGTCACGTTGATGATGAGGCCGCGCCCGAGGCGCTGCATGTAGGGCACGACCTCTCGGCAGACGAGGTAGGTGCCGGTGAGGTTGGTCTGCAAGACCTCGTGCCACGGCTCGAGCGGATGGGCGGAGATATGCAGGCGCGGGCCGCGGATGGCGGCGGCGTTGATGACCACGTCGATGCGGCGGAAGCGGTCGAAGGTGCGGTGCACGGTGCGGATGACGTCGGACTCGAAGCGGACGTCGCACTGCAGCGCCAGGGCGCCGGCCCCGAAGGTCGCGCAGCGCGACTCAATTTCCGTCAGGTCGGCGTAGTGTCGAGAGCAGAAGGCGACGGCCGCGCCCGCCGAGGCGAATCGCTCCACCAGCGAGCGCCCCAGCCCGCGCGACGCGCCCGTAATCATCACGACCTTGCCGCTGACATCCACCAACGAAGCCCTCGGAACGGCGAGTGGCCGATCTCGGCGTTTTCCGGTTCGCGGCGCTTGGGATCGCCGCTCTCAGTATGATGATATCACCGCCGCGCATTGGGGGAAACTGAAACGCGGGATAAACTCTGCGCCACCGCCGAGGCGCGGCGACCCGCCGGGTCGCGGCCGTGCCCGGGGCGCTGTCTGCACCGGAACCCGAGTCATGCCCCACGTTCCGCTGGCCCGCAGGGAAGACGCGGTGCTGGTCATCGTCGACATGCAGGAGCGGATGATGCCCGCCGTGGCGCAGGCCGAGTCGGTGATCGCCGGGGCGTGCCGGGCGGTGTCGGCGGCGGCGATTCTCGGCGTGCCGGTGCTGGCAACCGAGCAGAACCCGGAGGGGCTTGGCGGCACGATCGCGACGGTGCAGGCGGTGCTGCCGCGCGGCACGATGCCGCTGGTCAAGTGCACCTGCTCGTGCTGGGGCGAGCCGGGCTTTCGAGCCGCGCTCGGCCAGACGCGGCGCGAGTGCGTCGTGCTCGCGGGCGTCGAGACGCACGTCTGCATTCAGCAGACGGCGATCGAGCTGCTGCGGGTGGACCACGCGGTGTTCGTGCTGGCCGACGCGACCGGCAGCCGGCGCGCCGCCGATCGCGACGTGGCGTTCGAGCGGATGCGCCAGGCGGGCGCGGTGGTGACGACCGTGGAAGCGATGATCTTCGAGTGGGTCGAGCGGTGCGACGCTCCCGAGTTCCGCCGCGTGCTGGAGCTGGTGAAGCCGCGGGCGGACGAGCGGCGGGCGGCGAACTGATCGACCGCGGGAACCCGGCGCCGATGCCGCCGCGGCCCGGAGCGCAGCGCGTGAAACTGCCCTTTGTCGTGCTGGCGGTCGGCCGGTTTCCGCGCGATGCGGTGCGCGTCACGTTTGAAGACGTGCCGCGGTCGACGACGCCGGAGCTCGAAGCAATCATCGCCCGCGAGTGGGAGGCGCGGCTGGCGATTGCGCAGCAGCGCGACCAGTCGCTCTACGACGGCCGGCTGGTCCGCTACCGCTCGCACCTGCAGCGCGAGGATGGGCTGGCGATCTGCACCGGCCCCACGGGCTATCGCGAGTTTGTCGGCACCAACCTCTATCACGCCGACCGGCTCGACGAGTTCGGCTGGGAGCGGTTCGCCAACCCGATCGGCACGACGGCCACGCTCGAAACGGCGGACGGCTTCCTGGTGTTCGGCCGGCGGAGCCAGCGGGTCGCCTTCCACGGCGGCCACGTGCACACGATCGGCGGCACGCTGGAGACGGTCGACGTCCGGCCCGACGGAACGGTCGATGTCTTCGCCAGCGTGCTGCGCGAGCTGCACGAAGAGGCCGGCCTGAGCGCGGCGGCGCTGGAGTCATTCGACTGCGTCGGGCTGATTCGCGATCGCGAGATCGTGCAGCCCGAGCTGCTGTTCGAGGGGCGGACGCGGCTGCGGCTGGCCGAGTTGATGGCGGCCATGCGCGGTGCGGAGGCGGCGGACGAGCACGTGGCGCTGGTGGCGCTGCCCGCGGCGCCGGCGGCCGTGGTGCCGTTCCTGTGTCAGCGCCGGCCGATCGCGCCGGTGGCGTGTGGGGCGCTGCTGCTCTCTGGCGCGGCGCGGTGGGGGCAGAAGTGGTTCGAGTCGGCGGCGAAGGCGTGGTCGGCGGCGAGCTGAGCGGCGGCCAGCGCGGGCGGTTTTGCGAAAGTACCTACGTACTTCCCAACGTCTGATCCTGGCGGAAGTTCGGACAATGTGCGGTTAGGCAGACCAGGGCGCGGCGCGGCGCGACGATCCAGCCGACGCGACGATCGGCCCGGCTGGGTATAATGACTGCCCCGAAAAATTGGGTGGCTGGCTTGGTGGTCGACGTTCGGCGACCCGGTCGGCCGATCGGCTCGGAGACAGGTCATGAATCGGAATCGTTGGATTGCCTGTGGTGTTGTGTTTGCGGCGGGCGTGGTCGCGTCGTTCGCGATCGCCGATCCGCCCAAGGCCGGTCAGCCGGCCGCCGGCGACAAGCCGCCGGAGATGAAGCTCCCGCCGGGCTGGACCGAGGCGGACATGAAGGCCTGCATGATGGCGGGTACCCCGGGCAAGATGCACGAGCACCTCACCCGGCAGGCGGGCGTGTGGCAGGGCAAGAACACAATGTGGATGGCGCCGGGCGCCGAGGCGACTCACAGCGAGTCGACCACCAAGATCACGCCGATGATGGACGGCCGGTTCATCCAGGTCGAGGTGTCGGGCGACATGCCGGGCATGGGCCCGTTCATGGGTCACGGCATCTATGGCTATGACAACGTGACGCAGAAGTTCATCGGCACGTGGATCGACAACTGCGGCACGGGCATGATGACCGGCACCGGCGAGCTGTCGGCCGATGGCAAGACGCTCACCTGGACCTACACCTACAACTGCCCGATCGCCAAGAAGGCGGTCACGATGCGCGAGATCGACAAGGAGACCGGCGCCAGCACGAAGACGATGGAGATGTATGGCACCGATCCGAAGACCGGCAAAGAGTACAAGATGATGTCGATTGACTACGTCCGCAAGTCGTAGTCATCGAGCGCGCGAATGCAGCGGGGTCCGGCGCGGTGCACAGGCATCCGCCGGGCCCCGCCTCTTTTTTCGCTACCCCCCGGGCAGCAGCCCCTCGGCCGCCAGCGCACCGACCAGCGCGGCCAGCGTCTCGCCGATGGAGGCGTGGATGACGACGTCGGCGACCGCGTCCAGCGGCGTCTCGCTGCGGGTGAGGATGACCAGCCGCGCCCCGGCCTGCTGCGCCGCGGCGGGCAGCAGCGACGCCGGCTGCACCACCAGCGACGAGCCGATCGCCAGGAACAGCTCGCACTCCTGCGCGAGCCGGAACGATTCGTTGAGCACGTCGGCCGGCAGCGCCTGCCCGAACGAGACCGTCGCCGATTTCAGCCAGCCGCCGCATGCGTCGCACGTCGGCACTTCCTCGCCGGCGACGAGCCGCGCCTGAATGTCTCCGGCCGGATAGCGGCGCTGGCAGTCGAGACAGAGGACGTGTCGCGCGGTGCCGTGCAGCTCGAGCACGCGGCGGCTGCCGGCCAGCTGGTGCAGTTCGTCGATGTTCTGGGTGATGACGGCCTCGAGCCGGCCGGCGGATTCGAGCCGCGCCAAAGCGTGGTGGCCGGCATTGGGCCGGGCGGCGACGAAGGTGTCGTACATCTCGCGTCGCGCCGCCCAGAAGCGTCGGCGGGCGTCGTGGCTGGCAAGGAAGTCGTCGATGGGGATCGGCTGGTGGCGCGACCAGACGCCGCCGGGGCTGCGGAAGTCGGCGATGCCGCTCTCGGTGCTGATGCCCGCGCCGGTGAAGGCGACCGTGCGGTTCGAGCGCGCGAAGTCGATCAGTCGCGCCAGGGCGGCGTCGGACATGGTTACATTCCGTGGCGGTCGAACTCGACCGTGGCCGCGGCGCCGTCGAAGCCGCGACGCTCGAGCAGGGTCCGCGCGGCGGCCGCGCTGTCGGGCACAAACGCCAGCAGCATCCGCGGCGACAGCCGCCGCGCCAGCAGCAGCAGGTGCGCCAGCATCGCCCGCGCCACGCCGCGCCCGCGCATGCCCGACACGACATACAGATCGCGCAGCGCCGCCAGGTCGCCGACTTCGTGATAGACCGCCCGCCCGGCCGGCTCGTCGCCGATCAGCGCCACGAAGGCGTCGGTGTTGGCGTCGTTCAACCGCTCGGCCAGCTCGGCGGCGCGGGCGCGGCGCGTCGCCTCGGACCAGCCGCCATCGGCCGGGTCGAGAAACGTCGCAGTGAGTGCGCGACGCATGGCCCGCGCGGGCACGATCCGCACGCTGCGATCGACCGCGGGCAACGTCGGCCAGTCGCGCAGCGCCAGCACGCAGCCGTCGCGCCGCGCCCAGCCGCGCGGCGACAGCAGCGCGGCGTGGGGTTCGACCGGCTCACCCGCGGCCGGCACCCAGCGCAAACAGGTCGCGCCGCGCTGCGAAAAGTGGCGTTCGACCTGTTCGAAGGCGTCGGCGGGCGCGGCGTCGATCAGCGATGCGTCGCGGACCAGGTTGGCGGCGGGCGATTCGGGAAAGGCGCCGCAGGCATAGGCGGTGGCGATACCGAGCTCGTCGGCCAGAGACAACTGGGCCGACCAGGCATGCTCGACGCGGCGGGCCGCGGCCAGGACTGAATCGCTCGTCATGGCAGAATCCGCACGGAACGCAGCGGGGCCGAGTCGGACCGGCGCTACGAGGTCGTCGCGTCGGCCGACTGCGCCTCGGCGCGCGCCTGGCGCTTGCGGGCGTTCGGGTCGAGCAGGCGCTTGCGCAGCCGGACCCCGCCGGGGGTCACTTCGACCAGTTCATCCTCGTCGATGTATTCAAGGGCCAGTTCGAGCGGCAGCTCGCGCGGCGGGCGGAGCACGACCGTCTTGTCGGCCGAGGCGGCGCGCATGTTGGTGAGCTTCTTCAGCCGCGCGACGTTGACCTCGATGTCGTCGTCCTTGCAGTGTTCGCCGACGACCTGGCCGGCGTAGATCTCGTCGCCGGGCTTGACGAAGAAGACGCCGCGGTCGGCCAGCCCTTCGATGGCGTAGGCGGTGACGCGGCCGGACTCGCTGGCGATCATGACGCCGTTGGTGCGCTGCGGAATGGCGCCGCGCAGCAACTCGTACTCGTAGAAGCTGTGGTGGAGGATGGCCTCGCCGCGGGTGGCGTTCAGCAGGCGCGTCCGCAGGCCGATCAGGCCGCGCGCCGGAATGGTGAACTCCATGTGGGTGCGCCCCTCGATCAGCTCCATCTTGACCATCTCGCCGCGGCGCGTGCCGCACAGCTCGATGACCGCCCCCTGCATCGATGCGGGCACGTCGATGACGAGATATTCGATCGGCTCGGTCTTGTGGCCGTTCAGCTCGCGGAATATGACCCGCGGCTTGCCGACCTGAAGCTCGAAGCCTTCGCGGCGCATGGTTTCAATCAGCACGCCCAGGTGCAGCAGGCCGCGCCCGGAGACCCGGAAGCTGTCGCGCTGCGGCATGTCCTCGACGCGCAGCGCCACGTTGCTCTGCAGCTCGCGGTCGAGCCGCTCGCGCAGGTGGCGCGTGGTGAGGTACTTCCCCTCGCGCCCGGCAAACGGCGAATCGTTGACGCTGAAGACCATGGTCAGCGTCGGCTCGTCGATGTTGATGACCGGCAGCGGGCGCGGGTTCTCGGCGTCGGCAATGGTGTCGCCGATGCCCACGTCGGGCAGCCCGGCGACGGCGACGATCTCGCCCGCCTCGACTGCCTCGGCCCGCACCTTCCCCAGCCCCTCGAAGGCGTAGAGGATGTCAACGCTTTCCTTGACGTGGTGACCGTCGCGGCGGATGAGCGTGACCATCTGCCCGGCGCGCATCCGCCCCGAGAAGACGCGCCCCACGCCGATCCGCCCGACGTAGTCGTTGTAGTCGAGCGTGGTGACGAGCATCTGCAGGGCGCCGTTCGGGTCGTCGTGCGGCGGCGTGACGCGGGCGACGATTTCCTCGAACAACGGCGTGATGTCGGTGTTGGCGTCGGCCGGGTCGCGGCGCGCGTAGCCGGCCTTGCCGCTGGCGTAGAGCGTGGCGAAGTCGAGCGTGGCGTCGTCGGCCCCCAGCTCGACAAACAAGTCGAAGATCTCGTCGAGCACCTCGTCGATGCGGGCGTCGGGCCGGTCGATCTTGTTGATGACCACGATCGGCCGCAGCTTGAACTCGAACGCCTTGCGCAGCACGAAGCGCGTCTGCGGCATCGGCCCCTCGAAGGCGTCTACCAGCAGCAGGCAGCCGTCGGCCATCTTGAGGACGCGCTCGACCTCGCCGCCGAAGTCGGCGTGACCGGGCGTGTCGATCAGGTTGATCTTGTAGTCCTTCCAGCGGATGGCGCAGTTCTTGGCGAAGATGGTGATGCCGCGCTCGCGCTCCTGCGGGTTGGAGTCCAGGATCAGGTCGTGGGGCACGGCCTCGGTGCGGACGGTGCCGCTCTGGCGCAACAGGCAGTCGACCAGCGTGGTCTTGCCGTGGTCGACGTGGGCGATGATGGCAACGTTTCGAATGTGGTCTTGTGGCACCGCACGATCATACCGCCGATCGACCGGCCGCGACAGAGCCGGCGGCGCCCCGGGGCGTCAGTGCTTCACGGCGCGCTGATGCGTGCTGCGCCAGTGCTCGAGCCACAGGCCGATCAGGATTGCCACGGCGCCGAGGACGACGACCACCATCGGCCAGCGGAGATAAAGGCGGAAGTGCCGGTCGGTGGTCAGCACCAGGAAGATCGCGAGGTGCAGCAGGCCGTAATAGGTGAACCAGCGCAGCTGGTTGATCGTGCCCACGACAATCAGGATGGCGCACAACAGCGGGATGGCCAGCTCGGCGGCCTCGAACTCCGCCCCGCCCAGCTTTCCCAGGCTCCAGAGCGATTCGTGGCTGAGAAAGTCGATCGGCACGACCAGGCACGGCGGCACCAGCTTGAAATAGAGGTTTCCCCAGATGCGGCGCAGGCGCCGGCCCGAGCGGTCGTGCAGCCAGGCGATTACGAAGAAGAGGACGCCGCAGGCGGAGAACAGCAGCTCGCGACACTGGTTCAGCCCCGGACCGCTGAGGTGCCAGCCGCTTTTCGGCACGTCCATCGCCAGCACGCCCAGCACGAGCGGAATGCCGATGCCTGCGGTTGCATAGAACGGGCCGGCCAGGTGCTCGAGCCCGGGGCGGTCCAGCCGTCGCGCGAGCAGGTAAGCAAGCCCCAGGACCGGCACGAACGCGAGCGCCGCCCGCGCAAAGCGCTCGTCCAGCAGCCAGGCCTTGAGCCCGAGCAGGAACAGCAGGCTGGAATAGGCGAACACCAGCAGCACGCAGAGCGTCGCCGAGAGCAGCGCGTAGCGCTTCTGCGAGAGCAGCGCGCAGGCATAGGCGGTCGCGAGCCACAGCGCGCAGGCCCGCTGGCGGTTGGTGAAGTAGTCGCCGGGCAGCAGTTCATAGTCGGTCCGCAGCCGTTCGATCGGGACGACCGCGCGGACGGACTCGCCCGTGTCGCGCAGCGTCGTCACGTCGGCCTGCCGCGTGTCGCGCAGCAGCGCATGCACGACGAGTCGCCCGTCGCCGCCGCTTTCGCGGAAGCTGCGCGTGGAAAGCAGGTTCAGCTCAAACAGCACGGTGCTTGCGAAGAGCGGCACGAGCAGCGTCCCGACCACGCTGAAGAGCAGCGCCAGCAGCTCGTTTGAGCGTTTCCAGAGCGCGAAGGCCGCGCCGTTGATGATCAGCGCCGGCACGCCGACCGCGAAGACGCGCTTCAGCGCGCTCAGGTCGCGCCAGTAGAACGCCATCCAGAGAATGGTGCTGATGACCACCAGCCAGCCGCCCACCTGCACCAGCACCGGGCCGACGCGGAGGCGCCGCGCGCCCGGCACCCACAGCGACTCGGCAAAGAGCAGCCGCAGGTAGCGCTCCTGCAGCGAGTCGGCCTCGCGCCGCGTGATCAGGTGCTCCGACTGCCACTCGGTCAGCGCGTCGATGTGAACCCGCACGCGGTCCTCGAGCAGCTGCGCGTAGCGCGTCGGCCGGCCGTGAACCGGGCGATCTTCGAGGAAGCGCTGCAGGTCCTCGGTCAGCCGCGCCGCGCTGGAATAGCGATCCTCCGGCAGCGGCTCGCAGGCCGTCAGGCAGATTCGTTGCAGCGCCTCGGGAATGTCAGGATTGATCTGCCGCGGCAGGGGCAGGTCGCGGTTGGCCCAGGCCTGGGGGGTGAACTGGCCGCTGGGGTGCGGCGGCGGCCCGCCGGTCAGCAGGGCGTAGAGCACCAGCCCGAGCGCGAAGATGTCGGCCGCCGGACCGACGTCGGTCGGCGAGAGAAACTGCTCGGGCGCCATGAACAGCGGCGTGCCCTTGATGGCCTGCATGGATGAGTCGGTCGGGGCGCGGGCGATGGCTCGCGCCAGGCCGAAATCCAGCAATCGCGGCTCGCCGTCGCGGTCGAGCAGAATGTTGCCCGGCTTCAGATCGCGGTGGACGACGCCTTTCTCGTGCGCGTAGTCGACGGCCCGGCCGACCTTGATCATCGTCCGGGCGATCTCGCGGAAGTCCATCCGCCGCGCGGCGACATCGAGCGGCACGCCGTCGACCCACTCCATGGCAACGCACGGCGGATCGCCGTCTTCGAGCAGCGCGTGGATCGCGACGATGTTCGGATGATGCAGCCGCGCCGCCAGCCGGGCCTCGCGGCGCAGCAGCTCGAGCCGTTCGGCCGAGCGATCGTCGGCCGTCAGCGTCTTGACGGCCACCAGCCGGTCGAGGCGCAGGTCGCGCGCCTGGTAGACGACGCCCATGCCGCCTTGCCCGAGCTCGCGCAGGATCTCGTATCCGGGAATCTGCGGCGCCGCGCCGCCGCGCGCGCGGGACGCCGGACTGCCGACCAGCGCCGCTGTCTCGGCGAGCGGCGGATCCGATTCGACCGGCCGCGGTGGAACTGCCATGCCCTTGGCGCGGCGCGCCAGGTCGACCAGCGCCTGAACCTCCTGGTGCAGCGCGGCATCGCCTCGGCAGGCTTGTTGGAGGAACGCATCGACCTGGGCGGCGGGCAGCGCCGTGGCCTGCTGGAAGAGCGCCTGGGCTCGGGCTGAAGAGTTCGGCGACATGCGGGCCGACCCTGCCGTGCGGCCGCTCGGCGGTGCGCTCAGTCCGCGTCGGCAGGGTCGTCGGCCGATGCGGGCGGCGTGCGCACGAACGCCACCTGCCCGCGGGGGCCGCGGCGGATGAGCGTCGGCAGCCGGCGGATGAGATCGCACACGGCGTCGGGCCGGGCGCGGACGGCAGCGTCGGCGAGGGCAAACCACTCGCGCTCGCGAATGCGCCGCTCGGCGTACTGTAGCTGCAACTGCACCACACGCAACAAGAAGACCTGCACGTCGCGCTTGCGGCCGGCCTTGTCGTGCTGAAACTGTCCGACCGGATGAGGCGAGAGCTCGCCCAGGGCGCCGGCCTCTTCGACCGCCTCGCACATGGCGGCCTCGCGCGGCGTCTGGCCGCGCTCGATCCAGCCCTTGGGCACCGACCACTTGGTCCGCACCTTGCGCCGGATGAGCAGGACTTCGATGCGATCCTGGGCGCCGATCCGAAATGGAATCACTGCCGCCTGATGCCGGCCGCTGGCCTTCGCGCCCATGTCGTCAATATCGGCCCCGGGCACGGTCGCGGATGATGTCGCCTCAGCCGCTGTTCCGCTTCGCCCAGCGCGGGACGTTGGAAATGACGACCCAGTCCGACCGGTCGTCGCCCGGTCGGCCGCGATCGACGCTGAACAACTCGACCAGCCGCGTCGGCCGGAAGGCCTCCTGAAAGCGCTTCAGCTGCCCGCGCTGGAAGAGCATCAGCACCGGCTCCTGGCCGTCGAGCAGCGCGGCGGCCCGCTCGGCGACCTGCCGCTGGCTGTCGAGGTTGTCGACCTCGTCGCCGGCCTCGGCCGCCATCAGCCGGTAGGTCTCGAGCGCGCGGCGAATGGTGCGGTGCGAGTAGAACGGCAGCCGGGCGTCGGGCCGGTTGCTGATCCAGTAGAGCGGCTCGCCGGGGGGAATGCCGCGGCGGTCGAGCTCGCGGGCCACGGTTACGGCGTCGTCGGCGCTGGCGAGGCGCGGGCCGAAGCCGATCCAGGTGAGCGAGGCGACCGACAGCGCCGTCAGCCCGAGCGTCGCCAGGCTGCCGGCGCGGCGCCCGCGCAGATAGAGCCAGCCGCACAGCGCCACGCCGGCGACCAGCGCCGCGCCGCCCGCCGGAATCGCCCAGCGCAGTTCGGCGCTGGCGAAGACCTCGGCATACTTGCGCTGCGCGACGACCTGTCCGACGACGGCCGCGACCGCCACGCCGCCGACCGCCGCCGCGACCGCCCAGCGCGCCCGCCGCACGTCGAGCGCCGCCGGATGCAGGAACAGCCGCGCCAGCACCGGCGTGAGCAGCAGCGCGCAGCCCGGCAGCGCCGGCAGGATGTAGTACGGCTTCTTGAAGGTCATGACGGCCATCGTGCCCAGGCCGACCACCGACCAGAACCAGGCGAACGTCAGCGCGCGGCGCTGCGCGCGGTAACGCGCCAGAAACGGCGACGCCAGCGCCTCGGGCAGCGACAGGCACCATGGCGCCGCCAGTCCGAGCAGGATGGGCACGTAATACCACGGGCCGGGCTGCGCCTTGCCGGAGTAGTGCCCCTTGAAGCGCTGCAGGTACTCGAAGTTCCACAGCTCCCACACGGCCGGCCAGCGGTGCGCCACGTAGAACATCCACGGCACGAAACAGAGCGCGAACAGCGGCAGCCCCCAGATCAGCCCCAGGCGCGTCAGCGCCGACCAGAGCCGCCGTGCGAACTGCAAGATCGCCAGTCTGCCCGCGTGGCCGATCGAGCCCATGCCGCCGGCCGCCCAGGCGCGCACCGCTCGCTCCAGAAACCACCACGCCGCCAGCGGCACGCCCAGCACCGACAACGGCATCGGCCCCTTGGTAAGCATCGCCAGGCCGAACGCGACGTAGAAGAGCAGCAGGTGGGCGCGGCGCTGCGCCGGCGTGGCGCTCGAAATCGCCCAATAGAACGCCGCACCGCCCAGCGTGCAGAAAAACGTCAGGCCGGCCTCGGCGGTGGCGTTCAGCGCGAAGAGCCAGCTGCCGATCATCGTGGCGTAGAGAAAGGCCGTGAGGCGCGCGAGCGCCGGGCCGAACATCGTCCGCGACAGCCGCCAGAGCACCAGCACGGTGCCGACGGTCGCCAGCAGCGACGGCAGGCGGGCGGCAATCGCGGATACGGGCAGACCGGTGGCGGCGTCGGCCGGCAGCAGCTTCGCGGCGACGGCGATCAGCCACGGGGTGAGCGGCGGCTTGATGAGGAACGGCTCGTCCATGCAGCGCGGGAAGAGCCAGTCGCCGTCGCGCAGCGTCTGGCGCGCGATCAGCGCCACGATCCCCTCGTGCTCGGCCAGCGGCGGCCCGCCACACACGCAAGCCACGCCCGCCACCGCGCAGAGCAGCAGCAGCCAGAGCGGCAACTGGCGCGGTGAACTGAACTCAGCCGGTGTCGGCAGCATGGCTCGTCTCTCAGGTCTCGCGGCGCGCGGCAGTGTATCCGCTCCGTTGAGCTTTCGCGCCAGAGTCAGAATGACACGCACGCGGTCGGGGGTTTTCCCGCGGCGACGGCCTTTCGCGAAACTTCGCGGGCCGTGCTCGCAGCGCAAAGAAAGAGTGACGCCAGCCGCGCGCCGTGTACATCCTCCCGCCGTATTTCATACAATGTGTGCACGCAATCAGCGTCGCTCGCGCCGGAAGCGGTACGCCGCGCGCCAGCCGCGGAGTTATCCATGGAGCCCGAACCTGCAACCGCGCCGCGCCGCGCCCCGTGCCGCTACCGCTTCACAGGTGACCCGGAGCATTCGCCCGCCGGCTTTGGCTACCGGCTTGCCGCGGCGGTCGTGGCGCTGTGCCTGCTGCTGCTGCCGCTGGCGTACCTGGCGATCATCGCCGCCGTGGGCTACGGCGTGTACTACCACGCCACGCATCATGCCGGCATCCTGCTGCTCGACACGCCAACCGCCTCGGCGCGGAGCTACGTGGCGCGGACCTACGCGGCGCGGCTGCTGGTATACGTCGCGCCGCTGGTCGCCGGACCGATCGTCGTCGTGTTCATGTTCAAGCCGCTCTTTGCGCGGCGCGTTGACGAAGAGATCCCGCTCACGCTCGAGCGCGAGCACGAGCCGCGCCTGTACGAGTTCCTCGAGGCGCTGTGCGAGCGGATCGGCGCGCCGCTGCCGCGGCGCATCTCCGTATTCGCTGGCGTCAACGCCGCCGCCAGCCTCGGCGACGGGTTGCGGTCGTTGTTCGGCCGGCGCCTCGAGCTCGTCATCGGTCTGCCGCTCCTGGAGGGGCTGTCGCTCACTCAGTTTGCGGGCGTGATGGCGCACGAGCTGGCCCACCTGCGCCAGGGCGCGGGCATGCGGCTCACCTGGGTGATCTGCCGCATGACGGACTGGCTGGAGCGCGTCGCCATGCAGCGCGATGCCTGGGATGCCTGGCTGGAAGGCCTGCGCGCACGCCTCTACCACCGGCTGGCGCTGGTGATCATGTTCACGCAGCTGTGCGTGTGGCTGAATCGCCAGCTGCTGAAGGTTCTCATGGTGATCGGCCGGGTCGTGTCCGCCGTGCTGCTGCGCCGGCAGGAGTACGACGCCGACGCGTGCGAGATCGCCGTCATCGGCAGCGCCGAGTTCGTCGCCACCATGCGCCGGCTGCCGCAAATTCACGTCGCATTCGAACGCGTCCTGAGCGATGCCGTGGTCTCGTGGCAGGAGCGGCGCGTGCCGGACAATCTCCCGTCGCTGATCGGCTATCGTGCCGGCCCGCCCGGCGACCGGCTCGCGCCGGACGACCCGACGGGAATCGACGACACCCCCGCGGGCTGGTTCGCGAGCCATCCCAGCGACGCCGATCGCGTTGCCCGCGCGCTGGCGGTCCCGCGGACCGGCGTGCTCGAAGCGACCGGGCGCGGCGTTGATCTGCTGTCGAATCCGGCGATGGTCGCCAAGGCGGTGACGCTGCGGGTCTATCGCGACGGGTTTCACTGGCCCGTCGAGTCGCAGAACCTGCAATCCGTCCGCGACCTGGTCATCGACGATCTGCACGCGATCACCAGCGCGCACGCCATCGCAACCTACTATTCCCGCGCCGTCAGCCCGGACCGGCCGATCTGGCCGCAGCGCGATCACGTCGGCCCGCCCGGCGACGCCGGCAAGTCGCGCGATATTCTGCGCGCCGCCGCGGCCCAGTCGCCGCGCGCGGCGGGCCAGCTCGCGGCGCTGTGGGAAGCGCTTGACGCGCTCGCAGAGCGCCAGCAAAAGATGCAGGGGGTGGCCGCCATCATGGGTTGCGGCGTGACGCGGATCGAATGGGCCCAGTTCGGCCTGACGGCGGCGCCCCTGCCGGAGCTGAAACGCCAGGCGGAGGAGATGTCGGAGGCGCTGGAGCGCGATCGGGCGAAGATTGCCGAGGCCGCCAAGCCGCTGCGCGTGCGGCTGCTGGTCGCGCTGCAGCTCGCCCAGGTGCCGGCGGTGCGCCAGCGGCTGAGCGAACAGGCGGCCAGCGCGGCGGACGCGGCGCGGCTGCTGGCCTGCCTGCATCGACTCGAGGAGGCCGATCGCACGATCCAACGCGCGGGGCGCGAGCTCCATCTGGCGCGACTGGCGGCAGCCGTGAAGCATGACTATTCGGCGGACGAGAAGATCGTCGCGTCGGCTGAACGGCTGCTGCGGGCCCAGCTCGAACGGGCGGACGTGCACTTTGCCGACCTGGCCGCGATCGGGGTCGACCTGCCCCCCGGGCTGCCCGAGGAGACGCGCGCCGACACGCTGGGTGGGTACCTGGTGCCGCAGCGGCCGAGTCGTCGTGACGCGGCGTCACTGGACCTCTGCCTCGCGACCGCGCTGCGCCGCCGCGAGACGACGTACCTGCACTGTCTCGGCATGCTGGCAATACTGGCCGGCGAGGTCGAGCGCGCGTTGAAGATCGGGGGCGCCCCGGCCGCCATTTCGGCGCCACTGAAGCGCGCCCGCGCGGCGAAGCGCGATTCAGCGTAGCCGGGCCATGCGCCGCCGCGCGGCGCGGCGCAGGCCCCACAGTCCGAGCAGGGTCCAGGGCATCATGGCGAGGTAGCCGAACCCGCACAGCGGCACGCCGCAGACGGCGATCGGGCAGAGCAGCGCGCTGCCGCCGAAGTCGAGCTCTTGAGCGAGGATGCGGGACTGGTCGCCCAGCTGATCGGTCCACACGACCAGGCAGCTTCCATCGTCGCTGTTGTAGGCGATGTCGTGCCCATCGCCGACGTTGTAGGCAACGGTGACGCGATCGGCCGTGACGGTGCCGTCGGGTCGCACGACGAAGCTGGCCAGTTGATTGTTGCGGAGGGCGATGACCACGTAAACGTCGGTTGCGGCGTTGTAGACAACCTTCGGATCGGTGAACGCGGCGTCGGTGATCGTAATCAGGCTGCCGGTCGGCGCGCCGGCCGCGGTGACGAACTGCCCGCGCAGACCAGACTGGCCGGACCGGTCGCTGACGACCAGAAACTGTGAAGCCGCCGGCGAAAAGGCGGCGCGAATGTAGAACGGATAGACGTCGTTCACCTTGAACTGGTTGGTCTGGAAGGTGCCGTCGGGCTTGATGATCCGCGCCTGAATGTTCTGGGCCGACTGGTCGCGCCAGACGGCCAGAAAGCGGCCGTTGACCGAGTCGTACTCGACGTCGCCGTTGGGCGCGACGGACCCCGACTGATGCACGGGGATGACCAGCCCCTCGAGCGTGCCGTTCGAGTTGACGCGCTGTGCCGAGCAGCCGCCGGTCCGCGCGGTCACCATCCAGCGATTTCCGCTGCTGCCATAGGCGACGCGCACTTCGTTGGCGGCATCGATGATCTGAAAGTCGTTGGCTCCCAGCGCGCCGGCCGGCGTGAGCGTGCGGCCGAAGCCGTCCTGGCCGGATTCCTGCGACTCCCAGGTAATGAGGAAGTTGTTGTCGGTGCCGTTCCAGGCGATCTCGGCGTTGGACTGCGACTGGAGCTTCTGAACCACGGGCGTGGTGTCGCCCATCAGGCTGCCGTCGGAGTTGATGAACCGGTAGTAGACATCGTTGTCCGTGCCGGCGGGCGCCTCGGTCCAGGCGACGGCGTAGCGATCGCTGGTGGCGCTGTAGGCGACGGCGGGCCGCAGGCGATAGCCCGTGAGGGACGAGTGAACGGTGATCTGCGCGCCGCTGGTTTGCAGCCCGAGGCACTGGCCGCGGGCCGCGGTCGCCGCGAGCAACAGCGCGGCCACGAAGGCAAGGTATCGGATCATGACCTGGTTTCCTCCGGGTAGTTCGGGGAGCCCGTGACGGGCATTCATCCCGCGGCGCTAGCCGCGCGACAGGTTCCGCAGCACCATCTGCAGAATGCCGCCGTGGCGGTAGTACTCGACCTCGATCGGCGTGTCGATGCGGCAGCTCACCTCGAACTCGGTGCGCTTGCCGTCGGCGGCGGTGGCGGTCACGCGCAGCGCCTGGCCGGGCTTGAGCGCGTCGGACAGGCCGCGCACGTCGAATGTTTCGTGCCCCGTCAGGCCGAGCGATTCGCGCGTCTGGCCGGGCTTGAACTGCAACGGCAGGACGCCCATGCCGACCAGGTTGCTGCGGTGGATGCGCTCGAAGCTGACCGCCAGCACGGCCCGCACCCCCAGCAGCATGACGCCCTTGGCGGCCCAGTCGCGCGACGAACCCGAACCATATTCCGCGCCGGCGAGGATCACCAGCGGCGTGTGCGACTCGCGGTAGCGCATCGCGGCGTCGTGAATCGCCATCGGCTCGCCGCCGGGCAGATGCACGGTCACGCCGCCCTCGGCGCCGCCGGCCAGCGCATTGCGCAGCCGGAGGTTGGCGAAGGTTCCGCGGACCATGACGCGGTCGTTGCCGCGGCGGGCGCCGTAGCTGTTGAAGTCGAAGGCGCTGACGCCCAGGCTCAGCAGGTATTTCCCGGCGGGGCTGGACGGGGCGATCGAGCCGGCGGGCGAGATGTGGTCGGTGGTGATCGAATCGCCGAGCACGGCCAGGGCGCGCGCGCCCTGAATGTCGCCGATGCGGCCCGGCTCGCGTGGCAGGTCGACGAAGAAAGGCGGCTCCTGGATGTAGGTGCTCGACTCGTTCCAGCGATAGGCGTCGCCGGCCGCGACCGAGATGGCGCGCCAGGCGGCGTCGCCAGTCAGCACGTCGGCATAGCGGCGGCGGAACATCTCGGGGGTGATGAAACGCGCCATGGCCTGCTCGACCTCGGCCGGGTCGGGCCAGAGGTCGCGCAGCATGACCGGCTGGCCGGCGGCGTCGCGCCCCAGCGGCTCGGTCGCCAGGTCGATGTCGATCGATCCGGCGATGGCGTAGGCGACCACCAGCGGCGGACTGGCGAGATAGTTGGCCTTCACCGCGGCGTGAACGCGCCCTTCGAAGTTCCGGTTGCCGGACAGGACGGCGGCGACGACCAGGTCGGCCTCCTTGACGGCCTGTTCGATCGCGGTCGGCAGCGGGCCGGAGTTGCCGATGCAGGTGGTGCAGCCGTAACCGACGGTGTGAAAGCCGAGTTTTTCGAGGAACGGCGTCAGTCCGGCGGCGTCGAGGTATTCGCTGACGACGCGCGAGCCGGGCGCCAGGCTGGTTTTCACCCACGGCTTGCGCGCCAGGCCGCGCTCGACCGCCTTCTTGGCGAGCAGTCCGGCCGCCATCATGACGGCCGGGTTGCTGGTGTTGGTGCAGCTCGTGATGGCGGCGATGACGACCGAGCCGTGGCGCAGCGTGGCCGAATGGCTATTGTCGCGGGCGACGGCGGTTCGCGCCACCTGGTCCGCGTTCAGCGCGAAACCGCGCTGCGCGACCGGGGCGGTCAGCGCCGCGGCGAACTCGGCCTTGACGCGCGGCAGCGGGACGCGGTCCTGCGGGCGCTTCGGCCCGGCCAGCGACGGCTCGACGGTCGCCAGGTCGAGCGTGAGCGTGTCGGAGAAGACCGGGTCCGGCGTGTCGTCGGTGCGGAACAGGCCTTGCAGCTTGCAGTACTGCTCGACCAGCGCGATGCCGTTCGCGTCGCGCCCGGTGCGGCGCATGTAGGCCAGCGTCTCGGCGTCGACCGGGAAGAAGCCCATCGTGGCGCCATACTCGGGCGCCATGTTGCTGAGCGTGGCGCGGTCGGCCAGCGACATGGTGGAGA
This sequence comes from Phycisphaerae bacterium, assembly GCA_046350375.1. Lineage (GTDB taxonomy): Bacteria > Planctomycetota > Phycisphaerae > UBA1845 > UTPLA1 > JAXMAO01. Next base: position 114,799 of record JAXMAO010000001.1, read on the forward strand.
GCCCGGCGCCGAAGAACTCGACGAACTTTCCGACGACTCCCTTCTTGCGCAGCATCTGCGTCGCGGTGAGCACCAGGTCGGTCGCGGTCGCGCCGGGGCGCAGTCGCCCGGTCAGCCGGAAGCCGATCACGTCGGGCACGAGCATGTAGATCGGCTGGCCGAGCATGTTGGCCTCGGCCTCGATGCCGCCGACGCCCCAGCCGAGCACACCCAGGCCGTTGATCATGGTGGTGTGGCTATCGGTGCCGACGAGCGTGTCGGGGAAGGCGGCGGGTGTGCCGGCCAGCGTGCGCGTGGTGACGACCGAGGCGAGGTATTCGAGGTTGACCTGGTGCACGATCCCGGTGGCGGGCGGGACGATCCGCAGTCCGCGGAACGACTGCTGTCCCCAGCGGAGGAACTCGTAGCGCTCGCGGTTGCGCTCGAACTCGATGCGGGAATTCTCTGCCAGCGCGTCGGGCCGGCCGAAGACGTCGACCTGCACCGAGTGGTCGATCACCAGGTCGACCGGGACAAGCGGGTTGATGCGTTTCGGATCTCCGCCGGCCCGTGCGACGGCAGAGCGCATGGCCGCCAGGTCGACGATGCAGGGGACGCCGGTGAAATCCTGGAGCACGACCCGCGCCGGCATGAAGGGCACCTCGGCCGGGCTGGGGTCGTTGGGCTTCCAGTTGGCCAGCGCGCGGACGTGGTCGGCGGTGCACGACAGTCCGTCGAGGTTGCGCAGGGCGTTTTCGAGCAGCACCTTGATCGAGAACGGCAGGCGGTCAATCGGGCCGACGGATTTCAGCCGATCGAGTCGCCAGATGCGGAATTCGCCGGCGGGGGTCTTGAGGGTGTCGATGGCGCCGAAGGGGTCCTTGGCGACGGCGGACATGGTGTGTGTTCTCCGTGTTGTGTTCGGCGGGAGTATAGCTGAATGGCGTCGATTGCGCCAGTGGTGCCGGCGTACCGCGACTCGCGCGACGGCGCGCGGCGCCGTGCGCGGCGTGTGCATTGCGCAGCGGCGGAACGTTGCGCAGCGCGGCGTCAGGCGCGGAATGCCCAGACGGCGTTGCAGTTGCGGGCCTGGTCGAGGCTCCAGGCGGACTTGAGGATCGCCGCCTGCGTCTTGTCGCTCACCACGCCGCGGGCCAGCGTGGCGAACTTGTGCTCGACCTCGGCGTCGGTCATGGGGTTGCCGGCGTGGCCGCGCGGGAAGTCGACGCGCTTCTCGAGCCGCTTGCCGCCGCGCAGGGTGATGATGAGCCGGTTGGGAATGCCCTTGGGGTAGCCGGCGTTGAGCTCGGCGGATTCGCGGATGGTGGTGCGGTCGAGCAGCGCCAGCACCTTGGGCTCGGTGAAGCGCTTGGGGTCGAAGGTCTTCTTCGTCACGTCGCCGTCGTAGAGCGCCGCGCAGACCATGTAGCCCATCGAGTGGTCGGCCGTCTCGCGGCTGGTGGGGCGCCACTTCTCCGGCTCGCTGCCGATGATGCTGACGGCGGCCTCGAAGCTCTGGATCTCGATCCGCTCGATGTCGTCGGCGGTCTGCCCGGCGGCGCGGATTTCCTTGCGCAGTTGCAGCGCTGCGTCGATGGCGCTCTGGGCGTGGTACTCGGCCGGCCAGAACTTGATGTAGGTCTGGTTGATCATGTAGCCGCGCGACTTGTCGCCCAGCACCGGGTCGAACGGGCCGGAGGTGAGCATTTTGAAGACGCCCTTGGGGCCTTCGAAGATTTCGTTCGGGCCGGTGAAGCCCTGCCGCGCGAGGTGGGCCGCGAAGACGCCGTTGCGGGCGGCGTTGCTGGCGGCGCAGGCCTTCCACATGCTGATCTGCCCGGTGCGCGTCTGGCGCGTGGCGATGTTGCAGACGCCGGCCAGCCCCAGGGCGTGGACCATCTGTGCCGGCTTGAGGCGCCACAGCCTGGCCGCGCCCAGGCAGGCGCCCAGGGCGACGTAGAAGACGTGGTCCCAGCCGTTCTTGCGGAGGCTGGCGGCGTCGCACAGGCGGCACTGGATTTCGTAGGCGATGACGGTGGCGAGGATGAACTCCTTGCCGCTGGCGCCGGTGGCCTGGGCGACGGCGAGCGTGGCGGGGATGTTGTCGGACGGGTGCGCGGGCTCGCGGCTGAGGTAGGTGTCGTTGTAGTCGAGGTAGCGGACGTGGGCGCCGTTGGCGAAGGCGGCCAGGTCAGGCGTGGATTTCCGGCCGGTGCCGAGGACGAAGGCGCCGCCGTCGCGCCCGGCGGGCACGCCGGCGGCGGTGGCGCGGGCGATCTTGGCGGCCTGGCTGGAGAAGGCGCCCAGCGCGGTGCCGGTGGAGTCGATCAGGCGGCGTTTGACCTCGTGGATGGCGGCGGGGGTGAGGTCGGCGTATTTCAGCCGCGCGGTCCAGTGGGCGAGTTTTTCGGCCAGAAGCATTGTCGAAGACTCCCTCGTGTTCGCGAATGGTGTCGGGGTCCGGGGCGGAGAATCGCCGTGGGCGGTGCCGCGTCAATCAGCGGGCATACTCCACCGCGCGGACCTCGCGCAGCAAGGTCACCTTGACCTCGCCGGGGTAGGTCATGTCGGACTCGATCTGCTTGGCGATGTCGCGGGCGATGCGCATCGCGCCGGCGTCGTCGACGGTGCGGGCGTCGACGATGACGCGCACCTCGCGCCCGGCCTGGATGGCGAAGGCCTGCGTGACGCCGGGGTGGTTGGTGGCGATGGTTTCGAGTTGTTCCATGCGCTTGATGTAGCGTTCGAGCGATTCGCGGCGGCCGCCGGGGCGCGAGGCGCTCATGGCGTCGGCGGCGGCGACCAGCGGCGTGTAGGGGCTGGTGGCGGGCACGTCGCCGTGGTGGCCGGCGACGGCGTTCAGCACCTCCTCGGGCTCGTTGAACTTGCGGCAGATCTCGGCGCCGATGGCGGGGTGGCCGCCTTCGACCTCGTGGTCGACGGCCTTGCCGATGTCGTGCAGCAGGCCGCAGCGGCGCGCCATGGCGCCGTCGAGCCCGATTTCGTCGGCCATGATCTGGCACATGTAGGCGACCTCGATGGAGTGGCGCAGGACGTTCTGGCCGTAGCTGGTGCGGAATTGGAGGCGTCCGAGCAGGTCGATGAGCTTGCGGTTGAGGCTGGGGACGTTGGCCTCCAGGGCGGCCTTCTTGCCGATGTCGATGATTTCGCGTTCGACCTCGCCGCGGGTTTCGGTGACCAGGTCTTCGATGCGCGTCGGGTGGATGCGGCCGTCTTGGATGAGCTTGCCGAGGGCGCGGCGAGCGACCTCGCGGCGGACGGGGTCGAAGCCGGAGACGACCACGACGCCGGGGGTGTCGTCGACGATCACGTCGACGCCGGTGGCGCGTTCGAAGGCGCGGATGTTGCGTCCTTCGCGGCCGATGACGCGGCCCTTCATTTCGTCGTTGGGGATGTCGACCGTGCTGACGGTGGAGTCGGCGGTGTGGTCGGCGGCGTAACGCTGCAGCGCGGTGATGATGATTTCGCGCGACTTGTGGGCGGCCTCGTCCTGGGCGCGCGAGACGGCGGCATCGATCATCTGGGCGGACTCGGCGGCGAGTTCCTGCTCGAGCTGCTTGAAGAGCGACTGGCGCGCCTGCTCGGGGGTGAGCGAGCTGATGCGCAGGAGCTGCGTCTTCTGCTCTTTCACCAGCTCGTCGATGCGGGCCTTGTCGGCGTCCAGCGACTTGGCGCGGTCGCGCAGCTTGGCCTCGCCGGCCTCGACGGCTTTTTCCTTGGAGATGAGGGTTTCGAGCTTGAGGTTGAGCAGGTCGTCGCGCTTTTCGAGCCGCTTTTCGATTTCGCGCAGCTCGTCTTTCGCGGCGGCGGTCTTCTTGTCAAACTCGCCCTGCTCCTTGAGAAACCGCGCCTTGGCCTCGACCTCGGCCGCCTTGATGCGGTCCCCCGCCTTGACGGCGGCGTCGTCGATGATCCGCTGGGCCTGCTCGGTGGCCACCAGCACGTTGCGGCGACCGACGAGCTTGAGAGCGAAGTAGCACACCCCGGCGCCTACGGCGACGCCGGCCACCAGCGGATAGACGAGCGTGAGCGTCGAGACCTGTGAGAGCATCACAAGTCCCATTGAACTTCAACCTTTCCTGCCGTGGCGGATCGAGAGCGAGTCGGTACGCCGCGGGGCTGGCCGCGCGACCAGGACGGCCGGGCGCGCCATTTCCGCGCTCAGGGTTGTGACAGGCAGGGAACGACGGGGCGGTCGGAATTCACGGCCGATGCGCGGCGCGCCGCACACCGGAGGGACAACACGCAGAATCGCGGACGACTCACGCTGCGATACAAAGGCCGCCGTAATGACTGACGCGGACTCGCCGAACTGCACGGGACGGGGATGAATGTGAATGAATCAATATTCGGCCCGTGCGGCGGCCGACTAAACCAGGAAACAGCGGCGACCGGGATGACACCCGGAACGGCACGCGCGAGGCAGCCGCCTCGCGATGCGAACTGGATGATGCGTGAAGTCGTCGAATCGTCGTCTGTGTCATCCGGACTGCTCGGCCCAAACTGCGACACCGTTCGTTCCACCCTGCGCCTGAAGATCAGGCGTTGGCGTACGAAACTCCTTTCTCAACCGCCCGTCGGCGGCGGCCCATCTGGCGACCGCCCGACGATTCGGTGTAAATTGTTCCCAACCGGGTGCTCCGCCACCCCGGCTACAATCGTCGCAGTATAAGTCCAGGATAGCCCGGGTCAATGGGCAGCCCGGTGGAATAATGTCGGAAGTTCTCTGGTCATAGATGGTTGTGACAAGTTCGCCGGCCGGGGCGGATCGGTGGACGCGTCTGGGTTCGGGAGGACCGGGTGGCGATGATTTCGCGCCGACTTGGCAGGATCGCGATCGGGCTGGGAATGGTGGCGGCACTGGCCGGCTGGACCGGCACGGCCCGCGGCGCCGGCGGGCCGACGGTCGAGCGGCCGCACGTGCGTGTGCGGCTGGTGACCGATGCGGCGGCGGTGGCGCCCGGCGGGCGGGTTTCGCTGGCGGTGGTCTTCACGATCGATCGACAGTGGCACATCTATTGGCGCAACAACGGCGAGGCGGCCGGCCTGCCGACCAGCCTGACGCTGAAGCTGCCGCCGGGCTGGCAGGCGGGCGCGTGGCGCTATCCGGTGCCGACCGTGCACGAGGAGGCGGAGATCGGCACGTCGTTCGTTCACGAGGGAACGGCGGCGATGGTGTGCGAGCTGACCGCGCCGGCCGATGCGCGGCCGGGCAAGGCGGCGCTGTCGGTCGAGGCGTCGTGGCTGGTCTGCAAGCGCGAGTGCATCAAAGGCGACGCGACGCTGACGGTGGAGCAGCCGGTCGTTGCGGCGGGGACGAAGGCGTCGCCGGACAACGCCGAGCTGTTTTCCAAGGCGCGGCAGGCGCTGCCGCTGACGGCGGGCGAGGCGAAGTATGTGGCGCTGAAGCTTGAAGGCGGGCGGACGACGATTCGACCGGGCGACCAGTGGGACGCGACGCTGCGGGTGACGGTGGAGGCGGGGCATCACATCCAGTCGCATCGGCCCGCGGGCGAGGGGCTGGTGGCGACGGAGCTGTTTCTCGATCCGCCGGACGGCGTGACGCTGCGCGCGGAGCCGAAGTTTCCGGCGGGCAAGTCGCGCGTCGACCCGGTGCTGGGGAAGGTGGACGACTATTCGGGCACGGTGGAGATCGGGCTGCCGCTGGCGGCGGACACGGACCTGCCGAACGGGCCGGTGACGCTGTATGGCGTGCTGCGCTACCAGGCGTGCACGGATCGGGGGGTGTGCTACCGGCCGATGGCGGTGGAGTTTGAGGCGACGTTCAGCGGCGCGGGCGGCGCGAAGACGGAGGCGACGCCGGCGGGCAAGCGCGCGGATGGGGCGGCGGGCGCGCCGGCGATGGGCGGGAAGCCGGGCGCGGATGCGGTGGGCGCGAAGCCGGCCGGAGATTCGAGCGGCGCGGCGGCGGACGCGGCGTCGGAGGAGACGCCGGAGGACGGCGGGACGTGGCTGGACCGGGCGACGGCGTGGTTCCAGGCGCGCGGGCTGTACGGCCACCTGCTGATGGCGTTGCTGGGCGGGTTCATTCTGAACTTCATGCCGTGCGTGTTACCGGTGATTTCGATCAAGATTCTCACGTTTGTGCAGCAGGCGCACGAGCATCGCTGGCGCGTGCTGGTGCTGGGGCTGGCGTTTGCGGCGGGGGTGGTGGTGTCGTTCGCGGTGCTGGGGCTCTTGATCCTGGTGCTGGACAGCCAGTGGGGCGGGCTGTTTCAGAAGCCGCAGGTGGTGATCGGGATGGCGGCGGTGGTGATGGCGTTCGCGCTGAGCCTGTTCGGCGTGTTCTCGCTGAATCCGCCGCGGGCGGTGAACGAACTGGGGGCGCGCGTGCAGGGGCAGGAGGGGGTGGCGAGCGCGTTTGCGACCGGCCTGCTGGCGACGGCGCTGGGCACGGCCTGCACGGCGCCGTTCCTGTCGGCGGTGGTGGCGATCGCGACCTCGATGGCGCGGCAGGGTCAGACGATGGCGGCGTTCGGCATCTTCCTGGGCGCGGGGGTGGGTATGGCGTCGCCGTACGTGCTGCTGACGGCGCAGCCGGGCTGGCTGCGGGTGCTGCCGCGACCGGGGCCGTGGATGGGGGTGTTCGAGCGGATCGTCGGCTTCCTGCTGCTGGCGACGGTGGTGTGGCTGCTGAATCCGCTGACGGTGCAGATCGGGCCGGACGGCATCCTGGCGACGCTGGTGTTCCTGGTGATCGTGGGCATGGCGGCGTGGATGATCGAGCTGGTGCCGCACGGCGCGCCGGGCGGGCGGCGGGGCCAGGCGATGCTGGGCGCGCTGGCGCTGGTGGTGGTCGGCTGGGTGGTGACGTTTCACCTGTGGCGGCCGATTCCGGCGCTGGCCGACGAGATGAAGCGGGTGCGGCAGGCGCTCTTGCTGGCGTCGGGCGGGGCGGACTGGGGCGACGGCAGCCGGATTCCGTGGCAGCCGTACAGCCGCGAGCGGGTGGCGCGGGCGGTGGAGGCGGGCAACACGGTGTTCATTGACTACACGGCCGAGTGGTGCGTGAACTGCAAGGCGAACGAGAAGCTGGTGATCGACACGCCGGCGGTGCGCGGGGTGATGCGCGACCTGATGGTGGTGCCGTTCCGGGCGGACTACACGGTGGAGGATCCGGAGATCAAGGCGGACCTGGCGAAGTACAAGCGCGCGGGCGTGCCGATGTACCTGGTGATTCCGGGCGGGCGGCCGAAAGGGGCGGTGGTGCTGCCGGAGATCCTGACGCAGAAAGTGGTGAACGGCGCGCTGCGGGCGGCGGGGCCGAGCGCGCCGAAGCTGGCGCAGGGCGGCGCGGGCAATTGACGACGGGGTTAGTCTGAAAGTAGAATACATCGTCTCGCACGTACAGGGCCGATCAAGATGACACACCAGCGAACGACAGTCGGGTGCGGGCCGGCGCGCGCCGCGGGACGCACATGGGGCGCGGCGTCGCGCGCGAAGCTGTTGTGTGTGCTGCTGCTGGGGATGTCGTTTTCGTCGCCGGGGTGTGACACGGTCTGTCCGGCCGATGCGCCCATGCGGCCGACCGACCCGGTGGTGCTGGCGATGGGCGGCTACCAGGTCTATGAGAAGGCGATGGATCTGTACAAGCGCGGCATCTGGGACGACGACCTGTCGGACCAGTACAACCAGCGGCTGCGCGATCTTCGAACCCAGGGGGAGCAGCTTCAGCAGGACACGATCGGCATCAACGCCATCTCGGAACCGCTGACGTCGCAGGCGATTCAGAGGCTGACGGCCGGGACGCAGCGGCGGCGCGGCGGGACGGCGCTGGAGGTGCCGGTGCGCGGCGGGGCGCTGGTGGCGGGCGGGTTCCGGCAGTCGGTCGGTCACGTCGTGGGGAGCACATTTCTGTTCGACGGCAACACCGAGACCTGGAGCCGGCTCGGAGAGCTGAATCATCCGCGCGAGGGTCACACGCTGACGCAGTTGATGGACGGGCGAGTGCTGGCGGTCGGCGGGACGGATTTTCAGCAGACAATCTTCACGCAGGCCGAGGCGTTGAGTCCGGATTCGGGCACGTGGTCGCCGGCTGGCACAACGACCGAGCCGCACCTGGGGCACTCGGCGACGCTGCTGAACGGCGGGCGCGTGCTGGTGGTGGGCGGCGTGAACACGCTGGTCGACACGCCGGACTTCGGCGATCGGCTGGCGGGGGCGGAGCTGTTTGATCCAGACACGAACGAGTTTTCGGCCGGGCCGGAGCCGCAGATGCGGCGGACGGAGCATCGGGCGGTGAAGCTGCTGGACGGGAAGGTGCTGGTGGTGGCCGGGTTTTCGTCGCCGACTGTCGGGCAGACCGCGGAATTGTACAACCCGGTGACGAATGAGTTTGTGGCGACGGCGAACCAGATGAGCGTCGATCACGGATCGGGTGCGACGGCGACGCTGCTGGCGGACGGGCGCGTGCTGGTGGCGGGCGGGCAGTCGTCAGCGCTGGTGAACGGATCGAACGTCATCGCGAAGACCGACCTCTACGATCCGGCGACGAATTCCTTCTCGCCGGGGCCGGACATGGGCACCTCGCGCCAGGGACACCAGGCCGTGCTGATGCCGGACGGAACAGTGCTGGTGATCGGCGGGCAGACCGAAGTGATCACCGACGACTCGACCGAGTCGGTTGATCTGGACACGTCAGAGACGTACGACCCGGTGGCGAACACGTTCACGCCGAGCGCGACGAAAATGGCCGCGCCGCGCTACCAGTTTACGGCGGTTGTCGTGCCGTGACGCAGCGCGACGGGCCGGTCGCGCGGGGGATTGCCACACGGCCGTGTTCAGCCTGGGGACCCGAGTGTTACGGGCTTGGCCGTGCAGGGGCACGGCTAGGCGCGCGGCGGCGGGTGATCCGGCGGGCAACCAGCAGCAGCAAGGCGGTGCTGCCGGGCTCGGGCACGACGCGGAACGAAAGCTCAAAAGGATCGGACGGAGCGAGCAGGCCCGCGTCGTCGACGAGCTGAAAGCGACCGAGACCGGTGGCACCGATAGGGCCGCTTTCCGCGTATACGAGATCCTCGTGAAAGTCACCCGCGCCGTCGGTTGGGAAGTTGAATGAATCGCCGTCGAAGCTGAGGATCTCCAGGGCAGAGAACGGCTCATACATGGCGAGTCCTGGGGAGAAGCCGAGTCGTTTGAGTGCCACAGCATGGCCGGGCGGAAGCGGAAGCACGTCGGGTGGCCGGGCAGCCGACAGGCTGGTCCAGCCGGGTTCATCGGCCACGAAGAGTCCTTCGTACAGACCGGTGCCGGGCTCGAGCAGAATCTCGTCGGCAGGCACGCCGAGCACCACCAGCTTGCCGGCGGACTGACCGACCTCGAAGTCCATGTGACCGGCGCCCGCAAAGGCCCCGGTCGCGGTCAGGAGCGCGACGCACCCGGCGAGAACGAATATCCGCACGTAAATGTTCAATTGGCGATCCTCCTTCTTGTTTCCCAATTTCGGCGCAGCCGCGACTGGCGGCGTTTCGCAGGCGCGGACATGCAGCTCGGCGCACGCGGCCGAGCGCTGATCGGCGACCCGGCTCAATGCGGGATGAGCCGATCGACGAATGGCTGCACGTCGGATCCATCGGCGTGCCCGCTACCGTTCAGGTCACTGCGAGTGATGAACAGCGGACTGGTTTCGCGCCCGACGAGAACGCGAACGAGCAGATCCGCGTCAGCGGCATCCACGTCACCGTCTCCGTCGATGTCGCCCGGGATGGGCGAAAACGAGAGCGGCAGGGTGCGCATCGCGTTTTCCGCCGGGTAGCTGGCATCCCAGTCGTGGATGGAATCCTGCACGCTGACCTGCACCGCGAAAGGGGCGCCGGCAGCGGTGCCGGGCGCGGGCGTTCCTGTAATCGCTCCGGTGTCACTGTCGAGCGACAGCCCGTTCGGCAGTCCCGTGGCACTCCAGTGGGTATATGGCGGTGTGCCCTCTGCCAGAACCGCCGCGGCATAGGGCACGCCTTCAATGGCGTCAGGCAGCGTCGAGGTGACGATGGCGAGCGGCGCCTTCTTGAGCGCCAGGATGGCGAACACGCCGACGCGATTCGGTCCGGCGAAGTCGGCGAACTGGATTTCCTTCAGGGTGCGCGTCGAGTCGACGGGCGTGCCGGCGCGGAAGAAGAAGGTGTTGTTTCCGGCGGGCGCATCGAGGCCGGCTCCGGTGCTGCGGGCGAAGCCATCGACGCGATCGCCGTTGCGACCGACGGCGGTCCAGGGTCGGGGCGTAACCGGGAGCTGCCAGTCGTCGATCGGGCGGAAGGGCAGGTAATCGGCCGAGGACGCGAGCCGAATGGCGATGGTGCGCGTGGAGTTGTCGGTGTAGCGAAGCGTGACGTTGAGGACATCGGCGGCGGAGAAGGCACCGGCGCCGGCGACCAGAAACTCGGCGGCGAGGTAGGCGTCTGCCTGTCCGCCGGCCAGAAGATCGAGCGTTGCGGCGCTGGAACGAGTTCCGTCGTCGAGCAGGGCATTGGTGGCGGCGCCTGCCAAGCGCGTGCCGCCGGGCCCGCCGAGCTGAAAGCCGGCCAACTGACCATCAGCGGGCAACCCCGCGGAGGTGCCGTAGAGGCCGTTGAGGATGAATGAATGGCCGGCGGAGTCGAACGGCAAGGGCGAATCGGCAAGGTCGCTGTCGACGACATCAGCGTTGAAGAGGCCGGACAGGTCAAGGGGGACGAGCGCAGCGCGGCCGGGAACGGTCGTGGCAGTATACGAGACTGGAGTGGACGCGAGCCACTGGTCTGAGGTGAAACGGACAGAGATTTGCGTTTGACCGGGACGTCGGAACAGAAACAGAGGGTGCACGTGTCCTCCATTGAACGCGTCACCGAAGGCGTATTCGTCGCCGTCCTCGATGAGCCGCGGCGAACCGAATTCGTTGTAGAGCGCCGTGTCGTTCGGGCGCGAGTAGCTGAGGCGCTGGAGCCGGACGCTGAAGTTCGGCGGTGGGCCGGGGAGCAGCGACAGATCGAGCTCGTGGCCCGACCCGATTGCAGCGTAGTCGAGACCGACATTGAGTGAGCCGCTGGTTGCGAATGAATAGCCGCCGAAGCGCGGCTGGGCGTAGGCGCTGACCAGCGGAATCCGGTTGAATGCGAGTATGGCGCCCGGTGGGATGGACGGGCCGTGCCCGGACGCGCCGGGCAGCGTGGCATCGGTGTAGAGCTGCAGCGGGGTGCCGCCGGGCGGGCTCTGGCCGACGACGATGTGATCAGGCGACTGTCCGAGCGCAACCGTGACCCACGACGAGAACACGCCCGCCGCGAGGATTCGCGCAACTCGATACATGGTCATTCTCCTTTCCGAAGGCGCGTCATGCCGGCGGCTGGAACCAGCCGGCCGGACCATGCGGAAAGCCCGGGTCAAACTTGTCGATCTCAAGCGTCTGCCCATCGGGGCTGACGCGGAACGTCTCGTCAAACCGCAACGGCACTGCGTGTCCGTCGACGAACAGGTAATTGGATTTCTGCTGATGCCGGCTGAGCGCGAGGTCGAATTGCGGGTCGGCCCCGCCGTAACCGGTGAAGGGGTTTGTGCTCCACATATCGGCGTGAAAATGGTCGGCGTAGAGTGGCTGGTGGGAGGCGTCTTCTTCAGCGAGTTCGGCGACGAAGATGAGGTCGCTGGCGGCGAGGCGGGTGGCCACCTCGAATCCGAAAGAGGGAATGCCGGAGGGGTTGTCGGGGGTCCAACCGGGGTCATTGGGGTTCATGAAGACGTTGATGCCGTAGCTGGTGACGCGGCGCTTGGCGGGGTCGGGTTCGTCGAAGTTGGGGGCGTGGTCGGTGGGGCAGCGGTACTGGAGTTTCATCTGAGTGTGGGGTGCGAGTGTGTCGATCCAGGCCGAGCCCGGTTGATATCCGCCGTGCGCCTGCGAAAGCGGGAAGCGATCGTCGTTGGTGTTGAAGTAGCCCTGCAAGGCGACGCCGACGTCGTGCAGGCCGGCGGCGCAGCGCGTCGCTTGGGCGGTGGCACGGGCGGCCGAGAGCGCGGGCAGGAGCAGCCCCATCAGCAGCGACAAGATGGAAATGACGACCAGCAGCTCGATGAGCGTGAAGGCGCGACGGAACATGAGAATCTCCGCGGGTGGAACGGGCATCGATCGGGTTCGAGGCACAGGACTGTGGATGGGGGCCGAACGCGGAGCGTGAAGCGCCAGGTTGCGCGCGAGCTGTGGTGGTGCTTGGTGCGCGCAGGCGCGGCGCCGCCGATTCGGCGGGCGTTTGGCCTACGCCAGGGGCGGAGCGCGGGGGGTTGCCGGGCCGTGATGGTCGACTGAAATGAAGGCCTGCGGCCGCGGCACGGCAATGCGGGCGACCAGCGTGCCGCGTTCCGGCAGCGCCAGCGGCGCGGCGATGATGGCTGATCGACTGGCGCCGAGCAGCAGGCAGGCGTGGCAGTTCTGCGGGTCGGCGTGGTGGCAGGCGTGGCTGTGCAGCAGACTGGCGGCGCCGCTGGCATTCCAGGCGGCCAGGCCGAGCAGCAGCAGGCAGGCGGTCAGCCGACGCGACACGCAGTGGCTCCGGAGAGAGTCGGAGTCAGTATAGCTGTGCGTGGCGGCGGATTCAAACTTGCGCGGGTCGCCGCGCGGCGGCGGAGGTTCCGGCGCGGCGGCGGCGGAAGAGCAGCGTCGCCAGGGCGAGCAGGCTGGCGCTGGCGGGTTCGGGCAGGAGGACGAGGTAGGCCTCGGAGTCGCCGTTGGGGTTTCGGGCGACGCCGGCGATCGCCAGGCCGTCGGATGAGATGGCCCGCGCTTCGTTCAGGCGCCAGCCGGGCAGGACCAGGTCGTATTCGGCGGCGAGGACGTCTTGCAGGCGGCGCATGCCGTGGGCAGCGTCCCAGATGAAGGCGGCCGGGTAGCCGCCGGGCACGCCGCTGGGGTGGTCGATGTTGCCCTGGCCGACGATGGTCGCGCCGTCGCCGGAGATGCCGTAGGCGCGGCTCTGGAAGATTCCGCCGGCGAGGTCGCCCAGGCCGACGACGCCGGTGTCGGCGGTCCAGCGGAAGGCCTCGGTGCCGTGCGGGGTGGACATCTGGCCGATGAGGACGTTGCCGTCATCGGATGTCGTGAATGCGATGCCGCTGGGGCTGGTGTCGAAGGTCGGGCCGAGGGGCTGCATGCCGGTGGCGGCGGTCCAGCGGAAGGGGGTGCCGCCGAAGGAGGGGGTGGTGCTGATGCCGACGACGACGGAGCCGTCGCGGTTGGTGCCGTAGGCGACGCCGCCGCTGTTGGGCGGGGCGCCTGGAAAGCCACCCAGGCCGACCATGCCGGTCGCGGCCGTCCAGCGGAAGGGCTCGCCGCCAACCGCAAAAGAGGAGGATGAATAGCCGACAACGGTGGTGCCGTCACGGGACAGACCGGTTGCAACCGCGGTTGTCTGCCCACCAGGCAGATCGCCAAGACCGATCATGCCCTCATCGGGAGTCCAGCGGAATGGCAAGTCCCCGAATTCGGTTCGACCAGTTCCGGCGATGACGCGTCCGTCGGCCGATACGCCGCGGGCCGTGCTCTGAAATCCGCCGCCGTCAAAATCGCCCATACCGACGATGCCCGTTGCCGCGCTCCACCGAAACGCCTCCGTAGAGCCAACCGATTGTGCAGATATGCTGTCACCAACGACGGCGAATCCGCGGTCTGAAACGGCGTACGCCACGCTGCGATAGAAATCGCCTCCCGGCAGATCGCCGAGCGAGAAGAACTGAGCCTGCCCGGCGACGGCGCCTGCCGTCGGGCCCCACAACCCAGCGCCCAACACGAGCCAGGAGCAGAAGTTACGTCGCATGGGTCACCCGGGGTCTCCGCGGCTGTTCTCCGTCCAACCCGCACTTGATTATATCCCAGTACGTTTGTCGCTCCCACCGGTTCGCCGATGGCCAGTCAATCAACGTAAGCCACCCTAGAACCTCCTGTTGGGCGGCAAAGAGGATCTTTGCCGCTACCGGGATGGGCTCATCGCGCGTCGCAGCGAGGGGCGGCAAAGAGGATCTTTGCCGCTACCGGGATGGGCTCATCGCGCGGCGCCGCGAGAGGGGGCGAAGAGAATCTCTGGTCGCAACCGTGAGAGGGCGCGGTCGGCCGGGCCGGACACGGGCGAGACGCCCATACCACCCCACACAACGGGCGAGACGCCCGTACCACCCCGACTTCGGCGGCAAAGAGGATCTTTGCCCTACCAGGACACGGGCGGGACGCCCGTGCCAGGCGATTCACGGGCTGAAAGCCCGTGCTACCCGATGAATCGCCCGTGCCACGCGATCGAGCGCGGGCCCCGGGTTACGGCGTCAGCCCGGCGACTGTCGGGCAGCGGCGAGTCGTGCCGAGGCTTGGTTGGCGTCGCGGCTACCAGCGCATGGCGAATCCGGCGGTCATCCACTTGCTGGACTCGACGGCGTGGACGATGGCGAGCTGGCCGGGCTTGAGTTCGCCGGTGCGGACCATCTGGTCGAGGTGGATGACGGTGGCGGCGCCGCCGGTGTAACCCTGCGTGGCGGAGCGGAAGCGGATGTGGTCGCGGGTGATGCCGAGCTTGTCGAGGAAGGCGGGGATGTGCTCGTCGTAGAGCTGCATGGTGGGGATGCTGACGACGTAGTGGCTGACGGTGCGCGAGTCGATGTTGAGCTTGCGGGTGAAGCGGACGAGGCCTTCGAGCAGGAGCGGCGCGGCGTTTTCGTTGACGGCGGTGAAGTCCTGCCAGAGGTGGTGCTGACCCTGGGAGTAGAGCTCGGGGATCTGGTGATTGGCCTTGACGAGATCGGCCGCGGCGCCGCCGCAGACCATGCCGGCGGGTCGGCCGGCGCCGACGGACTCGACGAAGGTGTCGATGAGCTGGCCGCGCGGCTGCTCTTCGTCGCTGGCGGTGAGGACGAGTGCACCGGCGCCGTCGGCGAGGATCCAGCGCAGGGCGGCGTTGACCTTGTCCATCTTGGCCTGGTTGAAGTAGCAACTGCGGAGATAGACGCTGGAGAGCTGGCTGTAGCAGACGACGGCGGCGCGATAGCGGCCGGCGCGGATGGAGTCGAAGGCGATCTGCACGCCCTTGCCGACGCCGGAGCAGTTGGAGTGAATTTCCATTTCGGCGCAGGTCTTGATGCCGAGGCGCTCTTGCAGGAGTGCGCTGGTGGGCGGGGTGCTCTGGTCGTAGGAGGCGCAGCCGATGATGACGAGGTCGAGCTGCTCGGGCTGGAGCTGGGCCATGTCGAGCGCGCGGCGGGCGGCGATTTCGGCCATGCTGGCGAAGGTGTGGGTCAGGTCGCCGGTTTCCGGGTCTACGGCGAGATGGCGCGACTGAACGCCGCTGCGGTCGAGCATGCGCGGGCCGACGCTCTTGACGAAACTGCGGACCTTGTCGGGCGCGTGATCGAGCGTGCCGAGCACGGCTTCGAGCCGGTCATTGGGGATGGGCGCTCCGGGAAGAAAGCTGCCGACGCCGGCAACGCGGACACTCTTGGGTGACATGGAATGGAGCCTCGGTTTCTATCCACCTGGACAAAGGCGAGGGTTGCGAGCCGGGGAGATGCGAGTCACCAGCGGGCAGGGAGTATTGTGCAAGTGGTGTGCCTTATTCCGCGCGGTGTGAATTCAAGGCAAACGCGCAGGCCGTCGACGGATGCGCGCGGACGGCTGCCCAGTTGGGGAACCCAGCGCGGGCGAAAGTGCCCAGCGCGGCGCGCGACCTTGCGGGCTCCGGCGGCCGGTCTAACATGGCGCGATGCGTTCGATTCAGCAGGAACTTTCGATGCAGTTCTCCGCGGCGCTGGCGGCCGTGTGCGGCGAATCGGCCCGCGGAACGGACCCGCAGGTGCGGGCGGCGGGCGATGCGCGCTTCGGCGACTACCAGTGCAATGTCGCGATGTCGCTGGCGAAGTCGCTGGGCGCCAAGCCGCGCGAGCTCGCCGAGCGGTTGATGCAGGCCGTGCAATCCGCGTTCCCGGAGGCGGGCTACGCGCTGTCAGTGGCCGGGCCGGGGTTCATCAACATTCGGCTGGAGGAGGGGTGGCTGGCGGGGCGACTGGCGGCAATCGGGCCGTCGCCGGCGGACGCGGACGCGGATCGCGTGGGGGTCGACCCGGCGGAGCCGGACGCGCGCGACACGGTGGTGATCGATTATTCGTCGCCGAACGTGGCGAAGCAGATGCACGTGGGGCATCTGCGGAGCACGATCATCGGGGATGCGCTGGCGCGGGTGCTGCGATTTGCGGGCCACGCGGTGGTGGCGCAGAACCACCTGGGCGACTGGGGGACGCAGTTCGGCATGGTGATCCTGGGGATGTGGCACATGTTCGCGGCGCAGCGGCGCGGCGAGCCGGTGTCGGCGCTGACAGAGCGGATCGGCGCGTTGAAGCGGGCGCAGGCGGCCGGGCCGGCGGAACTGCAGCGCGCGCTGCAGGAGATTGCGCAGCGTCACCAGCAGGACATCGACGCCGACCCGAACGGGGCCGCGTTCCACGCGTTCCTGCGCGATTTTCGTCCGCAACTGGATGACCTGCTGCCGGCCTACCAGTTTGTGAACGCGGTGGAGGAGGCGGCGGCGCAGTCGGAGCTGGCGGTGGTATCGCGGCCGGACGGCCAGTCGGTGCGGCTGGCAGCGGTTTCGAACCACGTGGTTGCGATGCTGCAGCGGGGCAGCGCGGCGGACCAGCAGGAGATCGAGGCCTGGAAGATCGCGATTCGCGCCAGCCTCGACGAGTGCGGCGAGCTGTACCGGCGGCTGGGCGTGCTGCTGACCGACGCCGACGTCCGCGGCGAGAGTTTCTTCCACGCGTTTCTGCCAGGCGTGCTGGAGGAGCTGCAACAGGCGCTCAGCGCGCCGCAGGGGGCGGAGATTCGCGCGGTCTATCGCGCCGACCAGGGTGCGGCGTGCGTGTTCCTGGAGCAGGCGGACGGATCGCCGGCGTTCAAGGGGCCGACCGGCGGACCGCTGCCGATGATCATCCGCAAGTCGGACGGGGCGTACCTGTATTCGACGACCGACCTGGCGGCGGCGCTGTATCGGATTGCGTGCACGAGTCGGCCGGTGGCGCTGCACAGCGCGGCGCTGGCGGCGGCGTTGCGGAAGGCCGGCGGCGGGCTGGGCGGGACACGGGTGCTGTACGTGGTCGGCAGTCCGCAGAAGCTGCACTTCGAGATGCTGTTCGCGGTGGTGCGCGCGTTGGCGTGGGACCGGCCGGCGGGCGCGGCGCGTGCGGCGCGGCTGCAGCACGTGATGTTCGGATCGGTGCTGGGTGACGATCGCAAGATGCTGCGGACGCGGACCGGCGGGACGGTGCGGCTGGTCGATCTGCTGGATGAGGCCGAGAAGCGGGCGCGCGAGCTGGTCGAGGCGAACGACGCGAAGCGGGCGGAGATGGGGCTGGCGTCGCTGGCGGCGGAGGAGAAAGAGGCGGTGGCGCGGGGGGTGGGCATCGCGGCGGTGAAGTATGCCGACCTGTGTCAGAACCGGATGACCGACTACGTCTTTTCATGGGACAAGATGCTGGCGATGCAGGGCAACACGGCCCCCTATCTGCTCTATGCCTATGCGCGGATACAGAGCATCTACCGGCGCGGGGCCGGCGGACACTCGGAGGGGGCGGCGATCGTGCTGCGAGAGCCGGCCGAGCGGGCGCTGGCGCTGCGCATTCTCCAGTTCGGCGAAGCGCTGGGCGACGTGGTGGAGACGCTGCTGCCGAACCTGTTGTGCGACTACCTGCACCAGCTCGCGGCGGCGTTCATGGTGTTTTACGAGAACTGCCCGGTGCTGAATGCGCCGGATGCGGCGCAGCGCGGGTCGCGGCTGCGGCTGTGCGAACTGACGGCACGGGCGCTGCGCGCGGGGCTGCGGCTGCTGGGAATTGACGTGCTCGAGCGGATGTAGCGGGGGTCAGCTCACCGCCGCTCGGACCATGCCCGGATCGACGATGGTGGCCTGCATGAAGAAGGCGGCACGGCGGCGGCAGCCGGCGCAGTCTCCGCACGGGGTTTCTCCGCCGAAATGACACGACCAGGTCAGCTTCATCGGCACTTCGAGCCGCCGCGCGAGTTTGACGACCTCGCCGCCGGACAGGTCGACGAAGGGGGCCTCGACGACGAGGGGGCGCGGCCGGCCGGTCATTGCCAGGGCGTGTTCGACGAGCTGGACGAATTCGCGCGGTTCGGTGTCGGCGTCGGGCTTGCCGGCGTCGGCGGCGCGGCGCGGACAGTGACCCCACCACAGGCGGGTCGCGCCGATGGCGCGGGCGAGCTGTTCACCGGCGGCGAGCAGCAGGGGCGCCAGGCTGGGCGCGGGGCCGTCGGCGGGTGGCGCGGCGTCGGGGTCGTTTGGCGGCGCGGCGAGTTCGGCGATGCGGCTGACGAACGCGAGATCGGCGCGGACCACGGGCGCGAGCGAATAGTGCGCGGCAATGCGATCGACGGCGTCGCTTTCGCGCTGCGCGGCCGGGTGCGGCCCCGTGGCGTGCAGCAGCGTGACCTCGGCGCTGTCGCGCGCCATGGCGGCGAGCACGGCGCTGTTGAGTCCGCCGGAACAGAGCACGACGGCGCGGTCTTTGCGCATGAGACACCTCTGGCTCGTCATCGGACGGCGGCGGCAGCGGTTTGACTTGGCGGGTGGCGGCGCGGCGAGGGTCCGAGAAGGAGCGCGTGTCGGGGTCGCAAGCGATCCGTCACGCTCGACTGTTCGGGTCGGGGCACGACAAGGCACGGCCGCGTCGCTGCCGCATGGCAAAGCTGGAGCTTTGCCGTACCCGAATGCTGGCGCTTTGCCCCACCCGAAAGCTGGAGGATTGTCCTACCCGGGCAAAGCTGGAGCTTTGCCATACCGGAGAGAAGGAGCGTTGGCCGGCCCGAAAGCTGGAGCTTTGCCGTACCCGAAGAAACGAATCGGAGGCAACGCTAGGCGTCTTCGCGCCAGGCGGCGATGAGGCCGAAGCGGCCGGTGGCGTCGCCGTCGCGGCGATGGGAGAAGAAGCGCGGGTCGGAGAGGGTGCATTCGGCGGCGATCGAGATCTGCCCGGCGGGCAGGCCGGCCCGAAGGAGCTGGTCGTAGTTGGCGCGCTTGAGATCGAAGCTGTAGCGGTCGCCGCGGCGGGGGAAGTATTGCGCGGCATCGGGCAGCAGGGGCTCGGCGACGCGGAGGATTTCCTCGCCGACTTCGTAACGGTCGGCGCCGGCGCAGGGGCAGAGGCCGGCCCAGAGCTCGGCCGGGCGGGAGTCGAACTCGCGGACCATCTGCGCGACGAGCTGTTCGGCGATGCGCCCGACGGTTCCGCGCCAACTGGCGTGGGCGGTGCCGAAGGCGCGGCGGCGCGGGTCGACGACGAGGATGAGCGGGCAGTCGGCCGAGAGTTGGAGCAGGGGGACGCCGGGCAGGTCGCAGACCAGGCCGTCGACGAATCGCAGGGCGGAATCGCGGCCGTCGCGACCGCGGCCGACGTCGGCTGGTCGGACGCGGATGACATGATGGCTGTGGACCTGGTCGGGGGCGGTGAGGCGGTCGAAGTCGAGGCCGAGGTGATCGCAGATTTGCCGGCGGCGTTCGCGGGCGCGGTGGGCGTCGGGGCCGCGGTGCGGGGCGAGATTCCACGGGCGGGTGGAGACGGCGTGCGCGAAGCCGGGCAGGCGTGCCAGGGCCGGGAAGGTGAGCAGCTCGGAATCGGCGCAGGGCTGTGATGTGAGCGGTGCAGCGTTCACGGGCGCCTCGGGTCGAGCAGGATCTTGAAACGATCGGGCTGGGCGGCGGCGGCGAAGGCGGCGGCGCCGGCCGACAGCGGACAGGTCTCGCTGACGAGCGTGGCGACGTCGATGTCGCGGTGGGCGAGCGCGGCGATGGCGTCTGAAAACGGGCCGCAGCGGCTGCCGATGAGCGTGAGTTCGTGGACCACGACCGGCGCGAGGTCGAGCGCGACGGGTTGGGCGACGGTGGTCTTGATGACGATCGTGCCGCGCGGGCGGACGTACCCCAGCGCGAGCGCGAGTCCGTCGGGAGAGCCGGTGCAGTCGACGACCACGTCCTGCTCGTTTCGCGGCGGGACGTCTGCTGCCTGGCGCGCGGTGATTCCAAGCCGGTCGAGCCGTGCGAGCGAGTGCGGATTGCGCCCGACGACTTGGAGGCGGCAGCCGAGCCGGGCGAGCACCTGGGCGGCCAGCAGCCCGAGCCGGCCGGAGCCGAGGATGGTGACGGTGGTGCGCGGCTCGATGCGGACCTGGCGGGTGATCTGGAACGCGGCGGCGAGCGGCTCGACGAAGACGGCGGCGGCGTCGTCGATTTCGGGCGGCAGCGGGTGGCAGTTGGCGGCGGGCACGGCGACAAGCTCGGCGAAGGCGCCGTCGCGCCCGACGATGCCGACGACCGTGCGGCGGCGGCAGTGGTTTGAAAGGCCGGCCTGGCAGAGTTCGCAGCGGCCGCAGACGCAGTTGATTTCGGCGACGACGCGGCGACCGAGCAGTTCAGCCGGGCCGTGTTCGACGGTGCCGACGAATTCGTGACCGGGCACGCCGCGGAAGCCCATGTAGCCGCGGACGATCTGGAGATCGGTGGCGCAGATTCCGGCGAGGTGGACGCGGATGAGAACCTCGCCCGGCGCGGGGCGCGGCGCGGGTCGGTCGGGCTGGAACGTCAGTGAGCCGTCGAAGAGCAGGGCGCGCATGGCGCGGGAGTGTAGCCCGCGGCGGGCGGCGCTCAACCGCGCGGGGGCGCCGACGGGCGCGCCCCGCGCTACTGGATGTTCGGGTCGAGCGGCGAGTTGTCGGAGCCGTCGGGCGTGCCGTCGCCGTCCATGTCAGGGTTATGGTCGTCCGGGTCGATGCTGTCGGGCAGACCGTCGCCGTCCATGTCGCTGTCCTCGCCGTCGGTGAAGATGAGTCCGCCGTCGGTGTAATTGGGGTCGACGCCGTCGGGGATGCCGTTGCCGTTGGCGTCGGGGTCGTTCGGATCGGGATCAAAGGCGTCGACGATCCCGTCGCCGTCGGAGTCGCTGGTCAGGCCGTCGGCGATGCCATCGCCGTTGGAGTCGGCTTCGCCGGGGTTGGAGTCGTGTGCGTCGGCGATGCCGTCGCCGTCGTAGTCGTTTTCGTCGCCGTCGGGGATGCCGTTGCTGTTGGCGTCGGGGTTGAGGGCATCGCCGTCGAAGGCGTCGGGCGAGCCGTCGGTGTCGTAGTCGCGCTGTTCGCCGTCGCGGATGTCATCCTGGTTGGCGTCGCCGTTGAACGGATCGTGATCGATGGCGTCGGGCGTGCCGTCGCCGTCGAAGTCGTTCTCGTTGCCGTCGGGGATGCCGTTGCCATTGACGTCGGGATTGAGCGGGTCGCCGTCAATGCCATCGATCGACCCATCGCCGTCGGTATCGGGGTTGGTCGGGTCGGGGTCTTCGCCGTTGATGAGGCCGTCGTTGTCCCAGTCGGCGTCGGCGCCGTCGAGGATGCCGTCGGAGTCGACGTCGGGGTTGTCGGGGTAGGGATCGACTGCATCCGGCAGGCCGTCGCCGTCGCGATCGGGGGGCGCGGGCGACGAGCCGCCGCCACCGCCGCCAAAGCCGCCGCCACCGCCGCCAAATCCGCCGCCACCCGTGCCGCCGCCGCCACCACCGCCGGGCGTGGCGCCGCTGATACCGCCGGAGTCGATCGGGTTGAGATCGCCGGGCGTGGTCGAGCAGCCGCAGGCGAACCACGCGACGGCCAATCCGAGGGCGAGCAGCGGGAAGGTATGGCGGCGCATGGAGTGTTCTCCGGGACGCGCGCGAGGCGTCGGAAGAAACCATGCGATTGGCGGGGCGTGCCGGCAAGCGCGGGCGATAACTCGATGGAATTTGGGAAGTTACGGTGGTGGCTGAGGGCGGTATCGCCGGCGAAGGTGGCACTGGCGTGAGTTTGGAGGGCTGCGGCGGTCGAATATTCTCGGAATTCCGCTGGTCGGCGGTTAGAATCGCGGAATATCGAAACAGGCCGAAGGGTTGGGATGAAAGGTAGAGATACGCCGTCGTCGGCCGGATCGAGTTCATCCGGGAGCGGTCTGGTCGGACGACAGTTCGAGCAGGTGGTGCTGGTTCACGTCGAGTTGGCGTATCGCCTGGCGGTTCGGCTGACCGGAAACGCGCACGAAGCCGAGGACGCCGTTCAGGAGACCCTGCTGCGGGCGCACCGTGCGTTCGACCGGTTTGACCTGCGCGAGCACGGGGCCAAGGCGTGGCTGCTGAAGATCCTGCACAACGTCGTGATTACGCGGCGGATGCAGGCGGGGCGGCGGCCGACGCTGCTGGAGGACATCGACTTTGACGATTTCGCGGCGGAGCTCGAGAACGAGCCGCTGCCGCGCTTGGCCGAGGGGCAGCTCGACTGGGAACATTTCGACCAGGAGTTGAAGTCGGCCGTGGCGGAACTCATTCCCGAATACCGGGAAGTGATTCTGCTGTGGGGACTGGGCGGCGTGAGCTACAAGGAGATCTCTGACATTCTGGACGTTCCGATCGGCACGGTGATGAGCCGGCTCTATCGAGCGAGGCAGATGCTGATGGAGAAGCTGGCCACCTACGCCCGTGAGCGTGGTATTCGACCGGAGAAGCCGTCGCCATGATGAACTGCAAGGGGGCACGACGGCTGCTGTATGCCTTCGCCGACGGCGAGCTGTCGGTGAAGGACAACTGCGAGGTGCTCGACCACCTCAAGATGTGCCCGGAGTGCGCGCGGACCGCGACCGAGCAGCAGGCGCTGCGGGCTGCAGTTCAGTCCATGATGAGTCGCTCGTCGGTGCCGGCGGGGCTGCTGGAGCGCGTCCGCACGTCGATTCGGCTCGATTCGCCGACACCCACTCCCAGTGCCGTCCGCGCCGCGCCGCAATCGGTCGATCGCGCCCCGCGGCGGCTGGCGCGGTTCTATCTGCCGCTGGCGGCCGCGGCCAGCCTGACGCTGGCGATCTTCGCGGCACGGCAGGCCTGGAACAGCGGCGGCGCGCCGGCGTCTCCGCAGCGCGCTCAGACGCTGGCCGACCTGGCCGTGAATCGCATCGTGAACACCCACGAGACCTGCGCCGCGCACTTCGACCAGCACCAGCACCCCCGGCTGCCGATCGAGCTCGCCAAACTGCCCGACGCCGTGAACGTCCTGATCGAGCAGCCGATCCACGCCATGGCGCCGAACTTCGAGCCGGGCGGCTACACGTTCGAATCGGCCAACGTGTGCGCGGCCCAGCAGGGGTCGCCGGGGCTGCACATTCTCTATGCGGCCGAGGGGGGCAAGTCGCGGCTCTCGTTCTTCAGTGCGCCGCGGTGGGAATGCCTGGACGACGGTGCGGCCTATGCCCAGCTCTCGCGCCGCGACGCGCGCGATTTCTGCGTGCTGCAACAGAAGGATCATTTCGCGATTGTCGCCTGGCATGACCACGACACCACGCACATCTGCTGCGGCGCGATGCCGGTGGACGACCTGATCTCGCTGGTCAAGCCGGTGCGCGTGGCGCTGGCCGCCCAGCACGAGCAGTATGCCCTGCTCTGGAAGCAGCTCGGGCGCTAGTCCTTCCGGCTCCGACGATTTCCTTATTTTCCGACGATGGCCTCGTACTCGGCCAGGTTTCGCTCGTAGTGGGCGACGCTGTCGTTCAGTCCGCCGGGGCGGTTGCGGGCCGGCCACAGCCGCCGGTGGTCGGCGATGATGCGGCGCATCTCGGCGGCGGCCGCGCGGGCCTCGGCGGGGCGGAGCGGAGCGCCGCGGCGCATGATCGCGGCGCGGCGCAGGGCATGCTGCAGGACGCGGAGCGTGGCGCGCAGCTCGGCCTGCACGAGCGCGGCGGCGGCTGAGTCGGCAGGTGGTCGGGCGGCCTGTCGCGCGACCTTGGCGAGCCTGCCGCGCAGAGTGGCGATCCAACGCGGCGTGAGCTTGGCGACGGCGCGGCGATCAGTCAGCGGGGCCTGCATCAAAGCGAACAGAATGGTCTTGTTGCGGAGCGTCAGCCCGGCACCGCGGCACAGATCGCTTAGCGCAATCCATGCCGAGGCGGCGCGGCCGGTGGGGTCGTCAAACCCCCACAGCGACGCGGCGGCGACCAGGTCGAGGGCGTCGAGCGCGGCCCCGTTCCAGCCGGCGGCGGCGGCGAAGACGATCGGCGGCAGGCTGACGGGCCAGTGCTGGCGGTGGCCGAAGTCGCCCCAGTCGGTCAGCAGCAGTCCGGCGGCGCGGCGGGCGGCGCGGGCCGCGGCGCGGATGTTGTCGCGGGCGTTGCTCCAGCGGCCGGCAAAGCTGCACCAGCTCGACGTGCCGGGGCAGGCGAGCCACTGAAATCCGGCCCGGCGGTGGGCAGCGCCGCGGCGGGCGAAGGGGTGATCGGCCTCGTAGCCCCACTCGCACAGGACCAGGTCGCGCGGCAGGCGGCGACGCAGCTCGGGGTGGTCGGCAATCATGTCGGCCCATATATGCACCGGGCCGGTGCCGCGACGGCGGAGGTGGGCGTGCAGGCGGCGGACGTAGCCTGCGAAGACGGCGGCCCGGCCGCGGCGGGCGCAGGCGGCTGCGCTGCGACCCTGTCCGAGTTCGAACGGTTCGTCGCAGCCGATGTGGATGGCGCGGCTGGAGAAGTTGGGCAGCAGCTCGTCGAGCAGTTGGCGGGCGAGGGCGCGGCTGCGCGGGTCGATGGGGCAGAGCGTTGCGCGAGTGGTGCGGAGGTCTCCGAAGGGCGATCGCCACGGGCCGGTGGCCTCGGCGAGCGGGGCGTAGCGCGGATGGCGCAGCCATCGTTCCATGTGGCCAAGGGTGTTCTGGTTGGCGACCAGCTCGATGCCGCGGCGGCGGCAGTGGGCATCGAGCCGGCGGATCTGTGCGGCGGTCAGCGGCGACGCGCGGCGCCAGACGGCGCGGTGGCGGCGGTAGGCGAAGGTGTGCTCGGTGTAGAGCTGCAACTGGTTGTACTTGAGCGCGGCGAGCCGGTCGACGCGCGCGAACAGTTCGCGCTGCGTGGGCACCTTGTCGCGGCTGATGTCGAGCATGAAGCCGCGCCGCGGCGTGTCGGGCCAATCGGTGATGTCGCAGCAGGGAATGCGGCCGGCGTGAAGGATGACGAGCTGGCGGAGCGTGGCGGCGGCGTGGCGGACGCCGGCGGGCGCGGTGGCAGTGAGGGTGATGTGCCGCGGTTCGACGCACAGGCGATAGCCCTGCGGGCCGAGGCGGCGGTCGCGGCCGGCGGCGACGATGATCGGCAGCGGGGCGGCACGGCCGGCGGTGCGGGCCGCGGGCAGGTGAAGCAGCAGGGCGCGCAGTCCGTGCGGGCCGAGGCGTGGCGGGCAACAGAGGCGCAGGCGACCCGTCCATGTGCAGACGCCAGGTCGCGGGCGGACGCGCTGGGGGATGGGTGCGAGGCAGTGAGTCTTCAGGCGCACGGGCGGAGTCTATCGGCAATTCGGGCGCACGCAGGCGAGGGGGCGCGACAGGCGGACGGGAATTGGGCGCGGCCGTGCGACGCGGCGGCGCGCGGATCAGTTCGGCGTCGATTCGACCGGGACGGGCAGGGCGTTGGCCGGCGCCTCGGCCCCGGAGCGCTTGCGACCGGCGGCGTGGGCCGGCGCGGCGGACAGGCCGTGCAGCGTGAGCAGGCCGACGTAGAAGAAGCCGGTGATGAACAGGACGAGGAATGGCAGGCCGATGAACCAGCGATCGGACTTGACGACCAGCAGGCCGGCGCAGGCGATGAGGTAGACGCCGAAGGCGAGTTCGACGGCGGCCTGATACATCTTGGAGCGGCGCTTCTGCTCGGCGGACTTGCGGGCGGTGCGGTCGAGGGCGGCGTCGCCGAACTTGGGAGTGCGGACGAATTCGGATTCGTGGCCGAAAAGGCCTTCGAGGGTGGCGCGGGCGTTGTTGACGGCGATTCCGACGCCGACGGCCATGAGGAATGGCAGGTATTTCAGGCTTTCGGCCCAGGTGCGGAAGACCTCGCGCTGGCTGGCGACGTAGAAGGTGCTGGCCGAGCAGGTGGCGATGAGGAAGAGGGAGCTTTCAAACAGCAGCCGGCCCCAGTAGTTGTCGGCCAGGATGGTCATCTTGATGTAGAAGGCCGGCAGGAACATGAGGAGCATGGCGACGATGTAGAGATAGACGGTGCAGCTGGTGAGGTGAAAGAAGGCCTCGGTCTTGATGGACCAGGGCAGGCGCGAGCGAAGGATGCGCGGCAGGAGCTTTCGGCAGGTCTGGGCGCCGCCCTTGGCCCAGCGGTGCTGCTGGCTCTTGAAGGCGTTCATCTCGGGCGGCAGCTCGGCCGGCGAGGTGACCTGCGGCAGATAGACGAACTTCCAGCCCTTGAGTTGGGCGCGATAGGACAGGTCGAGGTCTTCGGTGAGGGTGTCGTGCTGCCAGCCGCCGGCGTCGGCAATGCACGACTTGCGCCAGGTGCCGGCGGTGCCGTTGAAGCTCATGAATCGGCCGGAGCGGTTGCGGGCGGCGTGCTCGATGACGAAATGGCCGTCGAGCAGGATGGCCTGGGTCTTGGTGAGCAGGGAGAGTTCGCGGTTAAGGTGTTCCCAGCGGGCCTGGACCATGCCGACGCCGGGGTCGGCAAAGTGGTGAATGGTGCGGTGCAGCACGTCGCGCGGCGGCAGGAAGTCGGCATCGAAGATGGTGACGAATTCGCCGGTGGCGGTTTTCAGGCCTTCCTCGAGCGCGCCGGCCTTGAAGCCGCGGCGGTTGTCGCGGTGGATCAGCTCGATGGGATGACCGGCGGCGACCATTCGGGCGACGGTCGTGCGGGCGATGGCGATGGTTTCTGCGTCGGTGGAGTCGTCGAGGACCTGGATTTGCAGCCGGTCGCGCGGGTAGTCGATCTGGCAGGTGGACTCGATGATCCGCTCGGCGACGGCCCGCTCGTTGAACATGGGGAGCTGGATGGTGACGCGCGGCAGCTCGCGGAAACAGGCGGACAGCTCGGGCTGGTTGCGGCGGTACTTGTAGAACAGGTAGACGAGCTGGTAGCGATGCATGCCGTAGATGGCGAGCATGAGGCAGATGAACAGATGGCAGCCCAGGGCCACCCAGGAGATGACGTTCAGAATCTGCATGGAAATCGCTTGGTCCCGCGCCGGCTCGCAGCCGTCGACCGCGGGCAAAGGCGCGCGATCGGCCGGAAGCGTTGGATTGTATCGCCTTCGTCCGGCCCGGGTCAACAATGTCAATTATTGGTCGTGAAACGAGTTAGGTGACGTGGGGCGCGATCGGCGCGGGCGGGCCGGGGCGAGAATTCGCAGGAGCGATTCTCACCCCTTGGCGGTGGCCTGTTCGGCGGCGATGGCAATTCGGACCAGGGTGGCCACGTTGTTGGCCTCGAGCTTCTGGTAGAGCCGGGCGCGGTGAGCCTCGATGGTCTTCTCGGAAAGGCCGAGCTGGGTGGCAATTTCCTTGTTGGCCAGGCCGGCGGCGATGTGACCGAGGATTTCGCGTTCGCGGGCCGAGAGGGTTTCGATGCGTTCGAGCAGGGCCGAGCGGCGCGATTCTTCGTCGCGCTGGCGGGAATTGTGGGCCAGGGCGCGATGGATGCAGTCGAGCAGGACCTGGTCGTTGTAGGGCTTTTCGATGAAATCGAAGGCGCCGTTCTTCATGGCGCGGACGGCCATGGCGACGTCGGCGTGGCCGGTGAGAAAGACGATCGGCGCCAGGCAGTTCAGTTCGGCGAGCTTGGTTTGCAGTTCGAGGCCGCTGATGCCGGGCATGCGGACGTCGAGCAGGATGCAGGCGGCGTCGTTGGGGTTGAAGCCGCGCAGGAAGTCGGCGGCGGTTTCAAAACCCTTGGCGGTCAGCTCGACCGATGCGATGAGGTATTCGAGCGAAGTGCGCACTGCGGCATCGTCGTCGACGATGTAAACGGTGGACATCCCAAGGCCCCTGGTCTGCCGCTCAGGCTCGCGAATCGGCCGACTCCCATCCGAATGGGCAAGCGTAGCACTGGTTGCCGCGCGTCACAACGAGGCGCGGGGTGTGAAATTGCGCAAATCTTCGGAATCGCTGCGTCAGCACAGCGCGCTGAGGCCGAAGGATCACCCGATCACCATGCGTGCTGGCATGGACAGGACTACGGTCGTTCCCTCACTACCGGTTCGCTCGACGGCGATTTTACCGCCGTGAGACTCGCTGATGGCCTGGCAGATCCACAGTCCCAGCCCCATGCCGTCGGGCTTGTTGGTGTGGAAGGGTTTGAAGAGATTCTGGAGCAATTCGGGGGGCATCCCTGGGCCGAGGTCGGTGACGCGAATCTCGACCCCGCGCCCCGCGGCGCGCGTATCGACGCGCACGGCGCGGCGCGGCTCGGACATTTCCTGGGCCGATTCGATGGCGTTGCGCAGCACGTTGACGATCGACTGCATGATCTGCACCGAATCGCCGAGCACCAGCGGGAGGGCGTCGGCCAGCTCAAGGGTCAGCGCGACGCTGCGCTGGCGGGCCTCGAGCTCGACGAGGCGCACGGCGTCGCGGACGACGGCGTTGAGATCGACATTGGCGTGGACCTGTTCGCCTTTGCGGACGAAGCCGCGGATGCGGCGGATGATCTCACCCGACCGCTCGGCCTGGCGGGCGATCTCCTGCATGGCGACGAAGGTCTCGTCGATGCGCGATGAGCCGGACGCGATGCGCCGCGCCGCGCCCCGCGCGAAGTTGGCGATGGCGGCCAGCGGCTGATTCAGCTCGTGGGCCAGCGCCGAGGCCATCAGGCCGAGCGTCGTCAGGCGGCCGGCGTGGGCGAGCTCGCGCTGCAGCGTCTGGACATGTTCCTCGGCGCGGCGCAGCTCGGTGATGTCGCGGATGATGCTCACGGAGCCGAGCGGTTTTCCGGCCGCGTCGCGGACGGGTCGGCTGACGCAGTCGCCCAGAAAAGTCGCGCCATCATGCCGGCGGCAATGGACCTCGCGCCGCTGACCGTCGAGCGGCTGCGGTTCGCCGCCGTTCCCGCGGTGGGGAGCCGCGCGGCCGCGCGGGTCGACGAACAGCTCGCGGGCGGCCTGGCCGGCGAACTGATCGGCGGACAGCCCGAACAGCTCGCACATGGAGGGATTCACAAGCCGGACGCGCTCGTCGAGCGTGCCAAACATGACGCCGTCGGACAGGGCGTTGAAGATGGCCTGGAATTCGGCGGTGCTTCTGCTGAGTTCGGCATTGGCGCGCTGCAGCTCGGCGGTGCGGTCGCGGACGCGCGATTCGAGGGCGTCGCGCGCCTCGCGCAGTTCCTGTTCGATGTGCTTCGAGGCAGTCACGTTGCTGGCGGTCAGCGCGACGCCGTCGTCCAGCGGTGCAACCTGGTAGCGGAGCCAGTCGGCCTGGACGCCCCAGCCGGAGACGTCGGCCTCTGCGGCACAGGGGGCGGACGATTCGGCGACGCGGGCGCAGATGGCGATGATTTCGGCTGGCTGCGGGGCGGGGATCAGGCTGCCAAGCCGCTGACCGATGAGCGCGGCCGGCTCGCGGCCGAACAGGGCGCCGCCGTTCTGGTTGGCGTACTCGATGCGGAAGTCGGAGATCTGGCCGCGGGCGTCGCGTTCGGCGCGCAGGATGTAGAAGGCGTCGAGGCTGCTCTCGGCGGCGGCGTGGAAGCGGCGTTGCAGTTCCTGCTGGGCGCGGAGGGCGGCGTTGCGCTCGGTGACGTCGCGGACGGCGATCTGCACGGCGGGCGTGCCCTGGTAGTCGCACGCGGTTCCGATGGTCTCGCTCTCGAACTGTGTGCCGTCAAAGCGGAGCAGCGGCTGGCTGATGATGGGAGTGGCGCTCGACTCGCCACGGCGGAGCCTGCCGATGCGCTCCTGGACGCCGGCGCGGAAATCGGGATGGACGATGTCCATGACGGGTCGGCCGACGATGGCATCGGCGCTTGGGGCACGGAGCATGTAGGCGGCGGCCGGATTGGCATACAGGAATCGTTCCCCGTCGTGGAGGATGAGGCCGTCCTGTGTGTTTTCGACCAGGGCGCGGTAGCGGGCCTCGGAGCGCTGGAGGGCCTCGGCGTCGGCCTTGGAGCGCGAGATGTCTTCGACGACGCTGATGAAGTATTCGGGCACGGTGGCCGTGGCGGCGACGCGGGTGACCGACAGCCGCGCCCAGACGACGCGGCCGGTGCAGTGGTAGTAGCGTTTCTCGATGGAGTAGGAGCCGAACTCGCCGCGCTTGGCGCGATTGAAGTAGTCGAGGCTGACAGGCAGGTCGTCGGCGTAGGTGATGTCGGGGAAGGCCCTGCGCAGGAGCTCTGCGCGCTCGTAGCCGAGGATGTCGCAGAGTTTCTGGTTGGCGCGCAGCAGCCGGCCGTCGGCGGCGACCTGCGCAATGCCGACGCCGGCCATGTCGAACACGGAACGGAACAGCGACTCGCTGGCGCGCAGCTCTCGGGCGGAGCGGGTGCGTTCGATGGCGAGGCTGGTGAGGTGGCGTGCGTGATCGATGAGGGTTTGTTCGGCGTTGGTCGGCGTGCGCGGCTCGTGGTAGTACATGGCGAAGGTGCCGAGCACGCGTCCGTCGGCGCCGAGAATCGGGGTGGACCAGCAGGCGCGCAGACCATGTTTGCGGGCCAGCGGCCGGAACGCATCCCAGCGCGGGTCGGTCTCGATGTCGCGGACGATGACGATCTTTCCGCTGTGGGCGGCGGATCCGCAGCAGCCGACGTTCGGGCCGATGACGACACCGTCGATCGCGGCGTTGTATTCCTCGGGCAGGCCGGGCGCGGCGCCGTGACGCAGTCGCCGGCCCTCGTCGTCGACCAGAAGGATGGAGCCGATCATCCCGTCGATCTGGGATTCGATGCTGCGGACGACGACGTGGAGGATTTCGCGCAGGTCGCGGTCGGAGACGATCATGTCGAGCACGCGCCGCTCGTGTTCGAGGCGGCGCTCGAGGCGGACCTGCTGCGTGACGTCGCGCGCGTTGAGCACGATGGCCTGGAGCAGCGGGTTGGCGAGCTGGTTGACGGCGACCGTTTCGACCCAGCGCTCGCGCGCAGGTCGGTCGGCCATGCGGTGGCGCAGAACGTGCGGTCCGCTGGACGCGGCGGCGCCGGCGATGAGCTCGCGATACGCGGGGGCGTCATCGGGCGGGACGAGGTCGGCCGGATCAAGCGCGTTCAGCTCGAAGGATTCGCGACCCATGACGCGCGCAAAGGCCGCGGAGCAGAAGGTCAGGCGGCGTTCGGCGCCAAGCAGCGCGATGCCGTCGTGCGCGTGTTCGACCAGCGCGCGGAGACGTTCGTCACTGCGGCGGCGGTCCAGCTCGGCGCTGCGCCGGCCGCGGATGCTGAGCAGCAGGCCGACGATGATGGCCGCCTCGAGCGCGACCAGTACGGCGCCCGCAGCGAAGTAGGGGAGGAGTTCGCGCCAGCGCGGCCGCTCAAGCAGGCGGACTTCGGCGCCGGGCGGCAGGTTGGCCCGGCTGATGTGCCAGCGCTCCAGGGCCGATCCGTTGAGAACGACCGGATTGCCGGGGTGTTTCGCGATCGGGATGTGCCGCGGGTCTTCGCCGCGCAGCACGCGGACCGCCAGCGCGCCGGCCTGCCGGCCGAGATGGGACGCGCCCGTGACGCAGCCGCCGACAGCGCCGTCGCGCAGCTGAGTGTCGTAGAGGCAGAAGACGGGAGCGGAGGCGCGCTGGGCGAGCGGGGCCATCCAGGCCTCCTGCCGCGCGGGAGAGCGACCGGAGACGTCGTAGTAATTGAGAATGAGCACGGCGGCGTCGGCGGGCAGCGCCGCGCCGCGCGCGAACAGCGTCTTCAGCTCCAGGTTGTCCCACCACTCGACCCGGGCCCGGCCGGCGAGCGGTTGCAGCTGCGCTTCTGCCAGCGCGCGCAGCCGCGCACCGGAGGCGAGGGCGGAGGTGGAGACCACGACGATCCGGCGCGTCTGGGGTCGCAGGCGGAGGATCAGCTCGGCCGTACCGGCGACGTCGATCGTCTCCACCACGCCGGTGATCGGGCGGCCGGTGAACGCGGCCTCATCGATCGGCGGTACGACGGCGGAGAAGACCCACGGTACGCCGGGCGCGAAGGATTCGCCGTACTTGACGAGAAACTGGAAGGCGGGTGTGTCGGTGGTGACGATCAGTTGCAGCGTGCCGGGCGGATAGCGGCGGCGATAAATATCGAGCAGGCTGGCTTCCTGAAACTGGTCGAGGGGATGCTCGAACGTGCCCATGAACTCGAGGTAGAGGTAGGTCGGGCAGTCGCTGGCGGCCGACAACTCGCGGCGAATGGCGGCGTCCTGCTCGATGGTGTAGTTGGCGGTCGGCGAGTAGGAGTGCAGCAGCAGCACATTGCGGAACCCGGTCGTTTCGCCGCGCGCTGTCACGGCCGCCAGCAGGACGGCGAGCCCGGCCCAGCCGGCCGGGCGCGGCCGCCAGGAGGCGTCGCAGTGAATGAACGAGATCGATTCAGGACGAGGACGTGACATGACGCAGGCCCCGACGGCGATCGCGCGGATCGCCTGTGATTGGCGGGCGATTGTCCCTTGGCGACCGCGCTCACGCCATCGGGCGACGCTCGATTTACGGGGTTCGGTCGGCGTGGCGGAACCGGCGGGTCAGGGCGTTGCGGCCGATGCGCGGGACGGGGCACGGCGTTCTGGGCGCGGCGAAGGCACGAGCAGCGCCCGAATCGCGGCGAGCAGCCGGTCGCGCTGAACCGGCTTGGAGTGGTAATCGTCGCACCCGGCGGCCAGGCACTTCTCGCGGTCGCCGGCCAGGGCGTGGGCGGTCACGGCGATGATGGGTTTGTTGAACTTGGCGGCGCGGAGGCGGCGGGTCGCCTCGTAGCCGTCCATTTCGGGCATCTGCATGTCCATGAGGACGATGTCGAAGGGTTCTGACGCGTCGGACTTTCGGCGTCCGAACTCGCCGCCGAGGGCCACATCGAGGGCGCGCCGTCCGGTGTCGACGACGACGACGTGCGCCCCGGCGCGCTCGAGGATGAACTGCAGGAGGCGCTGATTGTCCGGGCCGTCTTCTGCAACCAGGACGCGGCAGCCCGGGGGCAGGACCGGGTCGTGCGCGGGCGCGGCGGGCAGCGGCGCTGCGCGGACCGCGGCGGGATCAGTGTTGCCCGTCGCGTGCACGAACTGCTCGTCGCGCAGCTCGCCCGTGGGAACCAGGAGACAGAAGACGCTGCCTTGTCCGACTTCGGAGCTGGTCTCGATCTCTCCGCCGAGCAGGCGCGCCATTCGGCGGGCGATCGCCAGGCCCAGTCCCGCACCGCCGAAACGGCGCTGTCCCGAGTCGTCGGCCTGGATGAACGGCTCGAAGACGTCGGCGATGCGATCGGGTGGAATTCCGACCCCGCTGTCGATGACGGCGACCGACAGGCGGCGCCGCTGGCGATCACATTCGACGACGACGCGAATGGCGCCGAGTTCGGTGAACTTCACGGCGTTGCCGATCAGGATCGTGATGATCTGGCGCAGCCGGGCCGCGTCGGATTGAATCGCGCGCGGCAGCGGCGTGGCGTAGTCGACGGTCAACGTCAGCCCCTTGGTGGCGACTCCGGGTCGCGCGTAGTCCAGGGCTTCCTCGATGACGCGCGTCGGGTCGACCGCTTCCGAGCGAATGACGACCGCATCGCTGTCGAGCGTGACGATTTCGAGCACGTCGCTGAGCACGCCCAGCAGGCCGGCGGCATTTCGTTCGATGGCGTCGACGGCTTCGCTCAGGGTGACGCGGCCCGGCGCGTCGCTCTTCAGGATCTCCGCAAAGCCCAGGATGGCCGTGATGGGCGTGCGGATCTCGTGGCTCATGTTGGCCAGGAACTGCGACTTGGCGCGGGTCGCGACGTCGGCCGCGTCCTTGGCCATCCGCAGCTCGGCCATCAGGCGCTCGGAGCGGACGAGCGAGTCCTTCAACTGCTGCTGCTGCTGCACAGCGGCCGCACGGCTGGCCTCCAGCTCGCGGTGGCGGGTTCGCAACTGCTCATCCATGGCATGGCGCTGCGACACGTCGCGCAGAATGGCCGTGAAGGTGCGCCGGCCGTGGTGCGACACCTCGCTGATGGAGATCTCGATCGGGAGCGGCGAGCCGTCGCGGCGCAGCGCCTCGACCTCGCGGCCGATGCCGATGATGCGCTTCTGGCCGGTGCGCAGATAGTTGTCCACCTGCTTGCGATGCTGCTCGGCGTTCGTGGCGCTCATCAACACCGTGACATCGCGCCCGACCAGCTCCTCGGCGGTGTAGCCGAACATCCGCGCGGCCGCGCGGTTGACCAGCAGGATCGTTCCGTCGGTGTCGATGCGGATGATGCCATCGACCGCGGTGTCGAGGATTGCGCCGAAGTGGGCGACCGAGTCGGCGGCGTCTGCCGCCGAAGCACTCGCACGGCGGACAACGACCCACGCACCGATGGCGCCGGCCGCGAATAGCAGGACCTGAGTCTGGCGTGCAATCTGTGCCCAGGCCGCATTGGGGCGCTGCCCGGCGCTGAGCGCCCAGATCGCGCCGACGAGCAGGGTCACAACGACGACGGTTGCCGGCGCGGAAAGGGAGAGGCGTCTCGCACTCTTGCGCCACTGGGTCATGACGGACCGGCCCTGCCTATGGCCTGCGCGCCGCGGTCACGGTGTTCGCGGGAATCGCGCGGGCAGTGCACTAGCATCATCGACGCGCGGCCTGTGCCTGCTGAGTGATTCGTGGTCTGGCGGGAAGGTCAGCGCAGGAGCGCGCCTAGGGAAAACTCTGATGCAGTTCATAGAAGCTGACCGGGTCGTGTCGCAAGTGGCTGATCTTATTGGGAACCTTCCGGATTAGAGGGTGTGGGCGGGCTTGGGCAGGTCGGCATGGACCTTCTGCTGCTGGCTCTGCTGGCCGTCGAAGCTGAAGAGGACCATTTCGTCGTTGATCTGCGCCTGGAGGTGGCAGGGGCGTCGCCAGATGTGCTGGATGTTGCGCAGCGTTTCGACGGCGAAGCGGATTTCGAGATCGGCATCGCTGTATTTGTGGGCGAGGTAGAGCTCGCCGCGATTGCGATAATTGCCATCGACGACGTAGATGTAAGGCTGCCCGTGGTTGGTCAGCATGAACATGAGCTGCTGCTTGATCTTCGAAAAGTCGCGGTCGACCGCGACCATGCGGCGCGTGGCCGGGTCATAGCGGTAGTGGTAGAGCCGCAGGCGCTCGGCCAGTTCCTCGGTGAGGAATTCGTCGATGAAGGTGACGTCGTTGTAGACGCGGCGCGTCTCGAACACCTTCTGCATGCCGAGCATCAGCTTGCGGTCCCAGCGGCGGCGCTGTTCGAGCGAGCTGCACTCGTCATATTCCTTGCCGAAGCGGCCGCGGTTCCAGCGGTCTTCGATGTCGCGGAAGATCTCGAGGCCGATCTTGTAGGGGTTTACCTGCCCCGGCCCCATCGCCACCGTGCCGGCGTGGTGGTCGGCGTAGGTGAGCAGCTCGTCGTCCTTCAGCAGGTGGCGCGTCATGAGGCGGCTGTGCCAGAAGGTGGCCCAGCCTTCGTTCATGATCTTGGTCTGGGCCTGCGGGGCGTAGTAGTAGGCCTCTTCGCGGACGATGCTCAAGACGTCGGCCTGCCAGTCTTCGAGCGGGGCGTATTTCAGCAGGAAGAGCAGCACGTCGCGCATCGGCTGGGCCGGCAGGGCGGAGTGCTCGGCGCGATGGCGCTCGGTGGCGCGGCGGCGTTCCTCGGCGAGGCGCTCGGGCGGGTTGATCCAACGGTCGAGGTAGGGCTTGGTCTGGTAGCGCACGATCTGCGACTCGGCGGCGGCGCGCTGGTGAACGGGCGGGGTGCTGCGCTCGGGCGCTTCGCGCCGCATGAACGAGCTGTGCGGATCGATGAGATTGTCGATGGAGACGCAGACGTCGATGAACCGCTCGACGTCGTCGAACCCGTGGCGATCGATGTGGCGGCGGATGCGCGTGGCATGATTGGCCATTTCGTCCATCATGCGGCGGTTGGTCTTGCTGAACCAGACGTTGTTCTTGAAGAAGTCGCAGTGGGCATAGACGTGGGCCATGACCAGCTTCTGGTCGGTCATGTCGTTGTCGACCAGCAGGTAGGCATAGCAGGGGTCGTTGTTGATGACCATTTCGTAGATGCGGCCCAGGCCGTAGACGTGCTGCTTGCGGAGCTTTTCATACTCCATGCCGAAGCGCCAGTGGGGGAAGCGCTGCGGGAAGCCGCCGTAGGCGGCGATCTGCGACATGGTGTCGTAGTCGACCACTTCGAAGCGCGTTTCGAAGAAGTCGAGTCCGGCGGCGCGGGCCACGTCGGCGATGTGCCGGGCGTGGTCGTTCAGTTCGGTCGTGAGTCGGGCGATGGAATCCATGGGTGGGTATCGGGGGCGATGAAACCTCGTGCGCGGCGCGGCGGCCGGTCAGCGACCCTTGGCGAAAAACGTCTTGATACTATCGTAAATATCATCCTTGCTGTTCACGCGGCTGGTGATGACGCTCTCCAGGCCGTCGAGGTGCTCGTGGATGACGTTGATGAAATTCCCGCTGCCATAGGCGCTGGCGACCTGGCAGTAGCCGAACAGGTTGACGTGCGGCAGCAGCTGTTCTCGCAGGATGCGGCAGCATTCGCGCGAGTCGGTCTCGCTCGAGTTGTCGCCGTCTGAGAAGTGAAACAGGTAGATGTTCCATTCCTCGGGGCGGTAGTGCTGCTCCAGCAGTTGCTTGGCGAGCTTGAAGGCGCTCGAGATCTTCGTGCCGCCGTCCTCGCGCAGGCGGTAGAACGTGTCGCGGTCGACCTCCTGGGCCCGCACGTCGTGCACGATGTACCGGCTTTCGACGCCTTCATAGTTGCGCCGCAGCCAGGCGTCGATCCAGAAGGCCTCGAGCCGGACCAGCTCTTTCTGCTCGTCGCCCATCGAGCCGGAAACGTCCATCATGTAGACGAGCACGGCGTTGGACTGCGGCTTGAGGACGGACTTCCAGCTTCGATAGCGCCGGTCGCGGCGGATGGGGACGATGCGCGGATTGTTCGGGTCGTAGGTGCCGCTCTGAATCTGCCGCTTGAGGGCGAAGCGGAAGGTGCGCTTGAAGTGGCGCAGCGACTCCGGGCCGCTCTGGCGCAGGCCGCTGTAGCGGTCGCGCCGCGTGGTGATGTTGTGCTTGCCCTTGGGCTCGATGCGCGGAAGGCGCAGCTCTTCGGCGAGGATGTCGGCCAGCTCGTCGAGCGAGACATCGACCTCAAGGATGTGGGCGCCGGGCTGGGTGCCGCCGGGGCCGATGCCCTCGCCGTCGCCGCTGACCGGGTCGCCGACGCCGGCGTCTCCCGCCCCGACGCCGCCGTCGCTGTTGTCGCCGTAGCGGAAGTGGGGCAGGTCGATTCCGCGGATGGGGATGCTGATGAGGTGCTTGCCTTCCTTGCCGATCAGTTCGCCGCGTGTCAGGAACTTGCGCAGGTCCTGGCGAATCTTGCCGCGGACGATCTGGCGGAAGCGCTGGTAGTCCTTCTCAATCGAGACCGGGTTGGGTCCCATCGTTCCCCCGCGGTCGGCCACAGTGGGCTCGGGCTTCATGTGGATTATATGGTACCCGTTCGACCCGCGGCGCGAACGGCACAACGGGTTCCTGGCGATGATATCGGACAAGAACGCCGGCCGGCTCGCCTGGATCAGTCGCCGCAGGCCCGCCCGGAGCACCACTGGTCGAACAGGCGGGCGACCAGCTCGAGCGGCAGGCCGACGACGTTTGAAAAGCTGCCGGCGATCGACTGGACGAAGGCGTCGCCGCGGGCCTGGATGCCGTAGGCGCCGGCCTTGCCCTCCCACTCGCCGGTGTCGAGATAGGCGGCGACCTGTGCGTCTGAAAGCTGCCGGAAGCCGATGGTGGTGATGTCGTGGCCCATGAGGCGGCGATTGCGGGCCGGATCGAACAAGGCCACGCCGGTCACGACGCGGTGCTCGGTGCCCGAGAGTCGGCGGAGCATCTGCTCGGCGTGGGCGCGGTCGCGCGGCTTGGAATAGACGTCGTCGCCGATGACGGTGGTGGTGTCGGCCCCGAGGATGGTGGCAGCGGGGTGCTGCCGGGCGACGCTGGCGGCCTTGAAGAAGGCGATCGCCTCGGCGTAGGCGCCCGGGGTCATGTTGGCGTGGCGCGGCTCGGGCTCGATCAGCTCGTTGGCCTGAACGGTGAAGCGGTAGCCGGCCTCGCGCATGAGCGACAGGCGGCGCGGGCTGGAGGTGGCCAGGACGAGCGGATCGGGCTGAACGGGGCCGGCCATGCGGTGCATGATACTCGCCGGCGATCGGCGGCGGGAGGGGCGTCCGGCGCGGACCCCTGGGCGGCCTTCGGCTCGGAACATTACGTCGCGCCGGTCAACTCGTCGTAGTCGCCGCGGTCCCTGGTGCGCCCGGTTGCTTTCTTGTTCCGGAGCAACAGATCGCGGCTGATGAAGCTCACGGTGACACCGTCCAGCGCGCTGGCGACCCGCGACGCCCAGGCCTCGTCAAAAGAGACCTGATCGACGCTCGTCATCAGGTCGATCCGCACCGGCGGGCGCCCAAGCTGAACCACCTGATCGGGACCCGACAGGTCGGACTCGCTCACGCCGATATCAGTGAACCCGAATCTCGACAACACGCCCAGGATCCGCCGCGCGTTCTCGGGCGTCGGCTCGACAAAAAAGTCGATGTCGCCGGTCATGCGCGGATAGCCGTGGAATCCGACGGCGATTCCGCCCACGACGACGTACCTAACGCCGGCCGCGTTTAAACACTCGATAAACTCGCGCCAATCCTTGTGAAGCTTCATCCAGATCGCTCGTGTAGACCCTGATGATCTCCAGCAGCACGTCCAGACGCTGCTCAGGCGTCATCTGCCGGTACTCCGCCCGCGTGGCCCGGTCGGCCTCCTCGAAAGATCGAAAGACGCGGACGACCTTGTCCATCCGTGCATTATACGTCCGCGCCGGCGTCGCATAGCATGCAGCCGCCGGAGGGCCGCGTGTTCGAGTTCCGCTGTCTGGCCACCGACCCCGTCTCCGCCGCCCGGCGCGGGCGGTTTGAGACGCCGCACGGCCCGTTCGATACGCCGGCGTTCATGCCGGTCGGCACCCGTGGCGCGGTCAAGGGCGTCACGCCCGAGCAGCTCCGCGCGCTGGGGGCGCAGATCATCCTCGCCAACACCTATCACCTGGCCCTGCGGCCAGGCGAAACCGTGGTGCGCGACCTGGGCGGCCTGCACGCGCTGATGGACTGGCACGGCCCGATCCTGACCGACTCGGGCGGCTACCAGGTCTTTTCGCTGGCCGAGCTGCGCGAGATCGACGACGACGGTGTCACCTTTCGCTCGCACCTCGACGGGCAGATCATCCGGCTGGATGCGGCCCGATCGATCGCCATCCAGAACGCGCTCGGCGCCGACGTCATCATGGCGTTCGACCAGTGCGTGCGCCTGCCGGCGCCCGACGACGAGGTCCGCCGCGCGGTCGAGCGCTCCGTCCGCTGGGCCCAGCAGTCGCGCGACGCCCATCGCCGGGCCGACCAGGCGCTGTTCGGCATCGTGCAAGGCGGGCTCGACCTCGAGCTGCGCTCCCGCTGCCTCGACGCGCTGCGCCCGCTCGACCTGCCGGGCTACGCGATCGGCGGCCTGTCGGTCGGCGAGCGCCCGGCGGAAATGGTCGCGCTGTTGCGGCGCTTCACGCCGCTGATGCCGGCCGATCGGCCGCGCTACCTGATGGGCGTGGGTCGGCCGATCGACATCGTCCGCGCGGTGGCGACCGGGGTGGACCTGTTCGACTGCGTGCTGCCGACGCGGAACGGACGGAACTCATTCGCGTTTACCGAGGCGGGGACGCTGCGGCTGCGCAACGAGCGGCACAAGGCGTCGCGCGAGCCGCTCGAGGCAGGCTGTCCGTGCGAGGCCTGCCGGCGCTTCACGCGCGGCTACCTGCGGCACCTGTTCCTGGCGGGCGAGATGCTGGGGCCGATTCTGGTGTCGATTCACAACCTGGCGTACTATCAGCGGCTGATGGCGCGGATTCGCGATGCGATTTCGGCCGGGCGATTCGCCGCCCTGGTCGCGGAGTTCGAGGCGCGGTTGCCGGCGGAGTCTGTGGACGCGCTCGAAGCGTGAGCCCGGCGCGGCGCGGTCGATCGTCACCATCGTCAAGACTAGAAGGGACCGGAGATGCGTTTGAGCATGCTTGTGGCACAGACGACGGCGCCGGCGAATCAGCCGCCGCCGCCGTCAATGACGTCGCTGCTCTATCTGTTCGTGCCGATGTTCCTGGTGATGTACCTGCTGGTCATGCGCCCGCAGCGGCGCGAGCGCGACAAGCACCAGAAGATGCTCGCGGCGCTCAAGAAGAACGACCGGGTGATGACCATCGGCGGGCTGTTCGGCGTGGTGCAGGGCGTCAAGGGGGACGAGGTGACATTGAAGGTCGACGAGACGACCAACACCAAGCTGACCTTCTCGCGCTCGGCGATCAAGACGGTGGTGGCGTCGGCCGGCGAGACCAGCGAGAGCAAGCCGGGCTGATCCGCGGTCTGTCACGTTTCAGACTCCGAGTCGCGCGGCAGTCTTGAAGCCGCGTCGCACTCGAAAGCCCCGTGGCACACTGAAGCCGCGTGGCCCCGCCCTTCGGCCCGTATCGTCGAAGCGGCGGCTCGTCACTCCCGTCACTATGAACGAACACCCGCAGAATCTCCCCGGCATGGCCTTCTGGCCGCGGTTCGGATGCACGCGCAGCGCGCGTCGGCGTTGCGCGGCGCGGCTGTTTCCGTGCGGCGCGGGCCGGGCGGAGCGGATATTATCTTTGCAGCGGGCGATGGGCGTGCGTCGCTCGCGGTCCATGAACGGGCGAGTGGCGGAATGGCAGACGCAGGGGACTTAAAATCCCCAGGACAGCAGTGTCCATGCGGGTTCGAGTCCCGCCTCGCCCACGTTTGACGGCCTGCGGTGTGGCCGCGGGCGCCCGGGGCCGACGCGCGGGTGCGCCAGCGGCGTTGGATGTATCATGCGGGCGCAATTGCCGCTGGCGCCGCCGTGCCGGGCAGTTTCAAATTGTCAGATATGGACTCATGGGGCCAGTCGCATGAAAAGCCTCACCATCGCAATACTGTTCTCGTGCATGATCGGGCCGATCGCTCGCGCAGGGGACGAATCGCCGGCGTCCCCGAAGCAGCAGGAGTTCGATTCGCTCTTCGAAACCTACTACCTGAACAAGAACATCAACGATGTTATTCGCCTCCTCAAAATCGCCGAGTTAGACCGCTTGTTCGACGCGCATGAGAGCGCGATGGCTGGCATGACCGGGTTCCTGGCGACCGTGTTCACCGAAGAGCCCGGGAAGATTGACCGAATTGTGAAGAGCGCGCGGTTCACCGGGCGGACTCGGAAGGTCATCGAAAGAGCGCTCTGGATGTCTGGAAACGCGAAGAAGATCAAGCCGCTCTTTGGCAAGCTGCCCGATTTCGCGAACGAGAAACCGGTCGCGCTGAAGGATTGCCCGATCAAGGATCCGGGCGATCTCGACATGATGTGGGGCGCGTTTCTCGCGTCGGGCGATGCGGCTTATGCAAAGCGCGTGCTCGAAACGCTAGACGAGTCGCGCGAGTTGTCGGGTGAGCGGCGCCTGGACGCCGCCATGCGCGGTGCGGCCGAATGGTCGCTGCGGAGCTTTGTGCTGCGGCACGAGCTCGTCTATCGAATGGCGCAACGGGAACTGAAGGCACAGCCCCAGGGAGTCCGGAAGAAGCTCCGCAAGATGCTGGAATCGATCAAGATGCCCAAGATGGAGAAAAGCGACGGCGAGTTCACCGCCGGCCTGTTCATCCTCGATGACGCCACGCTGCGGGAGTTCGAGAAACCTCGGGACGCGGTGTTGCGCCTGAGTAACAAGACCCGGGCGCGCGTTGGCGATATCGTCGCGATCAAGATTACCTTCACCGGATTCGAGCTGACCGACGATCTGAAAGCGCTGGTCCAGTACGATCTGAAGATCCTGGATCCGGACGGGGGCATCTACGACGAGACCGACCTCAAGAACCTCGAGGCATATCACGGGCGGACCGCAACCCGATTCACGTTTCTCGACAATCACACGGTCACAATGTTGCGATTCGAGGACAAGGACAAGCCGGGAACGTACCGGGTCCGGGCGACGATCCGCGACCGGATCGGAAAGAAATCCATCGCTCTCGAGCAGACGATCACGCTCGAGAAGTGAGGTCCAATCGCCGCCGGGCGCGGCGGACGGGCGATCGACCCGGCCGGGCCGTCCGCGGGCGCCCAGGGCCAACGCGCGTGCCCGGCGCGCTGCGAGAGGGGCGATCGTGCAGACCATTCCTTCGACTGACCCGGCCGCGCCCGTCGAGCTGCTCGGCTGCGTCGCCGTCATCGGCTATGGCAACCAGGGCCGTGCCCACGCCCTCAACCTGCGCGACAGCGGCGTGACCGTCATCATCGGGCAGCGGGCGGGGGACAGCTTCGATCGCGCCGTCGCCGACGGTTTCGCGCCGCGGCCCGTCGCCGCCGCGGCCGGCTCGGCCGACCTGGCGATTCTGGCGCTGCCGGACGAGTCGATGGGCGATGTCTTTTCCGCCGAGCTTGCGGCGAGGCTGCGGCCGGGCGCGGCGATCGGCTTTATTCACGGTTTTGCGGTCCGGTTTGGTCTGATCAAGCCGCCCGCGGGGCTGGACGTGGTGATGGTCGCCCCCAAGGGGCCGGGAAGGCTGGTCCGCGACCGGTTTGCCGCGGGCGGCGGCGTGCCGGCGCTGGTCGCCGTGCACCAGGACGCGACCGGCCGGGCGCTGCGCCGTGCGGTCGCGTGGGCGCGCGGCATCGGCGCGGCGCGGGCGCGGCTGATCGAGACGACGTTCGCGGCCGAATGCGAGTCAGACCTGTTCGGTGAGCAGGCCGTGCTGTGCGGCGGCGTGGTCGAGCTGATGAAGGCGGGCTTCGAGACGCTGGTGGCGGCCGGCTACGAGCCGGAGCTGGCCTACGTCGAGTGCATCCACGAGGTGAAACAGATCGTCGACCTCATCTACACCGAGGGGCTGGCGGGCATGCGGGCGCGAATTTCGGGCACGGCCCGCTTCGGCGGCCTGACGCGCGGTCCGCGGCTGGTGAGCGAAGCCGTGCGGGCCGAGATGCGGCGGATGCTGGCGGAGATTCGCGACGGGCGGTTCGCGGCCGAGTGGCTGGGCGAGTGTGCCGCGGGCCGCGGGCAACTGGAGCGGCTGGCCCGCGCCGAGGCGGACAGCGGTGCCGAGGCGGCGGGGCGAGTGGTCCGCGGGTGGAGCGGCTGACGCGGCGAGGGAATTCGCGCGAGAACGGCCGGGCCGAAATCCGTTGCGGATGGGTGGTGGGAGGCAGATCGGGAGGCTCACCATGTTTCCGCAGGACGGCCAGGGCAGCGACGCGCGCATTTCGCGGCTGGAGCAGCAGGTTCGCACGCTGCGGCGGTTGTTGGCAGGGGCGGCGCTGGTGATTTGCGGGGCGGTTGCGTGGCACAGTGCCGCGGTTTCGGCCGACGATCGCGCCGACGCGCGTGTCCTGCGGCTGCGCGGGCTGATCATCGAGGATGATCACGGCCGCGCGCGAATCGTGCTTGGCGCGCCGACGCCCGCCACGCCGGGCCGAAAGCGGGCCGACGCTTCGACTGCGCTGGTGTTCCTCGGCGAAGATGGCGCCGACCGCGTCTGTCTCGGCTTTACGCCCAATCCGCAGATGAAGGGCAAGGTTGTGAATCGCATTGCCCCGGCGGTCGGTCTGCAGATCAACGACCCGGCCGGGAACGAGCGCGCCGGTTTCGGCCATCTGGCAAACGGGCGCGTGGTCCTGGGCCTCGACTGGCCCGGGCGCGAAGCGATCGCGCTGGGGGTCGATGACAAGGAGGGCAGCGCCATGATGCTGATGTGGGGCGAGAAGGACGACACGCCCGAGCGGGCCGGCTTTTTCGCCGGTCGCGACGGCACGACGATCATGAAGGTGTCCGACGCGATGGGCTTCGAGCGGTTTGTGTTTCAGACGCAGGGCGTCGACGCGGCGCGATTCCTGATCGGCGACTCCAAGGATCACAAGCACACCGACGTGCTGCCGAAGCTCGTGGCGAAGCCTTGATCGTCGGCACGTCACGCGCCCGCGGCCGGAGCGGCGGGCCATGCGCTGGCGTTTGAGTGGCGAAAACTTCTACGGATACAACTTCCCCATCATCCGCGGATACGGAATCGTCTCGCGGATGTGCTTGAGCCCGCAGAGCCAGGCCAGCGTCCGCTCCACCCCCAGGCCGAAGCCG
Source organism: Phycisphaerae bacterium (assembly GCA_046350375.1). Classification (GTDB taxonomy): domain Bacteria; phylum Planctomycetota; class Phycisphaerae; order UBA1845; family UTPLA1; genus JAXMAO01. The sequence goes on from JAXMAO010000001.1 coordinate 158,964, forward strand.
CCGTGCGGCACGCTGCCGTAGCGCCGCAGATCGAGGTACCAGTCGTAGTCCGTCTCGCTCAGCGCTTCCTCATGGATGCGCTCCAGCAGCACGCCCAGGTCGTCCTCGCGCTGCGAGCCGCCGATGATCTCGCCGTACCCCTCGGGCGCCAGCAGGTCGACGTTGTTGCAGCGCGTCGGGTCGTCGACGTTCCGCTTCATGTAGAACGCCTTGCACTCGCGCGGATAGTGCGTCACAAAGCAGGGCCGATCGTGCAGCCGGCTGATGATGGTCTCGTCGCTGCCGCCCAGGTCGCCGTTCACGTCGAAGTTCGCGGCCAGCTGCATGTGGTGGGGGATGTTCTGCACGTCAACTTCGAGGTCGTCCAGCTCTTCCTTCAGCTCGGCCAGCTCGGCGGTCAGCTTGTCGCGCTGCCATTCCTTGACGCCCGGCCCGGCGAGCTGGGCTTCCTTCTCACTCATCAGCGTCTTCACCGCGCCGATGCGGGCGGACTTGGTCTGGGTCGCATTCGAGCAGCTCGCGCGCCTTGGGCCCGCGGAGGATCTCGCCGGCGGCCCGGTGCGTGAGGCGGTAGAAAGGCTTGCGGATCCGCTCCAGCGCCGCCAGGTCGCGCTCGAGGAATTCCAGGTCGGCCCGGTGGTCGCGCAGCGCGCTGCACGATCGAGCAGATGAAGTCTTCGGCCACGCCGATCACCGCGTCGAGGTCGGCATAGGCGATTTCCGGCTCGACCATCCAGAACTCGGTGAGATGGCGGCGCGTCTTGCTCTTCTCAGCCCGAAACGTCGGCCCGAAGCAATAGACCTTCCCGAAGGCCATGCAGGCCGACTCGACATAGAGCTGCCCGGTCTGGGCGAGATAGACCGGCTCGCCGAAGTAGTCGACCGCGAAGAGCGTTTGCGCCCCTCGCCGGCCGCGGGCGCAGATGGGCGTGTCAATGAGCGTGTAGCCGTTGCGGTTGAAGTAGCCGCGGATTTCGTCGACCGGCGTGTGGCGGATGCGGAGGATGTGCCACTGCCGGCGAAGCGGAAATGCAGGTGGCGGTGCTTGAAGAGGAAGTCGATGCCGTGCGGCTTGGAGTGATGGGGTAGTTCTCGGCGCGCGATACGACCTCGACCGCGGTGACGGTCAGCTCGTGTCCGCCGACCTGCTTGGCGTCGGCCCGCACCGTGCCGGTGACGCGCAGGCTCGTCTCCTGCCCGAGCTTGCGACACTCCTCGATGAACGACTCGGTCTGCGGCGACCTGGCGACCACGCACTGGCACAGCCCGGTTCCGTCGCGCAGCACCAGGAACACGAGCTTGCCGCTGTCGCGGCTTGTTGAACAGCCAGCCTTGCAGCGTCACTTCCGCGCCCGACGTGCTGGTGCAGCGCGCTGATGGCGACGATGGACATGCGCCGAGCCCTCCGCAGCCGGCAGAGAATACGGCACACTACGGGCCGACGCAACGCGACGCGCGCCAGAGCCGGTGGCCTTGCGCGGGTCTGCCGGCTCGCTCGCCGGGTTGCTTGAAATCCGTCGCGTCGCCGCGGATCATCCATCATCAATGAAACTCCTCGCCATCGCCCTGGGCGGCGCGGCGGGCAGCCTGGCGCGGTTCGGCCTCGGCGGACTCGTGCAGCGGCTCGCGCCCGACCACCTGCCGCTCGGCACGCTGGCCGTCAACGTGCTGGGGTGTCTGGTCATGGGGGCGGTCGGGGCGCTGTTCCTCGGACCCTACCCGATCCGCGACACGCTCCGCATCGGCGTCGTCGTCGGCCTGCTCGGCGGTTTCACCACCTACTCGTCGTTCGCGTGGCAGACCTACGAACTCGCCGCGGCCGGCCGCTGGACGCTGGCCGCCGCAAACATCCTGCTGACAAACCTGTCATGTCTGGCCGGCGTGTGGCTCGGGGTCCGCGTTTGCCACGCCCTGCTGCCGGTTCGCTAGCCGCGCGCCATGGCGCGACGAGCCGAATCGGCGACTCGCCGCGTGCGCGGCGCGGATATACTGCCAGCCCGGAGCCGCGGTCGCGCGGCCGCTCGCGCGTGCGATCGGTCGACCGGCGTGTCCCTGTCGTCGGAGCAGATCATGAATCGAAAAACACGAATGGCGCTGGGCGTGATGCTGATGGCGGGCCTGCTCGGCGGGGCGCTGGCAGTCTCGCGCCTGCGGGCGGCCGACGAGGAGAAGGAGCGCGTGGTCAAGGAATCCGACGTGCCGCCGGCCGCGATGGCGGCGCTCAAGCGGCTGGCCGGCGCGGCCAAGATCACCCAGGTTCAGGAGGAGATTGAGCACGGTCACACCTTCTACGAGGGGCAGTGGCAGGGGGCAGACGGAACCATCGACGCGCTCGTCACCGCCAGCGGAGACCTGGTCGAGATCGAGGAGATCGTTTCGTCCGACAAGGTGCCGGCGGCCGTGCGGGCGGCGGCCACCAAGGCGGCCGGCGGTGACGCGAAACTGGTCTTCGAAAAGAAGACCGCGGTCTACTACGAGACCCACTTCAAGAAGAACGGCCGCGGGCGTGAACTGGTCTTTTGCCCGACCGGCGACACGTTCCACGAGGAGGGCAGCGGCGGGAAGAGCGGCGATCACGACGACGATTGACGTCGGCCGCCCGCGCCCGGCCGACGCGGCCGAATCGGCCCCCGCCGGGCGCGGACGCCATGACGCTCGGCCGCGACGCAGTTGCAGCGGGCCCGGCTTGTGGGATACTCGGGCACGCTTGTCTTGGGCTGAGGAGCGGCATGGTCTGTCGAGTCGCGATTCGCAGCTGCGAACTGATCCTGCTCTCGCTTGTGTTCGCGGCCCCGGCGCTGGCGGCTCCCCCCGCGATGTCCACTTCGCAGCTCGCCGACTGTTTCCAGGCGCGTACGATCACCACCAGCGACGCGGTCGAGCGGCGCTACGCTTTGTTCGTCCCCAAGTCCTACGACAGCGGCAAGGCCTGGCCGCTGGTGATCTTCCTGCACGGCTCGGGCGAGTGCGGCACCGACGGTATCGCGCAGACGCGCGTCGGGCTCGGCCCGTTCGTGCTGAAGTATCGCGACAAGTGCCCGTTCATCGCGGTCTTTCCGCAGGGCCGCGGCTGGTTTCGCAACGCCGAGGCGAAGGCCGTGCTCGAGATTCTCGCCGCGGTCGAACAGGAACTGTCCGTCGACCCGGGCCGCATCTACCTTACCGGCATCTCGATGGGCGGCTTCGGCACCTGGGAGCTGGCGACCCTGCGCCCGGACCTGTTCGCCGCCATCGTCCCGATCTGCGGCGGCGGCCCGACCGAGGCGGCGCCCAACCTGGCACGCGTTCCAATCTGGTGCTTCCACGGCGCCCGCGACGATCGCGTTCCGCCCAAGCTCTCGCGCGACATGGTGCAGGCGGTCCGCGCCGCCGGCGGCCAGCCCAGGTTCACCGAGTTCCCAGCGCTCGGCCATCTCTGTTGGGACCAGGCCTACACGACCCCGGGACTGTTCGGCTGGTTGCTGAAGCAGCGCCGCGCCGCACCGCCCGCCGGAATCCGCATCGCCCTCGATCGCGCCTGGAGCCCGGTGCCGACGCGCGTCTGGTGGTTCCGGGTCGACGCCGCCGACCCGGCCGTTCCGCGGTGGCAGATCGACGCCCGGATCACGTCGGTCAACGAGATTCAGCTGCGCACGACCGGCATCACCGCCTGCGCCATCGTCGACGAGCAGTGCGGCCCGGATGTGAAAGACCCGCTCAAGGTGATCTGGAACGACCGCGTGGCGTTTGAGGGACTATGGTCGCCTGAGACGGTTCTCAAGCTGCCGGCCGGCGCGGTGCCAACCTCTGCGGCCGCCACGCCCCCGCACGAACACGCGGCCGCGCCCGCCAGTCGACCGTCCACGGCCCCCGCGGCGCGCCCGGCGCGGTAGGCGTTTCCGACCAAGCCGCGTACGCGCTCAGTGCGTCCGCCCCCGATACTGCCGCAGGATCGCCAGCAGCTCTTCCATGTCCGCCGGCAGCGGCGCCGTCACTTCCAGCGGCTGATGCGTGCCCGGGTGAACCACCGCCAGCCGATGCGCATGCAGTGCCTGGCGCGTGAAGAACAGCTCGTCCGACTCCTCGGCCCGGCCGGTCAGCAGCCGCCGGCTGACGTGCCGCCCGCCATAGAACGGATCGCCCACGATCGGGTGGCCGACGTAACTCATGTGCACGCGCAGCTGGTGGGTGCGGCCGGTCTTGGGGGTCAGCTCGACCAGGCCGTAGCCGTTGAACCGTTCGAGCACGCGATAGTGCGTGACGGCCTGCTTGCCGAGCGACTTCTCGAACCGCCCGCCCAGCCGCTCGGCAATGCCGGTCACCACGTAGCGATCGTGCACCGTGGCGTGATGGCCGATGGGCGCGTCGATGACGTCGGCGTCGCGCTCCGGCTCGCCGTGCACAATCGCGATATAGGTCTTCCGCGTCGTCCGCCGCTCGAACTGCAGCGCCAGGCGCCAGTGGGCCTCGTCGGTCTTCGCGACGATCATCACGCCGGTCGTGTTCTTGTCGAGCCGATGGACGATGCCGGGCCGGAAGGCGTCTTCGCCGCGCGACAGCGACCGGCAGTAGAACGCCAGCGCGTTGGCGATCGTGCCGCGCTGCGTCGACCGCGCCGGGTGACAGATGATGCCCGGCGGCTTGTTGAGCACCAGCACCTCGTCGTCCTCGTGCAGGATGTTGAGCGGAATCTCCTCCGGCGCGACCTCGTACGGCTCGGGCGGCGGCAGCACCAGTTCCAGAATGTCCCCGCCGTCCGGTTCGTAGCTGGGCTTGGTCGGCCGGCCGTTGACCGTGATTAGCCCGTCGCGGATCAGCCGCTGAATGGTTGTCCGCGAGACCCGCGGCAGCCGGCCGTGCAGATATTTGTCGAGCCGGCGGCCCGGCAGGCGGCGGCGCATCCGCAGGCAGACGCGCTGCGGCCCGGACGGGTCGATGGCGGCCTGGTCGGGCTCGCCGATAAGTTCGTCGTCCTCGCAACGCGGCAGCGGTTCAGCCGGCCCGGCGGGGTCGGTCGAATTGTCGGCATCGCCGCCGACGCGGTCAAAGTTGATATCAGTCTGATTTGGTCCCATTTCGAATCGCCGCCCGCGGTTGAAATAATGCGGCCTTGGGGCGAGTTAGAATAAGACTAGCGTCTGCGCGGCCGCGAACCAAGCCCCTCGGCGGAAATCACGTCGTCGCCAATCGTTTCGGGGGAGTTCGAGTCGCCGCCATTCGAGGGGAGCCGACATGTCCGGGCGAGCCGCCACCACCGCGGGTTCTTGCGCTTTTTCTGCTGACCACCGCCGCCGCGGCTCGCGCGGCCGCCGGCCACCACGCCGGCTCCGGGCGAGCTGGACCCGGCCGCGCTGCACCTGCGCCGGAACCTATCCGCTGGCTGCCGCCGCGTCGTTGCACGCCGCCGCGGCGCCAGCGGCGCCCGCTGGCGTCGGCCGGCCACTTCGTCGTCCAGTTGGATGGTCCGCTCACGGCAGACCGGCTCGCCGCGGCCGCGCCGCCGGGGTGAACCTCAGGCAGTACCTGCCCGCCAACGCCTACATCGTCACCCTGCCGGCGGCTTCGATCCGCCGACCGCGCGGCCGCTGGGCATGGTCTGGTGGATCGGCCGTTCCTGAACGGAGGAAGCTCGACCGGCCATCGGTTCGCGGGTCTTTTCGAGCCCGGAGCGCCCGGCGCTGGCGGCCCAGCAGCGGTTGCGGCTGACGGTGGCGCTGTTCGCCGGCGAAGACACCCAGGCAGCCGCGGCGCGGATCGGCGCGCGGCCGGGCGTGGTCATCCGCGACGTGCAGCCGCGCCCCGACGGCGGCCTGCTTGAGCTCGAACTGCCGGCGACAGACTTCGCCGGTCTCGCGACGCTGTCCGAGGTGCAGTTCGTCGAGGAGGCCAGCGAGGCCACCTACCGCAACGATTCGAACAAGTGGATCGTGCAGTCCAACGTCTCCGGCTCCACGCCCGTCTGGAGCCACGGACTGCACGGCGAGAACCAGGTCGGTGGTCACATCGACGGCGGCGTACGCCAGACCCACTGCTCGTTTTCCGACCCGGGCGGCAACCCCATCGGCCCGGCGCACCGCAAGATTCTTGCCTACAACGGCAGCACCACCGCCGACACGCATGGAACCCACACCGCAGGCACGTTTCTGGGCGACGAATTCCCGGTCAACGGCACCACTACCTTTCGCGGCATGGCGTATTTGGCCAAGATGGCGTTTACGAACCTCGGCAGCGTGACCAGCGCCAATCTGCTGGCAACGCTGAACCAGGACCACAACGCCAATGGCGGAAACGGCGCCCGCGTTCACAGCAACAGCTGGGGAGATGATTCGACCGTCTCCTACAATTCCTGGGCGCGCGACGTCGATCAGTTCAGCTTCACCCACGAAGACGACCTCGTGCTCTTTGCCGTTACCGACTTGAACTCCGCCGTGAAAACCCCAGAAAACGCCAAGGACTGCCTGGCCGTCACGCTCTCAAGCGATACCCCGAGCCAGACCGGGCAATGTGCGAACGTCGGCTTTGGAAACACGCAGGATGGCCGCCGCAAACCGGAGGTCGCCGCGCCCGGTTGCTCGACCACCTCGTGCAACTCCGGCACCACCTGCGGCTTCACCAGCTCCGGCTTTACGGGCACGTCGATGGCCTGTCCGGCCGTCGCCGGCGCCGGGCTGCTGGTGCGACAGTACTTCACCGACGGCTTTTGCCCCACCGGCGCCGCCGTGCCCGCCAATGCTGTCGTCCCCTCGGGCGCGCTGCTCAAGGCCATGCTCATCAACTCGGCCGCCGACATGACCGGCATTTCCGGCTTTCCCAGCACCCGCGAGGGCTGGGGGCGCGTGCTGCTCGACGACGCGCTCTACTTCACCGGCGACGCCCGCAAGCTCATCGTCCTGCACGACCGCCGCAACGCATCCGGCCTGACCACCGGCGGCAGCGCCGCCTACAACTTCACCATCAACTCCGCCAGCCAGCCGCTCAAGATCACCCTCGTCTGGACCGAGGCCCCCGCCGCCTTGAACGCCAACCCGGCTTACATCAACAACCTCAACCTCTCCGTCACCGCTGGCGGCAGCACCTATCTCGGAAACGTCTTCTCCGGCGGACAGTCAACCACCGGCGGATCGGCCGACGCCGTCAACAACGTCGAGCAGGTTCTGCGGACCAGCCCGCCCGCCGGTCCCTGCACGGCCACCGTCAACGCCGTCGTCGTCAACGCCGTCAACGGCCCGCAAGGCTACGCCCTGGTCGTCACCGGCGACGTCTCGCTGGTCATCCCCGCGCCCGGCATCTCGTCGATCACTCCCAACACCGGCCTGTCCGGCGGTGTCGTCAACATCACCAACCTTGCCGGCAGCAACTTCCAGTCGGGCGCGACCGTCCGCCTCGACCCCAACGGCGACGGCTCGACCATCAACGCCACCGGCGTCAACGTCGTCAACGCCAACCAGATCACCTGCTCGTTCAATCTCGCCGGCGCCTATGCCGGCACGTACGACGTGGTCGTCACCAACCCCGACACGCAGTCGGCCACGCTGGCGGCCGGATTCTCCGTCACGGTCAATTGCCTGCCCGGCGACGTGAACAACGACGGGCTGATCAACGGCGACGACGCGCAGTCGTTCGTCAACGTGCTGCTCACTGGCGGCGGCACGCCGCAGCAGTTCTGCGCCGTCGACATGACGCTCGACCTGCTGCGCACCCCGGCGGATATCGACGCGTTCGTCGCCTGCCTGATGAGCGCGGCCTGCTCGCCCTGACGCGCCGTCACGCCGTTCCGGCCACGCGCGCCGGCCGCGCCGTCGGCAGTTCGTGCCAGTGCTCGCGCGCCAGCGCCGCCTGCTCGCGCAGCATGCGGGCCGTGCGCCGCAGCAGCGACCAGTAGAGGAGGCCCAGCACCAGCAGCCCCAGGCCCAGCACGGCCGCCACTCCCACGGCTGCGGCAGGCGGCGTCGGCGGCGGCCTCGAGACTGGACCCGCGGGCGGGCGGCCGGCGCTCATCGTGAAGCCCACCACGACGCCGCCAATGAAGAGCACGATCATCCAGGCGATCGTGGCCCGGATCAGAAACCGCGCTCGTTCCGAAATGTCATAATGCCAGGCCCGGTCGGCCAGCTTGGCGATGTACGAGAGTTGCACCAACCCGCCGACGATTCCCGCCAGCGCCGCCGCAATCCCAATCAGCCCCACCGCGAGCGCGAGCTGCGGCCCGATGTTCATATTGTTCGTCAGCAGTTGCACCAGGTCGTCTGCCGCGCTGATGCCTACAGCCCAGCGAATCACCCGCCGCGTTCGGCCGTAGCGCTCTTCGCCCAGCCCGCTCGGATCTGCCCGCGTGAACAGCCAGGCTGCATAGACCATCCAGATCGAGCCGATCAGCCCCGGGAGATCCAGCCAGTAGGGCGGCAGTCTCAGGGCGCTCACGATGATCCCGCCCGCCACGGCGAATAGCAGCAGGATCGGCACAAGCCAGAACGTGTAGCTTGCCCCGCGGGCGATCGTCTCCAGCCACTCCGGGTCGGAAAACCGCAGCCAGTCGCCCTTCGTCGAGAAGGCCACCGCCGCGCCGCACTCCGGGCAGCGGCCCCGTTCGCTCAGCCCGCGCAGGTTGTAGCCGCACTTGCGGCAGGGCGTGTCGCCGGTGAGCGACTCCGCCGTGCTCGAGGCCGGCCGGGCGATCGGGGCTTCGCTCATCGGAGTGGCTCCACTCAGGCGGAGGCGCCGCGCGGCCGTGCGACCGGCAGATCGCGCCAGTGCTCGCGCGCCAGCGCCGCCTGCAAGCGGAACGCCTTGCGCAGCCGATCGAGCAACCGCAGATACATCAGGAAGAACACGAAGTACGCCAACCCGATCACCAGCGTGACACATCCCATCGAGATCATGCCCATCGGCATGGCCGGCGGACCGGCCGCACCGCGCGCGCCGCGCGGGCGCGGCAGGGCGCCCGTGCCCGCGGCCACCGCCATGACCGCGCTCAGGACTGTGGTAATCACCGCCGCACCGCCGTAGCTCTTCATCAGGAACCGCGCCCGCTGCGCCAGCGCCGGTTCCGGAATGCGGTCGGCCAGTTTCGAGAGGTACGACAGCCGTGCAATCTCGCCCACCGCGCCAATCACCCCGGTCGCCGACTGCACCATGAGAATCGCCATTCGAACGGTCGCACTGGGGACGACACTCTGTACGAGATGCAGCGCCATTCCGGCCTGGGCGATTGTCACAGTCCAACGGATCAGCCGCCGGGCGCGACCGTAGCGCTCTTCGCCCAGCCCGCTCGGGTCGGGCTGCGTGAGCAGGTAGGTGGCGTAGATGGTCCACGCTCCGGCGACCAGCGTGAACGAGTAGATCACTCGCAGCGGAAGCCGCAGGATCGCCGCCACCATTCCGCCGGCGGCGCCGCACACAATCGCAATTGCAATGCCCCACAACGTGTACGACGCGCCGCGCGCCAGCGTCAGCAGCCACTCCGGGTCGGCGTAGCGCAGCAGGTCGCCCTGCGTCGACAGCCCCACCGGCGTGCCGCACTCCGGGCAGCGCCCGCTCTCCTTCAGGCCGCGCAGGTTGTAGCCGCACTTGCGGCAGGCGGTGTCGTGCGTCAGCTCGACCGCGACGGCGGTCGCCATCGGAGGCGGGCTCGGTGGATCGGACATGCGGGGTTCTCCCACATTGCGGACGTACTCCCTCTTCGAGTGCGCATTCTAACGCGGCCGCGCCGCCGCGTCTGCGTCGCGCTGCGGATCGGCCCCGGGCGTCGCGACCCCGGCGACCAGCCGCACCGCGCCCGGCAGAATCGAATACTCGATTGGCGTCGCGCCGAACGACTCGCCATCCATCTCCACCGGCAGCGGCTCCGCCGCCGTCACGCGCACCACCCGCCCGCGAAAATAGTTCACCCCGCGCCGCCCGACGTGCCGCCGCAGCAGCGTCAGCCCCGAGTGAACCAGCAGCCGCGCCCGCGACGCGCAGCGATAGCAGCAGACATCCAGCAGCCCGTCGTCCGGCCGCGCATCGCGCAGAATCCTCAGCCCCAGCGCATACCGGCGGATGTTCCCCACGAACGCCAGCCCGCGATCGTCAAACACGCACTGCCCGTCGACCTCGACCCGCAGCCGCGGAAACCCCCACGTCCAGAACGCCTCCCAGATCGGCCGGAAGTAGGTCCAGTGGCCGATGTGGCCGCGCCGCCGCGCCTCCAGCCGGCGGATGACCTCGCCGTCGAAACCCACGCCCGAGACGCACAGGAATCGCCGTCGGTTCGCGATGCCCACGTCGAATGGCACGACGCGCGGCGCCAGCGCCGTCGCCACCACGCGCGGCGCGTCATCCGTCAGCCCGAGCAGCCGCGCCAGAAGGTTCTCCGTGCCGCGCGGAACGATCAGCAGGGGCGTCGATCGGCCGACCAGCCCGTCGCACACCTCGTTCACCGTGCCGTCGCCGCCCACCGCGATGACCAGCGACACGGCGCCGTCGAGCGTCGCCGCGCGCTGCCGTGCGTCGCCGCGCGCCGTGGTGTGGCACACCTCGACCCGCTCGCCGGCCGCCGTCAGACGGGCGCGCAGCGTCTCGGCCAGCGCCTCGTTCGGCCGCCCGCCCGAAATCGGGTTGACGATCATGGAAATCACCGCGCGTGCGCTCCGGACCGGCCGCGCGCAACCGGCCCGCCGGCGGTTTGGCCCATCGCCGCCCGTTCGGCTATTCTCTCGGCCGGTCGCGGTCGCCGCGAAGCGCGGCGTGTTGCGGCAAGCCCCCGGAGCCGCGCTTGGCCACCGAATTGATCACCGCCCAGCGTCCCTCGCGCGACAGCGTTCGCGACACGGTCGAGTCGATCATCGTCGCGTTCATCCTGGCGTTCGTTTTCCGCGCGTTCATCGTCGAGGCGTTCATCATTCCGACCGGGTCGATGGCCCCGTCGCTCTACGGTCAGCACGGTCAGCATCGCTGCTCCAACTGCGGATATACCTACGCCTACGGGCTGGACGACAGCGCCCTGCGGCAGGAGCTGGCCCTCACCTGCCCCAACTGCGACTGGTATTGCGACCTCGCGGGGCGCGGCCGCCTGCCGCTGCTCTCCGACAACGGCGATCGCATCCTGGTCCACAAATGGCCCTTCGACCTGGGCCTCTCCTGGCTCGGCCCGCAGCGCTGGTCGGTGATCGTGTTCAAGAACCCGCTCGACGGCAAGCAGAACTACATCAAGCGGCTCATCGGCCTGCCCAACGAAGTGCTCGAAATCGTCGACGGCGACATCTATGCGGCGCCGCTCGAAAAGGTGCCCGAGTCGATCCGCGCCAAGCTCCTGTCCAACCCGCTGCTCGAGCATGACCGCGGACTGACTGGCGCCGACACCCACCAGCTCGACCGCCTGCTGGCGATTCGACGCAAGCCCGCCGCCGCCCAGTCGTCGCTCTGGATGATCCACTACAACCACGACTTCCCGCCCGTCGAGCGGACCGACGAATCGCCCGTCTGGTCGGCCGCCGGCAGCACCGCCGACACCGGGTGGGAGGCCGCCACGCCGCGCGTCACCTTTGACGGCCGCGACGACCGCGAGCACGAACTGACGCTGCTCGGCAAGCCCATCGCCGATACCTACGCCTACAACGCCCGCACCATGCGCGGCGACTTCCGCCGCGAGCAGCGCCCCGTCGGCGACGTGCTCGTCCGCCTGCTGCTCACGCCGCGCGGCGCCGCGGGCAGCTTCTCCATGGCCTTGTCAAAACGCGACGACCAGTTCGTCGCACAGATCGCCGCCAACGGCAAGCTGACGCTGACGCGCCGCGGACCGCGGCTGCCGCCCGCCACCGTCGCTGTCGGAGCGATCGATCCGCTCGAGTCCGGCCGGCCGCTGGCGATCGAGTTCGAAAACCTCGACTATCGCGTCGCTTTGCGCATCGACGGGCGCGAAGTGCTGCATACCTCCGACGAAGAGTATCGCCCCGACCTGGCCGGCCTGCGCGGGCAGCTCCGCGGCAGCGATGGCGCCGGCTCGCCCTCGCGGGTCGCGCTGGCGGCCCGCGGCCTGGCCCTTTCAATTCAGCACCTGGCCGTCTATCGCGACGTTTATTACCGCAGCGTCCCCACCGAGCCGCCGCCCGACAACCCCTACGCGCTTCAGGGCATTCCCGCGTGGGGCACGGTGAACAATCCCATCCTGCTCCGCGACGGCGAATACTTCGTCTGCGGCGACAACAGCCCCGCCAGCAAGGACTCGCGCCTCTGGTGGGAAAACGGCGACTTCGTCAAACGCCGCGGCGACGCCTATCAGCGCGGCACCGTGCCGGCCGACCAGTTGATCGGCCAGGCTTTCTTCGTATATTGGCCCGGCGGGCATCGCCTTGGCGAGCGCGGCCTGCCGGTGATTCCGAACGTCGGGCGAATGCGCGTCATTCGCTGATCGCCATCCGTCGGACCGCAGCCGCCTCCCGGCGGACCTCGGCCCGCCAGTGCAAAGCCCCAATTGATGTCCAGCGCCCTGCTCGAAGCCCGCGACCTCGTCAAACGCTACGGCGGCCGCACCGTCGTCAACAAGGTCAGCTACTCCGTCGGCCAAGGTGAGATCGTCGGTCTCCTGGGGCGCAACGGCGCCGGCAAGACTACCAGCTTCCGCATGACCATCGGCATGGTCACCCCCGACGGCGGCAGCGTGCTGTTCGCCGGCAGCGACATCAGCCGCCTGCCGATGTACCGCCGCGCCCAGCGCGGCATCGGCTACCTGTCGCAGGAAAGCAGCGTCTTCGTCCGGCTGACCGTCGAGCAGAACCTGCTGGCAATCCTGGAACTGGTGGAGGGGCTCTCGCGGGCCGACCGCCTGCGCCGCGCCGGCGAGCTGCTGGACAGCTTCGGCCTGCGGCACGTCGCCCGGCAGGAAGCCCGCACGCTCTCGGGCGGCGAGCGCCGGAAGCTCGAGATCGCCCGGGCGCTCATCACCGAGCCCAAGCTGATCCTGCTCGACGAGCCGTTTTCGGGCGTCGATCCGATCGCCGTGCAGGACCTGCAGCGCGACCTGCTGGCGCTCAAGACGCAGCACGGGCTGTCAATCCTGCTGACCGACCACAACGTCCGCGAGACGCTCTACGTCACCGACCGCAGCTACATCATTCACGAGGGCAAGGTCATCGCGGTCGGCTCCCCGCGCGAGCTCATTAACAACGACCTCGTCCGCCGCGCCTATCTTGGCTCCACATTCCGCGGCGATGAGTTCGACGCCAGGCCCCCGTTGGCCGGCCAGGCCCCCCCGGCGGCCGAATAAACGCCACTTCACTCGTTGCTCGAATGGCTTTCCGCCAGCCGCGCTGCAAGTACGTCTTGAGCGAACGCCCTTCCCGGAGCGAAAAAAAAAAACGCCGCGGCACGGGGCCGCGGCGTCTTGAGTTTGCGATTCGTACTCGACCGACGCTTACTTGCGGCGGCGGAGGATCGGGAGCAGACCGAGGCTCAACAGGCTCATCGTCATCGGCTCGGGGACCTTGTTGACGACGATCGTCAGCTCGATCTTGTCCTGGATGCCGGTGCCGGTTGCGCCGTTGCCGAACGCGATGCCGACCACGCCGTTCCAGTTGCCATTGCCGAAGAACGACAGCGGCAGCGCGCCCGGAGCACCGAACACCCCGCTGGTCGCGACGCGAACCGACCCGGACACGACCGGGACTGTCGCCAGACCATTCCACAGGAGCGGATCAGCGCCGCCCAGCGAGGCCGGCAGACCCAGTCCGATGCCGAAGCCGCCGCTCGTCGCAGCGACGCCACCCAACGTGAAACCCGACGGCCACAGGTCGCCCGGGCCACCGGCCGGAAGCGTACCCATGACGGTGATGACCAGTGTGGACTGCCCCGCCGCCGGCGAATTCAACGTCAACGACTCGTTGACCATGCGAATAACGCCGCCAGCCGCTGCCACGTAGTCGTTAATCAGCTCGCCGGCCAGATCGTAAGCAACGATGTCGTCGCGAACCGGCGGGGCCGACGGCTCAAGCAGGCCCAGCGAGCCGGCCGCGGTCGCAACGCCAGTGTAGACGTTGTACGTGTCGGTCGCGCCAGGAACTTCCGGCCCGCCGATCTCGTACGGAATCTTCGTGCCATCGAGCTCATATACGCCCGGACCGGCCAGCGTGACATCGTACAACTGGCCGAAAGCCGGAACTGCGAACAGGGAGACAACCGAGACGATTCCCAACAACCGCTTCATACGCTCCTCCTACTTGCTCCGCGCAGCCAGAACGGCCGTGCAGATGCCTGATCCTCTTGCGGACTGAGATTCACTCCTCCAATGTCTAGGTTACCACAAACGCCATCCGGAATTCAAGACCCAATGTCGCAACTTCAACAAGCCTACTTAGCGCAAATCGAACAAATCGAGAGTCCGCAGAAACGTGCCATAACATGTTGAAAACTATTGTGTTAGTGCAGGCATTTCGGCCGGCTCCCCGGCCCGGATGGCGCGCAACTTCCGCGACAACCGCAGAACCCGAAAAATGACAACTGTGTGAGCGCGCGCAGGCGTGTCGCAAACGCGATCCGGCCCGTCCCCCCGAACTGGCGCCCGGCTATTCCGGCAGCCGCCCCAGCTCGCTGGTCAGCTCGCGCATCAGCGGCTCCACCGCACCGGCCGAAAAATCGAGCCGCGCCCCGGCCGTCGCAAACAACTGCGGCAGGGGCACGCTTCCGCCCAGCGCGAGCCCGGCGCGATACGCCTGTACCGCCGCCTGCCGGTCGCGCCGCGCATTGCACCACACCGCCAGCGCGCCCAGCTGCGCGATGCCGTACTCGACGTAATACATCGGCACCGTGAACGGATGCAGTTGCCGCTGCCACTGCGCCGCCAGCGCGTCGTCGTGGCCGGCATACTCCTCGAGTCCGCCGAACCGCCGCCGCAGCTCTAGCCACGCCGCCGTCCGTTCGCCGCGCGTGTGCCGCGGATGACGATAAACCCAATGCTGAAAACCGTCGATCGTCGCCATCCACGGGAAAAACGTCACGATCCCCTCGAACTGCTGCCGACGGGCCCGGTCGTGGTCGGCCGGCGAATAGAACTCGTCCAGCGCGTCCAGCGCCAGCAGCTCCATCGCCATCGACGCCACCTCGCAGAACTCGATCGGCGCCGAGCGATAGCCGCACAGCGGCTCGTTCCGCGTCGCAAACGCGTGAAACGCGTGACCGCCTTCGTGCAGCAGCGTCTCCACGTCGCGATGGACCCCCACCGCGTTCATGAAGATGAACGGCAGCCGCCGCAGCTCAAACGTCGTCATGTAGCCGCCCGGCGCCTTGCCCTTGCGGCTCGACAGGTCCAGCAGCGACTCGCGCCGCATCACCTCGAACTGCTCGCCAAACGCCCGGTCCACGCGGCCAAACGCCCGGCCGCATCCGGCAATCAGCGCGTCGGCCGTCTCGAACGGCCGCAGCGGCGGACGCGACCGCGGATCGACCGCCAGGTCCCACGGGCGCAGCGCCGTCAGGCTCAGCCGCTTGCGCCGCGCCGCGTGCATCGCCCGCAGCGCCGGCACGCACACCCGCTCGACCGTGGCGTGAAATCGCTCGCAGTCGGCCGGCGAATAGTCGAACCGCTCCATGTCGCGGAAGGCGAACTCGATGTAGTCGGCGCAGTCGGCGTTGCGCGCCATCTGGTGCCGCACCGCCACCATCGCGTCGAACACCTCGTCGAGCGACCCGCGGTCGCGCAGCCGCCGCTCCCACACCGCCTCCCACGCCGCCTGCCGCCGCGCGCGGTCCGGCAGCTCGAGCTCGCGATTGGCCTGGTCCAGCGTCTGCTCCTGCCCGTCGAGCATCACCGTCATCGCGCCGGCGATCTTCTGAAACTGCGTCCGCAGTCGCTCATCCTCGGTGGCCAGCCGGACGTTCTCCTCGCGATACAGCGCCACGCGATTGCGAATCCGGCGCAGCAGCACGCCGTAGCGCGCCTGCGGCAGCTCCGCCGTGGCCGGCGCGGCGACCAGCTTGCGGTCGAGCTCGTTCCACGCCACCCGTGCCTTCGGCTGCACCGCTTCGATGAACTTCAGATAGGCCTGCTCACGTGCCGCGTCGTCCGTCTGGCACGTCATGGCCACTTCGCGAACATTGCGGGCCTCCTCCAGCCCGGCCTGCAGCTCCGAGCCATCCAGCAGCCACTCTTCGACCGCTCCCACGCTCGACAGCGGCCGGCGACGCAGCTCGTCGAAATAGGGCGCTGCCGCCGACCAGTCGCCCAGGTCGGCGTCGGGTCGGAGGAATCGTCGCGGCGGCGGTGTGGCGTCGAAGGATTGCTCACGGGACATGGAGGCCTCGATTCGCGCGGCGGCGTGTGCCTGCCCAGTATCTAAAGGGTTGTCAATCCGCTGATTGCGTCGCGCAGAAGATCGGCGGCGCTGCGGGCTGCAATTTAGTAAAAAGGCGTGCGGCACCCTGTGTTGTTTGGCGCGGTCAAAGGGTGCCGCAGCGAGTGGAAGCTCTGAATTCTATCACTCAATCTCGGCCGAATCCGGCGCGAGCGAGAATGCGGTTCTCAAAGAATTCGCAAAATCCTCCCCCGGCAGCAAACCCCGTGGCTGCCGGCGACTGTTCGGTTTCCGTCTGAATTCGGAACAGCCTTAACTTCAATTCGGCGGGTAGCTTACGGCCCAGTATTCCACTGGCCCGCAAATTATCCATATTCATCCTAGCAGCCTTGCGAAAAAAAGCAATAGCCAGGTTGTGAATTCTCTGTGCAGAATTCGGCCCCCCCGATCGGCCGTCTCCGTCAGACCCGCCCGTACATGTACTCATGCAGGTAGTGGATTGTCTCCTGCTGGTCCACCACCTCGCGCGCCAGAATGTCGCCGATCGAGATCATCCCCACCAGCCGCCCCTGCTCGATTACCGGCAGATGCCGCACCCGGTCGCGTGTCATGACCGCCCGACACTCGCTCAGCTTCGTCTCGGGCGTCGCGCAGGCCACCGTCTGCGTCATCACTTCGCGCAGCCGCGTCAGGTGCGCGTCCTTCTCGGCCGCCACCACGCGGTTCAACAGGTCGCGCTCGGTGAAGATGCCGCGGATGGTCTCGCCATCCACCACCAGCACCGAGCCGATCTTGTTGTCAACCATCATCCGGGCGGCCGTGGCGACCGAAGTCTCCGGCGCCGCCGTCACGACGCCGTGCGTTCGCTTGTTGTTCAACACTTCCTGAACTGTCGGCATGGGGCACCTCAGATGCGAAGTACCGCGAAATGACTATTGGGTTGATTTTAGCCTGCGTCGCGCCGCAGGAAAGAGTTTTCTGCCGCGATTGCCGCCGGACTTCGTGAAAAAAGGCACGTTCTTGTGGACATTGTGTGGAGAATGACTCGCACTGACGGGCCGCGAAGGCCCGGAAATCCGGCTCCGCCGCCGCGCGGGCCGCACCCGCTGCCGCCCGGCGCCTACGTCGCGCAGACCCCCGGCGTCCGGCGATGCCAGTCGGTCTGCCGCTGATATGCCGCCGCAATCGCCAGCAGCGTCTCTTCGTCGAAGTGTTGCCCCAGAATCTGCAAGCCGATCGGCAGGCCGCCGCTCGTAAGCCCCGCGGGAATCGAGACGCCCGGCACTCCCGCCAGGTTGGCCGAGACGGTGTAGATGTCGGCCAGGTACATCTCCAGCGGGTTGGAAGACTTTTCCCCCAGTCGAAACGCCGGGGTCGGCGCGGCCGGGCCGGCGATCACGTCGCACTGCTCGAACGCGGCGATGAAGTCGTCGCGGATTCGCGTGCGAACCTTGAGCGCCTGCCGATAGTACGCGTCGTAATAGCCGCTCGACAGGGCATAGGTGCCGAGCATGATCCGCCGTTTGACCTCGTCGCCAAACCCCTCGGCGCGCGACCGGGTATAGACGCTGACGTAGTCCCCGCCGCGCTGCGATGGCCGTAGTGCACGCCGTCGTATCGCGGCAGGTTGCTCGACGCCTCGGCCGTGCAGACGATGTAATAGCACGCCACGCACGCCCGCGTGTGCGGCAGCGTCACCTCGACCGGCGTCGCGCTTGAAGCCTCTGCAACTCGGCCACGGCCGCCTGCCGCGCTTCCGCCACCTCGGGCAGCAGGCCGTCGCCGAAGAACTCCTTCGGCAGGCCGATCCACCCAGCCCAGTGATCGGCCGATCACAAGCCGCGGAATAGTCCGGCACGGTCGATCGACGCTGGTCGAGTCGCGGCTCGTCGCGACCGGCGATGATCGACAGCAGCAGCGCTGAGTCCCGCGCGTCGGTCGCCAGCGGGCCGATCTGGTCGAGGCTGCTCGCGAACGCGACCAGGCCATAGCGCGGACGCGCTCCGTAGGTCGGCTTCAGGCCGCACACGCCGCACATCGACGCCGGCTGGCGCACCGATCCGCCGGTGTCCGACCCCAGCGCCAGCGGCACGACCCGCGCCGCGACCGCGGCCGCCGAGCCGCCCGACGAGCCGCCCGGAACGCGCTCGACGTCCCACGGATTGCGGACCGGCGTCACGCCGCTGTTTTCGGTCGAGCTGCCCATCGCGAATTCGTCGAGGTTGGTCTTGGCGACGACCACGCCGCCGGCGGCCTCGATCCGCTCCACGACGTCGGCGTCGTACGGCGGCCGGAAACCGGCCAGAATCCGCGAGGCGCAGGTCGTCGGGGCGAACGTTGTGCAGAGGTTGTCCTTGATGACGATCGGCACCCCCGCCAGCGGGCCGAGCCGCTCGCCGCGCGCCAGCCGCTCGTCGAGCGCCTGCGCCTTGGACAGGGCGTCATCGCGGCAGACGTGCAGCGCAAATCGCAGCGCCGGCTCGATCGCGTCGATGCGGGCCAGCGCGGCCGACACCTCGGCGACGGCGCTGCTGCGCCGCTCGCGGACCGCGTCGCGGATGGCGTGCGCCGGGCTGGGTTTAGAGGAAGCGCTCATCGGTCGTGCGCCTCGTCAGGCATCCTGCTGGTCGAGAACCTTGGGCAGCGCGAAGTAGCCGCTCTCGGCGCGCGGGGCGTTGGACAGCGCCGCCGCGGCGCCCAGCGGCGTGCGCGGCTCGTCGTCGCGCCACACGTTGGAGACCTCGAGCGGATGGGCGGTCGGCACGACCTCGGCCGTGTCGATGGTGGATAGTTGATCCATGTAGGCGACCACCTCGGCCAGCTCGCGCGTGTAGCGCGCCACCTCGGCGTCGCTCAATTCCAGCCGGGCCAGCCTGGCGATGTGGCGGACGACCTGTTCGTCGATGGGGGCGGACACGCAGCGGGCCGCGGCGGCTAGGCGCCGCTCTCGGCCTCGGCGGGCTTCCAGGTGCGCTTCAGCGGCTTGACCACCAGCCCCATGCGGATCGCCTTGGTCGAAACGCGAACCCGCTGCACCTTGCCGCCGATGACCGCGCGGACGCGCTGCAGGTTGGGCTTGAAGGTGCGGCGCGTGATGCCGGTGGTCTTGCGGCCGACGCCGCCCAGGTATTTCGCCTTGCCGCGCCGGGCAACGGCATTGCCAAAGACGGTCTTCTTCTTCGTAAAGTGACACACCGCAGGCATGACGCACCTCGCAACCCGGTGGCCCGTCTCCGGGCGTTGGCCGAACGGTGCACTATACGGCCGTTGGTGTTATTTTCAAGCCGTGCGCCGCCCGGGCCGCGGCAATGAACCGGCCTTCCCGGCGTTAGGCAGGACGGATCGGACATGCAGGACGCGACGCTGGCCGACCTGATCCGTCGGGCGCAAAACCGGGAATCCACGGCATTTGACGCCCTGGTTGACCGCTACGGCGGTCGGGTGTTCGGGTTCGTATTCCGAATCACCGCCAGCCGCGACGCGGCCGAAGACCTGACGCAGGAGGTTTTCCTGCGCGTCGTCCGCATGATCGGACGTTATCAGGACGACGGGCGGTTTGAGGCCTGGCTCTTTCGCATCGCGGCCAACCTGGTCCGCGATCGCGGACGCCGCAGTCGGCGGACCGGCCACGCGGTCGAGCTGGGCGGCAGCGAACGCGGCGACGGGCTGGATGCGCGGCCCGGGCCGTCGGTCAGCCCCGCGGCCGGACTGGAGACGCGGGAGGATCTGGATCGGATGTCGCGGGCCCTGGCGGCGTTGCCGGAGGCCGAGCGCGAAGTGATTCTGATGCGGCACTTTTCGGATCTGTCGTTCAAGGAGATTGCCGACGCGATGGGCACGCCGCTGGGTACGGCGCTGGCCCGCGCACACCGCGGCCTGGCAAAGCTGCGGGAGCTGATGACCCAGATGGAGGAACCGGCCGGGACGCCGGGCGAGCCCGTCCCGGCCGGTCAGCGCCCATGAACGAATTCGACCGACTGCAATCCGAGATCGACGCCCACGAAGCCTGGCTGCGACAGCAGCCGCGCCCGGTCTGGCCGAACGCCTCCGCCGACCGCGTCAAGCAGGCGATCCGCGTCGAGCTGGCGGCCGGCCGCGCGCTCACCGCGCGCCCCTGGGGCCGTGGCTGGGGCTGGCTGGCGGCCGCGGCCATGCTCGGCCTGTGGGTCAGCACGGTCCACACCGGCGTCAGCCAGGCGCGGCGCCACGCCGAGCGCGTGCAGACGGTCGAGCAGTTCATTCGGGCCTTCGAATCGGCCTCCGGCGCCGATGCGTCGGTGGCGCTGCTGGCGCGCGAGATCGACGCCGTCGGCCTGCCCGACAGCGGGCGCGGCGATTCAGACCTGGACGACCTGATGAACTCGGTCGAGTCGGCTGGCAGCGGCGCGACCGAGTCGGACGTGTAAGAGCTTTCAGCCTGGCAGCGCGCCAGGCCGGCGCCGGCGGCTTCGCCGGTCGCGTAGGGTGTGTGGCAGGGTTCTATAAAGGGCGGCAGTCATGACGCGTACTCGATGGTTTCTGATGTTGGCACTCTTCGCCGGGCTGGGCGTTGCGGCCGGGGCACGGGCCGCGGTCCTGCCGGCGGGGGCCGAGCCGCCGCGCGACGAGCAGGTCAATCCGCCGCCGCACCCCGACGGCCCGGAAGACGCTGACGACGACATTCACGACCCGGTTCTCGACGGCATGGGCTTCGACGGCCCGCCCGGTCATCCGCCGGGGCCAGGCGGCCCGGGCATGAAGCCGCCCGGCATGCGCGGCGGTCCGCGTCCGGGTGGGCCGGGCGGTCCGGGTGGCCCGCCGGGCGGTCCCGGGGGTCCGGGCGGTCCGATGCGCCCCATGTTCCCCACGCAGGAACAGCAGGACGCCCTGAAGGCCTTCGCGAAAGATCACTTCCCCGAACTCGCCAAGCGGCTCGACGAGCTTCAGCGCGACGACCCCGCCATGGCCCGACGCTTCATGCGGCGGATGTGGCCGCAGCTCCAGATGATGAAGGACGCCTGGGATCGCGACCCCACCGGCCTCGGCCCGCTCGTCGTCCAGGACCACAAGCTCGAAATGGAAATCCGTCACAAGGCCCAGGCCATCCGCATGGAGAAGGACGCCGCCAAGAAGCAGGCCGCCGTCGGCGAGCTGCGCTCCCTGCTCGAGCAGCAGTTCCAGGTGCGCGTCGATCGGCGGAAGTATGAGCTGGACGACCTCGAGAAGCGCTTGGCCGAACAGCGCTCGCGCCTCCAGAAGCGCGAGGCCGCCAAGGCCGAGATGATCCAGCGCCAGCTCGACCGCATGACCGGCGAGGCCGACACCGACTGGTAGCCGGCGCTCGGGGCCTATCCAGGTAGCGGCGAAGATTCTCTTGCCGCCTCTCGCTGCGACGCGCGATGAGCCCCTCTCCCGGTAGCGGCAAAGATCCTCTTTGCCGCCGAAGTCAGGGCGGCACGTGCGCCTCCGCGTGGCACGGGCGTCTCGCCCGTGTCCTGCCTCTGCCGTGCGGATCGCTTCCCGCCTGGCCCGCGCAATCCGTCACTTGCCAGCCGGCGACAGACCATCGAGCCAGCCTTGCAGTTGGACAACCATCGGCTTGGCGCCAATCTTGATGTACAGGTCGCGCGACAGCGTCCACAGCCGCCGGGCCTCGGCGATCTGGCCGCGCTGCTTGGCGATCACGCCGAGGTTGCCGTAGGCGATGGCCATGCCCTCCAGCCGGCCGAGCTTCTCGTCGATCGCCAGCGCCTTGCGGAGCATGGCCTCGGCCTGGTCGAGCTCGCCGCGGGTCTTGTAGATCACGCCGAGGTTGCCGTACTGATTTGCAGTGAGCTCCAATAGGCCTAACTTTTCACTGATGGCTAGCGACTTCTTGTACATCTCCTCGGCCTGGTCGAGGTCGCCGCGGGTCCGGTAGATCAGGCCGAGGTTGCCGTACTGGATGGCCATGCCCTCCAGCCGGCCGAGCTTCTCCTCGATCTCCAGCGACTTGCGGTGCATGGACTCGGCCTGGTCGAGCTCGCCGCGGGTCTGGTAGATCACGCCGAGGTTGCCGTACTGATTTGCAGTGAGCTTCAATAGGCCTAGCTTTTCACTGATGGCTAGCGACTTCTTGTACATCTCCTCGGCCTGGTCGAGGTCGCCGCGGGTGCGGTAGATCACGCCGAGGTTGCCGTACTGGCTGGCCATGCCCTCCAGCCGGCCGAGCTTCTCGTTGATCTCCAGCGCCTTGCGGTGCATGGCCTCGGCCTGGTCGAGGTCGCCGCGGGTCTGGTAGATCAGGCCGAGGTTGCCGTAGGCGGCGGCCATGCCCTCCAGCCGGCCGAGCTTTTCGTTGATCGCCAGCGACTTGCGGAGCATGGCCTCGGCCTGGTCGAGGTCGCCGCGGGTCTGGTAGATCAGGCCGAGGTTGCCAAACACGGCTGCCTGCACACCGGAATCGGCCGTACGCCCCAGCGCGTCACCGAGGTCCGCCACGGCGGCGTCGAGCATTCCCAGTCGAAACTTCGCGCTCCATGCCACGTTTACGGCGGCAAACCAGCGATCAGTCGAGTCGAATCTTCGCGCCACGGCGGGCGCGGCGAAGAGGAAGAACGGCGGCGGCGTGGTGTGATTCAGCTTCTGAAGGTCGAGGTGCGGCTCGACCACGGCCCAGCACTTCTCGGCCAATTCGGCGCGGCGCTGGGGCATTTTCTCCAGCTCGCGCTCGATTCGGGCGGCGAACAGGGCGTGGTAAGGCTGCAGCCCGGCCTCGGGCGAGCCGTCGAAGAAGTGCGCAAAGCGCGGCTCGGCGAGCATGGCGGAGAGACGCTCGGCCGGGAGGTCGGCGGCCTGGGCCCAGGGCTCGAGCGGCGCGGCGACGCCGAAGAGTTGCAGCACGAGCGCGGCGCGGACGTGGTCTTCGCCGAGCGAGGCGACCGAGCGCCACAGCATGTCGAGCAACTCCTCAACGGTGGCGGGCCAGGCCTGGAGCTGCGCGACAGGGTCGGCCGAGGGAGCGTCGCCCAGGAGCGTGATGACGGCGTCGTGAGCGAACGCGTGGCCGGCGTAGCGGGCCGCGGCGGCCAATGCGAGCCGGCGGCGGACGTCGTGGGACCAGCGCCGGGCGGCGTCGCGGAGGCGATCCTGCGAAATCTCGATGTCGTACCACTCGGCGATGGTTTCGGCTGACAGGTCTCCGAGCGGAGTTTGGAGCAGCCGGTGGAAGTGGCGATGGGCCTCGGCGTGCGCGGCGACGCAGTCGTCGGGTCGCTGGGCGAGGAGGACGCGAACGGTGGCCGGGAGTTCGGCGGCGACGCTGAGCCACTCCTCGGCCTGCTCGTCTTTCATGGTTCGCAGCGGGTCGATGAGCAGGACGAAGCGCTCGTCCGCGCGAAGGGCGGAACCGATAGCGTGGATGTAGTCGCGGAATCGCTGCCAGGCCGGTCTGCGGTCGGACGAAACGAGCGTGCTCAGGAGCCCGCCGACGGCCGGGATGTGTTCGAGGAGTTCCTGTTTCTGGCGGTGGTCGTCGGGGCCGGCGGGAATGAACCGCCGACGAAGAACGTCGTAGGCGTCGCGAAGGAGACGGTCGAGAAATGGGCCGGCAGCCTCGTTGGCATTCACGCGGGCGTGGTGGATGAACCAGCCCTGGCCGTTGCGACGACCGAAGCTCGTCGCGCAGCGGCGAAGAAGAGAGGACTTTCCCGCGCCGGCGGGGCCGACGAGCAGGGCCGCGGGGCGTGACGCGGGCGCGGCGACCCACTTCTGGAAGGCGGCCAATTCGTCCTCGCGACCGACGAAGGCCTTGCTGCGTCCCGGGCGCGACATGTCGGGATTGTACAGCGACGCCGGCGCGGTGGCGCGAAACGAGCCCGGGGGTGCCGACGGCGCCCGCCCCGCCCCAGTTGGGCGCGGCGGCCCTCGCGACTAGAATCTCTCCATTCATCGGGAGGTGTGGCATGTCCCCGCGGCAGACGTGGTGGCGCGGCATATTGCAGGTCGGAATCTTCCTCGCTCTCGCCGCCCCCGCGGCCCCCGCGGCCGACCGAGCGCCCGCCGGCAAGCCCGGCGCCGCGAAGAAGCTGCACGTCGGCCAGCGGCACGGCGAAAGCGACGAGCAGTACACCAAGCGCCGCGACCTGCTCGTCAAGCGCTCCGAGAAGGACAAGGACGGCCTCTACACCCTGCGGACCCAGCCGTTCATCATCCGTACCGACATCAGCGCCGACTTCACCGCCGACACCGCGCTCTTCATGGAGATGCTCCACCGCGAATACGGCAAGACCTACGCCAAGATGGGGCTGCCCCAGGGCCCGGCCAAGGAGTGGATCGAGGTCGTCGTCTACGCCGACCGCGCCACCTACATGCGCACCGGCGGCAGCGCCGGCAGCGGCGGCCAGTTCATGCAGGCCATCCGCTTCACCGATCGCCCGCCCACCTGGTCGGCCACCCACTATCGGCTGGCGATGTTCACCGACGGCGAGACCGAGTTCGCCAAGTGGGAGAAGGGCACGCTCCAGCACGAGGCCGCCCACATGGAGCTGCAACTGCGGCTCGGCTTCCTGGTCGATTCGCCGCGCTGGTTCAACGAAGGCCAGGCCTCGTGCTTCGAAAACTGGGACTTCGACAAGACCGTCGACGAAAACCTCGCCGCCATTCCGCGCCGCGGGCGCTACGCCCCGGTCATCCGCCGCGCCGCCGGCACCGACAAGCTCAAGCCGTTCTCCTACGTCTGGGAGATCGACGCCGCCTCGTGGCACGCCGCCATGACCGATTCGCAAGGCGGGCTGAACTATTCCATGGCCTGGTCGCTGGCCGCCTACATGCTCAACGAAGGCAAGACCGGGCGCAAGGCCTTCCGCACCGTGTATGGCCTGTCGAAGCGCGTCGGCGCCGATCGGCAGATCTCCGCCACCGGCACCAAGACCCGCGCCTGGCAGAACGAGTTTCCCGCGCCCGAGCAGAAGAAACTCGAACACGAGTGGATCGCCTGGATCGACCGCTGCCTGCCGAAGGAGAAGGCCAACCCCGACGAGCGCGACGGGCTGATCAACATGGGCTACGACCCGGACGAGAACGAGCTGGTCCCGCTCACTAAGGAACGCTGGGAGAAGCTCAAGCCCGGCAAGGCCGGCAAGAAAAAGGCCGACGACGCCGGCAAAGGCGGAGGAAAGTCCGACGCCAAGAAGAAACCGCCCGCCGACGACGAGTCGGGCGGCGGGCCGATCGAGGGCTGACACCATGGCCCAGCGCGTCGTCGCGGTCATCGGCGCATCGAGCGACCCGACCAAGTACGGCTGCAAGGCGGTGCGGGCCTACCTCCGCCGGGGCTGGAAGGTCTACCCCGTCACGCCGCGGCCCGAGCCGATCGAGGGACTGAAGACCTACCCGTCCATCGCCGACATCCCCGAACACGTCCACCGCGCGACGATCTATCTGCCGCCCGCGCTGGGGCTGAAACTGCTCGACCAGATCGCCGCCGCGAAGCCCGACGAACTCTTCGTCAACCCCGGCGCCGAAAGCGACGAGCTGCTCGCCGCCGCCCGGCAGCGCGGCCTCGAACCGATCGTCGCCTGCAGCATCGTCGACATCGGCGAGCGGCCGTAGCGCCCGTCCCGCTGGGGCGCGGATCCTCTTTGCCCCCGGCTTCCCGCGACGCGCGATGAGCCAATCGGAATCGGCTCCTCGCGCCGCCGTTCGCAAACCCGCGCCCCGCGCGGCACAATCGACCGCCGCCATGCAACGCATCGCCATCACCGGCGCGTCGGGCTATATCGGCACGCGGCTGGTCCGCGCCCTGGCGGCGCTGCCGCAGGTCGAACGGATCGTCGGGCTCGATCTCCGCCCGCCGGCGCTGCCCATGCCGGTGCAGTTTCAGCACGTCGCGACCGACGTCTGTGCGCCCTTTGTCGGCACGCTTCGCGCCACCGCCGCCGACGCCGCCGTCCACCTGGCCTACTCCTTCTCGCCCGACGCCCGCCGCGCCCACGCTTCGCGCGTCAACGTCGACGGCACGCGACACTTCCTCGACGCCTGCGCCGCCGCCGGCGTCCGCCGCGCCGTGCTCGTCTCCAGCGCTACCGCCTACGGCGCCCGGCCCGACAACCCGCCGCGCCTCGCCGAGCACTGCCCGCTCCGCGCCGGCCCATCGTTCCAATACGCCCACGAAAAACGCCTCACCGACGAACTGGCGCAGCGCTTCGCCGCCGATCGGCCGGAGCTCTCGCTCGCCATTTGCCGCCCGCCGATCGTGGTCGGCTCCGGCATCGACAACCATTTTTCGCGCCTGCTGCTCAAGCCGAAAGTGCTGTGCGTACGCGGACACGACCCGCCGATGCAGTTCATCCACGAAGACGACCTCTCCGACGCCATCGCCGCGCTGCTTGCGGCCGACGTCCGCGGGCCGATCAACGTCGCCCCGCCCGACACCCTCCGCTTCAGCGAACTCGCGGCCGCCTTCGAGCGCGCTCCGCTGGCGCTGCCCGGCGGACTGCTGCGCGGCCTGTGCGCGGTCAGCTTCGCGCTGCGGTGGCGCCGGCTGAACGAGTCCCCGGCCGGCGCGGTCTCCTTCATCGAGCATCCGTGGGTCGTCGACGGCGGGCGGATGGAGCGCGAGGTCGGCTGGCGGGCGCGCCACGCCAGCGCCGCGGCCGTCGCCGCCTGGCGGGCCGGCATCGTCGCGCGAGCCCGCGCCGGCGCGCTGCCCGGCAAGGTGCGTATCAAGAAAGCCCCGCCCCCGCCGACCGCCGAATGATCCCCCGGGCATTGCCGTGACCCCCGCTCCTTAGCGGCGCGATTCAAGTATGATCCGCCGCCAATCGCTCCACGGGCGATCGGAGGGATGACCCGACGATGTCAACGCGAACGGTGCGCCGCGCGACCGGCCGCATTCGAACCGGCATGATCTTCCTGGCGGCGCTCGCCTGCGGCTGTGGCGGACCGCGCCCGCACATTTCCCCGCGGGACTACATCAAGGACGAATTCATGGTGCCCATGCGCGACGGCGTGCGGCTCTTCACGGCCGTCTATCGCCCGCGCCACGCGGCCGGTCCGTTGCCGATCCTGCTGCTCCGCACGCCCTACAGCGTCGCCCCTTACGGGCGCGACCACTACAAGGACACGCTCGGCCCGTCGCCGCACTTTCACGACGCCGGCTACATCTTCGCCTACCAGGACGTCCGCGGTTGCTACATGTCACAAGGCGACCACGTGAACATGCGCCCGCACCGCGACCACAAGTCCGGCCCGGCCGACATCGACGAGAGCAGCGACACCTACGACACCGTCGATTGGCTCATTCACAACCTGCCCGGCAACAACGGGCGCGTCGGCATGTACGGCATCTCCTACCCGGGCTTCTACGTCTCGTCGGGCATCGTCGACAGCCACCCGGCGATCAAGGCGGCCTCGCCCCAGGCCCCGATCGGCGACTGGTTCATCGGCGACGACATGCACCACAACGGCGCGTTCTTTCTGATGGACGCGTTCGGGTTCTTCTACACCTTCGGCCAGCCGCGCCCCGCGCCGACCACCGAGCGTCACCGCCGTTTCGACCACGGCACGCCCGACGCCTACGATTTCTTCCTGAAGCTCGGCGCCCTGCGCAACGTCAACCCGCGCCACTTCCACGACGAAATCGCCTTCTGGAACGAGATGCAGCAGCACGGCGACTACGACGACTTCTGGCAGTCGCGCAACATCCTGCCTCACCTGCGCAACGTGCATGCCGCCGTCATGACGGTCGGCGGCTGGTTCGACGCCGAAGACCTCTCCGGCGCCCTCAAGACCTACGCCAGCATCGAGCGCAACAACCCCGGCATCGTCAACACCCTCGTCATGGGGCCGTGGGTCCACGGCGGCTGGTCCCGCACCGACGGCAGCCGCCTCGGCGACATCGGCTTCGGCGCCAACACTTCCGACTATTATCGCGAATACGTTGAGCGTCGCTTCTTCGATCACTACCTCAAGGACGGGCCCGATCCCAAGCTGCCCGACGCCCTCGTCTTCGCCACCGGCGTCAACCGCTGGATGTCTTTCGCGCAGTGGCCGCCCGCCGACGCGGTCGAACGGTCGCTCTACTTCCAGCCCGGCCGCGCCCTGGCGTTCGACTCCGCCGCTGCCGCCCCCGACGACGCCGACGAATACGTCAGCGATCCGGCCGCGCCGGTGCCCTACTCGGCAAACCTCACCACCCACCGCAACCGCGAATACATGATCGAGGACCAGCGCTTCGCCGCGCGCCGGCCCGACGTGCTCAGCTACGAAACCGCCCCGCTGACCGAGCCGCTGACGCTCGCCGGCCCGGTCGACGTCGAGCTGTTCATCGCGTCCACCGGCACCGACGCCGACTTCGTCGTCAAGCTGATCGACGTCTGGCCCGATCGTCCGCCGGCCGACGCCCCCAACCCCGGTCACATCGAGATGGGCGGCTATCAGGAACTGGTGCGGGCCGAGGTCTTCCGCGCCAAGTTCCGGCACGACCCCGGCCGCCCGGCGCCGCTCGAGCCGGGCAAGGTCGAGACGATCGCCTACACGATGCCCGATGTCTGCCACGCCGTCTTGCCCGGACACCGCCTGATGGTGCAGGTCCAGAGCAGCTGGTTCCCGCTGGTCGACCGCAATCCGCAGCGCTTCTGCGACATCTACTCGTGCGACGACGCGGCCTTCGTCAAGGCGACCCAGCGCGTCTTTCGCGCCCCGGGCCACGCCTCGCGACTCCGCGTCCGCGTGCTGCATCCGTCGAAACTCGCGCTGGCCGGGTGAGCGGCGCATGCCGCGCTCGCCGCGCACCCGAACAAGATAGGTGGCCCGCGCGACCGCGCCCGATCCCGCTAGCGGCGAAGATACTCACTGCCCGCGCGCGCCGACAACGGGGCGACGTGCAGGCATCCTGCTTGGCTGGCATGGCCGATGGCTCGCACCGCTTCGAGTGGGATGCCGAGAACCGGCTGAAGACCGTCCTGCCGGCGACGACGCAGCCGACGGCGGGTGACTTGAAGTCGGTCTATGACTACGATTACCTCGGCCGGCGGACGCGGGCTCGGCTGTATGAGTGGGACGCGATGGCGAGTGAGTGGGCCGCGACGCCGCTGGTGGATACGCGTTTCGTGTACGATGGCTGGAACCTGCTCGTTGAGTGGGACGACCTGACGCTCGAGACGGGCGTGACGGGCAGCCCGGAGCCGACCACCGTGCGGCAATACACCTGGGGCCTCGACCTGAGCGGCCTGGCGGGCAACAATCTGGGTGGCACGGGCGTCTCGCCCGTGTCCGATTCGAGCGGCGGCGCCGTCCCCGGCATGCACAGTGCCGGCGGCATCGGCGGATTGCTGGCAGTGCTCGACTGGACACTGGTGACTCCGCAGATGTCCGGCCTCGGTCAGGCGTACCTGTACGACGGCAACGGCAACGTTGGCCAGCTCGTCTCGCTCGACGACGGCTCGGTGGTCACGGCCTACGAGTATGACGCCTACGGTAACATCACGGCCGAGACGGACGGCGAGTATGCGCCAGAGAACCCCTTCCGGTTCAGCACCAAGTTCCACGACGACGAGACGGGGTGGGTCTATTACGGCTACCGCTTCTACGGGCCGCAGTGGGGAAGGTGGGGGAGTAGGGATCCGCTGGGCGAACACGATGGAGCAAACACGCTTGAGTTTGTTCAGGACGCGCCTACGTTCGGCGTCGATAGTCTCGGCACTGACAGATGGGGAGAAGACGACTGGTGGAAAGAGTGGCTGAAAGGGCATCCCGGATTTGATCCTGATGCACAGTCATGCATACACACGACCTTGAATAGGGGCTGTGTTGGTGTTACTTGTATCAATTTGGGCGAGAAAGGCATGCCCGACATGTCCAATTGTTACGCCAAGCTGGATCACGCTATCAAACGGCGACTTGAAATGGCCAAGAACTGCGAATGCAGAGGAAAGAAGAGTTGGAACGGCTCGCCTTCGACGCCGCGCATATTCTCAATTCGATTCTGGAGCGGTGGCAATGAGTTCAAGCCAGGAAACGGAGGACAGGTCGACATGAGCCCCTGGGCAAGCGGAGGATTCTCCGCGAGGCCCGGGTTCGTCAATTTTGATTATGGGTTTTTTGACCAACGGCGCGGCCAGTGGATACACGCAAACCACTGTGCACCCGGGATGGTGGTTTATTCGAGCCCATTGGGGCACTTCTGCCGTCCACTTCAAGACTTTGATAAACAAGTATTCTGTGTAGCGTGTGAACAGTTTGGTGAAAGGGGCGGCCTGCCGTGCGCGACTAACACAACTAGCAGATCGGCACCGAGGTGAACCTGTGTTAGTGCGTCGTACTGTCGCCGGAATCATTCTCTTTATCGTTGTGTTCGGCTTGGTTGTCGGTTTCATGATACGAACGAAACCCCAAATGACAGACAATCATGACAGCAAGTTGTCTGACCTGGCTCAGCATGTGGGAACGCCCATCACCGTGGAGGGTTTGGCGTGTGATGCAAAGGCTGGCGCGGCGATAACAGGCAAGGTGCCTATATACATCGAGGGCCTCGAAGAGTGGCCCGTGGGGCTAATCAATAGACGAGTACGTGCTTCTGGCATTCTGGTCGAACGGACCGATGTGCCACCCCCCATGAAACTAAACCTAGATAATGAGACGGTCGTTGGTAGTGGCGCACCTGGTCCGTTATACACTCTTCGGGATGCTCGTTACGAAGTTATTCGCGAGTGAGACTCATTGGTACTGGCGGAGTTTCAAGAAGGCGTTGCGGCGACCGCGTCACCATGATCAATGTCGAGGACGTCGGCGGCACGATCCTGGCGAAGTCGACGCGTCGCTTTGCGTCCGCGCGCGAGCTGCTCTCCAGCGTCGAGAACCGCGGGGGGGGGTCGGACTGATCTCCAAGTACGCCTGCGTCAACGCCGCTGGTGGCATCGGCGGCCTGCTGGCGGTGCTCGACTGGACGCTTGTTACTCCGCAGATGTCCGGCCTCGGGCAGGCGTACCTCTACGACGGCAATGGCAATGTCGGCCAGCTCATCTCGCTCGACGACGGCTCGGTGGTCACGGCCTACGAGTATGACGCCTACGGTAACATCACGGCCGAGACGGACGGCGAATATGCGCCAGAGAACCCCTTCCGGTTCAGCACCAAGTTCCACGACGACGAGACGGGGTGGGTCTACTACGGCTATCGCTTCTACGGGCCGAAGTGGGGGAGGTGGGGGAGTCGGGATCCCCTTCGCGAACTGACAGCCTACAACTACTATGTTGCATTTGCAATGACGTTGGGGTTGGTTGACTATCTTGGGCTTCAGCCAATTCCAATTCAACCGGGTCAGCCAGGTACGACCGGGCTTCCACCTGTCTGCCCGGTCGACGACTATTGGAATGCGTGGAAGCGAGAACATCCTGGTTTTAGCCAGGCGCAATACTCCTCAATGCGAAGAACACTAAATCGCGGATGCATCGGAATCACTTGCCTTAACCTAGGGATATCTGGTAACCCCGATCTCTCGAACTGCTTCGCGAACAAGCAAGATGCGTTTGCGCTGCGCAACAAGTGGATACGCGACTGTACGTGCACGGGAACAAACCAAGATAGGCGTCCAAACACACCACAGATATTCGGCTTCCGGTTCTGGAACAACTACAGGGCGCTTGAGACGGATGCGAACAGGCGCGTGCGTATGCCTCGGACGTGCACTGAGGGCCGGGGCAATGGGTATATTAACTTCGATTTTGCGTTTTATTGCGGACAGAACCGGTGGATTCATGCGAACAACTGCCATTATTGTCAAGGGATGGGTGCGATGGAGGTATATAGAGACGATTGGCCTGGGGGCTACCAGGGCTTTGACCAAGAGGTGTACTGTGTGTCGTGCGAGGAATGCGCCTTCGGGTTAGCGGGGCCGGCGAACCGCCCGAGATGAGACTTGGACGAAGGGAGCGTGCCTTAACTATGTCTCGAGCTCATGATTCTCATTGCGGAGTCCTGCCAGGGTGTAGGATGCGCCAGGTCATTGCTAGATTATCTCGGGCCTTGTGTATTGTTGCAACGTCGTTGCCGATGTACGGTTGTAAGAGGGTTGCGGAGCCCGCAAACAATAACAAGGGTCCGGCGCTAGTAACGAACGCTGGAGGGCCATTGCGCCAGACAAAACCTACAGGTGAATTGGTGAGAAATGTGGTTGAGGCTCGACGAGCCGTTGGGTCGCGTGTTGAGCTTGTTGCGCGCGCGATTAACCCACCGAAGGGGCCTGCTTTGCTTGAGGATGAACAAGGGGCTCAATTGCCGGTCATTGGGCTCACCCCAAATCGGTGGCCCGAATCGGCTGCAAATAGAAGAGTCAGGGTACTCGGCACGGTATCAACTCATCGCCCGCGCCTAGACGCTGGAGGTGTACCAGTAGATGAGTCAGGTCATTGGGTGCAAGCATTCTCGGGCGATGAGCCGGTGGTCATTCTATCGGTGGAGCGATGGCGAGTCATCCCCTCGGAGGAGAAGCCCTGAGACCTACGACTACGCACCGCTACATCGCCAACGAGCTGAACCAGTACACTTCGACCAGCCAGCCGAGCGAGTCGTTCAGCTACGACGCCGACGGCAACCTTTCGGCCGACGGCTCGCACCGCTTTGAGTGGGATGCCGAGAACCGGCTGAAGACGGTGCGGCCCGCGACGACGCAGCCGGCCGCGGGTGACTTGAAGTCGGTCTATGACTACGATTACCTCGGCCGGCGGACGCGGAAGCGGGTGTTTCACTGGGACGCCGGCTCGTCCGACTGGGCGACCACGCCCGACCTCGACCGGCGGTTTGTCTATGATGGCTGGAACCTGGTGACCGAGATGGACGGCCTGGACACCGACGAAGACGGCAACCCGGCGATTCTCCGCCAGTTCACGTGGGGGCTGGACCTCTCCGGCCTGAGCGGCGGCCAGAGTGGCGGGGCGTGGAACGGCCCGAGTGGCGTGAGTAGCATGGGTGGCACGAGTGACTCGGGGGGCACAGGCCACAATCTGGGTGGCACGGGCTTTCAGCCCGTGAACGACGGCGCTTTGCCCGCGATGCTGAACGGGAAGGATGCGGGATCGATGTGTCAGCGCCGCGACGTCTCGCGGCGGATCTGGCGGGCTTCTTCGGCCTTCTTCTGCAATCGTTCGAAGAATCCCCCGACACGCGACGGCGGCCGATCGGGCGCCAGCCGCGGCGCGAAATCCCCGCGCGCCTCCTTGCGCTGAATCAGCCGCCGGATGTAGATCTGCTCGGCCATGCCCATCAGGCTGCTGGTGAGGATGTAGACGCACAGCCCGGACGGAAAGTTGTAGAACATCAGCGAGAAGAAGATGGTCATGAAGCTCATCATCTTCTGCTGCATCGCCATCGTGTCGGGCTGGTTCGGATCGACCGGCCGCGTGCGGTTCGGCTTGCTGAGGCTCTGCGAGTACTTCTGCTGCGCGTACATCACCAGCCCCATCAGCACCGGCAGCACGTTGATCGACGAGACCGGGCCGACCATGAAGTGCAGCAGCGGCAGCTGCACGGTCGTGCCGAGGTGCACCAGCGCGTCGGGCGCCGAGAGGTCCTTGATCCAGAAGTGCAGTGGCACGAACGGCTCGTGGCGCAGCTCGATGGCGGTGTTGAGCGTGGTCCAGAGCGCCACCCACACCGGCATCTGGAGAAACATCGGCAGACACGAGAAGAAGTTGCCGGCCGGGTTGACCCCCTCGGCGCGGTAGAGCTCGAGCATCTCGGCGTTGAGCTTCTGCTTGTCGTTGGCGTATTTGCGCTTCAGCTCTTCGATCTTGGGCTGCAGGGCGCCCATCGCCTTCTGCATCTTCATCATGTTCATCTGGCTGTGGCGCGTCAGCGGATGGAGAATCGCCCGGACAATCAGCACCAGGATGATGATCGCCACGCCATAGTTGTGCCCGCCGCCCAGCGCGCGGTGCAGCAGCATGAACAGCCCGGTGATCGACTGCGTCAGCCACTCGAACGTGCACAGGAAGCCGAAGGCGTGGTAGATGCGGTCGAATTCGTAGCGCGTCGGAACGACGCCGCGCATCGAGTGCGGATCGCGCGGCCCCAGGTACACGTCGAACGCCGCCGCAAACCGCCCCCCCGGCGCCAGCGCCCGCGGCGGCGCCACCACCCAGTCGACCGTCAGGTCGCCCAGGTCGTGATGGTCGGTCTCAAACAGCGTGTGCAGCTCGGCCTTGCGGACAAAGTCGGCAAACGGCTCCGCGCCCGCCGGCACCGGCGCCATCAGCCCGGCGAAATACTTGTTCGCCACGCCGCCCCAGAACAGCTTCACCGTCGTCGCCGTGCTGTCGGCTTCCTCGGCCGGCTTAAACTCCAGCCGATGCTCTTCCTTGCCCCACAGCTCCTGCCTTGGGTGCGGCTTGATCGACCGGTCGGCCATGAGCACGTATCCGGCCCGGTCGTCGTTGCGCGGCTCCTCGCGGCGCAGACCCACCGGCCCGCCTTGCGTAAGCACGAACTCCTGCGCCGCCCCCGACACGTTCTGCACGCCCAGCTCAACGCGCACCACGCGCGAGTCGTGCTCCAGCCGGTAGCTCTTGTCGAGCACCAGGAACGGCTTGCCGTCGCGCGACAGCGTCAGCGAAAACGCCGCCGCCGCGCCGCGCTCGGCCGCCGGCGCCTCGCGCGCCGTCCACACGGCGTCCGACAGGTCGATCTCCTGCCGGTCCGCCCCCAGCCAGATCCGCCGCGTGACCAGCGAATCGACCGGCTTCTGCGTCAGCGGATCGACCAGCGGCGCGAGCAGGTCATACGTATCGGGCGCGGGGTTCTTTCGCGCCGCAATCGCGTTGCGATGATCGGTGATGGCGGCCGACTCAATCGCCGCGCCGCGCTGCGTCAGCGACAGCGCCAGGTAATACGGGTTGGCGTTTGACTTGTCGCGCGGCGAGTCCTGCCCGAGCACGATCGGCCCGGCGAGCGTGCCCGACTCGACCCGCGTGCCGCTCGCCTGCGGCTGCGACGCCGGCGCTCCGGCAGGCAGCGCGGCCAGCTGCGGCGTGCCGGCCGGGCTCGACGCAGCAGGCGAATCGGTCGCCACAGCCGCGGGCGTCGCCGGCGGGCGCGGCGGCGGCGGATAGAGTTTCGGCATCAGCCATGTCCAGCCCAGCCAGATGGCCAGACACAGCGCAATCGCCAGCGCGAATCGTCGGGATTCCGTCATCGCAGGATCGCAGAGCATAGGCCCGATCGCGCCGTCTGTCACGCCGCGCCCGCGCATTCTTCCTGGCTCCGGCCGGGCCGAGAGTTGGGCGGCCGATGCGGATCCGCCGGCGCGCCGGTCCGGGCCCAGCGTCTCCCCGGCCGCGCTCGCGGCGCTTCGACCCGGACAGTATCCTGCGGTCCGTTGCGTGGCGCGGCGCCCGGCCTGCCACCGCGCGCGGATCCTGCGACATGACGCTCGTCCTGGCTGTCGACTTTACGCCCGCCGGTCGCGCCGCCGACGCCCTGCACAGCGCCCAGCAGCCGCTGATGGCGGCCGGCGCGGTCGAACAGGCGCGCCACGACGCCGGCTGGCTCGCCGTCGCGCTGCACGCCTGGCGACCGGCTCCCGCGGGCGCGGCGTCGCCGATCGCCATCACCGGCGATCAGCTCGTCGCCGTCGACGGCTGGCTCGCGACCGGCTCGGCCGACGCGCTCTCCCGCGAGCGCCCGTTTCTAACCGACGCCGGCCGCCCCCCGCCCGACGGCTCGTTCGCCATCGTCGCCGCTGAACTGGCGGCGCGGCGCGGCGCGCTGCTGACCGATCGCTGCGCCACCCGGCCGCTGTTTGCCGCCTGGAACGCCGAGCGGCTGCTGGTCGCCGGCGAGCTGAAGTGCCTCGCCACGGCCGCGGACCTCCGCGGACCGCTCGACTCGGCCGGAATCGCCAGCCTGCTGCTGAACGCCTACTACCTGGCCGACCGCACCTGCTGGCGCAACGTCCGCGCGCTGGGCCCGGCGACGCGGCTGGAGTTCGCCGACGGGCGCGTCGCGATGTCGTGCTACGCGCCGCTCGCGTTCGACCATTCCGGCGCGGGTATCGCATCGTCGGCCGACTACGCCGCGGCCATCGAATCCGCCGTCGCCGGTGTCGCGCGGCGCTTCGCGCGGCCGGTGGTGGCGCTCTCCGGCGGCGTCGATTCGCGCACCATCCTGGCGGCCTGCCGGCGGGCGCGGCTCGACCTGCCGACCGTCACCTGGAGCTACGCCAGCTCCGACCGCGCCGCCAGCGACCTGGCGGTCGCGCGGCAGCTCGCCGCGGCGGCCGGCACGCGCCATCGCGAACATCACCTGCGCCACGCCGCGTTGGCCGACGAGGCCGCCGAACTGGTGTATGCGTCGGACGGGCAGGTCGGCCACCTCGGCGCGTTCGCCGATCGCCAGCGACTGGCGCGCGAGCTGGGCGACGAGTTCGACGCCATCCTGTTCGGCGATCAGTGCTATCGCGGCGAGTCGGCCTGCGCGACGCCGAGCGACGCGGTCAGCGCCATCGGCATCCTGCCCGCCGACGCCCGGCCCGCAGTGGCGCTGCTGCGCTTCCTGCTGCGGCGCGACCGCTGCGACACGGCGCTGCACGAGTATGGCGCCGCGATCGAGCAGATGCTCGCCAGCGCCGGCCCGGCCCGCGACCCGCAGGCGCTGCACGACCGGCTCTACTGGCAGGTGCGCCTCCCGCGGCTGATCGTCGGTCCCAAGTCGCTCTGGCGCCGGCGGATCGAGCCGGTCAGCCCGCTGCTGGCGGCCCCGCTGCTGGAACTCTCGGCCCGCCTGCCCGGCCCGCAGCGCGTCCACAAGCGCTACCTGCGCGAGCGGCTGGCGGAACTCGAGCCGGACTGGCAGGCGCTCGATTTCGCCGGCGAATCGAGCCGCGTGAAGTGGCGCGACGTGCTGCGGCAGCGCGGCCCGTTTCAGCGCTTCATCGTCGAGACGCTGCTCGATCCGCTGCCGGCGTTCGACGACTGGTTCGACCGCGCCGCGCTCGAGGCCGGGCTGGCCCGCGCCCTGGTCGAGCGGCCGGCGCGGCGCGGACGCGTTCCGCTGCGGACGCGGGTGAGCGCCCTGTTCGCCGGGCCGCTGATGCGCCCGCCGCTGGTCCTGAGTCTGCTGACGATCAAGCTCTGGCTGGCGCGGCACGCGGGCGGAGCCGCTTGATGACCGCGCCGCCGGCCGGATCGGTCGATTCCGCGCCGCTCACGCGGGCACAGCGCCGCTGCGTGGCGCTGCTGGTGGCGCTGGGCGGCGCGCTCTGCCTGCTGGGGGCGCTCGAGCGGCGGATGCTCAGCGAGCACGAATGCCTGGTCGCCGAGACGGCCGCCGAGATGCGCGCCAGCGGCGACTGGACTGTGCCGCGCTTCGCCACCACGCCGCGTATCCGCAAGACGCCGCTGGGCTACTGGGCGGTGGCGCTCTCCAGCATGCTGACCGGCCGCGTGGACGAACTCACCGCGCGGCTGCCGTCGGCGCTCGCCGGGCTGGGGACGCTCGTGTGCATCTTCTGGACGGCGCGGCGGCTCTTCGGCCGGCGCGTCGGCGTGGTGACGCTGTGGGTGGCGCTCTCGGCCGTGGCGGTGCGGCTCTACGCGCCGATGGCGGTGGTCGAGATGCAGCTCACCTTCTGGTGCGCGGCCTGTTACGCCTGTTTCGTCGAGGCGGAACAGCGCCGCGGAACGCCGGCCGGCCGGGCCTGGGCCTATGCGTTCTACGCCCTGTTCGGCGCGGCCCTGATGGCCAAGTTCCCGATGGGCGGCGTGGTGGTGGGGGCGCCGATCGGCGTCTATGCCCTGCTGATGCTCGCGCGGCGCCGCTGGACGTTCGCCGATCTGCATCGCCTGCGCATCTGGGACGGCGCGCTGCTGACGCTGCTCATCTGCGTGCCGTGGCCGGTCTGCGTCGCCCGCGTCGTGCCGCACATGCTCTGGCAGTGGAAGACGGAAATCCTCGACCGCTTCTCGGGCGAGCTGCGCGGCACGGGGCGCAGCGCCGCCGGGCCGATCTTCTACGCCGGCGTACTCCTGGCGCTCGCGCTGCCGTGGAGCCTCTCGGTGCCGGCGGCGCTGGCGCTGCCCTTCCGGCGGGCGAATGCCGAGCGGCGCGACGGACTGCTGCTCGTCTGGTGCTGGCTCGTGGTGAGCGTCGGCGTGCTGGCGGCGGCGGCCGTGCAGCGGGCCCACTACGCCGTGCCCAGCATGCCGGCGCTGCTGATTCTGCTGGGGGTGGCGGTCGACGATCTGTTCCTCGGCCCGTCGTTGTCGCCGCGCCGCACCGCGGCAGGCTCGGTGGCCGCCGGCGCGATCGGCGCCGCGCTGCTGGCGGCGGCGGCCATCTTAGCCGACCGCGCGCAGCTTGCGCCGCGCGGCTGGATTCTCTCCGGCGCGCTGGGCGCCGCTGGCGCGGTCGCGCTCGCGGCAATCGCCTTCTGGCGCGGCCGCCGGGCGCTCAGCCTGGCGACGCTCGGCGCGCTGTCGCTGGCCGGGCTCACGTTGGTCCGGCCGCTGCTGCCGCCGCGCGGCGACGAGCGGCCGGCGCTGCGCGCCTTCGCAAAGCGCGTCGAGTCGCTCGTGCCGCGCGACGAAGCGCTGTGCTGGTTCGGCCGACCGGTGGCGCCGGCGGTCTTCTATGGCGGCGGGCGGCTGGTCGCGCCGCGGATCGACGAGCCGGCGTCGCTGCTGAAGCAGACCGGCGGTGACATGCCCGGTCCGTCGGAGTGGCAATTGCTGGCGGCGACCGCGCTGACCGAGCGGCTGGCGCAGCCGCGCCCGGTGTGGGTCGTGCTGCGACGCGAGCAGTTGCTGCTGCTGCGCGGGGCGCTGCACGTGCCCGGCAGCGTCGCCCTGGCGATGGAGCCGGCCGGCGTCGAGTCGCCGCTGGTGCTGATTACCAACGTCGCGGCCGGCGAGCCGATCGAACGCTTCGACCGCGACGGGCCGCGCGAGCCGCGCGGGTCGGCGCCGCGCTAGGGCGCGGTCGCCTCGAGCAGAAAGAACACCTCGACATTCCCGCCGCGGCCGACGAGCGCGCTGCGCGCCTCGCCGCACAGCGCCAGTCCGGCGGCCGGCAAGGCGGCACGGACCTCCGCCAGCACTTCGTCCAGCCGCTCGATCGGCAGGACGCCGCGTTTCAGCCGCGCGGGCCCGGCCTCGTAGTGCGGCTTGACGAGCGAGACGATCTGCCCGCGCGGTGCGAGCAGCCGCCGCGCGACCGGCAGGACGTGGCGCTGGCGTGTCCAGCCGACGTCAATGGTGACCAGCTCCACGAGTTCGGGCAGGCTGAGCGACAGGACGCTGGTGCGCTCGTGCACCACGACGCGCGGATCGCGCCGCAGCCTGTAGGCCAGCACGCCATAGCCGCGCTCGACGGCGTGGACGCGGGCCGCGCCGCGCTGCAGCAGGCAATCGACGAACCCGCCGACGTTGGAGCCCAGGTCGGCGGCGCAGCGGCCCGTCACACGGATGGCGAAGGCATCGAGGGCCGCGGCGAGCTTGTCGCCTCCGCGCGAGACGAATCGCGGCTGATCGGACGCGGGCATCGCTGCGGGGCGCGGCGGAAGTCGCCGGTCGGTCGGCGAGACGCGCGACCGCGCCGGCGGGCGCGGCGCGCTACTTGGCCTTGGCGGACTTGGCGCCCTTGTCGGCGCCCTTCCTGATGGCGCTGACGCGCCGCGCGAGCCGGCCCTTGCTGCGACCGGCCTTGTTGCGGTGAATGACGCCGTGGGCGGCGGCGCGGTCGAGCAGCTGGCTGACGTTGCGGAACTCGGTTTCGGCGCGGGCCGCGTCGCCGGCGGCCAGGGCGTCGGTGAGCTTGCGAAGCTGCGTCTTGATGGCCGTGGTGCGCGACTTGTTGCGCGCGGCGCGGCGCTTGTTCTGGCGGACCCGCTTGAGGGACGTTAGCGATCGCTTGGACACGGTCAAAACCTCTCATGCGCTGACGGAATCCGGAACTCTCGCGGCGCCGGCGGCGCCGCAGGACGCGGGCGGCGGAGTCAGCCGCTCGGGGTGCTGAGCTTCTCGAATCGCATCCGCGCGTCGGCGTAATTGTAATCAAACTGGATCAGTTGGCCATAGGCGCGCGTGGCCTCGCCGACGTGATGCATCGCCTCGTGCGTGCGGGCCAGCCAGTAGCGCAGCGCCTTGCCGACCTCGTCGTCGGGCAGCTCGTGCTCGCGAATGGCGGTTTCCAGCGTCTCGAGCGCCTGGGCGTGGAACTGCTTCTCGAAAAAACAGCGCCCGATGAACAGCCGCGTCGCGTCGCGGTTCTTCGGCTCGCGCTGCGCCTGCTGGAACGCGGGGATCGCGTCGTCGATCCGCCGCAGGTGAAACAACCGCACCCCCAGTTCGAACAGCAGGCGCATGTCGGTCGGATAGTGGCGGATCCGCTCGCGCAGAATCGCCTCTTCCGTCTCGAGCTGCCGGCGCCGCAGCGCCTCGGCCGCGTCCCGCAGCGCCGCGTTTTGCGGCTGGGCGCGGAACCGCGCCACCGCATCGCGCACCGCGCGCGTCAGCTGGCGCATGCGAATCTCGTCGGCCTTGAACTTGAACCCGTAACTGGTGCTGCGCGCAAAGGCCGCGTCGAGCAGCTGAATGGCCTCGTTCTCGTCCGGCTCGATCTCGCTGCGCGTCAGCAGCTCGACCAGCGCAAAAAGCTTGCCCGGCGTCTCTGCGTCGGCCTGGTAGGCGTCGCGCGCCTTGGCGATCAGCTCGCGGACGCGGCCCTGCTCCTGCGCGCTGCGCTGCCGGTCGTGCAGGTCGCGCTGCTCGCCGCCGTCCTTCAGCGACTGCGTGAAACCCTCGCTCGTGCCGAAGCGCCCCTTGACGATTGTCAGCTTGCTGCTGGCGGCGCTGACCGCGCGCGCCGCGTCCTGGCTGGTCTCGGCGTGCTGCTTCCACAGGTCGGCCACGTTCTGCGCGACGCGGAAGATTTCCTGCGCGCCGGAAAAATCGTCGAGCGCCGTGAGCTGATCGCCGATCTGGTCGAGCGCCTGGTAGATCGTCTCGCACCGCGCCAGGCTGATCTTCTTCTCCTTCGAGAACGCCTCCCACAGAATCGGCGCGATCCACTGCCCCGTGCGCGTCAGGCAGAGCCGCGCCGCATTGACCAGGATCGCCTCCATGTTCTGCGAGCTGACGGGCTCGAGCGCAAACAGCCGCAGCGCGTGCAGCAGGTTGGCGCGCAGGTCCTTGGTGTTGACCGTGAACTTGCGCAGCTCGAAGAAACCGGCCGGCTTGCCGCCCGCCTGGCGCCGCGCGACGCCGGTAACCCACAGCCCGCGCAGCCCCTCGGCGACCGCCTCGGGCCACAGCGTCAGTCCCTGCATGTAGAGCTCGATGCCGTAGTCATAGTTGCGGGTCTGCACGAGTTCGAGGGCGCGCTTGAAGCACTCGCGCGCCTTCTTCATCTGCTCCTCGGTGAAGCTGGGTCGGCTCGGGGCGGGCGGAGTGGGTGGCTGGGACATGCGCAAACGTAGGCCGGCAAAGGGGCGACGGCTGGCCGCCGCAACGGGACTCCCCTGAATGTAACCGATTGCCAGCGGCCGCAATATGGTGTGATGCCGATGACATTCTCGGCAGGCCGCCCCGGCGGCTCAGCCCAGCCCTTGGATGGCGGCAGAAAGTCCGGTATAAATAGGGTAGGCGCCAGATAATGGCCGGTGGTCCGCGGCCGGCGCCAATCCCATACTTCATCGCGGGGCGCCGGGAAGTTCGGCGCAGCTCCGCAGAAGGTGTCAGACCGTCGGCGATTCTGGGGTATTCGCCGACATGATGCGCAAATTGGCTGTTGGGGGACGCGGATTCATGGACCGCTGCATTGTGTGGGCGCTGGTTCTGGTCTCCATCAAGCTCGCGACCGCCGGCTGCGGGCCGGTCAGTTCACAGGCGGCTCTGCCCGGCGACATCCTCGGAAGCGTGCCGGGGACTGGCGACACCGGCGGACCGCAGACCGACGTCAGCTCCGACGGGCCGGCCGACCCGACCGGCGGCGGCGGCAGCACCGACCCGAGCACCGTGCTGGGTGGCGGCGGCTCACAGGCCGGTGTCTCAGCGCCCGGCGTGGCGTCGCGCCCAAGCCCGCTCGATCACGCGCTCTACGTCTCCGTCGTTCCGACCCTCAGCTGGCTTGGCGGCGGCGGCGCGACCAACTTCGACGTCTATCTGGGCAGCGACTTGACCTCCGTTTCAACCGCATCGCGGACTTCGTCCGTCTACCAGGGCAACGTGCAGGTGCCTTCGTTTTCCGCGCGCTGCGCCGCCGGATCGTCGCAATACTGGCGGATCGATTCGCGTGACGACTCCGGTCGGCTGACCCCCGGGCCGGTGTGGGTGTTTGTGACGGCGCCGGCTCCGGGCCCGATCAGCAATGTCTCGCCGGCGGCGGGCGCGGCCGACGTGTCGGTGACCCCGACGCTGACGTGGACGAGCGGCTCGGACACGACGCGGTCCCGGGTTTACCTGGGCACGTCGCAGCAGGCTGTCGCCGTCGCCGACGTCTCCTCGCCCGATTTTCGCGGCGAGCAGACCGCCACCAGCTACACCCCCGGCACGCTCGAGCGCGGTCGGACCTACTACTGGCGCATCGACGGTGTCGGTCCGGGCGGCATCACCCCCGGGCAGTCGCTGGCCTTCAGCACCGTTCGGCCGCTCGCGCAGCCGGTCGCCTGGCCCGAGGTCGAGATTACCGACAGCGGCGCCGGGCACATCACCGGCAACTCGCCGAATCCCGAGTGCGGGCTGATGACGCGCATTTCGACCCGGATGTACTTCCTCTATCGCGCCAACTTCACGACGGCCATCGACAAGCTCTACGTCCGCCCCTACGACCTGACGACGCGGCAGGCCCTGCCCGTCATTCAGGTGGACAACACCGCCGACGAGGCCGACAACGGCTACCACTCCGAACCGACGCTGCTTCGCGACGGCAGCAACCGGCTGCACATTCTCAACCAGAGCTACGGCTACGTGGCGGCGTGCGCCGGTCAATATGGCATCGCGCCGCGCTGGCGCTCGATTCTCGATCTCGCGACGCCCAACGCCTGGCCGGCGCCGGGCTGTCTGCCGAGCCGGGTGCTCAATCCGGGCTCGGTGCAGTTCTACGATGCCATGGGGGTGTATGACGACCGGAGCGGAACGACCCATTGCGTCGGACAGATGTCGGCCCTGGGCCACCTCGACGGCGGCTACGTCGACAACTTCCCGCGGGCCTACTATCGCTTCAAGCTCGACGGCTCGGTCGGACGGCCCCTACGTGATCGTCAACGGCGCGACCGGTCAGCCGGCCGAGGTCGGCGGCACCGGAAACGTCTACTGCAAAGGCGACCTGGTGCTCGGGAAGGAGAGCAGCGGGCCGCACTCGCTGCATCTGGTCTGGAACACGCGCATTCTGTGGGACGATACGCTCGGCGCGCAGCACCAGTGGAACTACAACCTCTACTACGCCCGCTCGGACGACGGCGGCAACACGTGGCACAATATCGACAACACCGCCAGCGTGGCGCTGACGACCCACATCGCCTGGAACGACGCGCGGTTCCTGGCGTTCTCCGGCGACGTCGACCAGAACTCGGAACGCGCCTTTGACGTCGACAACAACGGCCGGCCGTTCATGGTTGTCCTGCGCTACCGCGCGGGGACCGGCACGCTCTATGGCGCGCACGTCGACACGTCAGCGGCGACCGTGCCGTCGTATGACCTGACCTTTCAGTACTGGAATGGATCGAGCTGGACCCGCGGCGTGATCGACAGCCAGGTGAACTGGACCCAGTCGCGCCCCAAGGCGCGCGTTGACGCCGACGGCAACTTCTACGTCTTCGTCGGCGAATCGCCGCGCTACTATCGCTCGACCGACGGCGGGCAGACCTGGGCCGCGCCGGTCATCTTCGGAAACCAGGCCGGCAGTGGCTGGCGGCTCTACTCCGCGCCCGATCCGCTCGACGAAAACTATCACAACGTCATGTACCAGAACCGCGCCACGCATCGGCTTTACTACACGCGCCTCCAGCTCACGAACCGCTAGCCGCCCCGGACGCCTTCGCCGCCATGCCGGCTATTCACTACAATATCTGCGTGCATCGGCCGTTCGGGCCGGGCGCTGGCGGGACACGGGTGTGACGGCGCGAACCACGGCAAAGCTCGAGCTGCTGGTCTATCCGGATCTGCGCCTGCGCCAGGCCTGCCTGCCGGTCGAGCGCGTCTCGGCCGACCTCGCCGCGCTCGCCG
The DNA here is from genome assembly GCA_046350375.1 of Phycisphaerae bacterium. Taxonomy (GTDB): domain Bacteria; phylum Planctomycetota; class Phycisphaerae; order UBA1845; family UTPLA1; genus JAXMAO01. Next base: position 203,377 of record JAXMAO010000001.1, read on the forward strand.
AGCGCATGCTGGCGCTGATGGTCGAGGCCGAAGGCGTCGGCCTGGCCGCGCCGCAGGTCGGCCGAACGGTGCGGATGTTCGTCTGCAACGCCACCGGCAAGCCCGCGGACAACCAGGTGTGGATCAACCCGCGGATCGTCGAGCGTGGCGGGACGATCGAGTCGGAGGAGGGCTGCCTGTCGATTCCGAAGGTGCGCGTCACCGTGCGCCGCGCCGCCGAAGTGACGCTCGAGGCCCAGGACCTGTCCGGCAAGACGGTCCGCCGCGCCGCGAGCGAGCTGCTGGCGCGCGTCTGGCAGCACGAGATCGACCACCTCGACGGCAAGCTCATCATCGACCGCATGAGCGAGGCCGACAAGATCGCCACGCGCCGCCAGCTCCGCGAGCTGGAGCGGGCCGCCAAGCCCGCGCCCCGGCCCAAACGCCGCTGACAGCGCCCCCACGGTAGTATTCCCGCGATGCGGATCGTCTTCTTCGGCTCCGGCGAGTTCGGCATTCCCAGTTTTCGCTCGCTCGCGAGCGACGGCCACACCCTCGTCGCCGCCGTGTCGCAGCCCGATCGACCCGCCGGGCGCGGACGGCGCGACCAGCCGACGCCGCTGCGGATTCACGCCCAGACCGAGGGCGTGCCCGTACTGACTCCGGAAGACTGCAACGCGCCCGACTGCGTGGCGTCGCTGTCGAGTCTGCACGCCGAGCTGGCGTTTGTCGCGGCCTTCGGCCAGAAGATCGGCGCCGCGGTGCGCGATCTCTTCCCGGTCGGGATCATCAACCTGCACGCCTCGCTGCTGCCGGCCTATCGCGGGGCGGCCCCGGCGCAGCGCGCCATCCTCGGCGGCGAATCGCACACCGGCGTCACCGTCTTCCGGCTGGTCGAGCGCATGGATGCCGGGCCGGTGCTGGCGCAGCGCTCCACCGCGATCGGCGACGAGGAGACGACCGACCTGCTGCTCGACCGGCTGGCGCGGATCGGCTGCGACTGCCTGCGCGCGGCGCTCGAGCGCCTCGTGCGCAATCCCGCCGACCCCGGCGACGCGCAGGACGAGTCGCGCGCCACGCGGGCGCCCAAGTTTGCCAAGTCCGACGGCTGGGTCGAGTTCTCGGCCGCGGCGCGCACCGCCTCCCGGCGGATCAACGCGCTCTACCCGTGGCCCGGGGCGGCCGCGCGGTTCGTTTCGAGCGACGGGCAGCGCGACGAGCCGGTCATCGTCGCACAGGCGTTTCCGGTGGCGTGCGCGGCGGGGGCCGAGCCGGGCACGGTTCTGGGAGACCTGCGGATTGCGACAGGCGACGCGGCGGTCGAGCTGATGGCCGTCAAGCCCGCGAACGGTCGGCTGATGACGTGGCGCGACTTCGTGAACGGCCGGCGCGTCCGTCCCGGAGATCGTTTCCTGCCCGCCCCGGTGACGCCGCATGAGTGATCGGCCGCGCGGCGCCCGCGACGAATCGCCGCGCGACCGCGCGGTGCGGCTGCTGCTGTCGGAGCGCGACGGGTTCCTGTCCGACGCGCTCGACGAAGCGCAGCGGGCGACGCCGCTGTCTGCGGCCGACGCCGGGCTGGCCTACGAACTCACGCTCGGCGTCGAGCGCCACCGCCTCACGCTCCAGCGACTGCTGGCCCCCTGCCTGCACGGCGCGTGGACGCGCATCGATCCGCGGCTGCGGGCCATCCTGCTGGTCGCCGCCTACCAGCTCGCCTGGCTCGACCGCGTGCCGGCCTACGCGGCGGTCGACCAGGCCGTCGAGCAGGCGCGACGCTTCGTCAGCCGCAAGGCGGCCGGGCTGGTGAACGCCGTGCTGCGGACGATGCAGCGGCTGTGCGGTCCGCGCGAGCCGCGGCCGGCCGAGGTCGATCCGCGCCACTGGGTGACCGTCGATTTCGACGCGGGTCTGCGGTTCGGCGAGCCGGTCTTTCCCGATCCGGCGGAAAACGTGGTGCAGTATCTGGCGCAGAGCACGTCGCACCCTGCCGAGCTGGTGACGCGCTGGGTGGCGAACCACGGCCGCGCGGCGGCGGAGCAGGCGTGCCGCGCGGGCGCCGCGCGCCCGCCGCTGGTGCTGCGGCCGAACCGGCTGCGGATCGGCGGCCAAGAGCTGGCGGCGCGGCTGCGGGAACGCGGCATTGCGGCGCGGTGCGACGCCGAGACCGGGGCGGTGGAGCTGGCGCGCGGCGTACGCGTGGATGAGCTGCCTGAGTTTCAGGAGGGGCTCTGTCAGCCGCAGGACGCCACGGCGCAGGCGGTCTGGCAGCTGCGCCCGCCGGAGCCGGGCGAGCGCGTGCTCGATCTGTGCGCCGGCGCCGGAACCAAGGCGACGCACGCCGCCGAGTGGATGCAGGACTGCGGCGTGGTGGCGGCCCAGACGCGCGACGCGGCCGACGCCCAGGGGCGGGGGGCGAACGCGAAACGACTCGGGCTGACCTGCGTCCGCCGGCACGAGCCGGGCGCGATCATGCTGGGCGGATCATTCGACCTCATCCTGCTTGACGTGCCCTGTTCGAACAGCGGCACGCTCGCCCGGCGGCCCGAGGCGCGCTACCGCTTCGCCGAGCGGCGTGACCGGCTGACTCCGCTGACGCGCGTGCAGGACGAGCTGCTCGACCAGGCGGTCGCATTGGCCGGCCGGCAGACGGAACTGCTCTACAGCACCTGTTCGATCGAACCCGAGGAGAACGAGGCGCGCGTCGCGGCGTTCTGCGAGCCGCCACGCCGGCTGGCCGTTGCAGGCGTCGCGGCTGACGCTGCCGCGCCAGCGACGCAGACCACATCTGGCGCGACGGCGGCTTTGCGTTAGCGTGCTCGGCGCCGACTGATCGGCCGCGCCGCGGCTCACTTCAAGAAGACGATGCCGGCGTATCCGACCGCGTCGGTGGCGGCCGCAGGCCGCGCCAGCACCTCGTGGCTGGTGGTGTTCGAGCAGCTGGGTGCGTCGCTCCCAGGGGCGCGGCAGGCGGCGATGGTCGCGGCGACCGCGCCAGCGCCGCAGGCGTTCAGGTGTCGCGCGGCCTCGGGCACGATCGCCTCGGCGTCGAGCGACAGCATCCGATCGATCATCTGCCGGTCGTTCACGTCGCGCGCCCAGGCCAGGCGGCCTCGCCGACGCCGTGTGGCGAGAAGTCGTAGTTCGGGCCGTAGTGCGTCAGGTCGGACGAGCCGAGCACGATCGCGTCGCGGCGCGCTCCCGGCAGACCTGTCCGACGGCGCGCCTTCAGCCGCGCCGCGTCCGGCGTCGGCGGGACCATGATCGGCACGATCCGCAGCGCCTCGAGCCGCGCCTGGAGAAACGGCACCTGCACCTCGATCGAGTGCTCGAACTGGTGCGGACCCGGCTCGTCGCCGATTCCTCGACTGCGTCGAGCACGGCCTGCGCCAGCGGCTCGTCGATCTCAATCTGCCCGAGCGGCGTTCGCTGCCGCCCGCGGGCGTACAAGCGCCGCCTCCGGGCCGGTGTGAACGTGCACCGCGCCGAACCAGATCGCCACGCCGCTGCGCTGCGTCGCGCGATGGCGTCGGCGACCTTCGCCATGACCGGCCGTTGCAGACCCAGCCGGCGTGCGGACCGATGCCGCCGACTACGCCGTCGAGCGGTGCCGCGTCGGTCGATTCGGGCCAGCAATCGTTCAGCTCGGCGAGGCAGTCGTGCGGATCCGCGGATAAAACCGACCGGCGACGAACGGCTGACGGACTGGCATGGCCGATCCTCCGGGCGATGGTTCAGATTATTATAGAGCGGCGACGCGACGTTGCCCGCGCGACGGGTCGGCCGTAGGCTGCGGCATGACGGCCACGCACAGAGCCACCGCATGCGAATCGGCTATTTTGATTGTTTCAGCGCGCCAGCGGCGACACGATCCTGGCGCTGGTCGACGCCGGCCTCGCCGCCCGAGGCGTTCCGCGACGAGCTCGCCCGGCTGGGGCTGGGCGGCTACGAGCTGAAAATCGGCAAGGTCCGCAAGCAGGGCTTCGCGGCCACCAAGGTGGACGTGGTCGCCATCGCGCCTGCCGGCCATCGGCATCTGAAACACATCGTCGAAATTCTCGACCGCCTCACCCTCGACGACGCGGTCCGCACGACGGCGCGGGCGGTCTTTACGCCTGGCTGGAGGCCGAGGCGGCCGTCCACCAGACCACCATCGAGAAGGTGCACTTCCACGAGGTCGGGCGCGGTCGATGCGATCGTCGACGTGGTCGGCGCGGTGGCCGGACTGCGGCGGCTGGGAATTGAGCCGCGTCGAGTCGTCCGCCGTCCTGGTCGGCGGCGGCACCGTCCGCTGCGATCACGGCCTGATGCCGGTCCCGCGCCGGCGACGGCGGGGCGCTGCTGACCGTGGTGCCGCTGCGCCGTCCGACGAGCCGGCCGAGCTCACCACGCCCACCGGCGCGGCGATCCTCGTCACGCCGGCGCGCTGCTTCGGCCCGCTTCCGGCGATGACCGTGCGCCGGCTACGGCGCCGGCACGCGACGGACAGACCCGGCCCAACCTGCTGCGCTGCTGATCGGCGACGCCGCGCCGCCGGCCGACGCCGAGTGCGACGAGGTGGTCGTGCTCGAAACGCAGCTCGACGACGTGACCGGCCAGGCGCTCGGGCATCTGCTCGAACGACTGCTGGCGGCCGGCGCGCTGGATGCATACGTCGTGCCGGTCACGATGAAGAAGAGCCGGCCGGGCGTCTTGCTGACCGTGCTGGTCGAGCCGGCCGCGGCCGGGCCCATCGAGCGGCTGATCTTCGCCGAGACGCCCACGTTCGGCGTGCGGCGTCACGCCTGCCAGCGGCGCAAGCTGGCCCGCAGCCACGTGACGGTCGAGACGCCGCACGGGCCGATCCGCGTGAAGGTCGGCCGCTCGGGCGGGCAGGTCACGACCGCGACGCCGGAGTACGAGGACTGCGCCGCGGCGGCGCAGCGCGGCAACGTGGCGCTGGCCGTGGTGATCGAAGCGGCGCGGCGCGCCTTCCAGGCCGGACAGGAGCGCGGCGGATGACGCTGTTGGCCGCGCCCAGTGGACCGTCGAGTTTGCAGTGGGCGCTCCTGGCGTCGCTGCTGGCGGGGGTGATGTGGATCGTGTGGCGCTCGTGGCGGGCGTCGCTCGGGCCGAGCGCGACCGGCGCCGATCGACAGGCGCGCGCCGACCTGCGCGAGCAGCGCCAGGTGATCGCCGAGGTCGAGCGACTGATGGCCGAGCTCGAGCGGCTCTCGCAGCGGCTGGGGCGCGAGGTGGACGAGCACCTGGCGCGGCTGCGAACCGCGACTGACGCGGTCGACGAGCGCCTGCGACGCCTCGCGGCAGCCGGAGAAACCGCGCCCGACGCGCCGCGGACGCCCGCACTTTCAGCGCCGACCCCCGTCACGCCGACCGCGCCCGCGCCGGCGACCAGCAGCGCGTCCGCACCTGCCGACGACGGCTCGCGACGCATCTTCGAGCTGGCCGACGCCGGGCAGTCGCCGATCGAGATCGCGCGGCAGGTGGGTCGATCGATCGGCGAGATCGAGCTGCTGCTGAACCTGCGTCAGGTGTCGAAGCGGGCGTCGTGAGAAGGGGGCGACGACCCGCGGCGTCGGCCGATCAGGCGCTGCCGGATCCGCCGGCGTAGGCATCGACGATTCGTGCGACCAGCGGATGGCGGACGATGTCGGGCTTGCCGAGCCGGACCGTGGCGATGCCCGGCACCTCGCGAAAGCGCATCAGGGCATCGACCAGCCCAGACTGCTCGTGCCGCGGCAGGTCGATCTGGCTGTCGTCGCCGGCGACGATCATCTTGCCGTGCTCTCCCATGCGGGTCAGGAACATGAACATCTGCGCGACGGAGGCGTTCTGGGCCTCGTCGAGAATGATGGCCGCGTGGGTGAGCGTGCGCCCGCGCATGAAGGCCAGCGGGCAGACCTCGATCACGTCGTTGGCGATCAGCTTGCGGACCTGGTCGAAGTCCATCATGTCGTTCATGGCGTCGAACAGCGGCCGCAGGAACGGGTTCACCTTGGCCTGGAGGTCGCCCGGAAGGTAGCCGAGCTTCTCGCCCGCCTCGACCGCCGGCCGCGCCAGCACGATTTTTTTCAACTTGCCGCGCTTCAGCAGCGCCAGCGCCAGCGCGACGGCCAGGTAGGTCTTGCCGGTTCCGGCCGGGCCGACGCAGAAGGTCAGGTCGTGGTGCATGACGGCGTCGACATAGACGCGCTGCCCCTCGGAGCGCGCGATGACGCGCACGTCGCGCCGGAAGACTTCCAACTCGCCCGAGCCGTCGGCGACCGGCGGGCGGGTCAGCGCGGCAATCTGCTCGTCCACGTCTTCCTCGCGAACGTGGCCGTGCTCGCGCAGCAGTTGTTGCAGCTTCTCAATGACGGTCGCGGCGTTGGTGACGGCGTCGGGTTCGCCCGACAGCTTGAGGTCGTGGTCGCGCGCGAAGAGCTTCACGCCGAACGAGTCTCGGATGCGCCGCAGGTGGCGGTCGTGCGGGCCGTAGAGCGCCACGCGCTGCTCGACCGGATTAAGCGTGATGACCAGCTCCAAGAGTGCGTCGTCCTTTGCGGCGGCGGGCCGCCCCGCGGTCAGGATTTTACCAGCATCCAGTAGGCCAGGGGAGCCGCCAGCAGCGGCGAATCGACGATGTCCAGCACGCCGCCAAACGCCGGCACGACCGCGCCGCTGTCCTTCGACCCGGCGGCCCGCTTGAAGAGCGACTCGACCAGGTCGCCGGCCTGGCCGACCAGCGCCATCACCGCGCCAAACACCAGCGCCGAGCGCGGCTCGGGAAAGAGCATTCGCAGCCGCGCCGGGCCTTGTTCGCGCACCAGCCAGGCGACGCCCGTGGCGACAACCATCGATGCGGCGACGCCGCCGGCCAGCCCTTCCCAGGTCTTCTTCGGGCTGAGCCACTCGATCAGCCGGCGACGCCCCAGCGCCATGCCGGTGAAGTAGGCGCCGATGTCGCAGATTTTCACGACCAGCAGGAAGTAGAGCACCAGCCACGACGCGCCCGAGCCGGCCCACATCCGCAGGCGCACGACGTAGCCCGCCAGCAGCCCGGTATAGACGATGACCAGCAGCGTGGCGCCGATCGCGCCGGTCGCGCCGATCGTCCGCCGGCGCCGCGCCACCGCCAGAAACGTCGCGGCGACCGCGATCACCAGCACGGTGAAGCTGTAGGCGTAGTCGGTCATCACGTCGGCCGAGACGTCCGGGTCGAGCCCGTTCCGCACGAACCAGGGGATGACGATCAGCGCCACGGCCGACAAGTACGCGACGCCGCCGGCCGGTTCGCTGCCGGCGCCGCGCAGCAGGCGGCTCAGTTCGCGCCCCGCGAAGACCGCGACGACCGCGACGAAAAGCGTCAGCAGCAGTCCTTCGTGCAGGTAGAGGCCGATGTTGATCAGCAGGCCGGGCGACAGGTCGTCGGCGACGCGTTGCGCCAGTGCGTCGTCCAGCCAGACCAGCCCCACGAGCAGGGCGATCATGGCCGTGCCGAAACCGACCCGTTGCCGCACCATCGGCCGCAGTCTGTCCGAAATCGGCCGGGCGTGCAACGTCGCGATTGGCGCGGCGACCGGCGCAACGGAGAATGGGCGGGCTGCGCCGGTCCGATGCGGCGGCGCGGCCACGGAGCGGGCTGAGGCATGGCGCAACTACTGAAGGACGAAATCCTGCGGCTGCGCGAGGCGGTGCGCACGCACGAATTTCTGCGGCGGATTGTCCGCGAGGTCGAGCGGCTGCTGCGGCTGGTCTTTCACCGGCACGAGCTGGACGTCATGCGCACGCGGGCGTCGGCCGAGGACATCGTCATCGTCGACATCGCCATGCGCCATCGCGGCAACTTCGACGGAATCTATCACGCCCTCCGCGCCGCCGAAGACGCCGGCCGCAGCTGGGACCAGGCGCTGGCCGAATACGCAGGCAACATCCACGCCTATTACACCACGCCGCTGGGGCTGATCATCCGCCGCGACGTGCTCGGTGCGGCCGCGACCTTCGCGACCCCGACGATTGAACAATTCACGCGCGCCTTCGGCGATCGTCCCGGCGGCGCGGCGACCGGTCCGCCCGTCGGCTGAGCGCCGCGCCGCGCGAGCGCGATCGGCTTCACCCCGCGGCCTGCGTTTCGTCCGGCGTCGAAGGCGACTCGGGCGCGTCGGGCGGCTCGGAGACGATCGGCGCAGCCTCGCCCGTCTGCGGCTCCGGCCGGCGGAGAAACTCGCGCTCGGCGTCGGCGGCCAGCAAGGCCGCGCTGGGCAGGGCGTCGGCGGCGTAGTACAGCCCGCGGGCGGCCGGCCGCTTGAACAGGAAGTGCGCCACGCACCAGAGCTGCTCGCTGGCCGCAACCGCTTCGGCGGGGGGCGCGTCTCCCGCGGTGGTCGGCGGCGCGAGCCAGTGCGGCGCGGCGGCCTCGACCTCGTCCAGCCCGACCGGCGACCCTTCGACCACCTGCCGGGCCGTCACGCGAAACGGCTTGACCTTCAGCCTGCGGCGCGAGCTGCTGCGCGGCCCGGCCCGCTGAACAATCAGCCAGCCGAATCGATCCAGGTCGCCGGCGAGCTGCAACTCGCGCCGCGCGAACAGCGCCGCGGCGCGTTCCATGCGGCGCTTCAGATCGCCGGCGCGCTCGAACGCCAGCCGGGCGGCCGACTGGCGCATGTTGGTTTCGAGCGCCGCCAGGCGCGGCGCGCGGTCGCCGGCTGCAAAGCGCAGCGCGGCGTTCACGCCGCGGGCATAATCGGCCATCGGAAAGCGCCCGTCGCACGGCGCGGGACAGCGGCCCATCTCGAGATACTCGCACGCCCGGCCGTGCGGCGCCTGTCGCAGCACGTCCAGCTTGCGGCACAGGTCGAACAGGTCGTCGAGCTCGGCGACCACCGCGTCGGCGTCACTGCGCGCGGCATAGGGGCCGACGTGATCGGCCGGACCCGGCAGACACTCGCAGACGACCCGCAGGCGCGGCGGGGTCGCGCCGGCCTCGCCGCGGATGAACCACGCCGGGCCGAAGCCGAGCCGCTTGCGATAGTCGTGCGGATGGACGAGGCGCACCGTGTCGAGGTAGCGCAGCGCCGTCTCGAACTGGCTGAAGGTCGGGCGGAACCAGAGCGTGGCGGCGATCTCGCCCAGCCGCGCGCGGCGACTGCGGCCGTCCGACGCCGCCAGCCGCGCCGGAACGACCCGCCGCAGGTCTTCGCACGCCGCGAGCAGGATCGTCTGTTCGGCCGCGTCGGCGAGCAGATAGACGCCGCCGTGCGCCGGCAGGGCGCGGGCCAGGTCGGGTTCGGCCGCCAACGTCACGCGCCGGGGAAAGAGCCGGGCCAGATCGATCTGCATAGCCGGGCGCTCCGGGCCGCGACGGTGCCGGGCCGGGCGGAATCAGAGCGTGACGACGCGCGTCGCCTTGCGCAGGGCGTCGACGATGTCGTCCATGGTGCCGATCCGCTCGACGCACAGGTTGTTGCGCAGGCCGTAGAAATCGACGCAGGTGGCGCAAGGGATGACGTCGACGCCGCGCTCGTGCAGCAGCGTCAGCTCGGGGGCGACCGGCGAGTCGCGCGTCGCCAGCTTCACGCCGGCGTTGAAGAGGCAGACCCACTCGAGGTCGGCAACGGCGATGCTCTTGCGCAGAAAGGTCGCCAGGATCTTGCGGCCCAGCTCGGCGTCGCCGTGGCCCATCTGGTCCTTGTTCAGCAGGATGGCGGTGGCCATGAATGCGGTCCCGTTGCCAATTCGGCAGCGCAGGATAGCACGCCGGGGACGGCCGGACCAACTGCGCCTGCGCCCCGCCTGCTGTCGGACGCCCGGAATCGGATAAAATCGCTCACAAGATTTTCCCGCGGCGCCGGTACGTGTTGCAGGACAGGTGCCATGAGCCTCGAACGACTCGTGCGAGCGGAGGCGATCGTCCATCGGCTGTTGCAGCTCGCGCCCGAGTCGCGCGATGACTTCGTCCGGGCCAAGTGCGGCGCCGACGACGCCCTGCTGCGCGAGGTGCATTTCCTCCTCGAATCCCGGTACTCGTCCGCCGGCACGACGCTGGGCGGCCGCGCCACGGCGGAGCCGGCCGACGCCTCGTCCGGCGCCGCGCCGCTGAACGGGGCGACCGTCTCGCTGCGCGATCCGCGGGCCACCGCCGCGCGCGGCGTCGGCGCACCGCCGGTCGATGCCATCCCCGGTTACGCCATCGAGTCCGAAATCCACCGCGGCGGCCAAGGCGTCGTCTATCTCGCGACGCAGCACTCCACCCGGCGCAAGGTGGCGATCAAGGTGCTGCGCGAGGGGCCGTTCGCCGGCGTGGCCGACGAGGCGCGCTTCGAGCGCGAGGTGCGCGTCCTCGCGCAGCTTCAGCATCCGAACATCGTCTCCATCCACGACAGCGGCCGCACCCGCGGCGGCGCGGGCGGGCTGTTCTACTTCGTCATGGACTTCATCGCCGGCGAGCCGCTCGACGCCTACGTGGCGCGGCTGCCCGGGCAACCGGCCGGGCGACCGCCGCTGCGCGCCGTGCTCGAGCTGTTCGCGGTCATCTGCGACGCCGTGCACGCCGCCCACCTGCGCGGCGTAATTCATCGCGATCTGAAACCGGGCAACATCCGCGTCGGGACCGACGGCCGGCCGCACGTGCTCGACTTCGGGCTGGCGAAGGTGACCGCGTCGCACGGCGCGATCGATGCGGCCGACGAGCGCGGCGCGGCGCTGACGCAGTCGGGCCAGTTCATGGGGTCGCTGCCGTGGGCCAGTCCGGAGCAGGCCGAGGGCGCGCCGGATCGCATCGACGTCCGCAGCGACGTCTACTCGCTCGGGGTGATACTCTACCAGTTGCTCGCCGGGGCGTTTCCCTATCCGGTCGCCGGGCCGCTGCGCGCGGTTCTCAACCACATCAGCCAGACCGCGCCGGTGCCGCTTTCGAAGCCGCGCCCCGGCATCGACTCCGACGTCGAGACGATCGTCCACAAATGCCTGTCGAAGGAGCGCGAGCGGCGCTACGACGGCGCCGGCGAGCTGGCGCGCGAAGTCCGCCGCGTGCTGGCGGGCGAGCCGATCGACGCGCGCCGCGACAGCACGTGGTACGTGCTCCGCAGGCAGGTCCGCCGACACCGCGCCGCCGTGACGGTCGCCGGCCTCATCCTGCTGCTGCTCTCCGGGTTCGCCGTGCTGATGTCAATTCAGTCGGCGCGCAACGCGAAGCTGGCGGCCGACAACATCCTGCTGGCGCAGTCCGAGCGCCGCGCGGCCGACGAAGCCACGGCGCAGCGGAAGTCGGCCGACCAGGTGACCGACGTCATGTCAGACATGCTGGGCGGCATTCGCCCGGCCGTGGCCCGCGACCTGGACACGGCGCTGCTGCGGCAACTGCTCGACAACGCCGCCGAGCGCATCCGCTCGGGCGAGCTGGCAAACTCGCCGGCGGCCGAGCTGCGGCTGCGCCTCACGATCGGCGACGCCTATCGACAGCTAATGGCCATGGAACCGGCCGCCGAGCTGCTGTCGGGCGCCGAGGCGCTGGCGCGGCGGCTGCACCCCGGCGATCATGCGCTGGTCGCCGAGGCGCTGAGCATGCGCGCCATCCTCCTGCACGAGACCGGTCACACCGCCGACGGACTCAAGCTGCACGAAGAGTGCCTCGCCATGCGGCGCCGGTTGCGCGCCGGCGACGATCCGTCGGTGGCGCGCAGCCTGGCGAACGTGGCCTTCTGTCGCGAAATGCTCGGCGAATATGCCCCCGCCCTCGAACAGTTCCAGGCCGCGCTGGCGATGCAGCAGCGTCTCTACCCGGGCGATCACGAGTACCTCGCGACCGGCATCAACAACGTCGGCGCCTGCCTCGAGGCGCTCGGCCGGCAGAACGAGGCGATCGACTACTACGAGCGCGCCCTCGCCATGCGCCGCCGCCTCCTCAAAGACCCCAGCGACGCCGTCGCGCAGACCCTGTCCAACATCGGCACCTGCCTGGTCGCCGCCGGTCGGCCGCTCGACGGGCTGAAGGCGTCGCGCGAGGCGCTCGACATCCGCCGGCGGATCTTCCATCGCGATCACCAGGACTTGGCCGACAGCATCAACAACGTGGCTTTCTGCCTCGACGAAGCCGGCCGACCGGACGAGGCGCTCACGTTCTACCGCGACGCGCTGGCGATGTACCGGCGGATGCACAAGACCGACCACGCCTCGATCGCGATGGGGTTGAACAACGTCGCGCTCTGCCTGCGATCGCTCGACAAGCCCGGCGAGGCGCTGCCGCTGCTCGAGGAATCGCTGGCGATGTATCGGCGGCTCTATCCCGGGGCCCATCCGCGCGTGGCGCTGGCGATGAACAACATCGGCTTCTGCCTGTCGGCGCTGAAGCGCACCGCGGAGGGACTGACGTTCTACCAGTCGGCGCTGGCGATGTTTCGAACCCTGCACACAGGCGAGCACCCCGACGTGGCGCTCGGGCTGGCGAACGTCGGCTCGGCGCTGCGCGAGCTCGATCGGCCGAATGAGGCGCTGCCGATGCTGGACGAGGCGCTGACGATGTATCGGCGGCTCTACCCGAAGGGCAACTCGAACATCGCGGTCATGCAGAACAACCTGGCCGCATGTTACAAAGACCTGAAACGCCCGGACGAAGCGCTGGAGCATTACGACGCGTCGATCGCCGCATGGCAGGCGCTGTTCCCCGATGGCCATCCGCGCACGGCCGACGCCATGGACAGCGCCGGGCTGTTCCTCGAATCGCTCGGCCGCAACGTCGACGCGCTGCAGCGCTACGAGGCCGCCTGGGCGCTCCGCCAGCGCGTGCTGAAGGCCGACCACCCCGATCTGGCCCGGAGCGAAGAAAACATCGCCTACAGCCTGCGGGCGCTGAAGAAGCCGGACCAGGCGCTGCGCCGCTTCGAGTCGGTGCTGGCGCGCTACGACCGGCTGAAGCTCGGCGACCACGGCCGCGTGGTCCGCACGCTCAACAACATCGGCACCTGCCTGAACGACCTGGGCCGCACGCGCGCGGCCGTCACGCGCTTCGAGGAAGCGCTCGCCATGCGCCGCCGCATCGACCCGGCGGAAAACCCGGGGCTGGCGGTCGATGTCGAGACGATTGCCGAGTGTTACGACCGGCTGAACGACTACGACGCCGCGCTGCGCGGGTATGAAGAGTCGCTCGCCATCCGTCGCCGCGTCGCGAACGTGACGCCGGCCGAGCTCGGGCTGTCGCTGATGCGCACCGGGCGGACGCTGGTGCGGCTGAAGCGCTTCGCCGACGCCGAGCCGCTGCTGCGCGAGGCGGTCGAGGCGTTCGGCCGCGGCGAAAAACCCAGCCCGCTGGCCATCGGCATGTCGAAGCTGTGGCTGAGCGAGGCGCTGCTGGGCGGGCAGCAGTTCGCCGAGGCCGATCGGCTGGCGCGGGCCGCGCTCGAGCAGGCCGGCGCCGAGCCGGCACAGGCGACGCTGCGGCGCGAGCTGCTCGACCTGCTGGCGCGGGTGCAGACCGCGTGGGATGCAAGCGACCCGCACGGCGACCACGCCGCGCAGGCGGCCGAGTTTCGCCGGCAGCTTCAGGCCGCGTCGCCGACGAGCGCCACCGCGCCGGCGGAGCGCTAGGGCGCGCGGCGGCGGACGGCTACTGGCTGTTCGCACGTTTGTGACCGCGTTCGGTCTCTCGGCCGGGCCGGATTATCGCCATCCGCCGCCCGGGCGATTCGCCCGTCCGCCGCCGGAACTTCCTGCTTGGCTGCGGTCTGCGACGTGGGGTAGAATCGACCTTCAGTTGGGATTGAAATTCGCTCCGGCGACTCGGGCCGATCGGGCCGGGTCCGGGGTCCTCGCAATCGCAGTCGGTGTGCCGAAGCGGACCGGGAGGCGTGTGCAGCCCGGAGCGCCTTGGCTGCGCTTCAAAGCTGGGATTCTGGAGGCTTCTCCGTGACCAACAGTCGTCGGACGGTTCGACTTTTCGCAGCCTCTTCAGTCTTCGTGCTGGTGCTGACGGGCTCGGCCCGGGCGGCGGTGATCTCATTCGACAATACCTGCGGCGGCTTCAAATGGAATGAGTGCTGCGACTGCGGCGTTTTCAAGTGCAACAACTGGACCACCGCGCCGTCGCCCGCGCCCATCTGCCCCTCCGTGCCCACGCTGTCAGACGACGTCACCATCGCCTCGAACTGCGAGCTCGAAGCCGCCCTGCCCGGTGCCGTCGGAAATCTTAACTACACCAGCGGCACCTTCACGCTCAACGGGAACCTGCAGATCGGCAACGTCGCGACCTTTGACGGCCCGGTGGTCTGGAACAGCGGCGAGATGGCCCGCGGCGGCGGGGCGGCCGGCCAGATGGCAATCTGCAATGGCGGACTGACGATCCAGTCTTCCAGCGACAAGTTCCTCTCGTTTCTCGGCGGCTTCCGCCTGAAGAACACCGCCACCGCGACCTGGAGCGGCAGCGGCTCGTGGACCATCGGCATGATTCCGGGCGGCTGCTGTCCGGCGATCTTCGAGAATGCCGCCGGGGCCAACTTCAACGTCACCAATACCGCCTCAATCTTTCAGACGGCGTTTGGCATCGGCGTGATCGAGAACAAGGGCACGCTCACCAAGAGCTCGGCCGGGCTGAGCGAGTGGGCCGTCAACCTGACCAACTACGGCCTCGTGCACGTCCAGAGCGGCGAGCTGCGCCTGACGCGGGCCGGGCTGATCTCCGGCGCCTGGCAGATTGACCCGGGGGCCGAGGTGGGCTTCGCCGGCAATTTCTTTGACATCACCCCCGGCGTGGCCATTTCGGGCCGCGCGGTCGTGAAACAGTCCGGCACCAACCCCGGCATCGTCTTTAACACCGACGTGACCCTCAACGACCTGACGATTGCCGACGACGGCAGGCTCGGCGGCACCGGCACCCTGCACGTGGCCGGCACGCTCAACAACGAGGCCGGCGACCCGAGCGTGCACATCCACATCCTGCCGGCCGGCAAGGTCGTGTCGACCGGCGCCGCACCCTTCTTCGGGCTGCTCGATGTGCAGGGACAGCTCCAGCTGCCCACCGGCGCCAACATGGGCTGCTTCAACCAGCCGCTCAACGTCATGCCCGGCGGCGTGGTCACGATCGAGGACGGCGCGACGCTCGGCATGACCGGCCTGGGCACGCAGCCGATCGAGAACCACGGCACGATCCGCAAGCCGCCCACCGGCGGCACCGCGACGATCCTGAGTTCGTTCAACTGGTACCTGAACAATTACGCCGACGGCGTCATCAAGGTCGAAGGCGGAACGATGACCTGCGGCAACCGGCTCGAGAGCCACGGCGTGATCGACATCGCCGCCGGCGCAGAATTCCGCCAGGTCTTGTGGGCCAACTATTACGCCGGCACCAGCTTTCTCGGCGACGGCTTCTATCACCTCGACAACGCCCCCAACAACTTCATCGACGCCGGACTCACGCTGGTGATTCCGCGCCTGCGGCTCTCCGGCCTGGTCGGCGCCGGCAGCGGTATCAGCGGCCCGGGCAACCTCTCAATCTCCAAGGCGTTCGAGGTCAATGGCGGCGTCATCGCCACCCCGACGCTGACCATTCAATCCGACGCGGTCATGAGCATCCTCGGCCCGAATCTGGCGGGTTCGTTCTCCGTGACCGTCGAGAACCTCGGCCGCACCAACGTGACCGCCGGCACGCTCGGATTCGTCGCCTTCAACAATCGCCCCACGGGCACGGTCGACTTCCAGGGCGACGGAACGCTCACGGCCTGGTTCGGCAGCGGACCGATGACCAACGAAGGCCTGCTGAAGAAATCCGCCGGCAGCGGCGCCAGCCAGATGATCGTCAGCCTCACCAACACCGGCACGGTGCGGGTCGAGTTGGGCGAGCTCCGCTTCCCCAACGCCTTCAACACCTTCACCCAGACCAGCGGCATGACCGAGCTCGCCGGCGGCGAGCTGCGCGTCGGATTCATGACGCTCAACGGCGGCAAGCTCCGCGGCGCGGGCACCCTCGCCGCCGCCGTCAACAACGTCGCCGGCCAGGTTGAGCCCGGCTCGTCGCCCGGCATCCTCACCATCGCGGCCACCACGCAGCCGGTCGCCAGCGGCAACTACACCCAGGGCGCCGGTGGCAAGCTTTCGATCGAGGTCGGCGGGCTCACCGCCGGAACCCAGCACGATCGCCTGGTCGTCGCCGGCACCGCCACGCTGGCCGGCACGCTCGAACTCAAACGCATCAACGGATTCACTCCGGCCAACGGCGCCCAGATCACCGTCCTGACGGCCAACGCCATCAGCGGCAGCTTCACGAACACGACCACGGTCGATTTCCCCGCCGGCATCTCGGCCGGCTCGGCCGTCGTGGGCAACGCGGTCGTGGTGACGTTCAGCGCCCCGCCCGATTCCGACAGCGACGGCGTGCCGGACGCGAGCGACAACTGCCCGGCCGTCAGCAATGCCAACCAGGCCGACGGTGACGGCGACGGTCGTGGCGATGCGTGCGACAACTGCCCGGCAATCAGCAACGCCAACCAGGCCGATGGCGACGGCGACGGTCGCGGTGACGTGTGCGACAACTGTCCGGCGGTCAGCAATGCCAGCCAGGCCGACGGTGACGGCGACGGTCGCGGCGATGTGTGCGACAACTGCCCGTCGGTCGCGAACGCCGATCAGGCCGACGCCGACTCCAACGGCACGGGCGACGCCTGCGAGACGCCGGCCCCGAACCCCGCGACCGGCTGCGGAACCTGCGGCGCGGGCATGACGATGCTGATGCCGGTGGCGCTGCTGGCCATCGCGCTGCGGCGGTCGCGCCGCTGATCGGCCCGTCGCGCATTTCGGCGAGCCATCCGCGTCGGCCCGCGCGGTCAGGCGCACGGCCTGGCACGCGCATCGCCTGAAACGCGTGCCGTGCGGGTGACTTGTCCTTTCGGCGAAACTGGCGATAATCCGCCGGATTCTCGTGGACGCGAGGATCCCCCGCCATGCAGCCCAAGATCATCGGCGACGGCATCACCTTTGACGACGTCCTGCTGCTGCCGGCGCGCAGCGCCGTCGTGCCCAAGGACGCCGACGTCCGCACGCGCCTGACGCGCCGCATCGCGCTCAACATTCCGCTCGTCTCGGCGCCCATGGACACCGTCAGCGAGTCGGCGCTGGCGATTGCCCTGGCGCAGGAAGGCGGCTTCGGCGTCATTCATCGCAACCTGCCGATCGAGGCCCAGCGCCGCGAAGTGGAGAAGGTGAAGCGCAGCGAAAACGGGGTGATCCTCGATCCGGTCTCGGTTCGGCCGGACGAGCCGGTCGGCCGCGTCGCCGAGCTGATGGCGCTGCACAACATCTCGGGCGTGCCGGTCACGCAGGCCGACGGGCGGCTGGTGGGCATCCTCACGCGGCGCGACCTGAAGTTCCTCGAGTCGCAGTCACGCCCGGTCCGCGACGTGATGACGCGCGACAGCCTGGTCACGGCAGCGCCCACCACCACGCTCGACGAGGCCGAGCGCCTGCTTCAGAAGCACAAGGTCGAAAAGCTGCTGCTGGTTGACGCCGCGTTCAAGCTGTGCGGGCTGATCACCATGCGCGACATCGACAAGAGCCGGCAGTTTCCGACGGCGTGCAAGGACCCGCGCGGCCGGCTGCGCTGCGGCGCCGCCGTCGGGGTCCACGACTACGAGCGCGCCGAGGCGCTGGTGCGGGCCGACGTCGACGCCCTGGTGGTCGACAGCGCCCACGGTCACAGCGACAACGTGCTCGAGACCGTCCGCGCGCTGCGCCAGAAGTTCGACCTCGACCTGATCGCCGGCAACGTCGCCACATCCGAGGGCGCCGCCGACCTGATCGCCGCCGGCGCCGACGCCGTCAAGGTCGGCATCGGCCCGGGCTCCATCTGCACCACCCGGGTGGTCTCGGGGGTCGGCGTGCCGCAGATTACAGCCATTCTCAACGCCGTGGCGGCCGCCGAGCCGGCCGGTGTGCCGGTCCTGGCGGACGGCGGAATTCGCCTGTCCGGCGACGTCGCCAAGGCGATCGCCGCCGGGGCCTCGGCGGTCATGCTGGGGTCGCTTTTCGCCGGCCTGGACGAGTCTCCGGGGCAGGTGGTCATCTGGCGCGGCCGGCGATTCAAGGAATACCGCGGCATGGGCTCGCTGGGGGCGATGATGAGCGGCTCGGCCGACCGATATGGACAGAGGGGCGAACGGCGCCCCGACAAGCTGGTGCCCGAGGGCGTCGAGGGGCGCGTGCCCTATCGCGGCCCGCTGCGCGAGCTGACCTACCAGCTCGTCGGCGGTCTGCGGGCCGGCATGGGCTACTGCGGCACGGGCACCATCGAGGCGTTTCGGCGTGACGCGCGGTTCATCCGCGTGACGACCGCGGGCGTGGTCGAGTCGCACCCGCACGACATTGCCATTACAAAGGAATCACCGAACTATGCGTTGGAATCTCAGCAGGATGGCTAGCGGCGCCTGCGGCGCGGCCGCGATGCTGCTGGCGGCACTCTCCGGGTGCACCCAGCTCAACAACCCGTTCCGCGATTCCGGGGCCGACTCGCGCAGCCACGAGACCACCCCGTCGGCCGCCTACTACACCGCCCACGCCGACGCCGCGCCTCCGCCCATGCGCCGCGCCATTCCGCCGGCCCGCGCCTACTACGAAAACGGCGCGGTCACTCACTGGCCCGTCTGGTTCGAAGATCCCTTCGAGGACAAAGGCAACAGCCTGACCGGCTCCGCCGACCACGACGCGCCCGACAACGAGTTCGCCCTCAACGCGGCCGACATCCTGCACGGCGGCTACGGCCCCGGCCGGCTGATGCTGAACATCTTCGGCCTGCCGTTCTCGGCGATCGCCCAGCCGCCCGGCTGGGTCATGGCGAGCGACGGCAAGCTCAGCCCGCACGTGCTCGGCTACGACCACGACTCGACCTACGCCAAGCGCGGCGCCGAAGCCCCCGACCGCAACGACGTGAACCGCACCCGCGATTGGGCGATGCGCGACATGCCGGCGATGCGCATCAGCGTCGACGGCGAGAGCGCTCCGGCCGCGCCCGCCACCGGCGCGGCACAGCCCGCCGCGCCATCCGGCGCCGACGAGGTCGCCCCGGTTGAACTGAATCGATCGGGAAGCTGACGCCGCGCCCGCTATCCGCCGGCCGCCTTGCGCGCCGCGGCCAGCACCGCCTCGTAGTTCGGCTCCTGCGCGATCTCGGGCACGTATTCGACATGCGTGAGCGTGTCGTTCTTGTCGATCACGAAGATTGCCCGCGCCAGGCACCGATCCAGCGCTCCGCCCTGGATCAGCACGCCATACTTCTGTCCGAATTCGGTCGTGCGATGGTCTGACATGCACTTCACCTTCTCGATCCCGGCCGCGCCGCACCAGCGCTTGATCGCGAACGGCAGGTCGGTCGAAATGGTGTAGATGTCCACGTTCGGCAGCCGGGCCGCCTCTTCGTTGAAGCGCCGCGTCTCGCGGTCGCACACCGGCGTGTCGAGCGACGGCACGGCCGAGAGAATCCGCACGTGTCCCTTGCCGGTCGCGAGCGTCACGTCGGACATGTCCGCGCCCTGAAGCTTGAAGTCCGGCGCCTTGCTGCCGGGCGTGAGCTCCGGCCCGTCGACGGTGATCGGATTGCCCTTGAGCGTAATCGTCTTGGCCATGTGGCGTCTCCTGTGAATTGAATCGCGGGCCATCGAACGAGCGGCCCGGGTCCCCGCCAGGTGCTACGACCGGCCATCCAGCGCGTTTTCACTCCGGCCGGGGAGGCGAACAGTATAGCTGCGGGCGCGACGCGCGGCCAATTCACCCGCCGCGCGATCATGCAGTCGACGATCGGCGCCGTGAGTTTCCGCGGTCAAGCCGACCGACGCGCCGCCACGCCATCAGCCCGACCAGTGCCACGCCGACGACCGGGCCGAACCCGACGCCGCACAGGCTGCTGCCACACGCGGCCACCGTGCACTCGAGCGAGCCGGCGCCGAACGTCAGCCGGCGACACGCGACGCGGCTGGCGCTGCCGCCGGTTTGATCCCGCCACACCACCAGGCATTCGTCGGCGGCGGAGTTGTAGGCCACGTCCGGCAGCACCCCGTCCGTTCCCTGGGCGACGACCACGCGATCGACGGCAACCACGCCGTCAGCCGTCACGGCGTAGGCCACGATCGAGCCCGATTGCTGACCGACGACGACATACAGTTCGCGGTGCGGGTCGTAGGCCACGCGCGGCGCGGCGACATCATCGTCGGTGATGTGAACCGTGTTCCCCAGCGGCGTGCCGCCGCCAGTCACCAGCTGCGCCCGCAGCCCGGTGTTGTCGAACGTGTCGAATACGACCAGGAAGTTCGCGGCCGACGGGTTGTAGGCGACGGCCATCGCGCTCGGAAAGGTGTTGGCGACGATGAACTGCGATCCCATGAAGGTGCCGTTCGACTTGACGAGCCGACCCTGCACGTTGTTGGCATTCGCGGCCTGGTCGCGCCACACGGCCAGGAAGCGGCTGTTGTTCGAATCGTAGGCCACGTCTCCGTTCGGCGCGACAACTCCGGCGGTGTTGATGCTGAAACTGGAGCCGTCCGGCGCCCCGGCCGGATCGACGCGCCGCCCGGTGCAGCCGGCGCCGCGCACGGTGACCAGATAGCGGTCGCCGCTGGTGCCGTAGGCGACGCGCGGATCGACGCCGCCGGTGTGGATCAGGAAGTCGCTGGCCCCCAGCGTGCCGGCCCCGGTCACCGTTCGGCCGTAGCAGCCGATGACCGCCTCCTGCGAGCTCCAGACCGCGAGAAACTGGTTGCCCGTTCCGTCCCACGCCACGTCCGGGTCCGATTGCGCGTTCACTTTCGTCACCAGCGGTGCGGGCAAACCTTGCGGCGTGGCACTGTCGTCGACGAACCGATAGAGGATATCGGCGCCAGTCGCCGAACCGACGTATTCCGACCAGACGACCAGGTAGCGCAGGCTCGCCGGGCTGAACGCCACGCGGGCCGAATATCGATCGTGCATCGTCGTGTCGCAAACCCGGACGATCGCGCCGCTGGTACGCAGCCCGACGCAGGGCGCTGCGCGCAAGTCAGCGGCCGAACACGCCAGCAACGCCACGAGGCACGCGGTTCGACTCATGTGCGCCTTCCGAATCGGTTGCGAGGGATGAGAGAGGCATTATCGCGTAGGGCCGTTCGAAATCAACCTCTTTCACGGCGGGCAATGGGGCCGCGCAGGGGTGAGCCCGCGTCGATGCACGTGGCGCGGTCCGCGATGCAGGCCCGCCCCGTCGCCGGACGCGACGCCGCGGGAGTGCTGCGAGGGGCTCCGGCCGACGACGCGGGCGCGAGCGCCGCGGCGCGACCCGTACGGCCGACCGCAGCCGGGCGTGCCAGTCGGGCTGATTCGTGGTGCGCCATCGAGATGGAACCGCCGCAACGGCCCACGTGCGCCGAAGTACAATCACCGGAAAGGAAGGGCGCCATGCGAACCGTCTCGATCGATCTCCGCGTCGTGCGCGCAATGGTCACACTGACCGTGACTGGCTCGTGGCTGCTGACCCCGGGGCGATCCGCCGGCCGCCGAGCCGCCCGCGACCGCCGCGACCAGTGCACGCCCGGCCGCGCCCGCCGCGCAGCCATCCGCCTTGCAGCCATCCGCCGCGGCCCAGCCCGGCGGCGATCTGCCCGCCGTCTACGGCGGGCGATTCCGGCCTGACCGCCTCTCGCCGGCACAGTGTGACGAGATACGCGGAATCGTCGCGCGCGCCGCGCAGCCCAGCCCGCTGTGGTTCGTCTACGTGCGCGACAACCGCCCGAAGTCCACCGAGTCCACGATCTACTTCCGGCCCACCGTCTGCGAGCGCCGCATCTGCCGCGGGATGTTCACGGTGTATGCCAAGTCTGCGCTTTTTGAACAGTTTCAGAACGCGATGCGCCGCACCTCACACCCGGCGACGGCGCCGCAGGGCGAGCCGCCGATCCAAATTGGAGAGTACGTCTGGGTCGCGCCGCCGGAGTTCAAGCAGACCGACCTGCCGCGCCGGCCCGAGCTGACCGACCTTCCCTTCGTCACGTTGGGGCCGCTGGCCGACGGCGACATTGTGGATCTGGTCGACGCCTACCGCGCCCGGGGCAAACGGCTGGTCAACGGGACGAACATCGGCGGGATCGACTCGCGGCTGCCGATCATCAGCCTCCTCTCCAATGACGGCGAAACGTTTTACCTTCGGACTGGCACCGTTGAAGGCCCGCTGTCCGGCGGCGGGCAAGAGCTCACCATCGTGCGCGCTAGCGACCGCTGGCTCGTGCAGCGAGCTGGTCCGTGGGGGCGCTGACGCCCGCGCGTTTCGGCCGTCGCTTTGTCCGCCTACAATCCTCCCTGTTTCACACGGAGGCCGCGCATTGATCCCCCGTCGCAAGACTCGCCAGGTTCGCGTCGGCCCGGTCGCCATCGGCGGCGACGCGCCCGTCTCGATCCAGTCGATGACCAGCACCTACACCTACGACATCGACAAGACCGTCGCCCAGATCAACCAGCTCGCCCGCGCCGGGGCCGACCTCGTCCGCGTCGCCGTGCCCGACCAGGCCGACACCGACGCCCTGCGACACATCCTCCCGCAGGTGGCCGTGCCAATCGTCGCCGACGTGCACTTTCACTTTCAGCGGGCGCTCGAGGCGGTCGAGGCCGGCGTGCACAAGATCCGCCTCAACCCCGGCAACATCCAGGACCGCGCCGCGGTCGACCGCGTCATCCGCGCCTGCCGCGAGCGGCGCATCCCCATTCGCGTCGGCGTGAACGAAGGCGGCATCATCGAGCGCAAGGACAAGCAGCAGCGCGCCGCCGAAAAGGCCCGCCTCGCGGCCGACTACCGCGCCCACCTGGTCGGCATCATGCTCGAGAAGCTCGAAGAATACCTGCGCATCTTCGACGCCAACGACTTCCACGACGTCGTCATCTCCGCCAAGAGCATCGACCCCGCCATCGTCATCGACGCCTACGCCGAAATCAGCCGGCGCTTCGACTTCCCGCTGCACCTGGGCGTCACGCACGCCGGGCCGAAGGAGACCGGAACCATCCGCTCGGTGGTGGCGCTGGGCACGCTGCTGGCGGGCGGCATCGGCGACACGGTGCGAATCAGCTACGCCAGCGACCCGGTCTTTGAGGTCGAGGACGCCAAGGAGATGCTCTGCTGCCTCGGGCTGCGACAGCGGAACGAGCCGGAGCTGATCGCCTGTCCGACCTGCGGACGGATCGAGGTGGACCTGATCACGCTGGTGCAGGATGTCCGCCGCCGGCTGGCGGAAATCCGCGTGCCGGTGAAGGTGGCGGTGATGGGCTGCGTGGTCAACGGCCCCGGCGAGGCCGAGGGGGCCGACGTGGCGGTCTTCGCCGGCAAAGGCAAGGGCATCATCTACGTGCAGGGCGAGCAGACGCGCACGGTGAGCGAGGGGCAGATGCTCGAGGCGCTGTTTGACGAGTGCCTGAAGTTCGCCGCGCGGGTCGAGCGCGGCGAGGCGACGCTTTCGGGCGGCGCGGTGACCATCCGGCCGCCCGACCCGCTGCCGCGGGCCGATGGCAGCCTGCCGCTGCGCGTGCTTTCGTAGCGGGCGGTGCGATGGTCGCGGCCTGGTGATTGATCGGGATCGGGGCTGATTTTTCGAGTGTGACTTGCAGGCGGGACAGTCGCGCCATCTCGACGGAACGAGCGGACCGGAGAGGGGGGAATCAACCTACCTCGATTCGCCGACCTCTTCCGAATGCTCAGTTTATCGCAGAACCTACAGAGCGAAAACGACTTCGCTCGTCTCGCTGATGCCCCGTTCCTCCACCGTTTCTTACTATCTCGCGATGCGCTTTGAGGGCAGTTTGAGGGCCGTCTCGCGCCGGCACGACTAATGACTCAGCAATTCGTTCACGATGCACTGGACATCCGCGCCGTCGACCAAACAATCGCCATTACAGTCTCGCAGCGGCCTGCCGGCGCAGTAGAAGGGCAAGCCGGGTGGCGTGTTCGGGCAGGGATCGCAGACGTCGGGTACCCCGTCGCCGTCCGAATCAAGGGTGCCCAGCGCAAAGACATAAATCGCGCCGGCGTCGAGATCAACCGGAGTGTTGGCGTTCTCCGCCCCGACCAGCGCCGTCTCACCATCGACTGCGACGGAGACTCCGAAGTGGTCAATCAACTCCCCGTCAGAGGCGATTATCTTGGCGTGCTGAGTCCAGGTGGTGCCGGAACGGACGAAGACGTAGGCCGAGCCGGCATCGTTCATGGGCGGGAGATCATCGTGCCACGCTCCGACCAGCGCCGTGTCGCCCGACACCGCCACCGAGTATCCAAACTCGTCGGTCATCGCTGCGTCCGAAGCGACCAGCTTGGCCTGCTGTGTCCAACTCGTGCCGCTCCGAGTGAAGACATAAGCGGAGCCGGCGTTGCCAAGCGGTGCGTCGTCGAACCTCGCCCCGACCAGGGCCGTGTCCCCCGATAGCGCCACGGAACAGCCAAATAAGTCCACGCTGCCGGCATCGGACGCGGTCAGTCTGGCCTGCTGCGTCCAGACCATGCCCGCGCGGACGAAAACATAGGCCGAGCCGGCGTCGCTAATGGGCGTGTTGTCGAGATTCGCCCCGACCAGGGCCGTCTCGCCCGACACCGCGACCGAGAACCCAAATTGGTCCGCCGCCGCCGCGTCTGTCGCGGTCAGTTTGGCCTGTTGGGTCCACACCGTTCCGCTGCGAGTGAAGACGTATGCCGAGCCGGCGTCGATCCCGCCGGCGTGATCGTCCAGGTAGGCCCCGACAATGGCCGTTTCGCCGGAGAGAGCGACCGAGTAGCCGAAATAGTCAGTCGCGGCCGAGTCCAAGGCGATCAGCTTGGCCTGCTGGGTCCAGACCGTGCCGGAACGGACAAACACATAGGCGGAGCCGGCGTCGGACCCGCCCGCGTGGTCGTCCATGTACGCACCGACCACTGCGGTGTCACCGGAAATGGAGACCGAGATGCCGAACTTGTCACCCGCCGCCGCATCGTCGGCCGTCAGCTTGGCCTGCTGGATCCACACGCCGCCGGAACGGACGAACACATAGGCGGAGCCGGCGTCGACTCCGCCCGCATGATCATCGGGATACGCCCCAACCACGGCGGTGTCGCCCGATATTGAAACCGAGCTACCGAACATGTCATCCGTTACTGCATCAGAGGCGCCCAGTTTTTGGAGCTCTTGCGGGGCTGCACTGCCCGAGCGCGGGCGTCAGTGACCCCCAACCCGAAGAGGAAAACCATCGTCGCAAGAGGAACGGCGATTTGACTATTAAACCGAAAGCAACTGGTGATTGTGGACTTCATCATGGGTGCGAACTCCTCTCTCGAATTGCCTCGCCGGCGGCATGAGAGAAAGCACGTACTTTGACTCGGTCCGTGAGCGCGCGGGTGCTACTATGGGCGTTTGCAGTATAGCAGAAGGTTTACCCATTTGCTCGCTGCAATCAGACCCCAGCGTCAACGCTCGGGCACTCGTCCAACGACACGCTGAACCTCTACTGCCACCTGCACGACGACGACAGCCAGCAATCGATGCTGGCGCTGGCGGCGGGAGCCGAATCGCTCTCGCAACGGAGTGATGCGGATTCGCGTTCTGCGGGCAGTTTGAGGGCAGTCGGGCAGTCAACAATCGAGAATCGTTCGCAAGTGCGAGAGTTTCAAGAGTTTGTGAACTGCCTTGAAAATGAAACGGAGAGGGGGGGATTCGAACCCCCGGTACGCTTTCGCGCACACTGGTTTTCGAAACCAGCTCGATCAGCCGCTCCGACACCTCTCCAGCGGGCGCCCGTCGACGCCTGGCCGCATCCTACGCCACTCTGGCCGGCTCGACAACGCCCGGAAGGCGGTGATCGTCTTGTCGCCGGGCCGCGCGGGGCGAACGCTCGGCCGCGGGCCGACGCCACGCCGCTGCGGCTGTTCACGACACCTTGACGTGCAAATCAACTGCAGCGCCCGGCGCCCGCGCGCCGGCCGGCGCCACCCGGCCATCGCGTCCAGCGCCGCCAATTGCTCCGGTGTGATGCGGCCGTCGCTCTTCGGCCTTGCGCTGGCGACGCCGGGCCAGCCCACGATGTGCAGCGATGATCTCGTCCCGCGCGCAGGCACGTCGCCGGCCGCGCGGCGAGATCGCCGATTGACGCTCGCCGCGCCGCGCCGCTAGCATGAATGCGGCCTGCACGGTCGCGGCCGCACTGCCGGGTGGCGATCGCACGGCCCGTCGCGGAGTCCTGCCATGTCCGTCCCCAGCCCGCTGAATCTCAAGCAGTGGATCGACGAACACCGCCACCTGCTCAAGCCGCCGGTCGGCAACGCCTGCGTCTGGGAGGATCGCGACTTCATCGTCATGATCGTCGGCGGGCCCAACGCCCGGAAGGACTACCACGTCAACCCGACCGAGGAGCTCTT
This sequence comes from Phycisphaerae bacterium, assembly GCA_046350375.1. Taxonomy (GTDB): domain Bacteria; phylum Planctomycetota; class Phycisphaerae; order UBA1845; family UTPLA1; genus JAXMAO01. The sequence continues at coordinate 229,697 of JAXMAO010000001.1, forward strand.
CTACCAGGTCGAGGGCGACATCACCGTCCGCATCATCGACAACGGCACGCCGCGCGACGTGCCCATCCGCCAGGGCGACCTGTTCCTCCTGCCGCCCGGAATTCCGCATTCGCCGCAGCGACCGGCGGGCACCGTCGGCATGGTGGTCGAGCGGCGGCGGCCTGCGGGCGAGGTCGATCGGCTCCGGTTCTACTGCGACAAGTGTGGTGCGGTCGTCCACGAACCGCAGTTCGACTTGAAGGACATCGTCGCGCAATTGCGGAAGATTATGGAAGAGTTCTGGTCGCCCGCGAACACGGCGCAGCGCACCTGCAAGAAGTGCGGCACGCAGATGACGCCGCCCAAGCCGGCGGGGTGAGCCCGACCTGTCTTTGCGACCATGGGTTCGTGACTGAGCTAGGCGCTCAGCAATCCTTGCAGGTCACCGTCATTGAAGTCGTTGTCGCCGTTCACGTCCGCCCGCGGGTCCCAGATCGTCCCGGCGATCGCCGCCGCGACGCGCGTCGCATCGGTGCTGTCCAGCACGCTGTCGTTGTTCATATCGCCCGGGCCGGCGCTCTCGCGGATGTACGGCCGACCGTAGCCGTCGTACATGATCCGCTCGACGATCGCCCCGGTGCGGTCGATCATGGCCCACACACTGTACATCCGCTCCAGCGCGTAATAGTACGGCTGCTTCAGGTCGTCGTTGTACATGAACAATCGCTCGTCCACGTAACTCACGCCGTGCACGTAGTACTTCGACATGACGCTCGAGCCGCCGGGCGTCTCGACCACCTCGTTCACTCCATCATAGTAATAGTCGGTCGTCTTGCCCAGCCCGTCGTGGGCGAACTCGACCCGCCGGCCCAGCGCGTCGTACACGAAGGCCGCCTTGCGGGTGGTGTTCGTGCTGTCATAGACGCTCGTCAGCCGGTTGTGGTGATCGTAGCGATAGGTGTAACTCGTCGCGCGGTCGGCCGAGTAGGCCCGCGTCTGGTTGCCGGCCAGGTCATAGCCCTGGCTCAGCCCGGCCAGGGTGGTCATGCGGTTGGCCTTGTCGTGGGCGTAGGTATTCCAATCGGCTGGCCGCACTCGGGGCAGCGCCCTGATGTAACCCCAGTAAGATTGTACCCGCAGAGCTCACACAAAGCGAGCCCGAGACGACAGCGGCGCCGCGCTCGAGCAGCGCGAATCCATGTCGCCAGCAACACGAGGCCCGCGAATAGCCCGATCGGTCTTGTTCTCAAATCGAGAAGCACTCCCCGGTGCTTGTCCAAGGTCACATGTGGCACTGCCCAGCGCTCGCGCGCCGCCGATGCGGCACAGCGTGCCCAGAGATTGGCCATTACCAATCGCCTAACAGTCCCCGAGGTGAACGGGAGGTAACGAGTGCCCCCGTTGTCGCCCTCCGACATCTTTTTCATTCTCTCCACAACCTCGTCGTATGCCTCGAGTCCTCGGCGGCCGACTGGCACAAACCCCGCTGGTGCGGATCCGAGCCAACTATAGTAGATCAACACGTGGGATCGCTCTAGCATGATGTAGGCCCAAGTCGCATGGCGCTCTTGCGGGCAGTCTTTGGACAAGTCGAAAGCGCGACAGCCACGAAGCGGGGCAACCTCTAGCACAAGGCAGGCAGCAATAGTCATCGCAAGCCCTGTTCTGAAGAGCCATCGCATGGCAGGCCACAACGTCTTCTTTGAAAGCGCTCGAATAAGATAGTCTCTAGCAAACCTAGCCACGAACTCAGAGCAGCCGGCGAATCAGCACGACCCAGGATATTGCGTGATACGAAAGGCAGTCCACAAAGATGTAGCCACAGACGGTGTACTTACAAGCCTGATACTTGTAGTAACACCAATCATTGCACTGATGGAATTGCGGATCGGTCGGGTCATACCGATCGAGGCAGTCTAGGCCGCAGCCAATGTAGTTGTATCCACAGGGAAGCCCGTACGCACAGTTATCATATGCAGAATAGCACTCGAGAATACTTGTTCCGCTTGGGTCGGAATAAACTTCTGGACTGTCTTGCAAGTAAACATAAACACGATCATTTGAACGAGTGTCAATCTGGCGCGGTTGGCAAATCTCCAGCGTAGATTTCGCTACCCGTTCTGACCGCGAAAGCCTTCGGTCGTAGTCCAGCGGATCCCTGGTCCCCCATCTTCCAATCCCCGGATCAGCGTACCGGGCCCGGTGGTGATTGAGCGGCAGCTTGTCGCTCACCGAGTTACTCGAATCCACCGCCACGTGCGGCACGCCCTGGAACATATACCAGTTATCCACGTCGCTGAAGGTCTGCGACACCACCAGATCATTCCCCGGCCAATCCTGCCAGGTCGGCTCCTTCTCATCATAGGCGTCCTGGTCCTTGCCATCCACCGACCCGTCGCCGTTCACGTCCGCCGCGGGTCCCGGGTCGTCCCGGCGATCGCCGCCGCCACGCGCGTGGCATCGGTGCTGTCAACCACGCGCTGTCGTTGTTCAGGTCGCCCAGGCCGGCGCTCTCGCGGATGTACGGCCGGCCGTAGCCGTCGTACATGATCCGCTCAGCGCATTCCTCGCGCGCGAGGCGCCCCAGTGCGGTCGATGATGGCCCACACGCTGTACATCCGCTCCACCGCACGGTGCCACGGCTGGCGGCCGACCTGATTTCTCCGCCGCACCGGGTCCAAAATGCCACCGCCGCTCCGCCGCGCCGCGGTTGCATTGCCGCCGCCTTGCCACCATCATTCGCCCGCATGAAACGTGCACTCATCGTCTGTCCCGGTCGCGGCAGCTATGGGCCCACCGAGCTCGGCTACCTCGCGCGGCCCGGTCGATCGGCCGGCCAGGCGCTGATCGAGCGGGCCGACATCATGCGCGGCCAGTATGACCTGCCCGCCATCTCGGCGATGGACGGCGCGCCGCGCTTCGACCCCGAGTCGCACCTGCCGGCCCGCAATGCCTCGCCGCTGATCTTCGTCTGCAGCGCGGTCGACGCGCTGCTGATCTCTGAAGAGTTCGAGGTGGTCGCGGTCGCCGGCAACAGCATGGGCTGGTACACGGCGCTGCACGTGGCCGGCGCGCTGGACTTCGACCACGCGTTTCACCTGGTGCAGACCATGGGGCTGCTGCAGGAAGAGCACGCCCGCGGCGGGCAGATCATCTACCCCGTCACGGACGAGCAGTGGCGCGCCGACGCGGCCGCGACGGCCGCCGTCGATCACGTCCTCGCCGAGATCAACGCCGAGCACGGCACCACGCCGATTGCCTTCTGGTCGATCCGCCTGGGGGGCTATGCCGTGCTTGCCGGAAGCAACGAGGCGATCGGCCTGCTCGAGGCGCGCCTGCCGCCCGTCAAGCGCGGCGGGCGGACCTATCCGCTGGTGCTGCCCGGCCACGCGGCCTATCACACGCCGCTGTTGGCGCCGGCGTCGGACCGCGCCGTGGAGCAGTTCTCCGAGCTGCCGCTGCAGGGGCCGGCCGTTCCGCTGATCGACGGTCGCGGGCACATCTTCGGCCCGCTGCTGACCGACCCGGTCGACCTGTTTCGCTACACGTTCGTACCGCAGGTGACGCGGACGTACGACTTCACTCACTCGATTCGCGTCGGGCTGCGCGAGTTCGGACCCGACTGTGTCATCCTGCTCGGCCCGGGCGAGCAGCTCGGCGGGGCGATCGGGCAGATCATCTGCGCCGAGCGATGGCAGGGAATCGGCGACCGCGTCGCGTTCACCGAGCGGCAGCAGAGTGACCCGCTGCTGCTCAGCATGGGCCGCGTGGACCAGTTTGCGACCGTTGCGGGGCTGGGGGTGTAGGCACGACGCGGCGCGGCCGCGCTCCGCGCCGCGCCCGGCCGATGAGCTACCGTCGGCCTCTCTTCCAGTCTCTCAGCCTATTGTGTTGAGCGTGCAAACTATTCACCAAGGATGGATTGGGCGCGCCATGAGCATTGGTCTGTCAGCGATCAAAGGTGTCGCGCCACGACACGCGGCGGCTTGTCTTACCACGTTATTCCTGACCCTCAGCGGCTGTGCCGGGCACATTGAGTCGTCCGAGAAGAACGCCTGGATGATGTACATTGAGCGCCAAATTGAACTGGGGCTGCCTTCCTCGTTGCAAGGCAAACCCATTGATGAGCGTTTCAATTGTAATAGCTTTGTGACCCAGGGACTTTACAAGTGTTGTCTCGAGTGGGGACCTCTATTGTTCAACAGTTATACCAGTAAGTGGCCATGGCACCCGGATAGCGAATATGCGAATACAATTGGGTGGGACTACCCCTACACGAAGTGAGCAGTAGATGCCGAGGCGCAGAAGACGACGTCTGCTTGGAATAGCTGTTGTGTCGCTCATGCTGTTGTCAGGCGTACCAATCGGGGAGGAGCTGATTGCCCGGTCGATGGATCGCTATTACGCCATCTCGCGATATGTTTGGGTGTTGAGTTGGTTTCGCGAGAACAACAGGCCACTTCCGTCCACGATTCAGGAATTCGAGTCTATCTACAGCCACTCTGGGGCGGACCTGGGGGCACGATTGCCAACCGCTACAAGCACCTGGCGTCCCGAGTATCGCCCGCCGATCGGCTTGGGAAACGGGCGGTTTCTCGTCTTCGTGGAGCCACGGCGCTCGGGCTTTCAGCTGCCATCCCGATGGCTGTTTTATGAAATCTTGGATCAAGGTAATTACTCTACATCGGCCGAGACCGTCTGGGAATGGGAGGTTGCCGATCGCATTCAGTCGGACAAACGTACAAGGGACGCAGCGCGAGCGCGCTCGAGTTCGATGACCTGGCCCCGACAGCACTGAGTGATCAATGACTCGGCACACCGTGCGCTCGCCGCGGGTCTGCTAGAAAACACCCCAATCAGTCTAGGTCGCATCCAGTGGGACGCCGAGAACCTGCTGAAGGTTGTGCTGCCCGCGACGACGCAGCCGACGGCGGGTGACTTGAAGTCGGTCTATGACTACGATTACCTCGGCCGGCGGACGCGGAAACGGGTGTATCACTCGGACGCGGGCGCGACTACATATTGTTCGCGTGTATTTCGCTACGCGTGCACCAGTGCGGCCGGCTACGGCTAACCGTCCGGCGCCAATTCGTGAGAGTCCGATCGTGACAACCATTCGAAGGCACACGCCGCGGTTCGCGACTGCCTTGGTGACGTTTCTTGTGACTTCTGCGCTCTCCGACGCCTTAGTAACACACATCATGGAAAGTGGACTGCCTAGCGTTCACAACATCCTTGTGGGCAGCCTAGACCAAGGACGACTGTCGCGACGCATGTTCGAGGCAATTGTTACACCCAGCGATCTCCTGTGTGATTACTGGCCGCAGTTGTTGGCCTCTTTCGCCGTCGTGCTGGGCTTCGAATGTCGCTCGAGGCGACGCGTGGCACGAATGCGCTCGCAAGTTGAGTCGAGAGATGCTGACGAACACAGTCGCCCGCGGCGGGCCCAGGGGCGCAGATTCGCGCTGCGCCAAGCGGTTGCGATAGTGGCTGGGGCGCTTGCGTTCGGGTTCTTCCCACCAGAATGGGAGTTTGGATATGTCGAGCTTGCGCTCGATGACTTGGGGTACCATCCTTCCGGTTGGTTCGGCGTTGAACGGTACACTTCCGAGCGCCTGCTCAACGACCTCATGGCCCAGTACTACGATACTCGCTTCATGCTCGGCGGTCTGACGGCGGGCTTCGCCGTGTTCTGGATTGTTGGCGGCCACCTTCGGTCTCCTCTCAAACCAAACGTGCCGACGTGCCGGAAATGCGGATACCTGTTGCGGGGGTTGACTTCGACACGCTGCCCGGAATGCGGGTTGACGTTCGACCCCTCAGTCTTGGACACGGATCGACGCGTGCCAACAAAGCATGGACACGGCGGCACCGCGCAATGTTGAACGGTCCCGAGCCCGATGGCGGGAAATACTCACCTGGTCGCAGAGAACACAGTGAACCCCAATCTATAGGCAGGGCGCTCGATGGCGCTGCATGCCCCACCTGGCCCGGGTGCGATTCCCCAGCGGTGCACGCGGCCCGCGCCGCCTCAGTGCCGAGCGGCGCCCTCCGTCCGCGCCCGGCGCCGGGCCTGGCTGGCTGCCGACCCGCCTGGTGAAAGAGCCCAACGCCCTTTTCAGGTATGATGCCCGTCGACCATTCGCGTTCGCGGCCGGGCTCAGTCACAAGGCACTCAGGGGAGAAGCGGCATGTCGATGCGAGGACAGCGCGCCAGGGCGTCCATCGTTGCGAAGCGGCAATTGGGGATCCGCCGACTCTGCGGTTGCGTGGCGTTCGGGCTCATCATTGCGGGCGCAGCCGTCGGACAGGTCAAGGAAGATGGCGGTCCCAAGTCGCCCGGGGCGCGGCCGGATGCGAACGGGCCGTTTGACAACGGACAGTTCGTGAAGGAGTCGCCTTTGCGGCCGGCCGGAACTGGGGCGGCTGGCGAGCCGGCGCCGGTTTTGACCGACGCGCGGCGGGCAGGGTTGAGCGATGGTGCGGCCGGTCCACTCGGATCGCCGAGGCCAATCTCGGCGGTGGTCGCGACGATGATCGCCAACAGCGCAGACCATCACGGCGTTCCCGAGACGCGTCTCGACGCACTGGATTCCGAGGCGCTCATTCAAGACGAAGCACAGTGCCCGGGCGGTTGCAAGCGGCAGCGGATCAGCGTCGGGCGGGAGGTGCGGGTCTCCGACGAGGTGGGCACCTGGCGCGACGTGGCCGGGTTCGGGCGAATCTGGAGCGCTGACATCGTTTCGACCGGCGCGGTCGGGCTGCGCGTGCACTTCTCGGAGGTCGAACTGCCGTTTGGCGTGCAACTGTTCGTCTATTCGCCGGCCCATCCGGAAGGGGTGGACGGGCCGCACGAGAACCGCGGCCCGCTTGATGACGGGTCATTCTGGAGCGGGACGATCGAGGGCGAACGGGCGCGCGTCGAGCTGTTCGTGCCGCAGGAGGCGGCCGTCGCCGACGTGCAGCCGCCCAGGATCGACCAGATTCAGCACCTGTATCGCGATCCGCTGAGCGCTGAGCTGGGCGGCCCGCGCGGGACGTGTCACAACGACGTGACCTGCTTTTCGGCATTCACCAACGTCAGCCACGGCGTGGCGCGGATCAGCTTCGTCGAGAGCGGGAACGGGTTTCTCTGCACCGGCTCGTTCATCAATCCGGAAAATGGCGATCTGACGCCCTATTTCCTGACGTCGAACACCTGCATCGCCACGAACGCGGTCGCACAGACGACGCAGTTCTTCTGGCTGTACCAGACTTCGAGCTGCAACGGCACGCCGCCGACGCTGAGCAGCGTTCCCAAGTCGAGCGTCGCCACGCTGTCGGTGACGGGCACCAGCTCCGATTTCACGATTCTCATGGAAGAAGGCGCGCTGCCGTGCGGGCTGTTCTGGCCAGGCTTCGACACAAACGCGATCGCGAACGGACAGGCGTCCAGCTGCATCCACCATCCGCAAGGGGGCGCCAAGCGGATCAGTTTCGGAACCAAGGCGACGGCGGATTCGTCGTTCTGTTCCACCGGCAACCCGAATTTCCTGCGGATCAACTGGACCGACGGCACGAGCGAAAGCGGCTCCGAAGGGGCGCCCATCTTTCGCAACGACACACTGCGCGTCTATGGGCAGCTCTCGTGCGGACCGGCCAACTGCGCTACCCCGACGTTCGACAATTTCGGGGCCATGCAGGCGACCTGGTCCGGAAGCGCGACGGTACAGTCGCTCTTGGCCGGCGGCAGTGACGACGCCCTGGAGCCGAACCATTCCTGTGCGACCGCGATCACCATTTCCGAGGGCACCTTCAGCAGCCGGGTCGTCAAGTTCAATCACGATGACTGGTTCAAGATCGCGGTGGCGGCGGGTGGAACGCTCTCGGTAACGCTGACCTTCACGAACGCCAACGGCAACATCGACCTGGAGCTGTTCGGCACCTGCGGCGGGGCGGCCCTGGCGACGTCTGAGGGAACGTCGAACGTCGAGTCGATCGTCTACACGAACCCCGGAGCCGCCACCAACCTGTTGCTGCACGTGTTCCTCTCTGATTGCGACACGCGGAACAGTTACACGATGGTGGCCTCGGCGTCGCTGCCGAATGACACGTGCGCGACGGCGACCGTCATCCCGAGTACGGCGACCGCATTCAACCCGGCGGCCTACAGCACGGCGCAGGCCGACGCCAGCGCCGGCGAGCCGCAGGAGACGTGCGAGGTCGCCGGCGCCGGCGTGAGTAACACCGTCTGGTACACCTTCACGCCGTGCGGCAGCGGGACCGTGACGATCGACACGTTTGGAAGCACTTACAACACCGTGCTGTCGATGTTCACCGGCTCGTGCGGCGCGGCGGCGCAGGTGGCCTGCAGCGACGACGCCATCGGCACGCAGGCCCGCCTGCTGAACGTGCCGGTGGTGGCCGGCACGACTTACCTGATCAAGGTGAGCGATTACAACCTGACGGCTGGCGGCGGGACGCTGGATTTCAATTTCTCGTACACGCCGACCGCGCCGCCGAACGATGCGTGCTCGGCGGCGATTGTCATTCCCGGCAACGCGGCCGCGTTCAACCCGACCCCGTTCTGCACGGTCGGAGCGACCTCGGCCCCGAGCGACCCGGAGGAAAGCTGCGGGTTCACGACCAACAGCAATACTGTCTGGTACAGCTTCTCGCCGTGCGACAACGGCCGCATCACGGTCGACACAAACGGCAGCGACTATGACACGGTGCTGTCCATCTTCACGGGGACGTGCGGCAGCGCGGCGGAACTGGCCTGCGACGATGACAGCGGGACCGGGCTCAATTCGCAGCTTGTCAATGTGCCGGTGGTCCGCGGGACGGACTACCTGATCAAGGTGGCAGACTTCGGCAACCCGGACGGCGGCCTGCTCAATTTCAACTTCTCGTACACGCCGACCAGCGTGTTGCCGAATGACATCTGCGCCACGGCGACGCTCATTCCCAAGAACACGCTCACCTTTGCGCCCACCCCCTATTGCACCATGGCGGCAAACGCCACGGTCTCCGAGCCGCAGGAGAGCTGCGAAGTCGGCGGTGTCGGCGTGAGCAACACGGTCTGGTACGCCTTCAATCCCTGCACCGACGGAACCATCAGCCTGGACACCAACGGCAGCGACTACGACACCGTGTTGTCGGTGTTTCGCGGCACGTGCGGCTCTGCCGTGCAGGTGGCGTGCGATGACGACAGCGGCACCGGCAGCAATTCGCAGTTGACCAACGTCTCCGTGACCGGCGGATTGTCATACCTCATCAAGATCGCCGACTACGGCGGACCAAACGGCGGCACGCTGCTGTTTCATCTTTCATTCGCGCCGGTGCCGCCCGCGAACGACCTGTGCAGCGCAGCCACCGTGATCCCCACCAGCGTCTTTAATCCGCCGCCTTTCTGCACGCTGGGGGCGACCAGCACCGCCGGCGAACCGGCCGAAAGCTGCGGCTTCCCGCCCAACGGCAGCAGCGTGTGGTATCGCTTCGTCCCGACCGTCGGCGGCCTGGCAGACATCGATACCGTCGGGAGCAACTACGACACGGTGCTGTCGGTCTTCTCCGGGTCGTGCGCGCTGCCCGTGCTGATCGCGTGCAACGACGACTTCGATGGCGTGGCGTCGAGCCTGTCGGGCGTTCCGATGGCCGCCGGAACCACCTATCTCATCAAGGTCGCGAGCTTCGGGACGACCAACGGCGGAGCCCTCGACTTCAATTTCTCGCTCGCCTTGCGCGGTGACATGAACTGTGACGGCGTCATCAATGCGGCGGACCAGCCGCTGTTTGTCGCGGCGCTGCTCGGGCTGGGCAGCTTCGACGGATGCGACATCAACCGGGCCGACATGAACGGAGACGGCCACATCAACGGCCGCGATGCGCAGAGCTTCGTGCAGGCGCTGTTCCCGTAGCGATCGACCCGGACCCGATGGGGCGGAACCTGACCGGCGGGGCATTGCGGCCCGCAGGCGACGGCGTCAAATCGTCTCGACCGACTGCGGCCGGCCGGAGCCGAGCCACCGTGAGTAGCGGGTGTCGAACCCGCAATGATAACGACTTACGAAAGCGACAATCCCCGTCGTGACCGATTACGCGACGCGCCACAGCCGTTGAAGGGTCGCATCGATCGTCAAGAATGCGCGGGCCACGGCGCTTGTTGAAGTAGTTCTCATACGTTATGATCCACACCTCATCTTCTCAGCCGGTTCTGCCAGGAACCACTCTGGGAGGCTGATATCATGAACCCCACTCACCGCCGAACCGATCCAGCCGACTGTTTCGAGTCGAACCGGCCGCACCCCGCGCCGACCCGCCGCTCGACCGCGCTGGGACCGGCCCTGGCCATTCTCGCGGCGCTCGCCGTGCCCGGCACGCTTCGCGGCCAGGACTGCAACAGCAACGGCATCCCGGATGCCGACGAACTCCAGGGCACGCACGCCGCGCTCGACTTCGACGGCGCGGACGACTACGTGCGGATTCCCCGATCCGCGGTCATCGAACCGAGAAACGAGATGACGTTTGAGGCCTGGGTCCGACCCGATACCGTCGGGTCTTCCAATGCGATGGTCTGCCGCTATTCGGCGAGCTTCGGGGCGGGCTACATCGTCGCGTGGCAGTGGAGCAGCGGCGGCCGAATCCAGGTGCGCATTGATGGAGCGACCAGTGGAAGCCTCATCATTCAGGACACGACTCCGACATCCAGTTACAACGGCCAGTGGCAGCACGTCGCCTTCACCTATTCGGTTTCCGCCAACTCGGTGAAGTTGTTCGTCAACGGCGTGCAGAAGGCCAGCGCTGCCGCCCTCGGCGCGCTGAACTACTCCAACGCCGACCTGTTCATCGGCAACAGCCTGCTCGGCAGCGGCGATGACTTCGACGGCCGAATCGATGAATTGCGCATCTGGAATGTCGCCCGAACTCAGGCCCAGATCAACACCGACCGCGTCCGCCGCCTCGTGGGCAACGAGCCTGGACTGGTGGGCTATTGGCGGTTCGATGCCGGCAGCGGTCAGGTCGTCGCCGACGCGACGGCCAACGGCGTCAATGGCACTCTCGGCGGAAGTTCCGCGGTCGAGGCAGTTGACCCCGCGTGGGTCGTCGGCGGCGCGCCGCTGTTCATGAACGACTGCAACGGCAACGGCATTCTCGACGTGTGCGACATCGCGGCCGCCAGCAGTCAGGACTGCAACTCGAACGGGTTGCCGGATGAATGCGAAGTCGGCGGACTCGCGGACTGCAACTCCAACGGCGTCAAAGACCTATGCGATCTGTTTCTGGGCACCGCGCAGGACTGCAATACGAACAACATTCCGGATACGTGCGACATCGCAGCCGGAGCCATGGACCTGGACGTCAATGGCGTTCCGGATGCGTGCGTTTTTCCGTTGGTCTATGAGCGCGTGAAGCCTTGCAGCCGGGTCTTCCTCGTTCCCGATGACGCGATCGACGGCGTTCGCGTTCGCAATCGAAGCGGCGCGGCCGTGTCAACCTTGCTGCCCGGCCAACTGGACTACGTTGGCGGCGGGATTTCGCTCGATCCGGCCGGCAACCTGCTGGTCACCGAGTGGAATCGCGATCGCATCGCCGTGATTTCGCGGAGCGGCACCCTGGTCCGGACCATTACCGGTGGCGGGCTGGACGGTCCGCACAGCGCCACCATGACTCCTGCCGGGACGATCGCCGTCTGTAGTTATCTCACCGACAGCATCAAGTTTTTCACCGTCACCGGCGATTATCTCTCCAACCTCTCACATGCCAACGGCACGCAGGACCCGCAATGCCTGGCCTACGATCGCTCCGGCAACCTCTATGTCGGCTGCCGAAACAACGGTACGGGCCATGTCGCCAAGTTCAATCCGCAATTACAGTTCGTGACTTACATCGGTCAAGGCACCTTCGCGCCGCACCCGCTGGACATGGCCTTCGACTCCGGTCAGAACCTCTACGTCACCACGCCTGGCATGATCCGAAAGTTCAATCCGGCCGGCACGCTGATCCAGACCATCACCGCCGTCAATCTGGACCCGAAGGGCATCGCGATTGACGAGTCGGGCCGCCTGTGGGTTACCAACAACACCACGCGCACGATCTTCCGATTCAACTCGGCTGGCGCATATCTCGATACGATCGACATCGACCTCGGCCTTCCCGGCTCAGGCCCGCCAACGCTCTACGGAATCGCCTTGGACGTGAAACCCGACGGCGACTGCAACAGCAACGGCACCGGCGACGCCTGCGACATCGACGCCGGGGCAACCGATTGCGACGGCGACGGAATCCTCGATTCGTGCCAAGTGTCGGGCAACGACTGCAATAGCAATGGGGTGCTCGACCGCTGCGAAAGTGGCGATTGCAACAGCAACGGCGTCCGCGACGTCTGCGATATTCTCGCCGGCGCGACGGATTGCAACAGCAACGGCCTGCCCGATTCATGCGAATTGTCCGGGCCGCTCAGCGTGCCTGGAGCGACGGTCTCTCCAATCAATGGTCGGCGCTACCTGTTGTCTGCGCCGTTGACCTGGACGAACGCCGAGGCAGTCGCGGTTTCGTTGGGCGGGCACCTCGCCACCGTTCGCAGCGCCGCCGAAAACCAGTGGCTTCTGAATTTCGTGCTGGCCAACAGCTCGGCCGACCGGGCCTGGATCGGATTCAATGACGTTGCGACGGAGGGCTATTTCGTCTGGACGAGCGGCGAGCCGGCGATCTACACCAACTGGTATCCCGGCGAGCCCAACAACAGCGGCAACGAGGACTGGGTGGAGATGTTGTGCCGCGTCGCTACGCCCGGCACCTGGAACGACTCGCCCGGCAATCTGAACCAGCCTGGCATCATGGAATTCCCACCGCTTTCCGATTGCAACAGCAACGGCGTTCTCGATTCCTGCGACATCGCCTCGGGCAGCAGCGGCGACTGCGACACCAACGGCGTGCCGGATGACTGCCAGCCCAACACCGACTGCAACAACAACGGCGTTCGCGACCTGTGCGAGGCCGGCGGCATGGTCGACTGCGACGGCGACGGCGTCACCAACTTCTGCCAGATCGCCGGCGGCGCGCCGGACTGCAACGGCAACTGGATCCCCGACAACTGCGACAGCGGTGTCGGCGACTTCGCACTCAGCTTCGACGGCTCCAACGACATCGTCCGCGTGCCGCGTTCGGTCACGCTCGAGCCGGCCAACGAACTGACCGTTGAATGTTGGGTCAAGCCGCGATCGGTCGGACAGTCCAACGCGCGCATCCTCCGAATGGCCGTCGGCCGCGGATTCATCCTCGCCTGGGAGCAGAGCGGTGACCAGCGGGTGCAACTGCGCATCGACGGGGCGACCAGCGGTTCGGTCGCGGCGGTCGACACCGTGCCGACCACGACCTATCTCGGCGGCTGGCACCACATCGCCGGCGTCTATTCCGCGACTGGGAACTACACGCGTCTATTCGTGGATGGAGTGCTCAAGGACAGCAAGGCCGGCATGGGCCCGATGGTCTATTCCAATGCCGATCTGCATATCGGCAACAGCATCTACGGGAGTGAGGCCTTCGACGGGACGATCGACGAACTGCGCATCTGGACCGTCGCCCGCACCCAGGCCCAGATCGCCGGCGACCGTTTCAAGACTTACATCGGACCGCGACCCGGACTGGTCGGATACTGGAAGATGGACGCCGGCACCGGCCAACTGGTCGCCGACGCGTCCGGTCTCGGTAACAACGGCCAACTTGGAAATGACAGTCTGCCCGGAGGCGACAGCGGCGATCCCGCCTGGGCGTCCGGTGCAAGTGGCGCGGGCGGCCCCGCCGACTGCAACGGCAATGGCGTGCCCGACGCCTGCGAAGTTGCCGCGCACACCGTGTCCGATTGCAACAGCAACGGCGTGCCCGACGCGTGCGAGCCCGACTGCAACAGCAACGGCGTGGCCGACGCCTGCGACATCTCGGCCGGAACCACGCCCGACTGCAACAGCAACGGCGTGCCCGACAGTTGCGACATCGCCTTCGGCACTTCGACCGACGTCAACAGCAACGGCGTGCCCGACAGCTGCGAACCGGACATCCGGCTGATTCCGGTGATTTCCATCGTCGACCCGGCCGGGACCAGCGAGCTTCGCAACATCGAGCCGGCCTCGCTCCCCGCCGTCTCGCGCGGCAGCCGCTACTACATTGAACTCTGGGCCAGCGACGTTGGCCCCACGAACACCGGCCTGACCGGCGTCTATGCCGACGTCAATTTCTGCTCGCAGACCACGGCCTCGGAGCTGTTCTCCGGGTCGATCTTCACCGTCTTTCCGTCTGGCGTGATTCAGGCCGGCAAGGTCGACGAGTTCGGCGGCTCGGCCCTGCCCAACGGCGGCGGCGTGGCCCCGCAGTGGGTCCGCGTCGGCTGGATTCAGATGAACGCCGTCAACGAGGCCCCCGCCTGCACGGTCAGCCTCACTGCCGCTGTCGGCGGCGTCGCGGCCTTCAGCCGCGGACTGATCGACCCGGCGCTGATCCAGTTTGGCTCAACCACGGTCACCATCACCCCGCCGGCCCGCACCTACGACCTGGACAACAACGGCGTGATCAATGTCGGCGACCTGTCTCTGTTCGCCGGCTCATGGCTCATGACCGTGCCGCCGGGCCAAGCCGCGCACGACTTCGACTGCACCGGCGAGGTGGGCGTCGGCGACCTCAGCTGGTTCGCCACCGGATGGCTGAAGAACGTCAACGATCCGACCATCCTGTTCCCGCCGTGCAGTCCGGCGTCGCTCGCTGCGTCGCCGGGTGAAGGCAACCTCGACGTGCCGCAAATCGACCTCGCCTTTCGGCTTGCGGTCTTGGCCACGCCAAGCACCGGCGACACGCGCAGCAGCGTCCCGACCTCCCTCACGTCGATTACCGAGGGGCAGGACTACTATGTGGAGATTTGGGGCAGCGACATCGGCGACGTGAACACCGGCATCACCTCGGCCTACTTTGACCTGATGCTCCCCGCCACCGGTGCCTTCGTGGTCAACATCAACCACAACAGCATCTTCAACGTATTCCCCGCGGGCTCAATCCAGCCGGACCGCATCGACGAACTGGGCGGCTCATGCCTCACGGCGGGCCGCGGCGTCGCACCGCTGTGGGTGCGCGTCGCGACGGTCCGGTTCCTCGCCGACGCCCAGCGCACCGTCTATCCATTCGCGCTGGCGCCCAGCACCACCGGCTGCGCCGCCTACGGCCGCGGGTCGGTGACCTGGCCGGGCGTCGAGTTGACCGGCGCCTCCATCGGCACGCCCGGCGCCGGCGACCTCGACGGCGATGGCGACGTCGACAACGCGGACCTGCAATTGTTCGTCCAGGTCCTGCTCGGCCGCGACCTCGACCCCGTCCGCCGCGCGAGATCAGACATGAATGCAGACACGCAGGCCAACGGCTTGGACATCGCCGGATTCGTCAACGCGCTGATGGGCGCATGACCCATCCGTTCCGTGAATCGCCGAGCTCGAACTTCGGAGCGATCGAGCGGAATCTTCGATCACAGTCCAGTTGGCGTGTAACTCGCGGTGATAGCAGGCGTTGGCGGAACGTGGCGGTAGGGTGTGTCATCGGCGGCGACTGTTTCAGGCGTCGACGAGTGACGCGCGGCGCTGCACCCCGCCAGCGACTCGTGCGAAATCGCCCGGATTTCAGCAGAGCGCAGTTCCACGAAAAATCGAAGCAGAGGAATCGACTGGGCGGTACTGGACTCGAACCCAGCGAAAAAGCACAGCAGTTTGACGATTCTGCCGGCGGCGCTGCAAAAGGCGCTGCATTCCCCACCTTTGCCGGGCCGGACTCCACGACGGCGGACGCTCTCATCGCCACCGGCGAACCGAGCGGATCGCCCGCCGCTCCGGTGCCGGCCGGCCGGTTCGCCGATTCCATCGCCGCCATCCTGCGCCTGCCGCTGACCGACGCCGAGAAGGCCGAAGCGGTCCGCCGGCTGATGAATTCAGCCGGCCCGTGACGCCGCGATGACGGCCCGATCGACGGGCCGGGCGAATGCCGGCGGCGACGAACGCGGTACACTGCCGCATCGACCCGCCACACCGGCGGCCGGGGAGTGACCAGCGTGTTCGACGACTCGCTTTCCAAACCGACCGAACGCGACGGAAACGGTCGATTCCGGCCCGGCTGCCGCGGCGGCCCGGGGCGACCGGCCGGATCGGCCGACGCAACGCTGCCGACGGCGCGACGCATCCGGGCCGAGCTGCTGGCCACCTGGGACGAGCTGGGGCCGGACGCGGTGCGGCGACTCGCGTCGGAGCGGCCCGGGGAATACGTCAAGCTGCTGGTGACGGTGCTGTCGGACGTGCTGCCCGACGACGGCGACGCAGACCCGCGCGGCCCGATCCCCCTGTCGGCCGACGGCCTGCCGATGGACCGGCAATCCATCATGGCGCGGTTGAACGCGGAACGATACCCGTAGCGTGCGAGTTATGGCTGTTCGCGGCGCGCGGTGCGGGCCGGGGGGCGGCGCACTCGCGCCAGGCCGAACGCGACCGCAAACAGTCCGAGCGTGGCCGGCTCGGGGATATGGGCGATCCACGCTTCGGAGTGTGCCCCACCGGGAATGACACCGTTTCCGACGATTGTCTTGCCGTCCGCCGAAACCCCTGTAGCGTTCAGCAGAACCCAGCCCGCAAGGTCGAGTCCCAAGCTGCCTTCGAGTATGGCGCGAATGCTTCTCATGCCGTGCTGGGCATCCCACATGAATGCACGGTCGGCACCTGTGGGTGAGTAGTATTCGCCGACAATTACCGAGCCGTCTGCGGAAACGGCATTCGCGTACAATCCCAAACCTCCACCCGGCACTGATCCAAGGCTGGTCATTCCCCCGCTCGCGGTCCATCGGAAAGCCTCTTCGGTAGTCGTACCGTAGCTCCAGCCGACAATCGTTGATCCGTCGGCTGAGACGGCAAAGGCCCGGCTGTAGGCAATCCCGCCCGGTAGATCGCCGATCGAGACCATTCCTGTTTCCTGGGTCCATCGAAACGCAAGATCGCCGTCCGGCCCGCCGTTGCCGTAGCCCACAACCACGCTGCCATTCGCCGAGACGCCCGTTGCGCGAGTGGGAGGAACACCACCGGGCAATTGACCCAATCCCAAGAAACCGGTCGCCGCGCTCCAACGGAATGCCTCTTCGTTCGCTCCTGTCGAACCTATTCCGACGATGTATGAACCATCTGGGGATACTGCGTTTGCTGCGCTAACCTGTTGGCCACCGGACAGGCTGACGACACTCTGCATTCCCGTACCTTGATGCCAGGCGAACCCGACAGTCGGAGTGCCATACGTCCGGCCGACGACAAGGGAGCCGTCGCCTGACACGGCTATCGCTTCAGACTGCGGACCGGCACCGGGAAACGTGCCGAGGCTGAGCATTCCGGTCGAAGAAGTCCATCGAAATGCGGTGGTGCCGCCATGCGGAATGCTGCTGCCCACGACGGCCAGTCCATCGGCTGACACGCCGTTCGCGACGCTGCCGAGATCGCCGCTCGCCAAGACGCCAAGGCCCAGAAAGTAAGGTGAATCGCCAGAACCAAGCCCGGTGGCGACGCTGAATAGAGCAACTGCGAAGCATGTCACGGGTTGTCCTCCCGACCAGCGGATCGGCCGCTCGCGAGCCGACACGGCCCCCGATGGCCTGGCCCGACAATTCAGACAATACCGCCTTGAGGACGTGCAATTCAACGCCGGCCGGTGCCCTGTGGTGCGGATTGGCGCGTGAACCAGCAATGTTTAGACTGTCGTAAGCGGTGCGGTGGTGCAATGCGGTGACAAACCGCGAAAGGGATAGCGCCATGGCCGTCGCCGCTCCAAAACCTACTTTCGAGCAACTCTGTGACCGCGGGCTATGGGGTGGCGCGGCTGACTGGCCTGAAGTAGTGGAAGCCTTGGGCGACGCCGCAAAGATGAGCGCCGCCGGACGCGAGTATCTAATTCCGAAGCATCGGCCTCCGTTAGATGAAATTGCACAGACAGTCGTACAAGTCCTTCGGCCGCTGGATATCCCGCTGCGAACTCGCTTCGAGCGAGAATGGAAGTCGCGCGGCGAGGCGGGCGAGCTGTTATCGCACGGCTACAAGTACGCGACCCAGTCACGGCCTCCGTACGGCGCGACCCGATTGGAACTGGAGCGTGCACTTCGGCATCGGTGGCTGGGTATTTGCGACGAGGACATCGACGCGGCCGTGGCCGACGCAACGAATCGCGGACTGATTCACTCGGAACAGTGGACCCCGCCCGCGGTTCGGCCCTTGTCATTCCGGCGGCGCGAGCCGGTGACTGTCTACCGCGCAAATCCGGCCCCGGACAGTGAACGCAAAGGCAATCCTCAAGTCGTCCGAACAAGAGTCGGGCGACGCGCGTCGAGGCTAACGAAGGAGCAGAAGGTGTTTCTCGACAGGATCGTGAAGTTAGAGCCGCCCGTCTACCGGTCCAAGAGTGGCAGTAAGATCAAGTGGGGCGAAATCTGGCGGAATCGCGGAATCCTCGGTATCAGAGTTCCCAAACATGTAACCCACGACGGTCAGCTGCGGACGTATTATCGCCTCTGCCTGCGGGCGAGAAGTCGTGCCGCGGGAGCGTGATTTCTCCCGCCGATTTTTCCTTGCGGCTCAGCTCCGCGGATTCTCACGCAAGACCTTGCGACATGCCTCGCCCACAAGGGAAAAACGATTCCTCCCCCGCACACGGCCCTACATGTCCTGTGTGCCGACCGCCCGAGCGAGTGTGACTCGGGTGGCGGCGAGAGGACTCCGTCCATGACGCAAGTGATGCTAGACGTGCGGCAGCTCGCCGTGCAGCTCGGCGTGTCCCCCCGCCATGTCGCCGCCCTGCGGTCGCGCGGCCTACTGCCGCAGCCGGTCTATCTCGGTCGGTCCGTGCGCTGGCGCGCCGATGACATCGCGCAATGGGTCGCTGCCGGCTGCGGCCGGCCCGATGCTGGAGAGGCGGTGCGGCCGTGACCCAAGAGAGAGGCCCCGGCGCGGTGTCAGCCGCGGCCCGGGGCGATGAGTCGTACGCACTGCCAGTATACCGTTCCGTCCGCCGATCGCCAGGTCGGTCGCGCTACCCCCGGTGCGCTCTACACGATCGCCCGATCGTCGATGCGCTGCCCGACCGCTGCCCGCTGGCGACGCCGTCGCCTCACGCGACCCTCGCCGCAATGCAGGACGCGGGGTACGCCGCCATCCGGCCGGGCGGCAGCCTGGGCGGACTGGCCGTGCTCGACCGCGCCGACATCTGCGGCGAGTGCGTGGGACGGCTGATCGGCCACCCGCACGTGCGCCGCCTCCGCGCGCAGCTCGCCGCACGCGACGACGGTGCCGCATGACGACCGACCCGCTCGCCACCGTCTTCGGCCCGGCCGCCGGCGACAATGGCCGCGA
The DNA here is from genome assembly GCA_046350375.1 of Phycisphaerae bacterium. Classification (GTDB taxonomy): domain Bacteria; phylum Planctomycetota; class Phycisphaerae; order UBA1845; family UTPLA1; genus JAXMAO01. The sequence continues at coordinate 249,061 of JAXMAO010000001.1, forward strand.
TCACCAGCCGGAGATTCCCGTTTCTCGTTTTTCCCTAGAGGGAAACGAGAAACAACCAACCGGCCCGTCGTTCCAGTTCACGCCGCTGGCCGAGCTGTTGAGCGAACCGCCCGAGGCCGTTGCCTGGACCGTCGAGGGGCTGCTGCCGACCGGCGGTATCTCGGTACTCGCTGGCAAGCCCAAGACCGGCAAGAGCACACTGGCGCGGGTGCTGGCGTTGTCGGTCGCGAGTGGCCGCCCGTTTCTCGATCGCGCCTGCCAACCGGGGCCGGTGCTGTATCTGGCCCATGAGGACAAGCGGTCTGAGCTGCGCGAGCACTTCCACGCGCTCGGGGCGACCAACGAGCCGCTGTTGGTCCACGCCGGGCGCGCCCCGCTCGACACCGACGCGGCCATCGCCGAGCTGGCCGGGCTGATCCGTGAGCGTGGGGCGGTGCTGGTGGTGGTGGACACGCTCATGCGGCTCGTGAGGCTGCCCGACGCCAACGACTACGCGCGGGTCAACCTGGCGCTCGAGCCGCTGTGTCACCTGGCCCGCGAGACGGGCGCGCACCTGCTGCTGGTCCACCACGCCGGCAAGGCTGAGCGCGAGGGCGGCGACGCGGTACTGGGGTCCACCGCGTTTTTCGGGGCGGTGGATACCGCGCTCATCCTGCGCCGGCGATCGGACGGGGCCCGGATCATCGAATCGCGACAGCGATACGGTGCCGACCTGCCCGCGACCGTGCTGCGGCTCGACCCGGAGTCACGGTCAGTCGAGTCTGCCGGCGGTGTGGTCGAGAACGACGACGCAAAGCGGCAACAGGCGATTATCGACGCCCTGGCCGGTGGCCACCTCACAGAGTCGGAAATCCGCGAGGCGGTGGGTGGCGACAGCCGCGTGGTCCGGCAAACCCTGCACGGACTGATTCACGACGGCCGAATCGAGCGGAGCGGATCGGGCACGCGAGGCAGCCCCTTCCGATACTCGATTCTCGATGCGCCCATGAGAGAATCGCGAATTGAGAATCCCGACGACGGCCCGCCGCAGCCGACCGACACGGACGCTGAGGCGGCGTTCGGTGGCCAGGACGGCGACGGCGAGCTGTTCGACGGGGCCGACCCGGACGATGGGCCGACCGATTCGACCGCCTGGGCGCGGCATTGAACCGCCGGCCGGTATACGCCGCTCTTGACAGTATGCCGAATATGACGTATACTCCAGACATGAAACCGCAAGACCTGATCGGCATGGTTCGGAAGGCAATTGCACAGGATGACCGCACGCTCTATCGCATCGCGAAGGACGCCGGGCTGCCCTACGCCACCGTGCACCGCTTCGCACGGGCCGAACGGACCGAAATATCGGCGACCACGCTCGCCCGGCTCTGCGCCGCCCTCGGCCTGGAGCTGCGGCCCATTGAGCGGAAAGGAAAATGACGCATGGCCAGTGTCTTTCAATCCGGCTCGGGCTGGGCGATTCAGTTCATCGCCGCCGACGGCAAGCGGCAGACCGTTCGCGTGCCGCGCGGCCGACGACAGACCGACGCCACCGCCGAGGCGACCGCCCGCCAACTCGCCGACCGCATCGACGCCCTGAACGCCCTGCGGGTGCTGAATGAACCACTCCGCGACAAGTCGCTGGCCGCCTGGGTGGCCGGGCTGCCCGACGAGCTGCACGCCCGGCTGGCCCGCGTGGGGCTGGTCGAATCGCGCCACGCCGACGAAGCCGCGGCCGGGCCGACGCTGGTGGCGTTCATCGACCGCTGGATCGCCGAGCGTGGCACGATACACGCCGCCACGCGCATCACCTACGGCAATGCCCGGCGCAACGTCGCCGCGTTTTTCGGCGACAAGCGACTGTCCGACGTAACGTCCGGCGACATCGAAGACTGGCGGCGCTGGCTGGCCCAAACCGAACGGCTGGCCCCCAACACCGTCAACCGTCGCACCGGCTGTCTGCGGCAAATGCTGCGAAACGCCGTACGTCATCGGCTGATCGCGGTCAATCCGGCCGAGGGGTTCGCCGCCACTGTCCGCGAGAACCGCGCCCGCGACTTCTTTGTGAAGCCCGAGGCGTATCAAGCCGTGCTGGCCGCCTGTCCGTCGTCGGAATGGCGGCTGATATTCGCCCTGGCCCGCATCGGCGGCATTCGGATGCCCAGCGAGGCGGTCGGGCTGACGTGGGGCGACGTGCTCTGGTCGCAAAGCAAGCTCCGCGTTGTGTCGCCGAAGACGGCCCACGCCGGCAAGCCGGAGCGGTTCGTCCCGCTGTTCGACGAGCTGCGCCGCGAGCTGCTGACACAATTCGAGCACGCCCGCGACGGCGAGACGTTCATCCTGCCGCGGCTGCGCGACCCGGCGATGAACCTGCGCACGACCGCGACCAAGATCATCCGCCGCGCTGGGCTGGCCCCCTGGCCGAAGCTGTTTCAGGCCATGCGGCAATCGCGCGCGATCGAGCTGGCGCGAAGTTGCCCGGTACACCTGGTCTGCGAATGGATCGGCCACACCGAGGCGATTGCGCGGCAGTTCTATCTGCGGGCAACCGACGAAGACTACGCCCGGGCCGCCGGCGCGCTGCATAAAGCGCTGCAGACAGGCGATGAAACCCGTAGCACGGAGCTGAAATCGCCGACAGCCCCCGATGCGTTAGTGCCGGCCGTGCAAGACGATGCAACTTTGTTCATTTCGGAGCAAAAGTGTCGGATGGGCGGTACTGGACTCGAACCAGTGACCTCGTGGATGTCGACCACGCGCTCTAGCCAACTGAGCTAACCGCCCGGCGGAACTGCGGCAAGCGAACGATCGTCGTGCAATCCGCCTGGCCTGTCAAGTCGCGCCCGCATCGCGCCCCCGGCCCTTGCCGCGCGGCCGACGCCCGCGTATCATGGCCCGCCCTGATGCGCCACTAGCTCAATTGGCAGAGCAACTGACTCTTAATCAGTGGGTTCGGGGTTCGATTCCCTGGTGGCGCAGTGATCGAGACGAGACACCTGTTGGCGGGCGCGCACCCGCCCCGGTTTTCCAGCCGGCAACTACGGACAGTTCGCCGGGCCCAGCAGCAACGCCACAAACACGGCTGCATCATTCACTGTCACGCCATTGACCAGATCGACGTCGGCACAGGTGCAGTTTCCCTGTCCAGCCAGCACGCACGCCACGAACCGCTGCACGTCGGCGCCGTTGCGAACGCCGTCGCCGTTCACGTCGCCCGAACAATTGCAGATGATCGTCACCGCAGGCCAGAATCCGACGACCAGCGCGAACCCGCCGGCCGAGAGCGTCGCACCGGCATCCGGCTGACCGACCGTCCCTCCCAGACCGTAGCCGCCGCCGACCAGCGTCGCCGGGGCCGTTGCGCCCCCGTCGACCGACGACCAGGTCAGGTCATATCCGCCGCCGGTCTGCCCGCTGGCCGCCACGCTCAGCACGGCGGCGAAACCCGCCGCGATGGCCATTCGACGCACTCTGCTTGTCATCGAATCATCCTCCGCTCGATCACCTCGGCAGAACTTGGACCACCCGCCGGCAACCGTCAACTCGGGTTGACTATGAGGTAGTTCACCGTCACCGCGCCGGTGAAGTTCGGCGCGCCGCAGATGTCGGCACCCACGATCACCACGCGCGTCGTCATCACGCCCGGCGATTGCGAAATCACCTGGGCAAACACGCCGCGCCCATCGCCGGGCGGCGGACCCAGCACCGTCAGGAAGATCATGCTGTCGGGCCGGATCAGGTCATTGTTGACGACCACGGTTTGATAGGCCCCCATCACCGTCCAGTAGATGTTGAATGCGGAATCGCCGCATTGCACGATCGGCGTGGTGTGATACGGCGTCCACCCGCCGGAAGCCTGAAACGTGCCCGCCGGGCGCGTCCCCCCCGATACGGTGATGGCGCCGCTCTCGATTTCAATCGCTGCGGCGCGCGGGTTGCCCGGTCCGGCGGCGCCGTTGCCAATGGCGTGCACGCCGGCTGCGAGCCGCTCCGTACTGTTGCTGCGCCCCTCGACGCCGTAGGTTTCGCCGCCGCCGCCCACGTCGTCGCCGCGGACACCGGCCGCGTTGGCGACGACCGAGCTGGTGGTCCCGTGCACGCCGTACGTCGCCCCGTTGTTCTGGTTGGCCACGCCGCGCACGCCCGCCGCGCCGTTGCCACTGGCATTCGTGGTTCCGACGACGCCATGCACGGCGGCGTTCGCAAACGCCGTGGCGTCGCCGCGGGTGCCGGCGCTGCCGGTCGAATTGGCGGCCGTCGTGCCCCATACGCCGTACACGTTGAAGACGTTCGTTGCCGACGTTCCCTGCCCGCGCACCCCGGCCGCCCCGTTGGCGGCGGAGTTGCTGACGCCGAGCACGCCAAACGTCGCCCCCGCGCCGCCGCTGTCCTGACCGCGCACCCCGGCCGCGCCGCCCGCCGTCGAGTGCGTCAGACCGTCCACGCCGAACGTCAGATTGGCACCGGCGCTGTCTTGTCCGCGCACGCCGGCCGCGCCGGCGCCGGTGGCGCGCGTCAGGCCATCCACGCCATACGACGCGACGGCGCCGACCGAATCGCGACCGCGCACGCCCGACGCCCCCGCGACCACCGCGCGCGTCAGCCCGTCGACGCCATAGCCCACGACCGAGCCGGTCGATGTCTCGCCCAGCACGCCGGCGCCGTTGGCGAGCGACAGGTGCGAATAACCGTAGACGCCGTAGGTCGCCGGCGGCGACGGCGGCGTCGAGCCCAGCGGCGAGGTGTCATAGCCGCGCACGCCGGCCGACCCGGCGCCGGTCGTGAAGGCGAAGCCATCGACGCCATACGCCCTGGCGGCCGCAAGAAAGGTTTCGCCGCGCACACCGGCGGAATCGTTTGCCCCGGATCGCGTCGTGCCCAGAACGCCAAACGTGACCACGCCCGCGCCGCCGTCGATTCCGCGCACGCCGGCCGAGCCCGACACGGTGCCGTTCGACTCGCCATCGACGCCCAGCGACAGCCCGGAGCCGGGCAGGGTTTCACCGCGCACGCCGGCCGCGTTGTTCGATCCGGAATCGGCGATGCCAAACACGCCATAGGTCTTGCCCGTGGCGCCGGCGGCCTCGCCGAAGACGCCCGCGGCGAGATCAGTATCGGAAAGCGTCGTGCCGGACACGCCGTAGGTCACGCCGGTCGAGGCGGTCGCCAGGCCGCGCACGCCGGCCGTTGCAAAGTCGTTCGAATCGGCCGATCCGTCGACGCCGGCCGTGGTGCCCGTGGAAGCAGTCGCCCGGCCGCGAACGCCGACGCCGAAACTGGAATCGGAGATGCCCTCGACGCCGGAGTTCAGGCCGAGCGGCGACGTCGCCAGCCCGCGAACGCCCGCGGCGCCAGACGCGGCGCTGCTGTCGGTGCCCGAGACGAGTCCCAGCCCGAGCAGCGCCACGCCGTCAAGCGTCGGCGCGGCGCGGATCGCCAGCGGCCCGCCCGAGACGTCGAGCGTACCGTTCGCTCCGCCGCCGAGAAACCGCGCCGCCGAACCGCTGCCGTTGTTCGTCACCGCGAAGCCGGGCAGGACGGTCGTGATGGTCCCGGCATACGGCAACGTCAGGCCGCCCACCTGGTCGTCGAGCGCGCGGACGGCGTAGGGCACGGGCGTCAGTGGCTGCCGCGGGGCGAGCGTGACAAACGCGCCGCCGCCCGCTGGCGAGCGCACGACGATCTGCAGCCAGCGCGCGCTGCCATCAAACGGGCTGGCGCCGAATTCGTTGCCCGCGTTCAGCTCCACCGCGAACAGCCCCGCGTTGAGCGACACGCCGTTCACCGCTTGCACGATTCCGAGCTGGCTTCCGCCCACCGGCGGCGCTCCGACGCCCGGCGCGTCGTACAGGGCGAACTGCAGATCGGCCGAGCCGGTGATGGCCGCGCCGTTGAAGCGCAGTTGCCCCTGGTAGGTGAACGAGCGGGCCTGCGGCGTCTGGGCGGCGGCGCGGGCGATCAACCCCAGCACGATCGCGATCCGCGCCGCGGTGCGCTGTCCGTCGCGCCGATGAACCCGGCGATGCGCCGCCGCAACTACGACATTTACTCCCAGTTTTACCATATTCATGATCTGCCTCCCGCAGCCGGCAGACCGCCTGGCGGCGTGCGATCGCGAAATGAAGGGTGCTACTGGATCGGTGCGGGCATGCAGTCTAACAACCATCGCCGCCGAATTCCAGATTTTTCCGCCGGGATGGGGAGTTTCCAATGCGGTTTCAGAGACGCTGGACTTGCGCGGCTCTTTCTTGCGCTCGTCAGAGCGCAACCCGAATCAATGCACGAGCGCGGTCCTTTGTTGCGCCGTCTGGCCGCCGCGCTTGCCTGGCGAGTCGACGGGGGCCGCCATCCGATGAACCCGGAACCGCTGAAAAATCGCCGCCCGCGGGTCGCCCCAGATTCGCACGACTCGCAATCAAGATCGGCAATGGAAAGGGTGTTGCGCCTTGCCGCGCCGGCAGCCCGCGGTTCGCACGGCCGCCCGAAATCAGGCCGGCACGACCGGCGTCGGCGGCTCCGGCACGCGCATGGTCGCGGCCTGGGCGTAGCGCTGCGCGAATGCCTCGGGCGTCATCCGTGCACACCGCGCCAGCTTCGCCAGCATCTCCGGGTTTTCCAGGTCGCTCGTCTCCAGCCGAATCTGGTACGCCCGCGCCACGCGATATGACAGCGACTGCAGGTTCACCAGCCGCACGCGCGTGCGGTTCGTCTGCGGGTCGATCATCTCCTGGAAATCCATCGGCACCAGGTTCCCGTTCACCAGGCTGACCATCGCCCCGTTGGGCACCACGTGCCGCGCGTCCAGCAGCATCCGCACTGCGGCGTAGCCCAGGTCGCGGCAGTAGGCGATGTCGGCCGGCGTGGGGTCGGCCGATCGCATCTCGTAGCCCAGCGTGTGGGCCACCAGCGTGGTCTTCTCGCCGCGCGCGCTGGCGCGCGACTCAAGCTCGCGCTTCAGCATCTCGCCCAGCGGAATCTCCGACAGGCGGATGTGCCCCGCCGCGTCGACCGGCACCTCGCGCCCCAGAAGCCGCTGCAGCTCGTCGCGGTCGCCCAGCCGATAGGCCAGCCCCTCGGCGATCAGCGCCACGCCGTCCGGCCGACCGAGCGAGCGCCGCTTGAACATCGCCCCCTCGATCACGTCGGCAATCCGCGCGATCGTCGTTCGCTCGGAAAACTCCTCGGGAATGAGCACCAGCGTCGCGCCGGCCGACTTGCCGATGCCCAGCGTCAGCCAGCCGGCGTTCCGTCCCATCGTCACCACGACGTACCAGCGCCCGGTCGTCAGCGAGTCGGCCATCAGGTTCTTGACGATCTGCGTGCCGACGTAGCGCGCCGACGAAAAGCCGAAGGTGTTCATGTCGTGCGGCAGCGGCAGATCGTTGTCGATCGTCTTGGGCACGTGCACGACGCCGCGCCCGGCCGACGACTCGCAAATGAACCGCGCCCGACAACGCCGTGTCGTCGCCGCCGATGGTCACCAGGTAGCCGACGTTCAGCCGCGCCAGGTTGCGGACCACGTGCTCGACCTTGCCCGGCGACGCCGCCACCGCCGACGAGCGGCGAGCAGCTCGTCGTCGAGCAGGCTGGTCCGCGCAGTCCGCAGCAGCGATCCGCCGGTGAAGTGGATCCGCGCCACGTCGTGGATCGACAGCTCGGTCGCGTGCGTCTCGGGCCGGAACGCCTCGCCCGACAGCCAGCGGAATCCGTCGTAGATGCCGACCACCGACATCCCGTTGTTGATGGCCTCGATCGTCGCCGAGCCGATGACCGAGTTGATCCCCGGCGCCGGGCCGCCGCCCACCAGAATCCCCAGCCGCCGGTCGCGTGATTCGCTCATAGCATTCCAGCTTACCCGTCGCGCGACCGCGTGCAACCGCCCGGCGACGAACCCGATCTTCGACAACGAAGCGGCCCGCCGACACCAGCCGACGGGCCGCGTACAACACGACGCTTCGACAAGCGCCTAGTTCGACCGGCGGCGGCGCGCCCGCATCCGCCCCGTCTTCATCAGGCCGATCGCGCCCATCAGGAACATCCCGGGCAGGATCGAGATCGTCCCGCACAGGCGACCATTCACGAGAATGTCGATCACCGTGCCCACCGTCTGCGAATCAAACGGGAACGGCAGCGGATCGACAAAGATCGGCGGGAAGTAATCGTTGCAGTCGTCGAGGTAATACGGCATCTCGCTCGGGCTGACGAGGTTCGCCTGGCCGGCCTTCTCAGGGTGGTCACGGTCGCTGATGTTGACCGTCTGAAACGCCGCCTGCGACAAGGCAAAGACCCGCGCGCCGATCAGGCCGACGCGCTCCACCTGTCCGTCGTGCGAGAACCAGCCGCGCTTCTCCAGACCGGTGTCGGAAAAGTCGACCAGTTGCACGCCGTTCATGCAGACCGTGCTCGGCTCGCTGGTGGGGGCAAACGACGCGCGGTCGTCGGCCGCCAGCGGCACGATCCCGCCCGGCGGCGGGCCGATGTAGTAGCGATGCTCGACATGCCGGAACGGAATGGCGATCAGACCCAGCTCGTCGACGATCTTGAAGGCCTTCTCGTCATAGGTCGCGTTCGACTCGGTGAACGAGCCGGGCGGCCCCAGCACCACGCGTCCCAGCTCGGCGGGGGCGGTCGGGTCGGACACGTCGTAGTACGCCACGGCCGGGCGATTGCCATCCGTGTCGTCGATTCCCACCGCGATCAGCCGGTCGCCGCGCGGCTCGATGTGCGTCGAGTAGCCGGGCACCTCGAGATGGCCGTCGACCGTCGGATGTTCAGGATCGCTCAGGTCGAGCACGAACAGCGGGTCGCGCCGCAGAAAGGTGACCGCGTAGCCGCGCGGCCCGTCAAACCGCATCGCCTCGAGCGACTCGCCGCGCTTGATCTCCACCGCGCCCAGCGGCGCAATGTGGTCCGGATCGTCCAGGCTGTAGGTCCGCAGGTTGACCGTGCGGAAGCCGAAGCCGTTCGACTCGGTCGCGACGCGCAGCGCGCCGGCGAAGTCGTCCATGTAGAAGCGGTTGCGCATGTATCCCGGAACGTCGACCGTCCCGCGCAGCACGATCGCGCCGGCCGGGTCGGTGATGTCGATCATCTGGATGTGCGTCTTCGAGTCGCCCGCGTCCGAGTCCCACGTCTGGCTGGCGGCGAAGATCGCGTCATCCGACACGTGCATCAGCAGCCCCTGGCCCGAAAAGGTCTTCCGCTGGCCGGGCTGCGCATCGGTCGGATTGGCCACCACCACCGACGCCACGAATCCCTCGTTTTCCTGGTCGCTCGGCACGCCGTAGAAATAGCCGGGGTTGTTGTTGCCGACGACGTAGATCACGTCGCCCACCCGCCGGCTGGCGTTCGCATAGCCCACCAGGTTCAGCTTGTCGACAAACGCCGGATGGGCCGCATCGGCAACGTTGATGATCGCCAGCTGACTGCCGCTGTATTCCGGCGGCAGCGGCAGCGGCCCAGGCGGCACGATCGGCGCCACGTCTGTCGGGGTCGCCCCCGCGCTGCCCCCGCCCGACCCGGTCGCCGGCACCGGCAGACCGTCGCCGTAATAGACCGGGTAGAAATCGGCGCTCAGCAGCACAAAGGCCCGCTCGCCGATCACGTACATCTCGACCCCGCGGCCGCGCACGTCGAGGCTGCCGGCAACCACCGGGCTGTCCGGGCTGGCCACGTCGATGACCACCAGCCCCTTGTAGCGATTCAGCACATAGACCCGGTCGCCGACCACCTTGACCACGTCGGCCTCTTCAATCGTCCGCGCGATCTCGGCCACGTCGTTCGCACCGGGCGCGCCGGCTTGCGGCGAAGGGTTGGGGCTTTCGGGGGCGTTCAGCGAGTCGCCGCGCCCTCCAGTGAGAAAGTCGCCCAGCTGCGACGCCGACTGGCAGCCGACCAGGCCGCCGGCCAGCAGTAGCAGCCCGAGCGGCACGATGCGGGCGCGAGCCCCGCGCAGCAGGCGAGTTGTCCGGGCGTTCATGGGGTCGATCCTTCCTAGCGAGGCGTCCCAATATTCATCGGCGGGAGCGTTCATAGGCGTTGACCGCGGAACGCACTGGGAGCATCCTAATTCTACGATTCGCGCGGCGGGGCTTCAACCCCTGCCATTATCCTGCCAGCGGAGTGTTTCCATGACTCATGAAACCCAGAAACCCGACGCGTCCTACACCCGTAACGGCCCGGCGAAGTGCGTGTCATCCGTCAGGCCGTGCAGAGCGGCGCACCGTTCGCCCAGCACAATCGGGCCACTCTTTGCCCTATCTTTATGCGTGGGCGCTGGTTACGCCGCTCATGCCGACGCCGACGCCCCCGGTCCCGCGCGGGGTGACACCAGCGCCGCGCTGCCACCCAACCTCCGCCGCGACGTCCAGGCCGCCATCGATCGCGGCTTCGACTACCTCAAGGCCGCCGAAGACAAGTCCGGCGGCTGGACGCCGCGCTACGGGGCTTCCATCACCGCCATCGTCGGCCAGGCCTTCGCCCAGGACGACCACTACGGCCCGAAACACCCGCTCGTGCTCCGCGCCCGCCAGCGCGTGCTCGCCAGCCGGCAGAACGACGGCGGGCTCTACTCCCCGCGCGTCAACATCGCCAACTACCAGACCGCCGTCGCGCTGATGTTCCTCGCCAGCCTCGACGACCCGCAACTCGCGCCGACCGTCCGCGACGCGCAGGCCTTCCTCGCGCGGCTGCAATACGACGACGGCGAACACCGCGGGCCCGAGTCCGCCTGGTACGGCGGCGCGGGTTACACCTCGACCAAGCGGCCCGACCTCTCCAACACCCAGATGATGCTCGACGCGCTCCACCAGAGCGGCCTGTCGGCCAGCGACCCCGTCTTTCAGCGCGCCGCGGCGTTCGTCGCTCGCTGTCAGAACCTGGCCGCCACCAACGATCAGCCCTTCGCCCGCGCCGGCCCGAACGACGGTGGATTCATCTACACCCCCGTGTCGGGCGGCGACAGCAAGGCCGACGAGCTGGGCGAGCTGTTTCGCGGCGGCCACCGCTCGTACGGCACGATGACCTATTCCGGCCTCAAGAGCCTGCTCTATGCGCAGGTCGAGCGGCGCGATCCGCGCGTGCAGGCCGCGTACATGTGGATCCGCAACAACTACACGCTCGACGCCAACGCCAACATGCCGGCGCGTCGCTCGCGCGAGGGGCTGTATTACTACTATCACGTCTTCGCGAAGGCACTGGCGGCGTGGGGCGAGCCGGTGATCGTCGATACGCGCGGCCGCGTGCACAACTGGCGGCTGGAGCTCTGCCGCAAGCTGCTGGCGCTGCAACGATCCGACGGCTCGTGGGTGAACGACGCCGATCGCTGGAACGAAGGCGACGCCAACTACGTCACCGCGCTGGCGATCCTTTCGCTTCAGGCCGCGACCGGCCGATAGAGGACCGGTCACGATCGGGTGTTCGCGTGGCGCACACGAATGCAACCGCGCGGCACCGCCGTCTCGCCCGTGGAAGCCGCGCCGGTCGACCGTCCGACCCCGCGAAACGGGTGTGGCGGATCGCCCCGGTGCGCGGCGGCTTACTCGCCGACGTTCAGAAACTCGCGCATGTGCTGGTCGTACACTTCCTGCGCCTTGGGGTCGAACATCGGCAGGCGCAGCTCGTTGATGACCTTCGTCCCCATGCGGATCCACTCGCCCCAGCACGACTGGCAAACTGTCGCCAGGATCTTCTCGCCCAGCGGGCCCTTGAACGGGCGCTCCGTCATTCGCGTTCCGCCGCCACAGCGCGAACAGGCAAAGTCGCCCGACGCTCCGCCTGCCGCGGCGCCGGGCGCGGGCCGCGTCGCCGCCTCCGGGTTCGGCACGTTCGCCCCCAGCGAGCGCAGCAGCTCGCCCATCTCGTTGCGCGGCTTCAGGTCGCCGCGCTTGTGGGCCACCAGGTAACCGTTCGTCAGCGTCTGCACGGCGAAGTCGCGGTGGCCGGTCTCGATCTGGCAGCGCCCCAGCAGCGCGTAGGCCGGCGAGTAGTTCGCGTTCAGCGCCAGAACGCGCTGGAAACAGGGCCCGGCTTCGCCGAACCGCCGCGCCTCGACCAGCGCCGAGCCCAGGCTGAACTGCGCCAGCTCGTCGTTCGGGTTCGAGGCGATCACGTTCTGGAATTGAGCAATGCGTTCGTCGGTCGTCATCGGTGCCGATCCCTTCCTGCGCCGCGCGGCGCAACCCTAGAGCCTAGCATCGTCCGGCGAAACCGCAACGTCGTCCGGCCCGGTCGCCGCGCCCGCCGCCGCGGCGCGCTCCTCGGGCGGCCGGCTCTTCCAGCGGCGGTGGATCCACAGATACTGCTCCGGCGCCGCGCGGATGAACTGCTCCATCGCCGTCGAAAACTCCTGCGTGAGCCAGCGCAGCTCGTCCGGCCGATCCTGCCACTCGTGCGGGTGAATCACCCGGCTGACCCCCAGCTCATACTCAAACCGCGGCCCCAGCCGACGCGCATAGCCGACGATGATCGGCACGCGATGCCGGATCGCCAGCAGCCCGATCGAACGATAGGTCGACGCCTGTCGCCCGAAGAACTCGACGAACAGCCCCTTGCTGCCGGCGTTCTGGTCGGCGATGAAGCACAGCGCCCCGCGCTCGGCCAGAATGTCGTCCATGCTCTGCGTGGCCCCCTTCTTGTAGAGCAGCCGCAGCCCGCTTGGCTCGCGCTGCGCCATGAGAAACGTGTTCAGCCGCTCGTTGTCGAGCGGGCGCATTACCGCGTGCAGCTCGAATCCCAGTCGCGCCAGCGCAAAGCCCAGCAGCTCCCAGTTCCCGTAGTGGGCCGTCAGCAGGATCGCCCCCTGGCGCGCCAGCAGCACGCGCAGCGCCGGCTCGAGGCCGCGCGGATGCAGGTAGCGCGCCCAGCTCCACAGCGTCACCACGCGCGGCGTCATCAGCACCTCCACCGCCATCATGGCGATCGACTGCATCGAGCCGAGCGCGATCCGCCGCACCTCGTCCGGCGCCAGCCCGGGCATCGCCAGGCGGATGTGCTCCTCGGCCCGGGCGCGGTGCTTGGCCAGCGCCCGGCCCAGAATCGGAAACCGCGCCGGAAAGTGATACCAGATCGACCCCAGCAGCCGCGCCGTCCGCAGGTTCAGGTTGATCGGAAAGATATTGAACAGCGCCGCCACGCTGCGCACGGCCAGGTACGACAGGTATTCGCGGACGGCAACGCCACGCTTCATCCGGCCGATTTTATGAGAATCCGCGCCGCGCCGCGCGGCCGCGCCAGGCGCGGTCTTGCAACCCGATTCGAGCCGACAGTCACGTCCTGGTCGCTATCGACCGATAGCCCGGGGGGATCAGGTGTCGCTCGTCGGCGGACTATCCATGCGCCGCACTGCCTTTACGCTGGTCGAGATGATGATCGTCGTCGTGATTCTCGCCATTCTGGCGGGCGTGGCGATTCCCTACATCGACGACGAGAGCGACGAGGCCCGCGTCGCCTCCGCCCAGAACATCCTGCGGACCGTCGACACCGCCGTCGATGTCTATCGACTGCGCTATACGATGCCCAACTACCCGCCGACGGTCATGCCCACCTGGTTCGCCGGCCGCGCCCTGCCGCTCAATCCGTTTGCAGACTTCGCCACCAGCGTCGAGGTCGTCAACGTCGCCAACGCCGTCGATCCGGTCGCCAAGACACTCGACAAAGAGACCGCGCCCTACTGGTATAACCGCGCCAATGGCGTCTTCCGCGCCCGCGTTCCCGATCAAGGCAGCGCCGGCCTGACGCAGCGCCTGTACGAGCGCGTCAACGCCGTCGGCCGGTTGTTCACCAGGACCGGCGGCGAACTGGATCCGATCAAGCCGGTTGACCCGCTGGACTCGGGCGGCAAGGAAGGCGCCAGCCTGGGTATCATCGGTGGCGGCCTCGAACTGCAGTAGCCGCAGCAGAATCTTCCGGCATCGCCCACCAATCTCTTCATGACGCCTCGCGCCGCAGCGCCCACGGCCGGTCTCTTGACCGCGTTTCCGCACGGCATGATGCTGCCGCCGCGCGACGGGGCCGCAGTCTCGCCCGCGCCAGGAGCATGGCCCATGTCTGAACAGACCGGCTGGTATGTGGCCGAGGGCGGCAAGCCCGCCGGCCCGATGACGCTCGACGACCTGGTCCGCCGCCTGTCGCAATCGGGCGGACTGGATGCCCTGGTCTTCGGCCCCGGTCTGTCCGACTGGACCGCCGCGCGGCGCATCGAGCGCATCGCCGCGCGAATCGCCACTTCCGCGCCCGGCGCCGCGCCACCCCCGCCGCCGCCCACCGGCCGGCGCGCGTCCGACGAGATTGACTACGAAATCTTCGGCAGCGAGATGCAGTTCGTCGAGGTCACGCTCGACCCCGGCGAGGTCGTCGTCGCCGAGGCCGGCCACATGATGTACATGACCAGCGGCATCCGCATGGAGACCGTGCTCGGCGACCCGTCGGCCGCCCAGAGCGGCGGTGTCTTCGGCAAGCTGCTGTCGGCCGGCAAGCGCCTGCTCACCGGCGAGTCGCTCTTCATGACCACCTTCGAGGCGACCGGCACGCAGCGCGAGAAGATCGCCTTCGCCGCCCCCTATCCGGGCAAGATCGTCCCCATGCACCTCGACCAGCTCGGCGGCGAGCTCATCTGCCAGAAAGACTCGTTCCTCGCCGCGGCGCGCGGCGTGCAGATCGGCATCGCGTTTCAGAAACGCATCGGCGTCGGCCTGTTCGGCGGCGAAGGCTTCATCATGCAGCGCCTCACCGGCGACGGCGTCGGGCTCGTGCATGCCGGCGGCACGCTGACCGAGAAGCAGCTCGCGTCCGGCGAGATGCTCCGGCTCGACACCGGCTGCCTCGTGGCGCTTCAGCCGTCGGTCGATTATGACATTCAGTTCGTCGGCGGCATCAAGAACGCGCTCTTCGGTGGCGAGGGTCTCTTCATCGCCACGCTCACCGGCCCGGGACGCGTCTGGATGCAGTCGCTGCCCTTCTCGCGTCTTGCCGGTCGCGTGCTCGCCAATGCCGTCGGCTCGCAGCGCAAGGACGAAGGCTCGATCCTCGGGCGGGCCGGGCTCGGCACGCTCTTCGGCGGCGACGAGTAGCGCCCCGGCCGCATCGCCTGCGCGACGCGTGAAAAACGGCGCACTCCACGCGGCAATTCTTCGCCCCAGGCCATTTTGTTCTTGATATTCGTGACATACAGCAGTAGGATTCCGGATCCAGCGGGATCGCAATTCAATCGAATTCCGTTCACCGCGCCCATCGGACCACGTCCGGTCGGGCACGTCCGTTGACGGCCACCATCAACTCTCGTGCGGTGTGCATCAGGCCGCGCGCCCGGTCGTACCGCAATCCGGCGACCGTCCCGTCGATATTGTGCGCCCGGCACGAAAGGAGTCCGCATGTCTTCGCACCGCATCCCGCCAATCGATTTCTCGCGCGCCGGCCAGCCACTCCTCGCGGCCGCCGCCCTGTTGCTCGTTTGCACCGCGCCGCTCCGCGCCGACGCCTACCTCGGCGCGACCGCCGCCGGCGGAGACATCACCAATCCCGCCTACGCCAACATCTACTGCTGGCCGATCGGCGGCGCGGCCCCGCCGCTCAACGCGGTCATGGGCCGTTACGAAGTGACCATCGAATACCGCATCTTCGGCGCGTTCATGCCGAACGAGATCGTGGCCATCCACAGCGCCTTTCGCACCTGGAACAACCGCATCCCGGTCCAGTTCAACCTGTCGCAAAAAGCCGGCACCGCCAAGGTCGACTTCGAATCGGTCGTCCTTCACGAAATCGGCCACGCCATCGGCCTGGGTCACCCCAACTACGAAGGCGGCGGTTTCACCAGTCCGCCGATGTTCCTGTTTACCGGCAACGTCGGCTCGCGCATCGCGCAGCGATTTCTCGTCAACACCGGCGTGGTCGATGGCGCCTTCGCTTTGCTCGGCATCCCCATGGGCGACGCCAGCCTCGGCGCCGACGGCCTGCTGGGCACCGCCGATGACGGCGCGCTGCCCGCCGGCCTGTTCGGGGCCGACAACATCCGCAACTTCGACGAAACAGCCGTCGCCAACAGCCCCTACGATTCGGGCTGCGGCGGCGCCCAGTCGCGCGCCATTCCCGTCCGCGAGTATGGCAAGATCGTCGGCAATCGCTGGCGCGAAGAGGCGGTCATGGTCCAGGGCGCCTTCCCCGGCGAGATTCAGCGCAGCCTCCACCCCGGAGACCTCTGCGCCCTCCTGCAGCTCGAGGCCAACCTCAAGCAGCGCTACATCGCCGCCGGCCTGCTGGCCGCCAACGATCCGTTTCCGGTTGTCTATCAGTTCACGTTCAACGTCGGCGGCGTCGTGCTGGACTGCGCCGGCGCCGACACCGACCCCTGCACGCTTGACGACATCGCCGTCCCCTGCATTCCCGTCACCGCGCCGCTTCAGCCAGAGTGTCCCGGCGGCGTGGTCGGCGCGCCCTGTGCCGCCGGCGAAGTGCTCCAGAGCAACAAGGGCAACCTGCCGCGCTTCACGATCGACGTCTTCAAGTCCGGCAACCCGGCCGGCTCGCTGGCCTTGACCGACAACGTCTATGACGTCGCCGGTGACATCAGCTTCGCCCTGACCGGCACGCGCACGCCGCGCGAAATCCTCGGCAGCGACATCCTCATGGACAACCCCGACCTCAACACCATCGGCGTGCTCGATCCGCCGTTTATCCCCGGCTATCCGGTCACCACCCAGCCCGCCAAGCGCGAAAACGACCGCAACAACATGCCGATGGACTGCAATTCCAACGGCATCCCCGACCAGGCCGAGGTCGCCGACGGCTCCGTGCCGGACTGCGACGGAAACGGCGCGCCCGACTCGTGCGAGCCCGATTGCAATCTCAACGGCGTTCCGGACATCTGCGACCTGGCCGTCGGCACCAGCGTCGATGCCAACACCAACTACGTCCCCGATGAGTGCGACGCCATCGCCACTTGCGCCACCTGCCCCGGCGATGTGAGCGGCGACGGCACCATTCGTGGCGCCGACATTCAGCCCTATGTGCGCTGTCTGCTTCTGGGGCCGGGCATTACCGCCGGGTGCGCGTGCGCCGACCTCAACGGGGACCACATGATCACGCCCGCCGGCGACATGGCGACGTTCGTGAACGAACTGCTCGGGCGCAACCCGCCCGGAGATTCAAACCCGGCCTGTCCGTAGCCCGCCGGTCCGTGCGCCGACGCGACGGCGTGGCGTCGACGCCCGGACGGCCGCCGCACGACGCCACCCTCAGCGCGCGCCGGCGCGGCGCAGTTGCTCGGCCGTCCGATTCGATTTGAGAAGAGCAGATGGCGCCTTCGGCGAACGCGACGCCCGGATCGGTTCGCCGTGCGCGGCGGCCGCGCGAAGCCTGTGCTAGCCGCTCAGCTTCATCGCACCGTCGAGTCGCCGCGCCACGTCGTCCCAGTTCACGACGTTCCACCAGGCGTTCACGTAGGCGACGCGGTCGTTCTGATACTTCAGGTAGTAGGCGTGCTCCCACACGTCCAGCACCAGCAGCGGCACGCAGCCGAACATCGTCAGGTTCTGGTGCTTCTCGGCCCCCAGCACGATCAGCCGCCCCGACAGCGGCTCCCACGCCAGGATGCCCCAGCCGCCGCCCTGCACCTTGCTCGCCGCCGTGCCGAAATGCGCCTTGAACGATGCAAACGTCCCGAACTCGCGCGACAGCATCGACGACAGCGCCCCCTTCGGCTCGCCGCCGCCCTTTTTCATGTTGGTCCAGAAGACGCAGTGCAGCAGGTGGCCCGAGCCGTTGAACGCCAGCGCGTCCGTCAGGCCGCGAATCTTGTTCAGCTCGTCCGGACTGCCCGCGTGGCGCACCGCCGCCAGCCCGGCGATCGCCTCGTTCAGCCCCTTCACGTAGGCGGCATGATGCTTGTCGTGATGCAGCGCCAGGGTCCGCGCGTCGATGTGCGGCTCGAGCGCATCGACCGCGTACGGCAGCGACGGCAGCGTGTATTCCTTCGGCGTCCCCCCGCCCGGCGGCGCGGCCAGCGCCTCGTCGCTTGACAGGCCGATCCATCCGCCCGCCGTCGCCAGCGCCCCGATCGTTCCGATGACTTCGCGTCGCGAGGGATTCGACACGGCTGAACTCCTTCCGCCCCAGCGGGTCGCGCCGCCCATTCGGCGGCGTCAATCGATCCGGCTGCTGATCTGCCTCGGCCCGCGATGGCGCACAAACCTAGCGCGCGGCCGCGCACGGGTCAAGCCAACGCAAACGGGCCGCGCGCTTCATCGAAACGCGCGGTCCGCGAAACTGTCTCAGGGAATCCAGCCTACGGATGACTGTCCGGCTGGGCCGGTTCGCCATCGCGCGGCTGCGGCGGCTCGCCTTCGCCGCCGGGCATCGGCGGGCGCATCCGGCGAGCCGCCCCCGCGACCCGGCCGGGCGTTGTCCAGACGCTCGGTGAGCTGCTTCTTCTGGTCGTCGGTCAGCACTTCGTCGATCTTGCCGCGCAGCTCGCCCATCCGCTCATCGCCCGGGCCGCCCGGTCCGCCACGACCGCCAAAGCCGCGCCCGCCGCGACCCATCCGCCCGCCCGGCTGATCTCCACCGGGACCGCCCGGGCCGCCCGGACCCGCGCCATCCGGGGCGCCGCCATCGGGCCCGCCGCGGCGACCGGGCCGCATCGTGTCGCGGAACTCCTTGAAGACGTCGTCCAGCTTGGTCCGCTGCTCGGGCGTCAGGTCGAGGCTCATCACGGCGCGATGCAGGTCGTTGACGTTCGGCCCGCCGCGGCCGCCGCGCGGCGGATTGTCGCGCACCTCGTTCCAGGTCTTCTCAAACGTGTCGGCCTGGTCCGGGCGCATGTGCCTGGCAACCGCGTCGTGCATCTCCTGCGTGACCTGGTTCTCAATCTCGCGCTGCTTGCCGAACACCTGCTGCATCTGCTCGCGCAGCTCCTGCATCTTGTTCATGTCCTGCGACTCGCGCGCCGCGCGCATCTCTTCCTGCAGGGCTCGCAGCTTCTCCTGGTCTTCCTGCGTCAGCCGCGCCGCGCGCATCTTCTCGGCCGTGCTCTTGCGCAGCTCCTGAACCTCGGTCATGATCTCGTCGTGCTGCTGCTGATCGAGGTGCATCCGGTCGAGCACCTCCTCGATCGCGCCGGGACGCATCATCGACCCGCGCCGATTGCCCATCCGCATCATCCCGCCAGGCCCGCCCGGTCCACCCGGCCCGCCCGGCGGCATCTCCGGCGGCTGGGCCAGCGCCCCCGCCGTCGCCAGCGCGAACCACGCCGCGCCCGCGCTCAACATCCGCACCAGACTCACGTTCATGACGACTCTCCTCGTTAGGCCCGACGACGCACGCGATCCGGTCGACGCCCGCCGCCCGACGCACAGTTCAACGCTCGGTTCGCTCCAATATTCCGAACGCCCGATATTGTCCCGCTGCCTTGGTCCGTCGGCAATGGCCCCCTAGAATGGACCCGCGGACCGAGAGATCGTTGGCCCGAGACGACCGCCCGGCATGTATTTCCTTGTCATCATCGCATTTGCACTCCTGCTCGCCGAGGGAATGCCGCCGCCGTCGCTCTGCCTCTGGACGCTCTCCCTGCACGCGCCCGCGCGCGCATTCGGGCCGGTCGGCTGGACCGTCCTCGTCGCCGCCGGCGCCATCGTCGTGGGCGGGCTGGTCGGCGCGCTGGGCAACTGGCTGACGCTCCGCCGCGCCGCCGAGAACTCCGACGAGGCCTTCGACCACGCGCTCGACTGGCAGTCGCGCGCCGGACTGATGCTGCTCGGCACGGTCGGCGCGGGGCTCTTTTTCCTGCTGATCTTTACTCCCTGGATTCCCCTGGTCCGCGATCGCTGGCGCCTCGGGCCGATCCCCGTCCTCGGCGACCTGCTCATCCTCGCGCCGTTCTGCCTGTCGGTGCTCGCCGGCTGGCTGATGCTCTACCCCGCCGAGCGCCACATCCGCGCCGCCGCCATGCAGCAGCGCGTCGCCGACGGGCTGGCGGCGCACCCGGTCTGGGGCCGCGCCGGCTATCTCGCCTACAAGCTCCGCCACCAGGTGCTCATCGTCGCCGCCCCGATGCTGCCCGTGCTGCTGGTGAAGCACTACCTGCTGCAGCACAAGACCGCCATCAACTCCGCGGTCGGCGCCGCCTGGGCCACCGACGCGCTGCTGGGCACGTGCGTCTCGACGCTGCTGGTCTTCGCGCCGGTCTTCGTCCGCTACGTCTGGCTGACCCGCCGCCTGCCCGACGGCGAGCTGCGCCAGCGCCTCGAGCGCCAGTGCCGGCGGATCAACCTGAAGTATCGCGAAATCCTGGTGTGGGACAGCCACGGCCTGGTGGTCAACGCCGCCGTGATGGGCTTCTTCGCGCCGGTCCGCTACGTGATGCTGTCGGACGGGCTGATCGAATCGATGTCGCCGCGGCAGATCGAGGCCGTCTTCGGCCACGAGGCCGGCCACGTCCGCCACTATCACCTGCAATTCTTCGTCGTCTTCGCGGCGCTGGCGATGATGATCGTCGGCGGCGCCCTCGAACTGCTCGTCTGGGGCGCCGACGTCGACGTCCGCCGCTTCGAGGGCGCGCTGCAGCTCGCCGCCATGGCCGGCACGCTGCTGGTCTGGGGGCTCGGCTTCGGCTGGGTCTCGCGCAACTTCGAGCGC
Source organism: Phycisphaerae bacterium (assembly GCA_046350375.1). Taxonomy (GTDB): domain Bacteria; phylum Planctomycetota; class Phycisphaerae; order UBA1845; family UTPLA1; genus JAXMAO01. The sequence goes on from JAXMAO010000001.1 coordinate 269,665, forward strand.
CAGGCCGATGTCTTCGGCGTTCGCGCCATCACCGGCGACATCGAAAGCTGCACGTCCGACTGCCCCGTTCACGGCCGCGCCGCGGTCGGCTGGCGCGGCGACTTCATGCGCGAGCCGGCGCTGTGCGCCGCCGCCGCCAGCTTCTTCGGCCACACCCTGCGGCGCATCGCCGATCTGAACGGCATTCCGCGCGAGGCGCCCAGCTGGCGCCACGGCTCCATCCAGTCGCGCTGCGTCCTCGTGCACCGGCTCGCCGAACGCCCGGGCGCGGTGGCCCGCTTCGATCGCCGGCTGTTCGCCATCAAGCTCGGTATGTCCTGCGCCACGGTCATCGGGCTGGCGATCGCCGCCTGGCTCTATCGCGTCGACGTCCCGATCGCGCTGCTGATCCGCTCGATCCGCCACTGAGCGCGGCTACGCCGCCCGGCGGCGCGTTGCCGGCTGCGAGGTCGGCTGCGTCGTCGCGTCGCGCGTCGTGGGGTGCGCGCGCCCGCGGAAGCGATCGAGCATCGCCTGGTAGCGCCCGCGCACCTCGGGCGCGCGGTAGAGGTCGAAGTGCGTCCGGCCCGTCAGCAGGCGCACCTCGGCGTCGCTGCCCAGTTCGCGCAGCGTCTGCTCCAGCCGGCGGACGGCGCCGTCGAGGTAAAACGTGTCCGCGTCGCCGCAGAAGATGTGCAGCTTGCCCGCCAGCTTCGGCGCCAGCTCGGCCCAGCGCCGCCGCAGGACGCGGCTGATGTCGAACGCCCGCCACGCCTCGACCGTCCGCGGATCGACCGCGCCGCTCTCGCGATCGAACAGCGGCAGCGGCGCGCCGTTCGCGCCGCGCGGACTGAAGACCGCCTCGAACGATCCGATCTGCCCGCCCGGCCCGACGACCCGCTCCATCAGCGCGAAGTCTCGAAAGTAGATCGACACCGCGCCGCGCTGCCGCGCCACCGGGCGCAGCGCGCCCTGCTCATCGCGATAGGCATTCACGCCGGCAGCGTACAGGTCGATCCCCGTGAAATCGTGAAAATCGACCGGGTCCGGCGCGCACGACCAGGTGCCGTTGAAGAAGTCGGGGTGATTGATCTGCAGCCACAGACTCGCCCAGCCGCCCGACGAACCGCCCGTCAGAAACCGCCCGCGCGGCTCGGCCACCAGCGGAAGCGTCCGCTCCAGGTGGGGGATCAGCTCCTCCACCAGCGCGCGGGCCCACGGCCCGTTGTTGGCCGAGTCGGCAAACACGTGATGGCCGGTCGGACAATTCGGATCGAGCACGACATAGGTCAGCGGCTCGTCCACGTCCGGCGGTCGCGCCCGGTACATGAGAATGTTTCGCACGTCGCCGCCGAACCCGGGAATGTCATACACCGTCGGGGTCCGCTGCCCGTTCGCCGACGCGCCGGCCTCCGGCAGGCAGACCGCGGCGCGCATCTTCACCGGGTGGCCGAAGAAGTGCGTCAGCAGCCGGCTCTCGATCTCGACCAGCCGGATGCGCTCGTCGGAGATCAGGCGCGGCGGCGTCGCGACGCGGTCGATCTTCAGCGCCACCGTGCCGAGGGTCTGCGGGTCGAGGCGCACCCGCTTCGCGGCGCTGCAGGCATTGCCGGCCGCCTGCGGGCCGCGCCGCCCGTTGCGAACGTTCAGCTCCATGATCGCCTGCACGCGCATCGTCGACTTGGCCCAGCGCGCCAGCGGAGCGGGGTAGGCCGAGACGGGCGCCGCGGCGTCGATCCGCAGCGGCTCGCCCGGCTTCCAGTCGCGCACCTCGAGCGCGCAGAACGGCTCCGTATCGAACCAGTCCGGGCCGAAGCGCGGCTCGGGGCGCTTCGACGTCATCAGCCACACGCGCCCGGTAAACGGGCCGGCGCACACCTGCGCGTCGAAGCGCAGCTCGAACGCCAGCGGCGCGGGCTGCGTGGCAGGCTGCGAGCCGGCCGGCTGCGACGACGGCGCCGCGCCGCACGCCGCCGCGAGAATGATGAGGCCTGCAATCTGCCGCATGTCGGCTCCCAGTCGGCCCGCGATCGGCGCGCGAATTGCCTGCCCGGCGGCCTGCCCCACCGCGTGCCGCTTGAGAGGCCGCGCCGCGAGTCTTATACTCCATCGCGAGCATTTCGCTCGACTTTTCGGGAGACGCTGCCATGCCGAAACTCCGCCTGTTCACCCCCGGTCCGACGATGGTTCCCGAGGAAGTGCTGCTCGAAATGGCCCGGCCGATCGAGCACCACCGCACCCAGCTCTACCGCGACTGGCTCAAAGAGTGCACCGAAAACCTGCAATACCTCTTCCAGACCAAGGGCACCTGCCTGACGCTGACCGGCTCGGGCACGGCCGCCGCCGAGGGGGCGATCGTGTCGATCGTGCCGCCGGGGCGCAAGGCGCTCGTGTGTCACGGCGGCAAGTTCGCCGAGCGCTGGCGCGACGTCTGCAAGCGGTTCAAGCTCGACCACGTCGAGTACGAATACGAGTATGGTCGCGGGGCCGACCCGGCGCGGGTCGCCGAGTTCCTCAAGGCCGACCCCAAGATCGGCGCCGTCATCACCGTTCACAGCGAAACCAGCACCTGCGCCCTGACCGACGTGGCCGCCATCGCCAAGCTGACGCGCGAGCGCGACTGCCTGCTGATGACCGACTGCATCACCAGCGTCGGCTGCCTGCCGTTCAAGATGGACGAGTGGGGCATCGACATCGCCGTCACCGGCTCGCAGAAGGCGCTCATGCTGCCGCCCGGGCTGGCGTTCGTCGCCGTGTCCGACCGCGCCTGGAAGGTCATCGAGTCGTTCGAGGCGCCGCTCTTCTACAACAACCTGCGCGCCTTCAAGAAGAGCCTGGCCGACTGGGACGCGCCCTGGACCCCCGCCAACACGCTCGTCCGCGGCCTGCGCGTGGCGCTGGCCATGATCCGCAAGGAAGGGCTCGAGTCGATCTGGACCCGCACCGCGCGGCTCGCCAAGGCCACCCGCGCCGCCGCGACCGCGCTGGGGCTGACGATCTTCGCCAAGGACGCGGCCGACAGCGTCACCGGCATCAACACCCCGGCCGGCATCGACAACGACAAGTGGCGCAAGAGCATGAAGAGCAGGTTCGGCGTGCAACTCGCCGACGGTCAGGGTCAGCTCAAGGGCAAGATGGTCCGCATCAGCCACATGGGCTTCGTCGACGACATGGACACCCTCACCGGCATCGCCGCCATGGAGCTGGCGCTGCGCGAGCAGGGCTTCAAGGCCGAGCTGGGCGCCGGCAGCGCGGCGTTCCTCAAGGCGATCGCCGGCTGAGCGGGCCCGCTACGGAATCAGCGCGTCGACGAATCCCTCGACGTCGGCGCCGTCCACCGTCGTGCTGCCGTCCATGTCGCCGTTCGTGATGGCGCAGCACGGCACCGCCGCCGGATAGCCGGCCGGATTGACCAGCGCCAAAATCATCAGCGGCACGTCGGCCACGCTCACCGTGCCATCGCAGTTCATGTCGCCCAGCAATGGATTGGTCGGAATCCACGTCGCAACCGACCGCGGCGCGCTCCCCTGCGTGCTGTAGATCGGGCCGTTCTGCGTCAGCGAGCCGTTCGAGCCGAGCGTGAACGAGTAGATGCCCGTGATCCCGTCGATGCTGGTCGAGTTGTCGGTCACGAACAGCAGCCCGCCGGCCGCCTGCACGTCGCCCAGCGTGCCCTGCAGTCCCACGTCAAACGAAAACCCGGTCGCCGTCGGCACGCCCGCCGCGTCCAGCGTGAAGGTCCGCACCGTGGCGTCGGTGCCGTGCCCGGCCACCAGCACGGCGTTGTCCGGCGACACGCACACGTTCGACGGCGACGCGCCCGGCGACACGAACGGCGAGCCGGCCATGACGGTCACCGTGCCGTCGCCGTTCACGGTAAACCCGGTCACCTTGTTGCCGCTGTCGCTGATGCCGCCGGCTGAATAGACCCATGCACCGTTCGGGCTGACGGCCAGTTCGAGCGGAAACGGCGCGCCGTTCGGCTCGGTGCGAATGAAGCTCAGCGTTCCGCCGGCGCCGATCTGGTAAATGTAAACGAGGTGCGCCGCGCCCGAGTCATTCGCGTAGAGAATCGGCAGCGTCGCGTGCCGCGCAAGATAGGCCGTGCTGCTGCCAGCCGCATAGGTGTTGAGCGGCACGATGGTCGGCCCGGCCGGCACGAACTGATAGGTGCGGATCGAGTCGGGCGTGGTGTCCGAGTTGGTCATGGCGAAGTAGTCGTTGTCGAGCCAGACCACGTCGAGGTTACCCCCTTCGACCGCGCCGAGGCTGCGCTGGGCGCGCAGCGCCAGCGTGCCGTCGGCCGCCACCTCGAACACGCTCAGTCCGTCGATCGAGCCGGCCGGGTGACACGTCACCAGGTAGCGCCCGTTTGGCGAGAGCGAAATGTCGTTCGGATTGCAGCCCGGGCAGGGGTCGGCCAGCGCCGCGCGCGACCCGGTGATGACGCGGCTCACAAACGCCAGCGTGCAGTCGCCCATCACGCGCATCGACGTGACGCTGCCTTCCAGGTTGCCATTGTTGGCGACGTAGACCATCCGGCTGCGGGCCTGTCCGAACGCCGGCGCCGCCAGGCCGACCGGCAAGATCGCCACCAGTCCGGCCGCAACCGCCGACCGCCGCGCGTTCCATTCCCGTGTGCGAGATGAGTTCATGGTGTCCCTCCCAAGCAGGTGTGGCTCGCGTGACGGGACGGCCGCACGAACCCGGCAATCGCCCCGTCACCGTGAATACAATCTAGCAGAATCGCGCCGGCGACTTCAATCTCGGACGTGAGAACCCGCGCCGCACAGCGCCGGACGGCCGCCGGTGGCGCCATTCCTTGACGCCCCGCACCGGCGGATTGAAAATCGCCGCGCCGGGCGCGGCTTCGCGTCTGCATTCGCCGCAGAGCGCCGGCCCGCCCGATCGGCTCGATGGCTCACGGGAAGCGAGTGTACGCCGCATGTCGGTTCTCAGCGCGCGCGGCGCCGGTCCCTCCGGCGTCGGGCCCGGTCAAAGTGTGGCAACCATGAAAGTCCTCATGCTGGGCTGGGAGTTTCCGCCGTTCATCTCCGGCGGATTGGGCACCGCCTGTTACGGGCTGACGCGCGCCCTGTCGGAAATCGCCACCGAGATCCTCTTCGTTCTGCCGCGCCCCGTCCGGCCCGATCGCGACACCCACGTCACACTGGTCGCGCCGCGCTACGACCAGATCAAGCCCGCCGCCGCCCCGCAGCCCGCAAGCGTCGTCACCTCCGCGCCGCATAGCGAACTCGCCAACGTCACCATTCGCACCGTCGATGCCCAGTTGTCGCCCTATTCGACGCCCGGGCAGTCCTATGTGGCCGCCGGCGCGCCGGCCGTCGCGGGCGGCGTCGCAACCCGCCTGGTCTACGACGTCACCGAGCCGGGCAACACCCAGCCGGTGCGCTCGGCCGAGGTGCCGATCGTCGCGCACGTTCCGCTCGGCGCCGGCCCCGGCCCCGGCGAGCACTACGGCGGCGACCTCTTTTCCGAGGTCGAGCGCTACGCCGCGCTGGTCGGCGCCATCGGCCGCAGCGAGTCGTTCGAGGTCGTACATGCCCACGACTGGATGACCTTCCCGGCGGGCATGGCGGTCGCCGCGGTCTCGGGCCGGCCGCTGGTGGTGCACGTGCACTCGACCGAGTTCGACCGCAGCGGTGAACACGTCAACCAGCGCATCTACGACATCGAGCGGCGCGGCGTGCACACGGCCGATCGCGTCATCGCCGTCAGTCATCTCACCAAGAACATCCTCGTGTCGCGCTACGCCGTGCCGCCCGGGAAGATCGAGGTGGTCTATAACGCCATCGACGACCGCTCCGGCGTCGCCGAGCCGCCCCCCATCCGCAAGGACGAGCGCATCGTCCTGTTCCTCGGCCGCATCACCATGCAGAAGGGGCCGGAATACTTCATCGCCGCCGCCAAGCGCGTGCTCGAATACATGGACAACGTCCGCTTCGTCATGGCCGGCAGCGGCGACATGATGCGCCGCATGATCGAGCTGGCCGCCGAGATGGGCATCGGCCACAAGGTGCTGTTCACCGGCTTTCTGCGCGGCGCCGACGTGGCGCGGGTCTTCAAGATGGCCGACCTCTACGTCATGCCGTCGGTCAGCGAGCCGTTCGGCATCGCGCCGCTCGAGGCGCTCTCGCACGATGTCCCGGTCATCATCAGCAAGCAGAGCGGCGTGTCCGAGGTGCTGTCGCACTGCCTCAAGGTCGACTTCTGGGATGTGAACGAAATGGCCAACAAGATCATCGCCGTGCTGCGACATCCGCCGCTGCAGGCCACGCTGCGCGAGCACGGGCAGTTCGAAATCCGCAAGCTCACGTGGCGCGACGCCGCCGAGCGCTGCGTGCAGGCCTACCGCGACGCGCTCGCCGCCCGAGCGCCGGCGATGCGCTAGCCCCGCCCGCCGTGCCCGACATGACGCCCGACTCCGCCACGCTGCGTTCGACCGTCCGCGCCTGGGGCGAGATGATCAAGTTCTCGCACTCGGTCTTCGCCCTGCCGTTCGCGCTCATCGCGCTGGTCATGGCCGGACGGTCGCTGCCCGAAGGTCACCCGTCCGCCGGACAGGTCGGCCTGATCGTGCTCTGCATGGTCGCCGCTCGCAGCTTCGCGATGACCTTCAACCGCGTCGCCGACGCCGCCATCGACGCCCGCAATCCGCGCACCGCCGCGCGGCCGCTGGTCACCGGGCGCATCTCGCGCCGCGCGGCCTGTGCGTTCCTGATCGGCTCGGGCGCGGTGTTCGTCGCCGGCGGCGCCGCGTTTCGCGCGCTGTACGCCAACGAATGGCCGCTGCGACTCGCCGCGCCCACGCTGACGCTGCTGGCGTTCTACTCCTACACCAAGCGCTTCACCGCCGCGGCGCACTTCGTGCTGGGCGCGGCCATCGGCTTTGCGCCGCTCGCGACCTGGGTGGCCGTCTGTCCGGCCACCGTCGGACCGACGGCGCTGCTGCTCTCGTTGGCGGTCATGCTCTGGATCGCCGGGTTTGACCTGATCTACGCCTGCCAGGACATCGCCGTCGATCGCCGCGACGGGCTCTTCAGTGTGCCGGCGCGCTTCGGCCCGGCGGCGGCGCTGTGGCTGTCGCGCGGCTGTCACCTGGCGACGGTGGCGCTGCTGCTCTTCGTCGGTCGAATGCAGCACGCCGGGGCGATCTACTGGGCAGGGCTGGGCGCGGTGGCGCTGCTGCTGGCGATCGAGCAGTCGCTGGTGAAGCCGGACGACTTCTCGCGCGTCAACCTGGCCTTCTTCACCGTCAACGGCGTGGTGAGCCTGGTCTTCGCCGCCGCGGCGATCGCCGATCAGTGGCCGGCCTGACCCACCAGTGCCGCCACCGCATCCGCACCGGTCGGACACTCGGCCGTCAGCACCTCGGGGCCGCCGGCCGCGCGCACCGCGACAGTGTGCTCGATGCGAATCCCGCCGAAGCGGTCGCGCAGCAGCGCGTCCACCTTCGGGCGGTTGACCACCTCGGCAAACGGGCGCCACAGCGCGTCATAGTTCCACACGGTCGGCACCAGGTAGATGCCCGGCTCGACGGTCACGCAGTATCCGGGCGACAGGTCGCGATCGAGCCGCAGAAACTTGCTGCCGAACTCCGGCCGGCGCGTGCGGCCCGCGGCGTAGCCCGCCAGGTCGCCGAACTCCTCCAGGTCGTGCACGTCCAGCCCGATCAGGTGCCCGACCCCGTGCGTGAAAAACAGCGTGTGGGCGAACCGCGCCGCCAGCTCGTCCGGCTTTCCGCGCAGCAACTCCGCCGCCACCAGCCCCTCGCAGACCACCCGCGCGGCCAGATCGTGCACCTCGCGATAGCGCCGGCCCGGCGTGCAGGCCGCCACCGCCGCGTTCAGCGCCCGCTCGACCGTGTCATACAGGTGCCGCTGAACGGGCGTCCATCGGCCGTCGACCGGCCAGGTTCGCGTGATGTCGCCGGCGTAGCCGCCCGGCTCTTCAGCGGCGGCGTCGCACAGCAGCAGTTGGCCCGCCTCGAGCCGGTTGCCGTGCGTGTGGCTGTGCAGTATCTCGCCGCGGACCGAGATGATCGGGTTGAACGACACCGCGCACAGCCGGCGAACCAGCACGGCGTGAAAGGCGGCCGCCACGTCGGCCTCGAGCCGGCCAGGGCGCGTTGCCGCCAGCGCCGCCCGCTGCCCCTCGCAGCTGACCGCCGCCGCGCGGCGCATCGCGACCAGCTCCGCCTCCTCCTTCACCAGCCGCAGGTCGATGATTGCCAGCATCTCGTCGGTCGTCGCGTCCGCCAGCCCCAGACGCTTCCGCCACGCCAGCGCGTTCACCTGCGGCGGGCAGATGGCCGCGATGTCGCGCCCGGCGCTCACCGTCGCCAGCGCGTCGGCGTCGCGAATCGCCGCGCCCGAAATCCCGGCCGCCGCGGCGATCGCCGTGCGCGACGGCACCGGCCCGAGCCACACCTCGTCGTCCGCCGTCACCGGCGGGCAGAAGAGCGTGCACCCCTGCTCGCCGTCGCTGCGCGGCTCGATCAGCAGGGCGCAGTTCTCGATCGACGGCCCGCCGAAGTAGCGATACGGACTGGCGGCCCGGAACGGAAAGACGTTGGCCTCGTAATTGCGTGCCGGCGCATGGCCCGACAGCAGCGCCATCGGCCGCTTGAGCGCGGCGGCCAGCTTCGCGCGGCGCTTTCGATAGACGTCGGGCGGAAACGGCAGACTCAGACTCTCGGCGACGGACGCGGAATCGCTCATGGTTTCACCGATCGCGAATTGTATCGCCGCCCGGGCGGCGGCGCGAACCGCGACGCGCCGGCCGCTACGGAATCAACAGCGCGAGGATGCCCAGGATCAGCCAGATCCCGCCGATCACCGGCAGCCACAGCTGCAACCGCCGCTCATCCAGGCGCAGGCGAACCAAGACCCCGACGGTGATCATCCAGAGCACCGCGTCGCCGCTGTGCAGCGGACCGGACGGATGGCGCGGCAACATCTGCGAGCCGTCGCGCCAAGTGCTGATGCGCATCACCGCGCCAGCCAGGATCATCAGCCAGCCGAGCAGAAGCGCCAGCAATTCGACCAACGCCGCGGTGCGATCGGCGCTGTCCAGGTCGGCGCGGCGGCTGGTGCGCCAGCGATGCTCGGCCTCGGCCAGCAGCACGCCGCACTCCGGGCAGCGCGGCGAGTCGGTCGCGATGCAATAGCCGCACTCCGGGCAGCGCGGCAGGGATTCCGTGGAATCGGGCGCCGCAGTCATCCGCGGCGCAGTGTACTCCGTGCGCCAAGCGGCTACACTGCGGCGATGATCCAGCCTTCCGCCGCAACCGTCGCCGCCCCGCCCCGGGTCGATCGCATCGTCGCCTTCGCCCACGTGGCGAGCGTCTCGGCGTCCGAGCGCTTCTACGGCCTGTTCGGCTTCGCCGCCCGAGACATCCAGTTCACGCCCGACGGCCGACCCTACTGGGCCTTCCTCGCCTGCGGTTCCGCCGAGCTGATGATCGCGCTCGCCGGCGAACCCGTCGTCGCCGAGCATCAGGCCGTGCTGTTCTACCTCTACTGCCCCGACGTCGCCGGTCTGCGGGCCCACCTGCTGGCCAGTGGCCTGACCGACGGCGGCCGATTCGAGCCCGGCAATCCGCACGCCACCGCCCGGCGCGTCGTCTTCGAGCCGACCCACCCGCCTTACATGCCCGCCGGCGAGCTGCGCGTCCACGACCCGGACGGCTACTGCCTGCTCATCGGGCAGATCGGCTGAGCCGCGCGAGTGGCGACGTGCGCCCGGCGCGATCCGCTGCGTCGCGCTATTTCCTGCACCACTGATCCAGCCAGCCTAGCACCGTCTCGTGCCACAAGATGCTGTTGGCCGGCTTGAGCACCCAGTGATTCTCGTCGGGGAAGTAAAGAAACCTGCTCGGAATTCCGCGCCGCTGCAGCGCCGTGAACGTAGACATGCCGTGCGTGTCGACCACGCGATAATCGCGCCCGCCGTGAATTACCAGCATCGGCGTCTTCCACTGGCCGACCAGGTCGATCGGGTTGTGCGTGGTGTAGCTCGCGCCGCCCTCCCACGGCGGCCCGCCGTGCTCATACTCGGGAAACCACAGCTCCTCGGTGTCGTAGTAGGCCATCCGCTCGTCGAGATTGCCGTCGTGACAGACCAGGCAGCGGAAGCGATCAGGCCAGGCGCCGGCGATCCAGTTGATCATGTATCCGCCGAACGACGCCCCCAGCGCCGCCACGCGGTCGCCATCCATCCACGGATATTTCGCCAGCGTCGCCGCCAGCCCCTTCTGCAAGTCCTCCAGCGGCCGATCGCCCCAGTGGCCGTTGATGGCGTCGGTGAACGCCTGCCCGTAGCCGGTCGAGCCGTGGAAGTCGACCATCACCGCTGCATATCCCGCGCCGGCGTAGGTCTGCGGATTCCAGCGATAGTGGAAGTCGTTGCCGAACGAGCCCTGCGGCCCGCCGTGAATCAGGAACGCGACCGGATACTTCTTCGCCGGGTCGAAGTCGACCGGCTTGACCACATAGACGTGCACCGGCTCATCGTTCCACCCCTTGCACGAGAACTGCTCCGGCTCGCCGAGCCTGCAGGCCGACAGCCGCGCCTGGTTGACGTGCGTCAGTTGCGTCGGCTCGCCGCCGGCCGGCGAAACGGCGTAGATCTCGACCGGGCTGCGGAGATGGTCGAGCGCCACGAAGATCCGCTCCCCGCCGACCGCGAAGTCGGCCACGTGACCCTGCTTCACCACCTCGCGCGCCGCGCCGCTGGCCGCGTCCACCGCGAACAGCGCATGCTGCCCGAGATGATCGGCCGACGCGTAGAGCGTCCGCCCGTCGCGCGACCAGTCCAGCTTGCCGGGTGAGCGATCCCACGCCTCGGTCAAGACGCGCGGCTGGCCGGCGGGCCAGTCGAGCAGCACGATCCGCTGCCGGTCGGCCTCGTAGCCGGGCTTCATCATCTTGAGGTAGGCGAGCGTCTTGCCGTCCGGCGAGAACTGCGGACTGCTGGTCGTCGCCCCCTTGCCATCGACGACCACCCGCGGCGGCGCCGAGCCGTCGATCGGCGACAGCATCAGGTCAAACTGCGTCGACCACGCCTCGCGCGGCCCCTGGTTGCGGACCGCGAACACGACCCCCGTGCCGTCGGTCGTGATCGCGAACTCCTCGTCGCCGCCGAACGGCTTGGGCGGCGCGTCGGCGTCGAGCTCCTTCATCAGGTCGATCGGCGAGCCGCTGCCGTCGACCGCCACCGCGAACAGGTGCGAGCGCCGGCCATCCTTCCACGTATCCCAGTGGCGGAAGAACAGCTTGTCATACAGCTTGCCGGTCGCCTTCCTCTTTCCGTCCTCGTCGAGCTTCTTCTTCGTCGCATCCGGCGACTGCCCGGGGAACACCTCCAGCGCCACCACCAGCCGTTTGCCGTCCGGCGAGACCTTGAAGCAGCCGACGTCGAGCGGCAGCTTGGTGACCTGCTCCGCCTCGCCGCCGTCGGGCGCGATTCTCCACACCTGCTGCGAATCGCTGCGCGCGGTCAGGAAGTAGATCGTCCGCCCGTCCGGCGACCAGCGCGGACTGCTGGCGGCCGCGGCATGCGTCGTCAGCCGGCGCAGGGCCGCGCCGTCGGCGTTCATCAGCCACAGGTCGGTCTTGCCCTTGTTGGCCTCCAGGTCGGTGGCGCGAATCGTGAACGCGACGCGGCGCCCGTCCGGCGCAAGCTGCACGTCCGAGATCCGCTCGAACGCGACCAGGTCGTGCACGCTGAACGGATGGCTCTCGGCCGAAGCCGGGACCGCCGCCAGCCCCACCGCGGTCCCCAGCGCGATCCCGAACAGCAAGATCATCTGCGACATCGGTGTTCCTCCATCCCGAACCAGTGGATGCGGCTCGCCGGGCTCGACGCCGGCCGCCACTCGGGCCGGGCAGTATAACCAGCCGCCCCGGCGCAGCGCGTTCCGCCGAACGCCTCGCGGGCGACGGCAATCGGGCCAGGCAGCGGCGCCCGTTGCGACCCCAGTTTCTACAGCCACCCGGCATTACCGGCCCCGCAGTCCAGCACACCGGCCCTGCGAGTCAACGTGTCCGAATTTCACCGCGCTTTCCCAGCCCCGGCGACGCGGGTATAGTTCTGTGCGTGTTGAGGTTGCACGATCGACGAGTGCAAGCCGCTGGCGGGCTGCTGATCGCCGTCGGCCTGATCGCCGCCATGACGCCGGCCGCCACGGCCCACGTCATCCGGCCCGCGCGGCGCAGCGCGCCGCGTCCGGCCCCGTCGCGACCGGCGGGCCGGCCGATCCCCAATCCCGCGCCGACGCTTCCTGCCGCCATCTGGGTCGACGCCCCGTCCGTGAAGTGCGGCGGCGCCGGCGGCGCCGATCTGCCGCTGGCCGGCAGCCTGCCGGGCGCGGCCGTGTCCGACTCGGCGCGCGCTCCGATCGGCTCGATCTTCGCCCGCACCGTGGTTCCGCGGCCGCGGGCCCACCGGCCGACCCACTTCGCGCACGCGCCGCCGCGCTAGCCGGCGCGGGCTGCCGTGCGTCGCCGGGAGGCTGCGAGCCGTGCCCGGCGGCGCGTCTCCGGTTTCTCAATGCGTAGTTCTCAAATCACTCGAGGGGTTGCCGCGGGCGACCCGATTCACATTCTCCGGCTGAGGCTGTCGGGTCGCGTCGCCGCGGCGCACGAACGCATCCTCGCCTTCCGTCAACGCGAGACACCGTCATGAACGACCGTCAAATCTGGACCAAGATCCTGATCGCCTCCGTTGTCACCGGCCTGGGCGTCTACGCCTCGTGGCCGATCGACGAGAAGCTCAAGTTCGGCATCGACCTCCAGGGCGGCTACAGCCTGCTCTACGAGATCGACGACACCGGCATGGACGCCGCCCAGAAGGCCGGCCTGTCGGAGCAGGTCATGAAGGTGCTCCAGGAGCGCGTCGATCCGGACGGCGTGATGAACCTCGTCTGGCGTCCGGTGGGCTCGAACCGGCTCGAAATCCAGATGCCCCGTCCGTCCGAGGCGCTGCTGCGCGGGCGCCAGGCCTACGACGGGCTGCGCAACGAGCTGCGCGATTCGAACATCAAGCGCAGCGAGGTGCTGATCGCCATCAACCGCCCGGCCGCCGAGCGGACCGCGGCGCTCGAGGCGCTCGCGCGCGGTTCGGCGCGGCGCAAGCAGTTGCTGGCCGAGCTGGCCGCGATTCAGGACGCCCTGGTCGCCGCCAAGGCCGCCAACAACGTCGACGCCCTCAACGACAACGAAGACAAGCTCGACCACAAGCTTGAAGACGTGCTCGCGACCAATGTCGACCTGGCGAAGCTCCAGGCCATTCTCGAGGCCAAGCCCAAGTCGAAGTTCCGCGCCGACGAACTCAAGAAACTGACCGATGCCCTGCCCGAGCGCGGCGACATGCTGCAGAAGGTCGTGGCCGCCTACGACGAGTGGCGCCAGAAGCGCGGCCGCGGCGGCACGCTCGACGATCCGGCCGACCTCGAGCGCCTGCTGCGCGGCGCCGGCGTGCTCGAGTTCCGCATTCTCGCCGAGACCGACCCGGCCGAACCGACGCGCTTCGACACCTACCGCGCCAACCTGCAGAAGTACGGCCCGCGCCCGCGCGCCGGCGAAGAGACCTTCGCCTGGTTCGAGATCGAGAAGCCGCGCGACTATTTCAAGTCGCCCGACATCGACAAGACCTTCGAGCAGCGCAAGCGCTCCGAGCGCCAGGTCGTCGAGCGCTACGCCGACAAGTACTACGTGCTCTCTTACATCACCGCCAACAAGGCGCTCACCCACCGGCCCGGCGAGACCTCCTGGTCCCTGCGATCCTCCAACCCCACCCGCGACGACAAGGGTCGCCCGGCGGTGGCCTTCGAACTCGACGAGCGCGGCGGCATCCGCTTTGAAGCGCTCACGCGCCTCAACAAGGACAAGCTGCTCTGCATCTTCCTCGACGACCGCGCCGTCTCGGCCGCCACCATCAACGCCGTCATCCGCACGCGCGGCATCATCGAGGGCAACTTCACCGTCACCGAGGTTCAGGAACTGGTCAAGAAGCTCAACGCCGGCAGCCTGCCGCGCAAGCTCAAGGAGCCGCCCATCAGCGTCCGCGCCGTCGGCCCGAGCCTGGGCGCCGCCAACCGCGAGTCCGGCCTGCGCTCCAGCCAGTATGCCGCCGTCGCCGTCGCCGCCTTCATGCTCATCTACTATTTCTACGCCGGCGCCATCGCCGTCATCGCCGTCGGGCTCAACGTCCTGCTCACCCTCGCCGTCCTCGGCTTCATGGGCGCCACCTGGACCCTGGCCGGCGTCGCCGGTCTGGTGCTCTCGATCGGCATGGCGGTCGACGCCAACATCCTCATCAACGAGCGCATCCGCGAAGAGCAGGACCGCGGCATCCCGCTGCGCACCGCCATCCGGCTCGGCTACGAGCGCGCCCTGTCGGCCATCATCGACTCGAACCTGACCACCTTCATCACCAGCGTCATCCTCTACTGGATCGCCAGTGAGGAGATCAAGGGCTTCGGCCTCACGCTGGCGGCCGGCGTCGTCATCAACATCTTCACCGCCGTCTCGCTGACGCGCGTCTTCTTCGAGTTCATGACCCTGCCGCGCGTCACGGCCGAGCTGGTAAAGGACTTCTTCGTCTGCGCCGCCGCGCCGCTGGCGGTGGGCGCCCTGCTGCTGTTTGCCGGCCGGGCGCTCATCGCCCCGGACAACCAGCCCGGCGCCCTGTCGCTGGCCTTCGCCCAGTTGCTGCTCTACGTCGGCGGGTCGGTCGCGGCGCTGTTCGTGCTCATGTGGATCGGCCGGGTCATTCACTCGGTCGCCGGATCGTCCGGCGGATCGCGCCTGCCCATGCTGCGCCTCATCGGCGTCCCCAAGATCGACTGGTACGCCAAGCGCCACCTGTTCTATTTCATGTCCGGCGTGCTCGCCGTCGGCGGGCTGGCGCTGTTCGCCACGCGCGATCCGAAGCAGCTGTACGACATCGAATTCCTCGGCGGCACCACCGCCTCGATCGACCTCAAGAACCCCGGCTCGCTCTCCGAGGCGGACATCCGCGCGCGAATGGGCCGCGCCGCCGACGAACTGGCCCAGTTCGCCGACGCCATCGGCCAGCGCGCCGACATCTCGGCCAAGGGCAACGAGTTCGTCCTCGGCGTGCCCGGCGTTCCGGCCGGTCGCATGCGCGACTTCCTCCAGGCCGTCCTCGGCGACTGGCTCGCCCCCAACGGCATGCGCGAGACCGGCGCCGAGCAGCTCACCCTCGCGACCAAGGGCGACGTGCAGATCGGCGCCGACGGCGTCTCCGACGCGAAGGCCGAGCCGACGCGCCTCGGCCTGCGCGGCGGACTGGCCCGCGTCGCGTCGCAGCTGCGCCGCTGGTCCGGCGACCTGCGCGAAGCGCAGATTCAGGAAGTGAAATCCGTCGAAGGCGCCTCCGCGGCCGGCGGCTCGTGGGACATCATCAGCCGCGTCACCAGCAAGGACGTGGTCGTCTCCGCCATCCTCTCGGCCATGGGCTCCGACGTCGACGTCGCGCCGTCGCTGGCCTTCGACATCCGCAAGAACGAGCGGCTGGCCGGCGCAGAATTCTTCCCCATTACTGACGCCGACCTCGCCAAGGTCACCGGCGACGCCTCGATCATCGCCGACGCCAGCGAGCACCGCGGCGGCGTCGCCCTGGTGCTCTCCGGGCTCAACCCGCCGCAAACCGCCGAGGCGCTCGGCAAGCGCATCGCCGCCATGCGCCTGCAACCCGGCTTCGAGCGCACCGGCTGGCGCGACTCCGCCGTCGTCGGCCTGAAGAAGGCGTCGTCCGGCGACGGCTTCACCGACGTCGCCGTCATGGTCAGCGACGAAAACTTCGTCTACGACGAGACGGCCGAGTCCTCCGAGGCGTGGCGCGCCAACCTGGCCGAGCCCGAGTCCCGGCTCGTCCGCGCCGCCCTCGAGCGCCAGACGTCGCTCGGCAAGATCGTGCAGTTCGCGCCGCAGGTCGCCTCCGAGGCCAAGAACAAGGCCTACATCGCGCTGGGCCTCTCGTGGATCGCCATCATCATCTACGTCTGGTTCCGCTTCGGGTCGATGACCTGGGGCGCGGCGGCCGTGATCGCGCTCATCCACGACGTCTTCGTGGCCCTCGGGTTCGTCGCCGTGTCGCAGTTCCTCGCCGGCACCGCCATCGGACAGGCGCTGCACATCGAGCACTTCCGCGTCGACCTCGCCATGGTCGCCGCCCTGCTGACGGTGGTGGGCTACTCCGTCAACGACACCATCATCGTCTTCGACCGCATGCGCGAAAACCGAGGCAAGGCCGAAGAGCTGCGCCCGTCGCTCATCAACAACAGCATCAACCAGACCCTCTCGCGAACCCTGCTCACCGTGTTGACCGTGCTGGTGACCGCTTTTATCATGTACTGGTACGGCGGCGCGGGCGTTCACGGCTTCATGTATGCCATGCTCATCGGCACCCTCAGCGGCTCCTACAGCTCCGTCTATGTCGCGAGCCCGCTGCTGCTGGCGCTGGCGCGGCGCATGAAGCCGACCGCGGACCGCACGGCTCGGCGACCGGCCATGGCCGGCGCATAGCCTCGAACCACGGAGGGTCATCATGCGTTCGGAGACGCGCATCGGCGTCGTCATCGGGCTGGTCGTCGTCGTCGCCGCCAGCCTCTACTTCTGGCGCGCCCGACACGAAGAGCACGACGTCATCCTCGCCTTGGCGCCGCCCGCGGCCGGCCAGAACATGCCCGCTCAACCATCGGCCCTCCCGCCGCTGACGCCGCGCAATGCCGCGCCGGCAGCGCCCGCCGGCACACCCTCCGCCGGGCTGCGGCCGATCACCCTCGCCGCTGCGCAGATCGGCCCGCCGGCCTGGGCCCAGATGCCAGCCCGACCCGCCGTCCTGCCGCCGCGCTCCCAGATCGACGCGGTCGAGTCCGTCGCCATGGGGCCGCCGGCGCCGCGCCAACCGGCCTTTTCCGCCGACGGCCGCCTGCCCGGCGGAACAATCCTGCCGCCGGTCACCCCGCTGCGCACCCATGCTTCAGAGACGCTCAAGTCGGCTGCCAAGTCAAAACCGCCGACGGATGCCCCGGCCGCGCCGCTGCCGATCGCCGGCACCAGCGTCGTCTCGCTCGACAATCGTCCCGCCCCGTCGCCACGCCCGGTCGAGCCGGTCGATCGCGATCGCGAGGCCTTCCTCGCCGAGTACAGGCAGGATCCCAATCGCTGGGTCTCTTCCGAACAGCCCGGCAGCGCCCCGAAGAGTGGGTCCGGCCGCGTCACCCTGCCGTCCGCCACCGAGCCGGCGCCGCAGCCCGGCTGGGTGGCCAGCAATGCCTCCGAGACCGCGCCCGGCAAGTCGGCCGACCCCGCCGCCGCCGCGCCCGGCGCCGATGGCTGGCCGAGAAACTACGTCGTCAAGCGCGGCGACACCCTGGCCGCCATCGCGCGGCGCTTCTACGGCGACGTCAACAAGGTGCGCGACATCCTCGAAGCCAACCCCAAGGTCCGCGGGCCCAAGCGTCTCTTCGTAGGCATGACCATCACGCTGCCGGCCCCCACGTCGCGCGACCGCGCCGTTCCGCCGCCCGCCGGTTCCAACGAGGCGCATGCCGCAGCGCCCGGCGACGCACACGCCGCCGAGCCGGCGCCCAGCTCCGCGCCGCCCGGCGCGCTGCGAACTTACGTCGTCCAGGCCGGCGATTCGTTCTACTCCATCGCCGCCGACCAACTCGGCAGCGGCAAGCGCTGGAAAGATGTGCTCTCGCTCAACAAGCGGCTCGTCCGCGGCGATCCGGCCAATCTCCGCCCGGGCATGGTCCTGCACCTGCCCGATCGCCCGGCCGGTGCGGCTGAGCCGGCCCCAGCGGTTGATGCGGGCGCGACCGGCCCGATCGCCCGCGGCCGAACGCCGCGCGTCGCCGATGCACGGTCCGACACGTCGACCGAGGTCATCGACGCGACCGACGCCCCCTGATTTCACCCGCACCCCTGTTCATCGAGGCTCGCGCATGTCGCTACTCGTCACCGGCAGCATCGGAATCGACACCGTCGAAACTCCTCACGGCGCCGCGCGCGACGTGCTTGGCGGCTCGGCCGTCTATTTCTCCTTCGCCGCGTCGCTGCAAACCCCGGTGCGGCTGGTCGGCGTCGTCGGGGAAGATTTTCCCCCCGCGCTGCGCGAGGTCTTCGCCGGCCGCCCGATCGACCTGGCCGGGCTCGAGGTGCGGCGCGGGTCGCGCACCTTCCGCTGGCACGGGCGCTACGTCGGCGACATGAACTCGGCCGAGTCCATCCGCACCGACCTCAACGTGCTCGGCGAGGCCGGACCGAAGATTCCCCCCGCCTTTGCCGACAGCACCGTCGTCTTCCTCGCCAACACTCACCCGGCGCTGCAGCGCGAGCTGCTCGGCGCGGTCCGCGCGCCGCGCCTCGTGGTCGCCGACACCATGAACCTCTGGATCGACACCGCCCGCGACGAGTTGAAACGCACCCTCGCCTGCGGTCACGGCGTCGTCCTCAACGACGGCGAGGCGCGGCTGCTCTCCGGCCAGGCCAACCTCATCGACGCCGGTCGCGCCGTGCTCGACCTCGGCCCGCGCTTCGTCATCGTCAAGAAAGGCGAGCACGGCTCGCTCTTGGTCACGCGCGACGAGCTCTTCAGCCTGCCGGCCTACCCCACCACGCGCGTCGTCGACCCCACCGGCGCCGGCGACAGCTTCGCCGGCGGCCTGCTCGGCTACCTCGCCGCCGCCGGACGCTTCGAGCCGGCCGACGTCCGCGCCGCCGTGGCGCGCGGCACGGTCACCGCGTCGTTCACCATCGAGGGCTTCTCGCTCGACGGGCTGCGCCGCGCCACGCGCGACGCGCTCGAGCAGCGCCTCGGCGAGCTCCGCAAGATGGTCCAGTTCGCCTGAGGCGCCCCGTCGCCGCTCTCTCGTCGAGGTCGCATGCGCCTCTTCGTCGCCATCGAACCCGGGAACGCCATCACCACCCGGCTCATCCGCCTCCAGCAGCAGATCGGCCAGTACGACGGCCTGCGCTGGCTCTCGGCCCCCCAGATGCACCTCACCCTCAAATTCCTCGGCGACGTCGGCGATTCCGACCTGCCGGCCGTCTGCGATGCCGTCCGCTCCGCCGCCGCCGAGACCCTGCCGCTCTCCTGCGAACTGTCCGGCGTCGGCATCTTCCCGACCGCCGGCGCGGCGCGCATCCTCTGGGCCGGCGTCCGCGACCCCGACGGCGCCCTGGCCGCCTGCCACGAACGGTGCGAACTCGCCTTCGACGCCCTCGGTTTCCCGCGCGAGCGCCGCGCCTTCTCGCCCCACGTCACCATCGGCCGCGTGAGAAAACCGGCGTTGACGGCCACCCTCCGCGCCGCCGTGGCCCGCGTGCCGGGCTTTCGCGGCGGCCGGATGGACGTGGACGAGCTGGTGCTGTTTGATTCCCTCCTGCAGCGGTCCGGACCCGACTATGCCGCCGTCTGTCGCTGCCCGCTGGGCGCCGGCGGCGAGCCCGAAGACGCGTGAGGTGCCGGTGTACGAATCGCAATCCACGCCCGTGCCGCCCGGCGGCAACAAGCCGTTCGATCCGCGCCACTCGATGCGCATGTTCCTGGCGCTCGACGCCTGGGCGCGCCTCATCCTCTGGGCCGGCGCCGGCGTGCTGACCGTCCTGCTGTTCAACCGCTTTGATCTCTGGCCCCACGAACCGCCGCTCCGCACCGGCTGGCGCGCCGCCTATCACTGGGGCTGGTGCGCCATCGGCCTGGCGTTTGCCTACAACACGATCTACGTCCTACTGCTCATCCTGCTGCGCCTGCCCATTCCGCGCCCGCGCGAAGGCACCTATCCATTGGGCGCGCACGCCAAGCCCGGGCGCGACCTGGTCGCCGCCTGCTTCATCGCCGTGCTCACCAAGGCGCGCTACGAGCCGCCGTTCCCCGGATTCCTCGTCCACCACATGGCCAGCCTGCCGCCGCAGTCGTGGCTCATGGCCCGCATCTTCGGCCCCAGCTCGCGCTCCCTCGGCGTCACCGACGCCCGCATCCTCGACCCCGCCATGGTCACCATCGGCCGCAACGTCGTCATCGGCCTGGGCGCCATCATCTCCGGCCACTGGCAGGAGCGCGACAGCGTCACCATCCGCCGCACCATCATCGAAGACGACGTGCTCATCGGCGGCTGCGCCGTCATCTTCGGCGGCGTGCGCATCGGCCGCGGCGCGATGATCGGCGCGTCGGCCGTCGTGCTGCCCAACACCGTCGTCGGCGAAAACGAATTCTGGGCCGGCATCCCCGCCCGCAAGCTGCGAGACCTGCCGCGCGTCGATTCGCTCGTGCCGCCCGCCTCGCGCCCGGCCGGCACGCCGGCCGCATGACCGCGCGCCTTGCCCTGCTGCTGGCGTCGTCCGCGCCCGGCGCACGCTTCGCCGCGCTCGACTGGGGCGTGCTCGCCGTCTATCTCGTCGGCACCACCTGGCTCGGCGCGCGCCTCGCCGGCCGCGCCGCCACCATCCGCGACTTCTTCCTGGGCGGCCGCAAGCTCCCCGCCTGGGCCGTCGCCGGCTCGAACATCGCCACCGAAGTCTCCGCCGTCACCTTCATCGCCGTGCCGGCCATCGTCTTCCGCCCCGGCGGCAACTTCACCTACCTGCAACTGGCGCTGGGGTCCATTCTCGCGCGGCTGATCATCGCCTACCTCTTCGTGCCGGCCTACTACGCCCGCGAGATCTACAGCCCCTACGAGTTCATGGGCCAGCGGCTCGGCCCCGGCGTGAACGCCGCCGCCACGGCGCTCTTCATGCTCGGCGCGACGCTGGCCCAGGGCGTCCGCGTGCTCACCACCGCGCTGGTCCTCGAAGTCATCGCCGACGTCCCGCTGGTCTATTCCATCTGGGTCATCGGCGCGTTCGCCATCGCCTGGACCCTGCTGGGCGGCATCACCACCGTCATCTGGACCGACGTCATCCAGTTCGCAGTACTGCTCGGCGGCGCGGCCGTCTCGCTCGCGTGGGTCTTCAAGTCGGTCCCCGGCGGCGCGGCCACCGTCCTGGCCGCTGCCCGCGATGCCGGCAAGTTTCACGCCCTCAACCTCAGCCTCAATCCGGCGCTGGAATACACCCTCTGGGCCGGCCTGTTCGGCACCACCTTCCTCAATCTCGCCGCCCTGGGCACCGACCAGGTCATGGCCCAGCGGATGTTCTGCTGCCGCGACGTCACCCGCCCGCCGCGCGATGCACCTCTCCAACGCCGGCCTGGTCGTCACCGTGCTGCTGCTCTTCGTTGGCGCGGGGCTCTTCGCCTACTACCAGCACTTCCCCTGCCCAACGCCGACGCCCAGCAAGTCCGCGAGCGCGCCGAGCGAATCTTCCCGCTCTACATCGTCCGCGTCCTGCCGAGCGGCATCACCGGCCTGGTCATCGCCGCGATCTTCGCCGCCGCCATCTCAACCCTCGAAGGCACCCTGGCAGCGCTTTCGCAAACCACTGTCACCGCCGTGCTGCTGCCCGGCTGGCGCCGCCGCGGCCTGTCCGACGATGCCACCGACCGCCAGGCCATGCGCGCCGCGCGCTGGCTCATCATCGCCTGGGGTGTGGCGCTGTGCGGCGCCGCCACGGCGCTCATCCGCTTTCGCCATTACAAGAACCTGCTCGACCTCGCGCTGGCCATGCCCGGCTACACCTACGGCGCGCTGCTCGGCATGCTGCTCTTGGCGCTGCTGCCCGGGCGGCGCGACGACCGCGGCCTGATCTGGGCCGTGCCGACCTCGGTGGTAGCGATCTTCGCCATCAGCGTGCACGCCAACTGGGCCGCGCCCGCCACCTGGACCGCGCTGGGCGCGCTGCTGCTGCTCGGTGCGGCGCTGCTGTTCCGCGAGCCGGTGCGGCTGGCGCTGGTCTGCGTCGTTGTGCTGGGAGTGGAATGGCTTCGCCGAGCCACCGGCGCGGGCGGCCCGCTCGCCGGGCTGGCCTATCCGTGGTACTTCCCGATCGGAACCGCCGTGACGCTGCTGCTCGGCCTCGGTCTGGCGCGCGGTGCCGCGTCGCGGCGCTAGCGCACCACCGCCACGTTGTTCAGCTCGCCGAACGGATTCTGCTCGACCAGGGCGTTGAATGGATCGTTGATCCAGCGGCCGTCGACCACGTAGCGATACTGGTAGCGCCCCGGCGCCAGCGGCAGCCGCACCTCGAAGGTGCCCTCCTCATCCAGCCGGCGGAGCGGCGTCACTTCGCTGTTCCAGCCGTTGAAGTCGCCCGCCAGCCGCACGCTCCGCGCCCCCAGCCAGCGCGTCGAAAAGAGCACGCCGTCGACGGTCGGCTGCACGCCGTAGATCCGCTGAATCTTGCGCTGAATCTCCGCGTCGTGCCGCGCGGCCGCCTGCGCGGCGCTCTCGCGCGGCAGCGGCGCCTCGAGCAGCTCGGCCGGGAGATTGATCGGCGTCGGCAGGGTGGCGCTGGCCGCGCTGCGCGCCGGCTCGGGCCGCGCCGTGCGCGGCGCCGGCGCTGGCGCCTCGCGCCGCGCCCCCAGCAGCACCTGGGACGTCGCCAGCAGCCGGTCGGCGTCCGCCCCGATCTTGTCCGCCTGGGCCACGAGCTCGGGCGTGAGTGTGCCCGTCCCGTCGCCCAAGGCGATGATTTCGCGCGCCAGCCGAACGAAGTCGCGGCAGCCGATGCTGGTCGGATCGTATTCCGTGATCGGCTGACCGAGGCTCGTGCTCTCCTTCAGCTTGGTGTTGAAGTTGATGAACGTCGAGAGCATCTCGCCCGGGTGGCGCTTCCGCAGCTCGGCGAGAATCTCGCGCGCCAGCTTCGTCCGCACGTCGTACAGGTTTCCCAGGATCCGCAGCTTCAGCGGCCGGCCCGTCTCGGCGGCAATCTCGCGAATCGACTCGAGCTGCTTCGACAGCCCGTGCAGCGCGAAATAGCCGGTGTCGACCGGAACCAGCACCTCGTCCGCGGCATACAGGGCGCTCTGCGTCAGAAAGCCGACCGTCGGCGGACTGTCAATCAGCACGAAGTCGTACCGGTCGGCCACGCCCGGCAGCGCGTCGCGCAGGCGATGGTGTCGATCCGCCAGCCCGGCCAGCCGGCGCTCGATGGCCGCGAGGCTGGTCTTGCACGGCGCCAGGTCGAAATTGCTGGCGATCTGCCAGGTGATCCGCCCCAGTTCGGCGGCCGGCTTGCCATCGGTCGGGCCGAGCACGTCGGTGATGGTGTTTTCGATCTGCTCTTCGGGAACAGCCAGACCCAGCGCACAATGCCCCTGCGGGTCCAGGTCGATCAGCAGCGTTCGCTGTCCCTCGCGCGCCAGGCAGGCGGCCAGGTTGATGGCAATCGTCGTCTTACCGCATCCGCCCTTCTGGTTGGCGACCGCGATGCTCCGCATGTTGCTAACCCCGCATCCTGCGATGGCTTACGATCCGTCCTTGGGAGGCGCGCCGCGCCCCGGGCCGGTACGTCCGGCACGGCAAGGTCATAACCGATAAAATCGGCGTTTCAATACTGAAAACTTGACCCCACCCGTCAAAGAATGCGAAAAACTCCCAGATTCTCGACCGCTCGCCGGCCAACAGCGCACGCCGAATCCCGGCCAATTACATAACTACAGCTAAAACATAATATTACGACTGCATGCTGCCCGCGCCCGCCGACCCAGCCGATTCTGCCGTTCGCTTGATGCTCCGGACGCCTCTCCGTACCATCCGCTCAACGATCGCCTGGCCCGCGCCGTGGCCGACTCGGTCCAAACACCATGTGGCAAGCGCTTCTCCAACTCCTCGACACCCCCTGCCGAGCCCCGATCGCCGTCGTCGGCGACTTCATGCTCGACACCTACCTCTACGGCGACGCCGAACGCATCAGCCCCGAAGCGCCCGTGCCCGTCGTCCGCGTTGTCCGCGAAGAGACCACCCTTGGCGGCGCCGGCTCGGTCGCGGCCAACATCGCCGCCCTGGGCGACGCGGTCGCCTGTTTCGGCATCCTCGGCGATGACACCGCCGGCAGAGACATGCGATCCCTTTTGGTGGCTTGCGGCGCAGCCACGCGCGGCCTGCTCGACCGGCCCGGCCGCGCCACCACGCGCAAGACGCGCCTCGTCGGACTGGCCCAGCATCGCCACCGCCAGCAGATGATCCGCATCGACGCCGAAGACGCCGCGCCGCTCGACGCCGCCACCGCCGCGCGGCTGTGCGACGCGGTCGAGGCGCTGCCGCGCGACTGCCGCGTGGTCTGCCTGCAGGACTACGCCAAGGGAGTCGTCACGCCCGAACTGGCGCGGCGACTGATCGACCACGCGCGCGGCCGCGACATGCAGATCATCGTCGACCCGGCCAGGCTCTCCGACTATTCCATCTACGCCGGCGCGTCCACGAAGATCACCCCCAGCACGCACCGAGACCGAGCTGGTCCTCGGTCGCGGCTTCCCAATGTCGCCGCCGTGCGCGGCGCGCCGCGCGCATCCTGGCGGCCTGCCGCACGACCGCCGTCTGCGTCACGCTCGACGCCGAGGAGCTCGCGGCACCTGGTCGGCCCCGGCGACGCCTTCGAGCACACGTGCCGACCCGCGCCCGCGATGTCGACGTCACCGGCGGCGATGCCGTGCTCGCCGCAGCCGCCGTGGCGGCGGCGCGCGACGCCGCTCTCCCAGGCGGCCGCGGCGGCCAGCATCGCCGGCGGGCTGGAGGTCGAGAAGTTCGGCTGCGTGCCCATCACCCGGGCGGAATTGGCCGCCGAGCTGCTCAACCTCGGCCACCGCCAGCTCGGCAAGCACCGCGATCTGCCGGCCTGCCCGAGCTGTGCCGCCATGCCCGCGGCGGAAAATCGTCTTCACCAACGGCTGCTTCGACCTGCTGCACCCGGCCACGTTCCAGCTGCTCGAGTTCTGCCGCGCCCAGGGAGACGTGCTCGTCATCGGCCTGAACAGCGACGCGTCGGTCCGCCAGCAGAACAAGGGCGCCGATCGGCCGATCCTTTCGCAAAGCGACCGCGCCCGAATGCTCGCCGCGCTCGGCGACGTTGACTACGTCGTCCTCTTCGACGAGCCGACGCCCGAACGGCTGATCCGCGAACTGCGCCCCGACGTGCTTGTGAAGGGAACCGACTGGGCCGACCGCGGCGTCGTCGGGCGCGAGACGGTCGAGCAGCACAGCGGCCGCGTCGTGCTGGCCGAGCTGGTCGCCGGCTACAGCACCAGCCAGCTCGTCGAGCGCATTCGCCGCGGCGCGCCGGCCGAATAGCGCCGCCCGCCGCTACCACTGCGCCGTGCGCGACAGCGCGGCCGACAGCAGCGCCAGGTATTCGTCGCGCGGAATCTCGACCACGCCGAACCGCGCCAGGTGCGGCGTCTGAAACTGCACGTCCAGCAGCGAGAAGTTCTGTTCGCGGAGGTGATCGACCAGCCCGACCAGCGCCACCTTGCTGGCGTCGCGGACGCGGTGGAACATCGACTCGCCGAAGAACACCCCGCCCAGCGCCACACCATACAGGCCGCCCGCCAGCTGCCCGCCGCGCCACGCCTCGACCGAGTGCGCCAACCCCAGCCCGTGCAGCCGCAGATAGGCGCGGACGATCCGCGGGCTGATCCAGGTGCCGTCGACGCGATCGGCGGCGCAGCCGCGCAGCACCGCCTCGAAGGCCGTGTCGCGGCGGATCTCGAACCGGCCCTGCCGGCAGAGCTGCCGCAGCGTGCGCGGGCAGTGGAACTCGTCGAGCGGCAGGATGGCCCGCGGATCGGGGCTGTACCAGCGCAGCCGGCCGTCGCTGTCCATCGGGAAGAGCCCCTGGGCGTAGGCGGCCACCAGGGTGGCGGGGGCCAGCATGTCCCGGGCGCTCATGAAGTTACCTCGCTTGGGCGGACCCCGGTCAGTATAGGCCAACCAGGGGTGGAGTTGTCTTTGGCGGCGGGGGTGCTAGATTCTGCGGATGGTCCGTTGAGCCATATGGACGTGGCCGCGAGACATGCACCCTGCGCGGGGCCAAGGTTCGTGGGGCAATTTGTTGGGAGAGTGACCATGAATCGGAGACTGTGGGCGGTCATGGCGATCGCCGGGCTGGGCATCGCGGCGACTTCGTTTGCCGGGCCGGACGACAAGCCGCGCGCCAAGCACATGAACAAGCCGAGCCACGGCGGAACGATGGCGACCATTGAGCCGGGCAAGCCCGCGCCGGACTTCACGCTGACGGGCTACGACGGCAAGACGTTCGAGCTGTCGAAGCACAAGAACAAGATCGTCGTGCTCGAGTGGACCAACCGCGACTGCCCGGTCTGCCAGAAGTACGAGGACGACCTCAAGCAGACCGCCACCAAGTACATGGGCAAGGGCATCATCTGGTGGTCGATCGACAGCACCAGCATGCACGACGCCAAAGGCAACACCGAGTACTACACCGAAAAGAAGACGCCCTACCCCGTCCTGTCCGACTTCGACGGCCACGTCGGCCACGAGTACGGCGCCCGCGTCACGCCGCACGTCTTCATCATCAACAAGGGCACCGTCGCCTACGAAGGCGCCTTCATGAGCGAAAAGAAGGACAAGAACTACGTCGCCGCCGCCCTCGATGAGCTGATGGCCGGCAAGAGCGTCTCTCACAACAAGACCAAGGCCTTCGGTTGCAGCGTCAAGTACAAGAAGTAACCGCCCGGTCCACGGGTGACATCTGCAACATCGATCGGCCGGCCTCGCACCCGCGGGGTCGGCCGATTTGCGTTTCACGCGCCCGCCGCTGCGACGTGGATTGTGCCCGACCCGGTCGAATGGCTATGCTATTAATGCCATCTGGCGGCGACGCCCTGACCGCACCTGGCGGCCGCCGGACGGTGTGGAGGTTCGATTCATGCTGAAACGTCTGGTCCTGATCGGCACGGCGGCACTGGCGCTCTCGGTCCCGGCCTGGGCGATGAAAGACCCCGCGCCCGGCGGCGCCAAGCCCAGGGACGCCAAACCCAAGGACGCCAAGCCCCTCGCCAAGCTCGGGGCAGCCGCGCCCGACTTCTCGCTCAAGGACTTCGCCGGCAAGAGCTACAAGCTGGCCGACTACAAGGACAAGGTGGTCGTACTCGAGTGGTTCAACAAGGACTGCCCCTTCTGCAAGATGTATTGCGACGAACTGAAGGAAACCGCCGCGACCTACGGCAAGCAGGGCGTGGTCTGGTTCGCGGTCGACAGCACACACTTCCGCACCGACGAGGAAAACGCCGCCCACGCCAAGGAGCACAAGGTTTCCTACCCGATCCTGTCCGACTTCGACGGCCAGACGGGCCACGCCTATGGCGCCAAGACCACGCCCCACGTCTTCATCATCAACAAGGGCACGCTCGTATATGAAGGCGCCTTCAGAGACCTCGCCGGCCGCAAGCATTTTGTCGCCGCCGCGCTCGACGACCTGCTGGCCGGCAAGCCCGTCGCCAAGCCGTCGACCAAGCCGTTCGGCTGACCGGTGAAATACAAGAAGAAGTAGCAGGCTGCTGCTTCGACAAACCAGAGTTGATTCCGGCCCGGCGCGCTGCGTCGGGCCGTTTTCGTTCCGGCCGAGCGCCGGCCGCCCGCGCCGCTCAGGACTTCGACCGCCGCGGCACGCGCATGCCGTCGGAGAACTTGTCGACGTCGCCGGCCGCCAGGTTCTCGCCGCCCGACAGCCCGGCCGTCACCTCGACCTCGTCGCCGATCCGCAGCCCGGTCGACACGCGCGACTCGTGCAGCCGCCCGTCGCTGACCAAATAGACGCGGGCCTCTTTTCCGCCCGCCTCGGTGCGACACGCCTGCCGCGGAATCCAGACGCGCGTGACGGCCCCGCCGCCCTCCGCCGACTGCGACGCCGGCGGATCGGCCAGAAAGGCGACCGCCGCCGAGCCTTCGACCCGCAGGTGGTCGTCGGGCTGCTCGATGCGGACCTTCACCTGCACGGTCGCCTTGCTGTAGTTGGCCCCCGGGTCGATCCACATGACATACCCGGGATAGCGCCGCTCCTTGTAGGCGTCGGGCGTGACGGTGCAGCGCTGCCGCGGACGCAGCCGGGCGATGTCCTGCTCGCTCACGTCCACCTCGACCCGCAGCTGCGTCATGTCGGCGATCGACGCGAACTGGGCGTTGGCGTTGGCGCCGCGCCCGCCTTCGGCCGCGACAAAGTCGCCCACCTCGACGTTTCGCTCCAGCACGCGCCCGGCAATCGGCGCGACCACCTCGCAATCCTCGAGATTCTTCTGAAAGGCGTTCAGCGCCGCCTCGTCGGCCGCCACCTGGGCCTTGGCGTCGTCCAGCGCGCGGCGCGCCTCGGCCATCTCGATCTCGGGCACGACCTGCGACTGCTCGTACATCTTCTTGACGCGCGCGAAGTTGATCTCGCGAAAATTCAGATTGGCGCGGGCCTTGGCCAGCAGACCGACCGCCTCGTCGCGCCGGGCGCGGTAGATGCGATCCTCGATCCGCGCCAGCGTCTGCCCCTTGGTCACGCGGTCGCCCTGCTCGAACAGCAGCGCCACGATCTGCCCCGAGACCTTGGTCACCACCTGCACCCGGTGGTCCGACACGATCTTCCCCACCGAGTTGAAGACCACGATCGAGCCCGGCTCTTCGCGCCGCGACACCGCCTGAACGATCTTCACGTTCAGCTCGGCCGGGTCGTCGCCCGTGAACCGCGCCAGCAGGCCGCCGCCATAGCGCTGCACCGCCAGCATGCCGCACACGCCGACCACCGCCAGCACCAGCAGCCACACCAGCCCGCGCGTCCAGCCGCCGCCGCGGCGCGACCGCCCGGCCGGCGCCGTCGCCGCCGCCGCTGGGGGCGCCGCCGCCGGCGCGGATGCGCCTTCGGGCCGCTGCTCCTTCGAAATTCGCAGCGACTGAAGCTGGGCCTTGATGTTGGGAGGGGCGTTCATTCAGCCGACATTCTAGGCGAGCGCTACACCTTTCGCAGGGCCTCGATCACCCGGACGCGCGAGGCGCGCAGCGCCGGGGCCAGGGCGCCGAAGACGCCCACGCCGGTCGAGACCAGCAGCGCGGTGACGATCACCCCGGGCGTCACCCGCAGCTCATATGCCAGCACCGTCCAGGTCGTGTCTGATAAAAAATCCTGCCGCGAGCCGCTGAACAGGAAGCTCGCCGCCAGCCCGACCCCGCACGCCGCCAGCGACAGCAGCAGCGATTCGATCACGAACGACGTGATGATCGCGCCGCGCGAAAAGCCGATCGTCCGCAGCATCGCGATCTCGCGCCGCCGGCCGTCGACCGCGGCGAACATGGTGTTCGCAACCGCGAAGATCGCGCCGACCGACATGATGACGATCAGGACCGACGTCAGCACGACGATGTCGCGCGAGGTGCGCGACAGTTCGGCGTAATACTCCGGTTCGAGTTTCGCATCCAGCTGGACGGCCGGACCGTTCACCTCGGTCTTCACCTGCGCCACGTCGGCCCCCGGCGCCAGCCGCCCGACGGCGCTCGAAATGAGGTGGCGACCGTAGGCATCGGTCAGAATCGTCCGCGGGGCCCAGATTTCACTCTCGAAGGCCCCGCCGGCGGCCGTGAAGATGCCGACCACCTTGAACACCTGCGTGCCGGTCCGCCCGAGCCGGACCGAGCCGCCCAGGTCCAGATCGCGGTAGCGATCGCGGGCCGCCTGACCGACGATCACCTCCAGCTGCCCGGGGTTGAACAGCCGCCCGCCCGGCAGGATGCGCACGTCCGAATGCACGTCCAGCGCGATCGGATCGACGCCGCGCACGGCCACGTTCGCCAGGTTGCCCTGCGCGTCGCGCCGCGGAATCGAGGTCTGCACGCACAGCTCGAGGCTGACGAGCGGCTTGCCGTCGCGGCCGTTGGCGATGCCCTGCGTCCGCAGCAGCCGCTTGTATTCCTCGGGCGTAATCAGGCTGGTCGATTCGGCCGTCGCCCCGCGCTTGAGCACCAGCAGGTTGTCGCGCGAGCCGCTGACCGCCAGCGAGGCGTTGATGCCCGCCGCGAACGAGAGCAGCACCGTGAGCACCAGCACCAGCACCGCCACGACGGCGAACGTCAGGCTGCTCGACAGGCGGCGCACCACCAGGTTGCGGAAGTTGTAGGCCAGCGGCAGTGCCATGCGTTCCCCGGTTACTCCAAGTTCCGCAGCGCCGCCACCACGTGCATCCGAACCGCCAGCCAGCTCGGCCACGCCGCGGCGATCAGTCCGATCAGCACCGAGATGACCAGCGCCTGCCCGCACACGGCCGGGCGGATGAGAATGGTCTGAATCACCGGCACCGAGAGCTTCCGCAGCGGCGTGAACGTGAAGGCAACGTAGGGCGTCAGCGCGCCCAGGCCGCCGCCCAGGGCGCAGACCGCCAGGCTCTCGATCTGCACCAGTCCGAAGATCATCCGCCCGCGGAAACCCAGGCTCTTGAGCGTCGCGTATTCGTTGAGCCGGTCGCGGAAGTTCATGCTCATGGTGTTGGTGGCCGCCATGACGGCGACGAACACGGTGACCAGACAGAGAATGGTCAGGTTGCGCGGCAGGTTGAACTGCTGCGTGATGAATTCGTTCATGAACGCCTTCTCGTCCTGGGTCTTGGTCTCGTCTAGCGAGTGGGCGAACGTCTGGTCGATGGCGTTGCGGAACAGGTCGAGGTCTTCCTTGCTGGCGCACTTCACGAAGAAGAAGCTCACCCGTCCCTTGCCGAGCGGGTCCTCAAAGCTCATCTCCTGAACCCTGTCCTCGTAGAAACTCCGGTGGAACCAGTTCGAAATCTTGTCCTTCGCGCGCGGCGCGGTCGAGACGACGTGAAACTCGATATGCGCGTACGGCGGGATCGACGAGCGGATGGTGATGCGCTGTCCGACGCTCCAGCCGAACTGCGCCGCCGTCTGGTTGCCGACGATGATCGCCTGCTTGTCGCGCACCCAGGCTTCCTGCTCCTGCGGCGTCAGCTCGAATTCGGGGAACGCCGCGATGAACGTGTCGGCGTCCACCCCCAGCGTCGACAGCGGCTGCTGCTTGCCGTCCACCGTGCCGCCGATCCACTTCATGCTGCAGACGGTCACGGCGCGCTGCCGCTCGCGGGCGAGCGCTTCGATCTTCTGGCGATGGCCCTCGGGCAGCGGCACGATGATCGACGCCTTGTTCGCCACCGCCAGCCGCAACTGCCGCGCCGAGTTCTCCAGAAACTCCTCGACGCCGTCGACCACCGCCCACGACAGCACGTAGATCACCATCGGCAGCCCGACCGCCGCGCAGGTCAGCATCGTCCGCACCCGGTTGCGCGTCAGGTTCCGCCACAGGTAGGTCCAGCGCAGGGACATCGCTTACCCGTTCGCATGCCCGGCGGCCGCCCGCCGACGATCGAATCGTCACGCCTCGCGCAGCGCCTCGACCGGCTGCAGGCGGCTCGCCCGGTAGGCCGGAAACAGCCCGCCCACCACCGCCACCCCGCTCACCAGCGCCAGCGCCAGCCCGACCACCGCGGGAGTGAGGTGAATCTCAAACCCCAGTGTGGTGAAGGTGCTGGCGCCGAACATGTCCTTGGTGTTGCCCAGCAGCGCCAGGTAGGCCTCGCACCCCAGGCAGCCCACCGCGCCCCCCAACAGCGCCAGGAACAGCGACTCGAGAATGACCGCCGTCAGAATCTGCACGCGCGAGAAGCCGATCGTCCGCAGCATCGCGAACTCGCGCGTCCGCCCGGCCGTGGTCGAATAGAGCGTGTTGGCGATCGCGAAGACCGCCGCCAGCGACATGATCGCCACCAGGCTCCCGACGATGATGAGGTAGGTGCGGATGTACTTCGACTGCTCCTGCCAGTATTGCGGCTCGGTCTGGGCCGTCAGCTCGATGCCGGGCCCCTCGATCCGTTCGATCACCGCGGCCGCGTCGGCGCCCGGCTTCAGCCGCAGGCTGACCGACGAGTACATCGTGCGGTTGAAGGCGTTCAGCAGCAGCGTGACCGGCGCCCAGACCTCGCTCTCCATCGGGCCGCCATCGGCGGAAAAATAGCCGACGATCTTGTAGCCGCGATTGTTGCTGTAGCCCACGTGGATGACGCCGCCGGCCGGCTCGAGCCCGGCGAACTGCTTGCGCGCCTGTAGGCCGACGATGCACTCCTCCAGCCCGGGCGTGAACATCCGCCCCTCGACCAGCCGCACGTTGCGGTGCACGCGAAAGGCCGCCTCCGACACGCCGCGCACCGCGACGTTGGCGTGGGTCGCGCCGCCGTCGCGCTTGCGCGGCAGCGAGACCTGCACGATCATCTCCTGGCTGCGAAGCGGCTCGCCGTTCTCGACCGCCACCTCCGCGAGCTGCGCCAGCTTCTTCTCGTCCTCCGGCAGAATGGCGCTGTTGGTCTCCGAGGTCGAGCCCTGCTTCAGCACGATCAGCTTCTCGCCGTCGCTGGCCACCGACAGCGAATGCGACAGCGCCGACTGGAACCCCAGCATCCACGTGAACACGCCCACCACCGCCGCGATCACCAGGCAGGTCAGCAGCGTGGTCGTCTTGCGAGCCAGCAGGTTCTTCCAGTTGTACGAGAGCGGCAGCGCCATCGCGATTCACTCCCGTCCGCCGCGCCGCCTAGACCGCGCGGCGCAGTGCGTCCACCGTCCGCAGGTGCAGCGCCTGGTAGGCCGGCCACAGCCCCGCCAGAAGCCCGATCGCCATCGCGATCAGCAGCGACGCCGCCACCGCCCGGACCGAGATGCCGACGTTCGAAAACGGCAGGAAGCCGCGCGACCGCAGCAGCGACAGCAGCAGCGGAATGACCAGCACGCTGAGCAGCACCCCGATCAGCGCGCCGATCAGCGCCAGGCTCACGCTCTCGGCCAGCACGATGCGGAAGATCCGCCCGCTCGAAAAGCCGATCGCCTTGAAGACCGCCAGCTCGCGCGTCCGCTCGCGGAAGCTCATCATCATCGTGTTGCCGGCCACCAGGCCGATGATCACCATCACCACGATCGCCATCGCCTGCATCAGCCCCGGCAGGTTGCCCAGCGCCTGCGTGAAGTTCGCGGCAAAGGTGTTCTCGTCCTCGGTCTTCGTTTCGTCCGGCGAATTGGCGAACTGCTTGTCGATGTCCGCCTGAAGCGAGTGCAGCGCTTCCACCCCCTTGCACTTCACCCAGAAGATATTGCAGCGCGGACTCTCGTCGCCCAGCGCCTTGAGCCCCTCGGTCATGTAGTCGCGCCGGAAGTAGAACACGTTCGCCCGCGTCGGGTTGTCCATCACCTTGACGACCTTGAACTCGAGCTGCAGGTATGGCGGCACCGTGCTGCGCAGCGTGATCCGCCCGCCCACCCGAAACCCCTCGTACCGCCCGCCGTACATGTCCACGATGCCCTGCCCCAGCACGCACGCGGTCCGGTCGCGGTTCCACGCCTCGATCTCTTCCGGCGTCAGCCCCGCGTCGCTATAGACGACCGGGAAGGTGTCGGCATCGGCCGCCAGGCTCTGGATCGCCTGCTTCTCGTTGGGCAGCTTTCCGCCGAACCAGCGCATGCCGCAGACCGCCACCAGCCGCTGGCGCTCGGGGTCGAGCGACTCGATCTTGGCGCGCTGCCCCTCGGGTAGCAGGTTGATGAGCGTGGTCTTGTGGTGCACCCCCAGCCGCAGCTCCTTGGCGTTCGCCTTGAGAACCTGCACCAGCACCACCACGAACGAAATCGCCAGCACGAACACCACCATCGGCAGCGCGAACGCCGCCAGCGTCAGCCCGGTCCGCAGCCGGTTGCGCCGCAGGTTCTGCAAGAGGATGTAGGTGCGGGTCATGTTGCGGCCCCTTCGCGGTCTCGCGCTACGACGCGCCCGCCGTCGCCGGCCGCGGCGGGTTGGCCACGTCGCGCTCCAGGGCGCCCTTCTCGAGGTGCAGCACGCGCTGCCCGTGCGAGGCCGCCTTCGGATCGTGCGTGACCATCAGAATCGTCTTCCCGAACTCCGCGTTCAGCAGGTTCAGCAGGTTCAGAATCTCCTCGGACGTCTTGGCGTCCAGGTCGCCGGTCGGCTCGTCGGCCAGGATGACCGACGGATCGGTCACGATCGCCCGCGCGATCGCCACACGCTGCTCCTGCCCGCCCGAAAGCTGGTTCGGCCGGTGGTCCATGCGGTCCCCCAGCCCGACCACCGACAGCGCCGTCTCGACGCGCTTGCGGCGCTCGGCCGCGCGCATGCGGAACAGCAGCAGCGGCAGCTCGACGTTCTGCGCCGCCGTCAGCACCGGCACCAGGTGATACATCTGGAAGATGAAGCCGACGTTGCGGCTGCGCCACAGCGTCAGCGCCCGCTCCGACATCGACTCGAGCGGCGCCTCGCCCACGCGAATCGTGCCGCTGGTCGGCGAATCCAGCCCGCCGATCAGGTGCAGCAGGGTCGACTTGCCCGACCCCGACGGCCCCATCAGCACCACGAACTCACCGGCCCGGATGTCGAGATTGAGCCGGTCGAGGACGGGAATCTCGATGCGGTCCTTGTGATAGACCTTGCAGACGCTTCGCAGCGCAATGTCGGCGGCGCTCATGCCACGGCTCCCGGCTGGGCGACCGGCGGCTCACACCGGACGCGGATCGCTGATTGTACGCGCCGTCCCCCCGCGCGTCTTGGCAGACGTCCGCCGCCGTCGAACCGACGACGCCGCGCCTTCGCCGGCCCGATCGCCCGCCTCAGGTGGGGTTCATCAGCTTTTCCAGCCCCGGCATGCCGCCCGTCAGCCGCATCATCTCTTCCTTGATCGCCTCCTGGCTCTTGCGCTGCGCCGCCGCCACCGCCGCCCGCACCAGGTCCTCGAGCATCTCCACCTCGGCCGGGTTGACCACGTCCGGACGAATCTTCAGCCCCAGCAGCTCGTGCTTGCCGTTGACCCGCGCCACCACCGCGCCGCCCCCGGCGTCGGCCTCGAAGCTGCGCGTCGCCAGCTCGGCCTGCATCTGCTCCATCTTTTCCTTGATCTGCTTGGCCTGCTTCAGCATGCCAAACATGTCGCCGAGTCCGCCCAGCATGTTGCCTCCTTTGGTTCCAGGTCGCGGCGCTCATTCCGCCGGCCGGGTCTCCGCGCCGCGCGGCGCGCCCCCGCCCGCCGGACGACGCCCCACCGACATCAGCTGGCCGCCCAGCACGTCGATCGCATCCTGCACCAGCGGCTGGGCGTAGGCCGCCTCCAGGTCCTCGCGACGCGTGCGATCCACCGGCGCCGCCGCCGGCTCGACCGCCTCGGCGCCGCGCGGCGCGGCGCGCTCAGCCGCCGGCAGCGCGCCGGGCGTCGTCACTTTTTTTTTGTCGGGCGCTGCCGCGGGCGCCGTCGCCCCCAGTCGCGGCGGAACCGGCGTCGCCCCGCGGACCGGCGCGCTCTCCGCGGACGCGGCCGCCGCGGAAGGCGCCGCCCCGGCCGGCGAACCGTCCAGCCGCGCCAGCAACGTCTCGATCGCCGAGAACTTCGCCGCCTCGGCCAGCCGCACCATGGCCGCATCCACCAGCGCCCGCGCCGTTCCGCTGTTCCGCACGGCGCGCCGCAGCTCGTCCAGCACGGCGATCGCATAGACATACGTGCCGGCGTCGAACCGCGCCGCCTGCACCGCCAGCCGCTCGCGCACCGCCGAGTTCGCGTCGACCAGCTCCGTCGCCGCGCCGCACACCCGCACCATCATCAGGTCGCGGAATTGCAGCGCCAGCCGGCCGCACCACTGCTCGGCCCCCTCGCCGCGCGCCAGCCCGCGGTCGGCCGCGGCCAGCGCCCCGGCGGCGTCGCCATCGGCGATGCGGTCGATCAGCTCGGCCAGCAGCTCGTCGTGCGCCGCGGGCAGCGCGTCCGCCAGCGCCGCCTGCGTCAGCTCCTGCCCGTAGAGCGACAGCAGCTGGTCGGCCAGCGACAGCGCGTCGCGCATCGAGCCGTTGGCCAGCCGCGCAATCCGCCGCAGCGCGTCCGGCTCGGCGCGCACCTGCTCGGCGTCGCAGATCCGCGCCAGCTGCCCGGCGATCTCGTCGAGGCTCAGCGGCGAAAACTCGAACCGCTGCACGCGGCTCTGAATGGTCGCCGGCACGTCCTGCGGATTCGTCGTCGCCAGGATGAACTTCACGTGCCCCGGCGGCTCCTCCAGCGTCTTGAGCAGCGCGTTGAAGGCGTTCCGCGACAGCATGTGCACTTCGTCGATGATGTAGATCTTGAACCGCGACCGCGCCGGGCGCAGCACCGTGTTGCTGCGCAGCACGCGCACGTCGTCGACGCCGGTGTTGCTGGCGGCGTCGATCTCAATCACGTCGATGTCTTCCCCCTCCGACACCAGCTTGCACGAGTCGCAGGCGTTGCACGGCGTCAGCGTCGGGCCATCGCTCGACAGGCAGTTGAGCGACTTGGCGAAGATCCGCGCCAGGCTCGTCTTCCCGACGCCGCGCGTGCCGCAGAAGAGATATCCGTGGTGAATCCGTCCGTGCGAAATCGCGTTCCGCAGCGTCGCGACGACGGCCCCCTGCCCGACCACCTCGTCGAAGGTCTGCGAGCGATACTTGCGCGCCAGAACGGTGTACGACATGG
The DNA here is from genome assembly GCA_046350375.1 of Phycisphaerae bacterium. Classification (GTDB taxonomy): domain Bacteria; phylum Planctomycetota; class Phycisphaerae; order UBA1845; family UTPLA1; genus JAXMAO01. The sequence goes on from JAXMAO010000001.1 coordinate 306,106, forward strand.
TCACCAGACTAGCCGCGCCGCGAGCCCGGCGAAAGGCGCCCCGCCGCGCCGCTCAGCGCACCCGGGCCACGAGAATCGTGCGATCGTCATCCGCCGGCCGGCCGCGCGTGAAGTCGCGCAGCGCGTCCAGCGTGGCGGAAATCAGGATCGACGCCATCGGCCGGCAGGCGGTCAGCACGCGGTCGAGCCGCTCGGTGCCGAACATCTCGCCCTGCGTGTTGAACGCCTCGGTCACGCCGTCGGTGTAGAAGATGATCTGGTCGCCGGGGCGCAGCGCGTGCCGCGCCGGGGTGAATTCGGCGTCCATTTCGATCCCCAGCGGCAGCCCGCCCGCCGCGTCCAGCGCCGTCAGCGTGCCGTCTTCGCAGCGCTTCAGGCGCGGCGGATTGTGCCCGGCCGAGGCGTACGTCAGCGCGCGCGACCGCGCGTCATACACGCCGTAAAACGCCGTCACGAACGTGCCCGAGTTGTTGGTGTAGCGCTTCGTCAGCTCGCGGTTCAGGTGCTCCAGCATCGCCGCCGGGCACTCGTGCGGCCCGGCAAACTGGTGGGCGATGGCGTGCGTGATGGCCATCACCACCGCCGCCGGCGTGCCGTGCCCGGTCACGTCGGCAATCAGAATGCCCCAGCGCTCGTCGCCGAGGTCGAAGAAATCGTAGTAGTCGCCGCCCGCCTGCGTCGACGTCTCGTAGTGGGCCGCCAGCTCCATGGTCGAAATCTTCGGCAGCTCGGCCGGCAGCAGCGAGCGCTGAATGCTCGCCACCTGCTGCATTTCCCGATCCAGCGCCTCGAGCGCCGCCGACAGGTCGTCGGCCAGCACCAGGGTGTGCGTCGCGCGGCCGAACAGGTTGCCCTGCAGCACCATCTCCGGATAGCGCTCCGCGTCAAACGCGCCCGCCTCGCGCCGCATGAGCACCGTCATGTTCAGCGCCTCGCCGCGGTCGAACATCGGAATCGCCGCCAGCGAGCGCATCTCGCCGACAAACTCGCGCGCTGGGTCATCCTCCGCCAGTTCCGCGTCCTCGATCAGCCGCGCCTCGTTGCCATACAGCATCTCCGCCAGCACCCCGCCGCGCCGCAGCGGCAGCCGCTCCACCTGCTTCCACGGATTGATCTCCTCCGTCCAGGTGCTGCTGCGCGTCACGCGAAATTCCGGCCACGACAACCCGCGACGCGAAATCGAAATCAGCCGGTCGGTCGGCGTCAGCGCCCGCACCCGCGCGGCATACACCTTCACCATGTTCTGCGGATCGGTCTGCCGGCTGACCTCGCGCATCATGTCGACCACGTGCGCCAGCCGGCCGCGCCAGTCCACTCCCGGCGCGGCGCCGCCCGGTTCCACTACCACCGACATCGTGTTCTCCCACCCGGCGCCGCGCGCCGGCCTCGGTCCGAATCTTCCTATGATAGTCGCGCCCGCGCGCCGCCCAAAATTCGCCGCCCCGGCCGCGCGGCGACCGCCCCTCCCGCGCGCGACATCAACCCGCGGATGCGTGCCACCCCCGGCGTCGCGCCCGCTTCCGCGACGGACCCCGCCGGCGTATCATGCCCGCATGACCGACGCCCCCCCGACCCGAACCGACTCACCACGCCGCGCATTCGGCCTCGCCTTGCTTGGGCTCCTGTTGGCGCTCGCCGGCTTGCCCCTGTGGATGGCCCTGCTCGATCACCACTGGATTCACGTCAGCGGTGCGCCGGCCTGGGCCGCCCTGGGCCTCGGCCTGCTCATCGCCCTCGTCGCCGCGCGCCGCGACCCCCGCCTGCGGACCCGGCTCATCGTCGGCGTCAACACGCTTCTGCTGCTGGCGTTCGCCTTCATGTTCTTTGTCATGGCGCGCCTGCCCGCCGCGCCCGCGACCGCCGCGCTCTCGACCGCGCCCGACTTCACCCTGCCCGACCACACCGGCCGAATGGTCTCGCTGGCCGAGGCCCGCGCCGCCGGGCCGACCCTGCTCGTCTTCTACCGTGGCTTCTGGTGAGCGGCGTGCAAGGCGGAGCTCCGCGGGCTCGGAGCCGTTGAACGCGAGTTGCGACAGCAAGGCGGGCGATTGCTCGCCATCAGCGTCGATCCGCCCGCCAAGTCACGCGAGGTCGTCCAGCGATTCCACCTGGAATTCCCGATCCTCTCCGACGCCAAACGCGAAGTGATCCGCGCCTACGGGCTGGTGCACGCCCAGGGCGCGCTGGACGAATCCGACATCGCCATCCCGGCCCACATTCTGATCGGGCGCGACGGGCGGATCCTGTGGCGGCACATCGCGAGACGCGTGCAGGATCGCCCCGATCCGGCCGAGGACATCGAGCAGATTCGCCGCGCGGCGCAGTCCTGATGTGTTGCGCCGCCGGGCCGGTTTGCCTGGCGCCCGCGGCCTGCCGCGCCCCGCTCACCGCGCCGCGTCTTCCAGCCCGTATCGCTTCATCTTCTTGTAGAGCGTCGTGCGGTTGATATCCAGCGCCTTGGCCGTCGACTGCCGGTTCCACTGGTGCGCCTGCAGCGCCGCCAGCAGAATCGCCTTCTCCGGCCCCGCCAGCGACGCGTCCAGGCTCTCGCCCGACCAGCCCCACTCGCCCGCCGCGGCGCCCGGCCGAGCCGCCGGCGCCGGCTCCAGCACCGCGCCCGGCAGGTCGTCGACCAGAATCGTCCGCCCCTTGCACAGCACCGCGGCGCGCTCGATCGCGTTCTCCAGCTCGCGGACGTTGCCCGGCCAGTGATAGCGCTGCAATGCCTGCAGCGCCTCGGGCGCAATCCCCGCCACGTCCTTGCCCAGCTCGGCGCGATACTTCGCCAGGAACCGCTCCGCCAGCCGCGGAATGTCGCCCAGCCGCTCGGCCAGCGACGGCAGTTGCAGCGTCACCACCGCGATGCGGTAGTACAGGTCGGGCCGGAACCGCCCCGCCTGCGCCTCGCGCCGCAGGTCGACGTTGCATGCCAGGATGAACCGCACGTCGACCGTCTCGGTCTTGTTGCTGCCGACCGGCTCGAACTGCCGTTCCTGCAACACGCGCAGCAGCTTGGCCTGAAAGCTCGCCGACGCCGAGTTGATCTCGTCCAGAAAGAGTGTCCCGCCGTCGGCCGCCTTGACCTTGCCGATCTTCTCGGCCGTGGCGCCGGTAAACGCCCCCTTCACGTGGCCGAACAGCTCGCTCTCCAGCAGCGTCTCGGGCACCGCGCCGCACGAGACCTCGACGAACGGCTTGTCGCGCCGCGCCGAGCGCTGGTGCAGCGTCCGCGCCACCAGCGTCTTGCCCGTGCCCGACTCGCCCGTCAGCAGCACCGTGGTGCGCGTGTCGGCCACCGTCTCCACCAGGTCGAACAGCTTCAGCATCTTGTGGTCGTGCCCGATGATCGCGTCCAGCGAATAGCGCTCGCCCAGCTGCCGCTTCAGCGACCGGTTCTCGGCCAGCAGCGCCTGCTGCGCGACCGCCCGCTCCAGCACCAGGCGGATCTCGTCGTCGACGATCGGCTTGGTGAGGTAGTCGTAGGCGCCCATCTTGATCGCCTCGACCGCCGACTCGATCGTGCCGTAGCCGGTGATGACGATCGGCACCACCTCCGCAAACCGCTGCCGCAGCACGCGCAGCAGCTCGAAGCCGTCCGACCGCGGCATGTTCACGTCGGTGATGACCACCGCCGGCGCCGATCGCTCCAGCTCGCCGATCGCCTCGGCCACCGAGCCGACGCCGGTCACCGCGTAGCCCTCGACGCGCAGGAACTCGGCCAGCGACGTGAGGATGATCTTGTCGTCGTCGACCACCAGCACGCGCGTCGGCGCGGGCGCCGGCCTGGCCGCCGCCGGCTTCGTCGTCGTGGTTGCCTGCCCCATCTGCATCGCCTCCTGCTATGCGCCGCCCGGCGCGCCTTCGCCGCCGCGCGGCAGCGGCAGCGACACCGCAAACGCCGCGCCCGTCCGGTCGCGCCGATTGCCCGCCACCAGTCGCCCGCCGCACCGCTCGACGATGTCGCGCGACACCGCCAGCCCCAGCCCCGTCCCCTTCCCGGGCGGCTTGGTGGTGTAGAACGGCTCGAACAGCCGCTCCACGTCCGCCGGCAGCCCCGGCCCGGTATCTTCAAACACGATCGCCAGCGCGCCCGCCTCCACGCCGCTGCGGATCGCCAGCGTGCCGCCGCCCGGCATCGCGTCGATCGCGTTCTGAATCAGGTTGCAGAACACCTGGAACAGGTTGGCCGCGCCGATCGTCCGCAGGTCGCACCGCTGGAAGTGACAGACGATCGCCACCCCGGCCGCGCCCGCCTTGGCTTCCATCGTGCGGACCGACTCTTCGATGATCTGGCTGATGTCCTGCGCCGCGCCGCCGGTCGGAGCGCTGCGCGAAAACGCCAACAGCGCCCGCACGATCTGCACCAGCCGCTGCGTGCCGTCGCGCGCCGCCGAGACATACTCGCACACCTTCGGCTGCTCCGAGTCGGCCGCCACCCGCAGCGCCAGGTTCAGAAATCGCAGGATGCCGTCCAACGGGTTGTTCAGCTCGTGCGCCACGGTGGCACACAGCTTCCCGACCGCCGCCAGCCGCTCCGACGCCGCCAAGCGCCGCTCCAGCGCCCGCCGCGGCGTGACGTCCTCGATCCACAGCACCCCCAGCGTTGCCGGCGCGCTGCCCAGCGGCGCCGCCAAGACGTTGATCACCCGCTCAGCTCCGTCGTCGCGCAGCTGCGCCAGCCCGTCGAACTGCCGTGCCCGGCCGGTGTGCAGCACCCCGCGCAGGTCGCTCTCCCAGTCGGCCGCCGCGCCACCCGCCAGCGCCGCCAGGCCGCGCGGCAGGTCCGGATCGTCCGCCCGCAGCCCCTGTCCCTGCACGTTGGCGTGCACCGTCCGCAGCGCCGCGTCGAAAACGACCACGCCCGCCGGCAGCGCGTCGAGCAGCGGCCGCAGCCGCGGATCGAGCTCAGCAGTCACCGGCAGCGTCGGCGTCATTTGGCGTTCCCGATGCAACCCGCCGCATCGCGGGGCTGGTTTTCGGGCGTGGCGAAGCGGAGTGTCGCGCAGTCCCCCGGCCCCATCGCCTTCACACTCGTCGTCCATTCGCATCGATCGCTGATGTAAAAACGCCACGCGCCGCGCTTCTCGGTCGCAGCGCCGACCCGCGCGGGTTCGCCTGGCCGCCGCCGCCCGGTAAATTGCCCGTCACCGGCCCGCGGTGCGTTCCGCCCGCCCCTCGCGCCGCCGACCCGCACCGGAGCGCCCATGCGCCGCGACGCCCTGCTGCTCGGCCTCGTCCTGCTGCTGGCTCTCGGGCTGCGCCTCGCCGCCTGGTCCGCCGCCCGCAACACGCCGCTCGACGCCTGGCACGCGTGGGACCAGTCCGACATGGCGACCTACTGCGAACAGGCCCGCCGCATCGCCGCCGGTGACTGGCTCGGTCGCGCGCCTTATCACCCCTACCACCTCTGGCAGTCTGCCGGCGGCACCCCCGACGACTGGCTCCGCTGGTACGGCCCGCACGTCTTCAACCAGGCGCCGCTCTACAGCTACCTCCTCGCGCTCGCTTCACGGCTGACCGACCGCTGGATCGACCTCGTCAGGCTCGCGCAGATCGGCCTGTCCGTCGCCGCCTGCGCCCTGCTCGCCGGCGTCGCGCGGCGCCTCGCCGACCGCCGCGCCGGCCTGCTCGCCGCGCTGCTCGCCGCGCTCTACGGCCCGGCGCTGCTCATGGACTTCCAGATCCTGCGCGAGAACGGCATGCTCTTCGGCCTGGCGCTGCTGCTGTGGCTGCTCGTCCGCCGCGCCGTCGCCGCGACCGGCCCGCCGTCCGCCCGACCGGCCGACGCCTTCGCCTCGGCGATTCCGCTCGGACTGACGCTCGGCATCCTGGCGATGTTCCACGAGGCCGCGCTGCCGCTGGCCGCGGCCACCCTCCTCGCGCTGCTGACCCTTCACCGTCGCGCCGCTGCGTCCGCCACCGCGCGGGCACTGGCCGGCCTGCTCTGCGGCGCCGCGATCGGCTTCGCCCCGCTGTTGGTTCGCAACGTCGTCGTCGGCGCGCCCCCGCTCTCGATATCCACCCGGCCGCCGCTCACCTTCGCCGCCGCCAACATGGTCAGCGCTCCCAACGACGGCCTGCTCTTCGCCCGGCCCGGCCCGGAGCTGCGCCGCATCCTCGATGCCGCCGGCGGCTCGACCCTCGGCGTCGTCCGCGAAACCGCCCGCGGCTACGCCGGCCGGCCGCTCGAGTGGCCGCGCCGCATGCTCAAGCGCCTCGGCGCCTGGTTCGTCCGGGTCGAGGTGCCCGACAACGTCTCGTTCGAGTTCCACCGCCGACACCTCCCCCCGCTCCGCTGGACGCTCACCTTCGCGACGCTCTTCCCGCTCGGCGCGGCCGGGCTGATCGGCGTATTCGCCGCGCGACTTCGCGCCCGCCGCGCCGCGCCGCCGCCGGCTGGCGCCGCACACGCCGCCATCGGCTGCGTGCTGCTGCTGCTGATCGCGACCGCCGCGTTCACCGCCGCCCAGGGGCGCTATCGCCTGCTGCTCGTGCCGGTCTTCATCCCCTACGCCGCCCTGACGCTGTCGCACGCCGCCGACTGGCTCGCCGCGCGGCGCTTCGGCCCGCTGCTGGCCGGCGCGCTGGGCTGCGCGGCGCTCGTCGCCTTCCAGGCCTGGCTCACGAAGCCGCTGGCCAGCGCCGACCGCCGATCGGCCTACCCGATCACCGTCGCCAACCGCTACGCCGCCCGCGGCGCCGACGCCGACGCCATCGACTTCTACCGCGAAGGCCTGGCGCTTTCGCCGCGCGACGCCGACGCCCGCCGCCTGCTCGCCCAGGCGCTCGCCCGGCTGAAACGCTGGCCCGAGGCGCTGCGCGAATACGAAACCCTCGCCCGCGTCGCGCCGCAGACGCCCGGCCTGGCCGCCACCCTCGACTACGTCCGGCGACAGGCGGAGCCCGCCCCATGAGCCGCCGCTCGCCCGCAGCGACCACGCCCGCCACCGCGCCGCGCCCCCGCTGGACCCTCGCCGCGGCCCTGCTGCTGATCGCCGCCGCCGTCCTGTTCGCGTTCGCACCGGCGATCTCGGCCGGCTTTTTGAACTGGGACGACGACTACATGTTCCTGCGGAACACCGCCTATCGCGGCCTGTCTGCCGCCCATCTGCGCTGGATGTTCACCACTACGCACATGGGCCACTACCAGCCGCTTGCGTGGCTCTCGGTGGCGCTCGACTACGCCGCCTGGGGACTCTCGCCGCGCGCCTTTCACGTCACCAACGTGGCGCTGCACGCCGCGACGGCGCTGCTCGTCTTCCTGCTCATCCGCGCGTTGCTGGCGACGCGCGACGCCGCACCGTCACCACGCGACGCCCGCCTCTGGCCGGCGCTGCTCGGCGCGCTGCTCTTCGCGGTTCACCCGCTGCGGGTCGAATCGGTCGCCTGGCTGACCGAGCGCCGCGACGTGCTTTCGGGGCTCTTCTTCGTCGCGGCGCTGCTGGCCTATCTCCGCGCCGTCGCACCCGGCCGGGCCGAAATCGCCGGCCGCGGCGCCTTCGCCGCCTCCGTCCTGCTGACGCTGCTCTCGCTGCTCAGCAAGGCCTGGGGCATGGCGCTGCCCTTCATCATGCTGCTGCTCGACCAGTATCCGCTGCGACGCCCCGGCCTGTGGCGCGGCGTCGTGCAGAAGTGGCCGCTGTGGCTGCTGGCGGGCGGCGCGGCGCTGCTGGCGGGTCGCGCCCAGGCCAGCGCCGGACAGGGGCTGCTCTCGCTCGAGACCCACCCACTCGCCCAGCGCGCGTGGCAATCCGTCTACGGCGTCGCCTACTACCCGCTGCGGACGCTCTGGCCCGCGGCGCTCTCGCCCATCTATCCGCTGCCCGAATCGCTGCATCTTGCCGACCGCGCCGTCCTCATCGCCGCCGCCTGCGCCGCCGCACTGTCCGCCACCGCCTGGCTCGCCCGCCGCCGCTGCCCGGCCTTCACCGCCGCCTGGCTCGCCTACCTGGTCACCATCGCGCCCGTGCTCGGCTGGGCCCAGAGCGGCTGGCAACTGGTCGCCGACCGCTACAGCTACCTCGCCTGTCTGCCGTTCGCGATCCTCGCATCGGCCGGGCTGCACGCCTTGCGCCCGCGCGGCGCACGGCTTCCCACGATCGGCTTCGCCGTGGTCATCATCGCCCTGCTCGGCTGGCAGACGCACGCCTACGCCCGCGTCTGGCGCAGCAGCCGATCGCTCTGGCTCCACGCGCTGGCCCGCGACCCGGACAACTGGATCGCCCATCACAACTTCGCCGAGCTGCTCTACCAAGCCGGCGACTTTGCCGGCGCCGCCGAACACCTGCAACGCGCCGTCGCGCTGCACCCCGCCTCGTGGCGCGCCTGGCACGACCTGGGCGCCGCGCTCGACCGCATGGGCCGCGCCGCCGACGCCGAGCAGGCCTGGCTCCGCGTTCTGCCGCTCACGCCCGAGCGCGGCCGCACCCTCTGCGAACTGGGACGCCTCTACGTCAACCAGCGCCGCTACGACGACGCCGCGCGCGTCTTCGAGCAGGCCGCCCGCACCAGCCGGCTAACCGAGTTGCAGGCCCGCGGCCACGCCGGACTCGGCGTCGTCTATCGCCGCCAGCGGCGCTTCGCCGACGCTGTCCGCGAGTTCGAGCAGGCCCAGCGGCTCTGGCCGCACCTCGACTGGGTCGAGCCGGAACTGCACCAGGCCCGCATGGAACGCTGACCGTCCCGCCGCGCCGGCCGCAAACACCGCGACGCAGGAATGCACATAAGTGCCCCATAGGCATAGGATTCGGGCTGCGCGCCCCGCCGCCAGCAGGTCAATCGCCCATCCCGGCCGGTCGATAGTAGGCTATCCTGCCCGAGCGGTTGCAACGTTCGGGCCGCGAGGTCGTATAATCTGGCGAGTCCCTTGGGGAGTATTCCACCATGCAGACACGCGCGTTGACGTTCGGGTTGTACATCGCACTGGCAGCGCTGCTCGTCGCCGGCTTCGCGTCGACGCCGGCCGCCGCCCAGACCGCGACCGACTTGCAGTCGATCCTCGATCAGCTCGGCGGCACGACCGGCACATCCACCACCGGCACAACCACCGGTACCACCACGACGCCGACCGATACCGGCACCGGGACAGGAACGACGACCGGCGGTTCGACCGGCTCCGGCACCTCGCCGACCCGCGGCGGGCTGAACAACGTCACGCTCGGCGCGCTCGCGTCCGGTTCGCCCGGCGCGATGATCCAGCGCGGCATCGGCCTGCACACCGGCTCGGTCACGATCCCGGGCGATGCCGATCAGTTCGTCAAGCCCAACGTCTTCAGCCAGGCGCTCTTCCAGGGCACGCAGAGCGTGTTGCAGTCTTTGCAGTCCAGCCTTCAGTCGCTGGTGCAGACGCTGCTGCTCGGGCTGGGGCTGGGCGGGTCGAGCCTGTTCGGGCCGGGCACGATCAACGTCGGCCAGCCGATCGCCAACGCGGTCACCACCGGCACGGGCGACGTGGTGATGCTGCCCTAGCGGCGGAACTGCAACGACACAATCTCACGCCGGCGGACCGAAGTCTGCCGGCGTTTTCATGCGCGGCGCCGCGCCGCGCAGCAGCGCCAGCCCGGCGACCAGCGCGACCCCGGCGACGAGCGGCCCGGCGACGCCGCCGTCGGCCAGCTCCAGGTAGCGCCGCAGCAGCGGCACCTCGCCCGAGATCAGCGCCGCGCCGTTGTTGACGGCGTGCACCAGGACGGCCGGCCAGATCGAGCCGCTCGCCAGGCAGACGTAGCTCAGCACCACGCCCAGGAGTGCCGTTGTCGGGACGCGCACCAGGTCGGCGTGATAGAGCCCGAAGATCGCCCCCACCACCAGGCACCGCCGCCGGTCGCAGCCGGTCGCGCAGCCCCGACAGGAGAAAGCCGCGGAACAGCGTCTCCTCGCAGACCGCCGGCAGCAGCGCGAACAGCAGCAGCCGCGCGGCCACCGGCAGCGCCAGCATGTGCGTTTCGGCGGACTCAAGCGCGCCCTGGTATTCGCTGGAAAGCGGCAGCACGCGCTGCGTTGCCTGCGACACGAAGCTGCCCAGCAGCGGCGCGGCCGCCGCCACCAGCCCCGCGCCGAGCCACGCCCGCGGCGCCGGCGGCGAAAGCGAAAAGGTCGTCCGCACGCGCAGCCGCAGGTACGCCGCCGCCAGCACCGGCGGCAGGAAGTAGCAGCCCAAGAGCAGCACGACCGTCATCGTCGCCAGCCGACGGGCCGGCATGTCGGCCGAGCCGAGCGCCGTCTGCACGTAGAACGAGAGCGGGAAGACCAGCGCCACCAGCAGCAGCGCGGTGGCGGTCGCCGGGCGGTCGGCCGGCCGGAAGAATCGCCGCGCGAACAGCGCGCGGTAGCTGCCGACGTCGGAGAAGAGCACCGCCTCCTGCCCGTAGAGCCGCGCCGCCACGAAGACCGCCGCCGCGGCGTAAACGCTGGTCGACGCCAGCGTCATGCCGATCGCCGGCCAGTCGTAGTGACCCAGGAACAACTCTCGCAGCAGCACGACCACGTTGGCGACAGGCAGCACCGTCACCACGCCCGCCAGCCGAATCGACGGCATGTAGGCCGTCGTCATCGCGGGAATCAGCGCCGTGACCATCACCGGCGTCATGTAGTTCTGCGCCTCCTTGAACGAGCGCGCCACGCTGCACGTCGCCAGCATCACCCCCGAAAAGAGCACCGCGAACGGCACCATCGCCGCCAGCACCAGCGGCAGCACGCCGATCGGAATCGAGATCGGCCCGACCGCCGCCGACGAGCGCGACATCGCCTCGGCGATCCCCCCGAAGCGCACCGTCGCGCCGATCGACAGCAGGTTCAGCGTGCATGACAGCACCGCCACCGTCACCACCACCAGGAACTTGCCCGCCATGATCTGCCCGACCGGCACGGGCGCGACCATCAGCGTCTCCAGCGTGCCGCGCTCGCGCTCGCCGGCCGTCAGGTCGATGGCCGGATAGATCGCCCCGGTAATCGTCATCACCACCAGGAGGAACGGCAGGATCTGGCCGAGCAGCGCCCCGCCGAGCTTGAACGCGCTGGCGACCGAGACCTCGGCCAGCGCCAGCGGAGTCAGCGCGTCGGCCGGCAGCCCGGCCCGCGCCACGCGCTCCAGCACCATCCGCTGCGCGGTCCGGGCGACGATGCGGCTCAGGGCGCGGGCCGCCTCGGCCGAGCGGAACTCGGCCGGGTCGAACGCCACGCGGATGACGCGGTTCACGTCGATCGCCGCGCCGGTCGTCGCCGGCCCACCATCCGGGGGCGGATCGACCGACACCGCCGCCTGCGCCGCGCCGGCGCGGATCAGCGCGTCGAGATCGCCTTCGCGCGGCTCGACCCCGATCTGCTCGGCCCGCACATTCGCCCGCACCGGGTCGGCGCCGCCGCCGGCGTCGCGCAGCGCCACCTCGTCGGCCGCCAGCACGGCCTGCAGCCAGCGGGCGTGGCGCTCGTCCGGCACCAGCACGCGGTAGGTCTCGCGCTCGCGCCGCGCCTTTTCCACCGCCAGCGCCTGCACCGTGATGACCATCAGCGCCGGGTAGAGCAGGATCGGCACCAGCAGCATGGCGATCAGCGTGCGCCGATCGCGCAGCGCGTCGATCAGCTCCTTGCGATAGACCACCCCGACGCGCCGATAGCTCATGCGGGCGCCTCCGGCGCGGTCGCCAGCAGCGGGCCGGTCTGCCCGCACAGCGTCAGGAAGATGTCGCTCAGGCGCGTCTGGCCCGCGCGGACCCGCAGCGCCGCCAGGTCGCCGTCCGCCAGCAGCCGCCCCTCGTGGATCAGCCCGAACCGGTCGCAGAGCGTCTCGGCCTCGTCGAGGTAGTGGGTCGACAGCACCAGCGTCTTGCCTCGCGCCGCCTCGGCGCGGATGAATTCCAGGATCAGCCGGTTGGTGATGACGTCCAGCCCCAGCGTCGGTTCGTCGAGCACCAGCACGGGCGGATCGGCGATCAGCGCGCGGGCGATGTTGGTGCGCTGCTTCTGCCCCGTAGACAGCCCGCCGCAGCGCAAGTCGGCGAAGCCGCGCATGTCGAGCCAGTCGAGCAGCGTGTCGATCCGCCGCGCGATGACGGCGTCGTCCAGTCCGTGCAGCCGGCCGAAATAGAGCAGCGTTTCGCGCGGCGAAAGCCGCTGGTAGAGCCCGGTCGACGCGGTCAGATAGCCGAGCGAGCGTTTCGCGAACTCGCGCTCCAGGCGGGTATCGTGGCCATCGATCCGCGCCGCGCCCGCGCTGGGCGAGATAAGCCCGGCGAGCATCCGCAGCGTGGTGGTCTTGCCGGCGCCGTTCGGGCCGAGCAGGCCGTAGGTCTGCCCCGGCGGCACGCAGAACGAGACCTGGTCGACGGCGATCTTCTCGCCGCCGGCGGTCGTCGGAAAAACCTTCGTCAGCCCGGCCACTTCGAGCATGGGCCGTACTCTACAACAGAACGTCGGCCAGGGGGCCGCCGCCCGCCCGCTCGCCGCCGACCGCGCGCCGGCCCGGCCGGCGGTCTACAATCCCGCCTGTGACCGGCCCGCTCTTCGAACCCGAGCCCCCGCGCCACGGCCCGATCGCGACCGTCGCCCCGGTCGCGCCGATCGACAAGACCTATCCCTACGCCGTGCCCGACGCGCTGGTCGATCGGCTGCGCAGCGGCGCGCGCGTGCTGGTGCGGCTCGGCCGGCGGACGCGCAGCGAGCCGGGCTTCTGCGTCGCGCTCTCCGAGGGGGCGTGGGACACCAGCCTGCGCCCGCTGGACGACGTGATCGACGCGCAGCCGCTGCTCTCGCCGCGCCTGCTGGAGCTGGGTCGCTGGATCGCGCGCTACTACGGCTGCCCGCTGGGCCACACGCTCCAGGCGATGGTGCCCGGCGGCGTGCGGCGCCATGCCGGGTCGCGCGCGGTGCGCTATGCCATTCTCGCGCCCGGCGCCGGGCCGGTCGTCGAGCCGGCCGGCGCCAAGCGCGGCGCGGCGCTGGCGGCGCTGCGCGCCGGCGGCGGACGGATGCGGGTCGCCGAGCTGGGCGCGCCGCCGGCTGCGGACCGAGGTGATCCGCGCCCTGGCGCGGAGCGCGCGCTGGCGATCGAGCCGCGTCGAGGAATTCGCCCCGCCCGCGCTGCCCGCCGCGGAACCCGTCGAGCCGGACTACGCCTTGAACGACGACCAGTCGATGGCCGTCGAGCCATGACGGCCGCGGTGCGCGGCGGCGCGTTCGGCGTGCAACTGCTGTTCGGCGTGACCGGCAGCGGCAAAACCGAGTGTTACGTGCGGACGATTCGCGCGGCCCACGCTTTGGGACGCCAGGCGATCCTGCTGGTGCCCGAGATCGCCCTGACGACGCAGACCGTGACCCGCCTGGCGCACCGCTCGCGCGGTGGCCGTGCTGCACAGCGGCCTGACCGACGCCCAGCGGGCACGCCTCTGGACCGCCGCCGCCGCCGGGCAGATCGACCTGGTCATCGGCACGCGCTCGGCCGTCTTCGCGCCGCTGCCGCGCCTGGGGCTGATCGTCTGCGACGAGGAGCACGAGCCGGGCTACAAGAATTTCGCCGCGCCGCGCTTCCACACCCGCGACGTCGCCATCAAGCGCGCCCAGCTCGAGTCGGCCCGCGTGGTGCTCGGCTCGGCCACGCCGTCGCTGGAAACCTGGCTGAACGTGCAGCGCCAGGGCCACTTCGAGCTGCTCCGGCTGCCGCGGCGCGTCCGCGGGCTGGCGCTGCCGCGCGTCGCGCTGGTCGACATGCGCGACGAGCACCACCAGCGCCGCGGCGTGCACATGCTGTCGCGCGCCATGGAGGAGCGCCTCGCCGAGGTCCTGACCCGCGGCGAGCAGGCCGTGCTGCTGCTCAACCGCCGCGGCCACTCGAGCTTCCTGTTCTGCGCCGCCTGCCGCACGCCGGTGGTCTGCCCGAACTGCACCGTGCACATGGTCTTTCACGCCAGCGCCGGCGTGGCGCTGTGTCACTACTGCCACGAGCGGATGGTCGTGCCGACGCGCTGCGCCATGGCCGGCTGCGGCGGAACGCTCAACCGCTTCGGCATGGGAACGCAGCGCGTCGAGGCCGAGCTGGCCGGGCTCTTCCCCGCGGCCCGCATCGGCCGGCTGGACAGCGACGCGATGAAGCATCCGCGCGACTATGTCCGCGTGCTGGAGGCGTTCGAGGCGCGGCGGCTGGACGTGCTGGTCGGCACGCAGATGGTCGCCAAGGGGCTCGATTTTCCGTTCGTGTCGTTCGTCGGCGTCGTGAGCGCCGACACCGCGCTGGCGCTGCCCGACTTCCGATCGACCGAGCGGACCTTCCAGCTCGTGCTCCAGGTGGCCGGGCGCAGCGGGCGCGGCGACGTCGGCGGGGACGTGATCGTGCAGTCGTTCGCCACCGACCTGTCGGCCATCCGCCGCGCGGTGGCCGGCGACTACGAAGGCTTCGCCGCCGAGGAGCTGGCGACGCGCCGCTCGGCCCGGCTGCCGCCGTTCGCGCGGCTGGTGCGGATCGTGCTGGCCGACGCGCGGCTCAGCCGGCTGCGCAGTGCCGCCGACGGGCTGGCGAAAACCCTCGCCGAGGTGCTGGCGAAGTACAACCTGCCGGCGCGGGTCTTTCCGCCGCATCCCAGCCCGATCGTGCGGCTGAAGAACCGCTATCGCTTCGACCTGCTGCTGCGCTTCGACACCGCGACCGCGATGCTGCGCGGGCTGGACGTGCTGCGGGCCGGCGGACATTTCCGCACGGGGGTGAACGCGATGATCGTCGACGTCGATCCCGTCTCGATGCAGTAGGCTCAGGCCGCGCCGACCGCCGTGCGAACCGCCGCCAGGGCGCGGTCGATGCCGGCCGTCGGCACGTCGAGGTGGGTGACCGCCCGGACGCGCGTCGCGCCGATGGCGCTGCTCATGCGGACCGACTGCGACTCCAGCCGGCGGAGGAACTCGGGCTTGTCGATCCCGGTCGCGGCGATGTCGAACATCACGATGTTGGTCTCGACCGCGGCCGGGTCGATGGCGATGCCGCGGATTTCGGCGAGCCCGGTCGCCAGGCGCCGCGCGTGGGCGTGGTCTTCCGCCAGCCGCTGGACGTGGTGGGTGAGAGCATAGACGCCGGCGGCGGCGATCATGCCGGCCTGGCGCATCGCCCCGCCCAGAAGCTGCTTGCAGCGCCGCGCGTGGTCGATGAATTCCTGTCCGCCCACCAGCACCGCCCCGACCGGGCAGCCCAGTCCCTTGGTCAGGTCGAGCCAGGCCGAGTCGAACAGGGTGCAGCAGTCGCGGGCCGAATAGCCGCCGGCGACCACCGCGTTCATCAGCCGCGCGCCGTCCAGGTGCAGCATCAGGCCGTGCCGCCGCGCCATGGCGGTCACCTCGCGCAGCGCCGCCATCGGCCAGACGCAGCCGCCGCCCATGTTGTGGGTGTTTTCGACGCACACCAGGCGCGAGCGCGGAAAGTGCGGATCGTTCGGCCGCAGCGCCTGCTCGACCTGTTCGGCCGAGAACAGGCCGCGCGCCGTCTTCAGTCCGCGGATCGACGCGCCCGCCAGCACGGCCGGGCCGCCGCCCTCGAAATGCACCGGGTGCGAGTTCTCCTCGATGATGATCTCGTCGCCCGATCGGCAGTGAATCATGTGGGCGATCAGGTTGCACATCGTGCCCGACGGCAGGAACAGCCCGGCGGCGTGGCCGGTCAGCTCGGCGGTCATCTCCTGCAATCGGTTGACGGTCGGGTCTTCGCGCTTCTGCTCGTCGCCCACCTCGGCGGCGGCGATGGCCTGGCGCATGCCGGGCGTCGGCTGCGTGAGCGTGTCGCTGTAGAGATCGACGGCGATGCGCGGCATGGACTCCCTCCGGCGCGAACCGCCGCCAGTATACCCGGCCGCCGCACCGCCGCGAAACGCACCACCCGCCGCCCCGGTCGTCCGACTATCATTCAGCCGTGACCCCGCCCGGCCCGTCGACCGCACGCATCGCCGCACTGTGGGCCTTCTTCCTGCTCATCTGGGCCGGCTGCCTGTTCGGATCGGCCGGCCGGCTCGATCTGCCGTTCTTCTGGGCCTATCTCGGCCTGCTGATCGCCATGCTGGTCATCGCCGTGCGCATCATGGATCGCGAGTTGCTCCGCGAGCGCTTCGCCCCCGCGCCCGGCGGCCACGATCGCCACCTGCGCTGGATCGCCCTGCCGATCCTGGCGAGTGAACTGGTCATCGCCGGGCTGGACGTCGGCCGATTCGGCTGGTCGCGACCGCTCCCGCCGGGGCTGCGAATCGCGGCGCTGGGCGTCGTCGCGGCGTCGCTGGCATTTGCAATCTGGGCGCTGCGCGTGAATCGCTTTTTCTCGCCGGTGGTGCGAATTCAAAGCGAGCGCGGCCATCACCTCGTCACCGGCGGACCCTACCGGTTCGTCCGCCACCCCGGCTACGCCAGCGCCGTGCTGGGCTGGCCGGCCGGCGCGATCGCGCTCGGCTCGTGGTGGGCGCTGCTGCCGCTGCTGGTGCTGGCGGTGCTGCTGGTGCGGCGGACGGCGCTGGAAGACCGCTACCTGCGCGAGCAGCTGCCGGGCTACGCCGAGTATGCCGCGCGGGTGCGCTATCGAATCGTGCCCGGGGTGTGGTAGCCGGCCGGCCGCGTTGCATCGGCGCCGGGATGGGCCACAATCGCCCGATCGAACCGCGGGAGGCGACGTGGCGACGCAGCGCGTGGCAATCGGCATGATGAGCGGCACCAGCGCCGACGGCATCGACGCCGTCGCCGTGCGCGTCGCCGGAAGCGGCCCGCGGATGCGCGCCGCGCTGGTCGCCCATCGCCATACGCCCTACGCGCCGGCGCTGCGCCGCCGACTGCTGGCCGCCATGGCGCCGGCCGCCACCACCGCCGCCGAGGTCGCGCAGCTCGACGTGCTGGTCGGCCGGGCCTACGGGCGCGTCGCCGCGGCGCTGCTGCGCCAGGCCCGGCTCGGTCCGCGCGACGTGACGCTCATCGCCGCCCACGGCCAGACGCTCTGCCACCTGCCCGCGCAGGGCGCGACGCTCCAGATCGGGCGCTCGGCCGAGATCGCCGCGGCCACCGGCGTGGGGGTCGTCAGCGACTTTCGCTCCGCCGACCTGGCCGCCGGCGGCGAAGGGGCGCCGCTTGTCCCCTGGACCGACTGGGTGCTGCTGCGCTCGCCGCGCCGCGCCCGCGCAATTCAGAACGTCGGCGGCGTCGCCAACGTCACCTGGCTGCCGGCGGGCGGCGACGTGTCCGACGTGCGGGCCTTCGACACCGGGCCCGGCAACATGGTCATGGACGAGCTCGTCCGCACCCTGACGCGCGGCCGCAGGTTGTACGACGCCCGCGGCGCGCTGGCGGCCCGCGGTCGCGTCGCGCCGCAGGTCTTGCAGGACTGGCTGGCGCACCCCTTCTTTTCCCGCCGGCCGCCCAAGAGCTGCGGCCGCGAGCAGTTCGGCCGCGAGTTCACCGAGTGCTGGCTGCGACACTACGCCGGCCTGCGGCTCTCAATCGCCGACTGGCTCGCGACGGCCCTGGCGCTGACCGTCGAGTCGATCGCGTCGGCCTACGAGCGCTTTCTGCCGCGCCGCGGCCCGCGCGGCGCGCCGGCGATCGACGAGCTGATCCTGTGCGGCGGCGGCGCGAAAAACCTCGCGCTGCGCGCCGCGCTGGCGCGGCGCCTGCCATCGCTGCGGGTCGCTCCGATTGAAGAGTACGGCATCCCCGCGTTCGCCAAGGAAGCGCTCAGCTTCGCGCTGCTCGGACTGGCCTGCGCCGACCGCGAGCCGGCCAACCTGCCGCGCGTCACGCGGGCGCGGCGCCGCGTCGTGCTCGGCACGCTCACCCCCGCGAGCGAACCGCCATGATCCGCCGCCCTGCCCGCGCCAGCCGCCGACCGCCGCAACCCGGCCCCCCGCGCGGCCACCTCGCCACCGAGCGCCGCAATCCGCGCTCGCTCGACCTCGACCGTCTGCCGCTGGGCGCGGCCTTCGACCTGCTGAACTCCGAAGACGCCACCATCGCCGCCGCCGTACGCCGCGCCCGCCCGGCGTTGCTGCGGGCGGTGCGGCTGGTCGCCGAGACCTGGCGCCGCGGCGGACGGCTGATATACGTCGGCGCCGGCACCAGCGGACGGCTGGGCGTGCTCGACGCGGCCGAGTGCCCGCCCACGTTTCGCGTCGACCGCAGCAGCGTGGTCGGACTGATCGCCGGCGGGCGACGGGCGCTGTGGCGCGCCGTCGAGGGGGCCGAGGACGACCGCGCGGCGGCGCGCCGCGCCCTGGCCGTGGCGCGCGTCGGCCCGCGCGACGCGCTGTTCGGCATCGCCGCCGGCGGAACGACGCCCTATGTCCTGGCGGCGCTGGCCGAGGCGCGGCGCCGCGGCGCGCGGACGCTCTTCCTGGCCTGCGTGCCGGCGCGGCAGGCGCCCGTCCGCGTCGACGTCGACATCCGCGTCGTCACCGGGCCCGAGGTGCTGACCGGCAGCACGCGCATGAAGGCCGGCCTGGCGACCAAGATGGCGCTCAACGCCGTCTCGACGCTGGCGATGGTCCAACTCGGCAAGGTCTATCAGAATCTGATGGTCGACCTGGACACGTACGCCTGCCGCAAACTGACCGACCGCGCCACGCGCATCCTGGTCGAGCTGACCGGGCTGGATTACGCCGCCGCCGGGGCGCTGCTGCGGACCGCCCGCGGACAGGTGAAGACCGCGCTGGTCATGCAGCGCCGCGGCCTGTCGCGCGCGGCCGCGCGGCGCGCCCTGGCGCGGGCCGGCGGGCGGGTTCGCGATGCATTGCAGGAGGGCCGACCATGACGCCGCCGCGCGAGTGCCAGATCGAGATCCGCGTTCGCTATGCCGAGAGCGACCCGATGAGCTACCTGCATCACTCGAAGTTCTTCGAGTATTTCGAGATGGGCCGCACCGAGCTGCTGCGCCTGGCGGGCTTCCGCTATCGCGACCTCGAGGCGCGCGGCGTGCTGTTTGCGGTCGCTAAGATCGAGTGCCGCTTCCGCGCCCCGGCCCGCTACGACGACGTGCTGACGCTTCGCACCCGCATCGAGCGGATGACGCGGGCGCGGATCGATCATGCCTACACGCTGTCGCGCGACGGCATCACGCTGGCCGAGGCCACCAGCACGCTGGCGTGCATCGATCGCGACGGGCGCGTGCAGCCGATTCCGGACGAAATCTTCCACGCCGGTGCCGACCCGGCCGGCTGACCGTGCCCGCGCCCGCGATCACAGTGCCGCCCGTCAATACGCCGATTCCAGCATCTGCCGCTGAACGCTGGCCGGCACGGCGCGATAGTCCATCGGCTCCATGCTCCAGCTCGCCCGGCCCTGCGTCAGGCTGCGGATGGTGGTCGAATAGCCAAACATCTCGGCCAGCGGCGCCTCGGCGTGCACGACGCGCGACGTGCCGCGCTGGTCGGTGCCGGTGATGACCGCGCGGCGGGCCGACAGGTCGCCCAGCAGCGCCCCCAGGTAGTCGTCCGACGTGGTGATGACCAGCTTCATGACCGGCTCGAGCAGCACCGGCGCGGCGAGCTGGCAGGCCTGCTCGAAGGCGATCCGGGCGGCGTTCTCGAACGCCAGCTCCGAGCTGTCCACGTCGTGCTGCTTGCCGCCCGTCAGCACGGCCTGCACGTTCATCATCTCGTAGCCGGCCAGCACGCCGCGCAGCGCCGCGTCGCGGACGCCGGCCTCGATCGACGGCAGGAACTTGGGGTCGATGGCGTCGCCGCGCAGCTCGCTCGAAAAGGCGATCGTCTCGTCGTGGTCGGCCGGCGCATACGGCTCGACGCGCAGCGTCACCACGCCATACTGTCCGCGCCCGCCGAGCTGCCGGACGAATTCGCCCGTGGCGGTCGCACGGGCGCTGATCGACTCGCGATAGGCGACCCGCGGCCGGCCGACGTTCACTCCCAGGTTGAAGTCCTTCTGAAGCTTGTAGACCAGCACCTCGAGGTGCAGCTCGCCCATGCCCGAGATGAGCGTCTGCCCGGTCGCCTCGTCGACGCGGAAGCGGAAGGTCGGGTCCTGCCGCGAGAGCTTGTGCAGCGTTTCGGCCAGCGCGTCGCGGTCGGCCGAGCTCTTGGGCTCGATCGCAACGCTGATGACCGTCTGCGGAAACTCGATGTGCTCGAGCACCACCGGGTGGCGCGCGTCGCACAGCGTGTCGCCCGTCAGCGACTCCTTCAGCCCGACCACCGCGATGATGTCGCCCGGCGCGGCCACGTCGATCCGCTCGCGCCTCTTGGCG
This sequence comes from Phycisphaerae bacterium, assembly GCA_046350375.1. GTDB lineage: Bacteria > Planctomycetota > Phycisphaerae > UBA1845 > UTPLA1 > JAXMAO01. The sequence continues at coordinate 326,306 of JAXMAO010000001.1, forward strand.
AACATGCGGAACATCTGCGACACGTTTTCCTTCGCGTCGCGCGACGGGTTCAGCAGCCGCGTGCCGCTCTTGAGCACGCCGCTGTAGACGCGGACGTAGTACAGGTCCATCGGCTTCTCGGCCACGATCTTGAAGACCAGGGCCGCGAACGGCTCGCTCTCGCGCGGCGGGCGGACCTCTTCGTGCTTGTCGTTGCGCCCGCGGATGCCGCGGACCGCCGGCCGATCGAGCGGGCTGGGCAGATAGTCGACCACGCCGTCGAGCAGCTTCTGCACGCCGACGAACTTGAGCGCCGAGCCGCAGAAGACCGGCTGGAGCTTGTAGGCGATGGTCGCGCGGCGCAGGGCCGGCACAAGCTCCTCGCGCGTCAGCGGCTCGCCGGCAATGTACTTCTCCATCAAGGCGTCATCGGTCTCGGCGACCTTCTCTTCCAGGTGGTGGCGCCAGTGCTGTACCTCGTCGGCCAGCGACGCCGGCACGTCGATCTCGACCACCACCGCCCCCAGCTTCTCCAGCTCGAAGCGATAGGCCCGCATCGTCAGCAGGTCGACCACGCCGGCGAACTCCGACTCGGCGCCGATCGGAATCTCGACCGGCACCGGGCTGCCCGCCAGCTTGGACTGAATCTCGCTGACCGTCTGAAAGAAGTCCGCCCCCATCTTGTCCATCTTGTTTACGAAGCAGATCCGCGGCACGTGATACTTGTCGGCCTGCCGCCAGACCGTCTCGCTCTGGGCTTCCACGCCTTCCTTGGCGTCGAACACCACCACCGCGCCGTCCAGCACGCGCAGGCTGCGCTCCACCTCGGCCGTGAAGTCGACGTGGCCCGGCGTGTCGATCAGGTTGATGGTGTGGTCGCGCCACGGGCAGGTGACGGCGGCCGAGAAGATCGTGATGCCGCGCTGCTGCTCCTGCTCGTCGAAGTCGGTGACGGTCGTGCCGTCGTCGACGTCGCCCATCTTGTGGGTCTTGCCGGTGTAGTAGAGGATCCGCTCGGTGGTGGTGGTCTTGCCGGCGTCGATGTGGGCGGCGATGCCGATGTTCCGCACGCGCGCCAGACGGTCGTGGCCCGGTTCTGTGTCCGGGTCGTCCGTCGCCGATTCGCCGGTGCGTCCGCCGCGCATGGCGCCATGGTACTCCATCGCCGCACCGCGCTCAAAACGCGGGACGGTCTCGGCGCCCGCGCGCGGCGGCGGTGCGATACAATCCGCCCGAGCGAGGGAGCTCCATGAAGCCCGGACTCGAGCCCGGCGTCTCGACCGAGATCGACTTCGTCGTCTCCGACGAGATGCGCCCCATCTTCGACAAGGTCGCCGTCCACCAGGTCTGCGCCACCTGGTCGCTGGTCCATTTCATGGAGCTGGCCGGCCGCAAGATCCTCATGCAGTACCTCGAGCCCGACGAGGAAGGCGTCGGCAGTCACGTCACCATCGATCACATCGCCCCGGCCCGCGTCGGCCGAACGGTCCGCGTCGTCGCCACGGTCGAGGAGGTCGACGAGCGCCGCCTGGTGTGCGACGTCGATGCCTTCGTCGGATCGCGCAAGGTCGCCGCCGGCAAGACCGTGCAGCACGTCTTCCCGCGCGCGGCGTTGCAGCGCATCCTCGATCGCGAGTAGCCGCGCGCACACGAAACGCCTCCGCCGCGACCGCGTTGCCAAGCCGGCCCGGCCGCGGCAGAATTCCGCCCCAACTCAACTGGGAGACTGTCCGATGGTCAAGCTGATCGCGATGTACAAGCAGCCCGACGACCCGGCCGCGTTCGACCGCGCCTACTTCGACACCCACATGCCGCTGGCGCTGCAGATGCCGGGGCTGATCAAGGCCGAGGCCGCCAAGGTGACCGGCGCCCCGGGCGGCGGCCCGGCGCCCTACTACATGGTGTCGGAGCTGTGGTTCGCCGACATGGCCGCGCTCAACGCCGCCATGGGCTCGCCGCAGGGCAAGGCGGCCGCCAAGAACCTGATGGGCTTCGCCGCCAAGGTCGTGAGCATGTGCTTCGCCGAGATCCAGTCGTAGAGCGTTCTTCGCGCGCTCATGGCGCTCGCCGGCTGGTCGCGCGGTGAAACGAGGACACGGGCTGAAAGCCCGTGCCACCCGACTGAAAAACCGCGAACGCCGGGCCGCGGTCAGTCGATGGGCGCCGGCGAGAAAACTCCGCTCCCGCGCCCGTTAGCCGGCCCGCCGCTCGGGCCCGCGGCGCTCGTCGGTCGATCGCCCGCCCTGCCGCCGGTCGGGCATCACGTGGATCGCCACCAGCCGCGCGATGAGCACCGCGACGTAGAGCTGCCCGCACAGCGCCTCGATGTATGACAGCGTTCGCGCCAGGCCGCCCGCCGGGGTGATGTCGCCGTAGCCGATCGAGCAGAGCGTGACGAAGCTGTAGTAGATGAAGTTGGAGAAGTGCGGCACGCCCAGCGGGCTGACGGCGGTCGCGACGCGCCGCCCGGCCGGCATGGCGAGCGACCCGGGCTGGAACAGCTCGATCATCGAATACAGGTGGGCCAGCAGCAGCCCGAACATCAGGTAGGCGCAGACCGCCCCGCAGATGGTGTCGGTCGTCACCTCGCGCGTCCGCAGGACGTAGGTGAGAATGGTGTAGATCGTCAGCAGCAGAAAGCCGGCATAGCTCACCTGCTCGCCGATCGCCCAGCCGCGGCTGACATCCGCCACGCCGAACCACGCCGAGTAGAGCGGCACCGCCGCCAGCAGCGACGCCAGCACCAGCGTCCGCCGATTGCGCGACAGCGAATAGATGCACGCCCCCAGCACGGCCGTCAGGCTGAGAATCGTCCCGGCCCGGTGCACCACCTGCTCTTCGGCCAGCGGCTCAATCACCAGCATGGTCGCCAGAAACGCCAGCAGCATGCCGAAGTGTCGCGAGCCCCGCTGGCGGCGGTCGGCGGTCGGCGGCGACGCGGGCGGCCCGGACGGCAACATCGGCGATGGCGGCGCGGCGGCGGGCGGTGATTCCACGAGGCGAGTCTCCCGGTCGGCCGATCATTGCGGCGTTCGGCCCGAGAGACAAGCCTGTCAGCCCGCCCTAGAATCGCGCCCGGCGCCGCATGGCCGAACAGTCGCCGCGACCCTCCGAGTATGACCTCGCCCCGCTCGACGCGCCCGCCCGCAATCGGCCCGGCGCCGCCGCGCCGCGCCGCGCCGCGACGCCGAACACGCCGCCGTCCGCCGCCGGCCTGCCGTTCGCACTGGTGCTGATCGGGGTCTTCGCGCTGGCCTTCGCCGTGCGGCTCGTGCATCTGTCCGAGTCGCGCGGCCTGCCGTTCTTCGAGTCGCCCATCTCCGACGCCCAGGTCTATGACTTGTGGGCGCGGCGAATCGTCGCCGGCGACTGGCTCGGCAACGAGGTCTTCCACCAGGCGCCGCTCTATCCCTGCTTTCTCGGCCTGCTCTACAAGCTGCTGGGGCGCGACCTGTGGTGGGCCCGCGTGGTGCAGATTGCGCTCGGCTCGGCGGGCTGCGCGTTCGTCGCGGCCGGAGCGCGTCGCTGGTTGTCAGCGCCGGTCGGAGCGGCCGCCGGGCTGCTTCTGGCGCTCTATCCGCCGGCCATCTTCGCCGACGGGCTGATCCAGAAGACCGTGCTCGACGGGCTGCTCGGCGCGGCGCTGGTGTGGCTGCTGGCCGTCGTTCGCCCGCGCCCGACCGCCGCGCGGATGGCCGGCGTCGGCCTGCTGCTGGGACTGCTCGGCCTGTCGCGCGAGAACGCCTTGCTCTTCGTGCCGCTGGTGGCGCTCTGGGCGGCGTTGCGACCGGCCGGCGGCGCGGCGCCGCGCATCGCGCGGGCGACGGCCTGCCTGCTCGGCGCGGCGCTGATGCTCGCGCCGGTAGTCATCCGCAACGGCCGGATCGCCGGCGAATACACCCTCACCACCTGGCGCACCGGGCCAAACTTCTACTACGGCAACAACCCGCACGCCACCGGCCTCTACGTGCCGCTCCGCCCGGGGCGCGGCGATGCCGCCTTCGAGCGCCGCGACGCCATCGAGCTGGCCGAACGCGCCGTCGGTAGAGCGCTCGCGCCGCGCGAAGTGTCGCGTTACTGGTTCGGCCAGGCGTGGCAGTTCATCGCCCGCCAGCCGGCCGACTGGCTGCGGCTGCTCGGCCGCAAGCTGATGCTGACGCTCAACGCCTACGAGGTGCCCGACGCCGAGGACCAGTACTTCTACGAGCGCTCCTGCCGCCTGCTGCGGACGCTGGATTTCGCCTGGCACTTTGGCCTGCTGCTGCCGCTGGCCGGCGCGGGCCTGGTGCTCGCCCGGCCGCGCTGGCGCGACCTGTGGATCCTGATCGTGCTGGCCGCCGCGGTGATCGCCGGCGTGACGCTATTCTTCGTCTTCGCGCGCTACCGCTATCCGGCCGTGGCGCTGCTGATGCCGTTTGCAGCGCTGGCGGTCGTCGAGATCGCCGGCCGACTTCGCAGCGGCCGCGCGGCCACGCTCGTTCCGGCCGGGCTGGTCGGCATCTCGCTGGGCGTGCTGGCCAACTGGCCGATGATGCCGCGGACCGCGCATGCCGCCGCCAGCCTGGCGAACGCCGGCCAGTCGTGGGCCAACCTCGGCGACTGGAACGCGGCGATCGACAGTTACCGCACGGCCGCGCGGCTCGATCCGCGGCTGCTGACGGCCCGCGTCGGCCTGGGGCTGACGCTGCGCTCGGCCGGGCGCGTCGACGAGGCGCTCTCGGCGCTGCTCGATGCGCGGCTGCTGGCGCCCGACGATCCGGCCGTGCTGACCGAGATCGCCCGCACCCACCTGGCGCTGATGCAGATGGACGCGGCCGAGGAGGCGCTCCGCGCGGCGCTGGCGGCCTGGCCCGGGTATCCCGACGCGGTCGGCGCGCTGGGCGTGGTCGAGTTCATGCGCGGGCGCCCGGCCGACGGGCTGGAGCGCGCCCGGCAGGCGCGCCGCGCCGCCCCGCGCGACCCGCGCCTGGCGCGCGACCTGGCGATGATGCTGGCGTTGTGCGCCGACGAGTCGCTGCGCGATCCGCACGCCGCCGCCGCGCTGGCCGAAGAGGCGCTGGCGCTGTCGCCCGACGACGACCCCGAACTCCGCGACGCGCTGGCCATCGTCTACAGCGAGTGCGGCCGGTTCGACGACGCCTTGGCCCAGGCCCGCACCGCGCTGGCGACCGCCCGGGCGCGAAGGCTCGACACCCTGGCCGGCCGGATCGAAGGCCAGATCCATTCGTTCGAGCTGCACATCCCCTTCCGCCAGGCGCCCGGACCGAAGTAGCCGCGGGCGGGCGCCTTGTATCGCCGGTCGCCGGCACCGTAACGTATCGCCACCATGCCGCGCCGCAGCCGCCATGCCGTGCTCGCGCCGCCGCGGGCCAGCCGCCCGCCCGCCGAGCGCCGCGCCGCCGCGCCCGACGGCCCCACGCCGGCGATGCGCCAGTATCTCGAACAGAAGGCCCAGGTCGGCGACGCCATCCTGCTCTTCCGCATCGGCGACTTCTACGAAACCTTTTACGATGACGCCAAGCTGATCTCCGCCGTGCTCGGCCTCACGCTCACCGCCCGCAACAAGGACGACCCCCAGCCCATCCCGCTCGCCGGCGTCCCCTATCACGCCGTCGATCACTACGTCGCGCGGCTGATCCGCGCCGGCCATCGCGTCGCCATCAGCGAGCAGGTCGAGGACGCGGCGGCCGCCACCGGCGTCGTGCGGCGCGAGATCGTCCGCATCATCACCCCCGGCACGCTGACCGAGGAGAAGCTGCTCGACGAGCGCCACGGCAACTGGCTGGCGGCCCTCTGCGCACCGCCGGCCGGCGCGACGCCGCGGCGCGGCGGATCGGCCCGCGCGTCCGACGATCTGGTCGGCCTGGCCGCGGTCGAGCTGTCGTCGGGCCGGTTCTTCGCGCAGATCGTCCCCGCGCGGCAGCTGCTCGACGAGCTGGCGCGGCTGCGGCCCGCCGAGGTGCTGCTGCCGCGGCTGGGCGTCGAGACGCGCGACCCGCTGGCCGAGTCGATCCGCGAGACGCTCGGCGCGGCCGTCACGCCGCGCCCGGCGCACGGCTTCGAGGTCGCGGTCGCGCAGGCCGTGCTGCACGAGCAGTTCGGCGTGGCGTCGCTCGAGGGGCTGGGATTCGACGCCTTCGACGCCGCGCTGCAGGCCGCCGGGGCGATCGTCGCCTATTTGCGCGAGACGCAGCGCGCCGGCCTGCCGCACCTGCTGACGATCGAGCGCCGCGACGGCTCCGACAGCGTGCGGCTCGACCCGGCCGCGCTGCGGGCGCTGGAAGTGGAACGCACCGCCCGCGACGCCGCCCGCGAAGGCTCGCTGCTGTGGGCGGTCGATCGCACCCGCAGCCCGATGGGCGCCCGCCGGCTGCGCGAGTGGCTCTGCTATCCGCTGCGCGACCCGGCCGCCATCCGCCGCCGCCAGTCGGCCGTGCAGGCGCTGCACGACGACCGCGCCCGGCTGGAGCGCATCCGCGAGCGGCTGGGCGCCATCGGCGACCTGGAGCGGATCGCCGGCCGGCTGGGCGTGGGGCGCAGCCATCCGCGCGAGCTGGCGCAGCTCGGCCGGGCGCTGGCCAGCCTGGCGACGCTGCGCGGCGAGCTGCACACGCCGGTCGACCTGCCCGAGCCGCTGGTGGCGCTCGCGGTCGCGCTCTCCGGAATGGACCCGCTCGCCGAGCGCCTGACGCAGGCCCTGCGCCCGGACGCGCCGGCCACGCCGCGCGACGGCGGCTACATCGCCGACGGCTTCGACGCGGAGCTCGATCGCCTGCGGACCCTGGCGCGCGACGGGCAGCGGCTTCTGGCCGAATACCAGGCGAGCGAGTCGGCCCGCACCGGCATCCCCTCGCTCAAGGTCGCCTACAACTCGGTCTTCGGCTATTACCTCGAGATCACCCACACCCATCGCGACAAGGTCCCGGCCGACTACGTCCGCCGCCAGACCGTCCGCGCGGCCGAGCGCTACACCACCGAGACGCTCCGCCGCCTGGAAAGCGACCTGCTCTCGGCCCAGCAGCGCAGCATCGCGCTGGAGGCCGAGCGCTTCGCCGCGCTGTGCGCCGAGGCGGTCGCCGAGCTTGCGGCGCTGCGCCGCGCCGCCGACGCCGTCGCCACGCTCGACGTCTTTTCCGGCCTGGCGGCGCTGGCGCTGGAGCGCGGCTACGTCCGGCCCGAACTGATCGACCCGCCCGCCGACGCCGGGCCGCGCCGCGCTGCCGGCGTGCTCGAAATCGTCGACGGACGCCACCCCGTGCTCGACCAGACGCTCGGGGCACGGCTGGTGCCCAACGACTGCCGGCTCGACGCCGCCGAGCGCGTGCTGGTCATCACCGGCCCGAACATGGCCGGCAAGAGCACCTACATCCGCCAGGTGGCGCTGCTGACGCTGCTGTCGCAGTGCGGGTCGTTCGTGCCGGCCCGCGCCATGCGGCTCACGCCGATCGATCGGCTCTTCGCGCGCGTTGGCGCCAGCGACGAGCTGGCCCGCGGCCAGTCGACCTTCATGGTCGAAATGGTCGAGGCCGCCCGCATCGCCAACACCGCGACCGCCGAGTCGCTGGTCATCCTCGACGAGCTCGGCCGCGGCACCAGCACCTTCGACGGGCTGGCGCTGGCCTGGGCGATGACCGAGCACCTCGCGCGGCGGATCGGCTGCCGCGCCCTGTTCGCGACCCACTACCACGAGCTGACCGAGCTGGCCGAGTCGGTCCGCGGCGTCGCCAACCGCAACGTCGCCGTGCAGGAGGTCCGCCGCCCCGATGGGCGCGAAGAGGTGGTCTTCCTGCACCGCATCGTGCCCGGCGGAACCGACAAGAGCTACGGCATCCACGTCGCGCGGCTGGCGGGCGTGCCGGCCAGCGTCATCGCGCGGGCGGTCGAGGTGCTCGGCGAGCTGGAGAGCAGCTTCGCGGCCGAGTCGCGGCGCGTCGCCGGCGCGGCCGACGCCCGCCAGCCGACGCTCTTTCCGCCGGTGCCGCCGCCGCCCGCCTGGTGGGAGGCGCTGGCCGCCGAGATCGCGCGGCTCGACCTGGACCGCACCACGCCGATCGACGCCCTGGGCGTATTGCGCGACGTGCAGGCGCGCTTGCGTGAGACGAGCCGCGGCGCGAACCCGCCGCCGGAATAGCGCGCGGCCGCGCGGCGCCGCGCATCACGGCGCGCTGCCGATTCGAGTAATCCGGGGGATGAGCCGCGCCGCCCGTTACGGCCCGATGATCGCCGCCACGAACGGCTGCACGTCGTCGCCATTGCGATTGCCGTCGTCGTTCATGTCACCGGCGCAGCTCCCGCACGGCGGAGCCGTGCCCAGCAGCAGCCCCACGAACGGCGGCACGTCGGCCGGGTCGATGGTGGTATCGCAGTTGGCGTCGGCCGGCTGACAGCTCGGCGTGAGCACCTCGCCCACCAGCGGAATGATGCGGGCCGGCTCGTCCGGGTCGTCGGAGGCCAGCGTGAGCGTGCCGTTCATGACGCCCGGGGTCGAGGTGTCCATCGAGACGGTGTGAGTGACGCTGCCGCCGCCGGGCGCAGCGGTTCCGCCGGGCGGCGCGACGCCGAACCCGGCTGACGCGGCCAGGGTGTAGTGCAGGTCGGCGATGCCGGCCACCGTCCACAACGCCACGTTGCCGCCGTTGGAGACGTGCAGGTCGAGCTGGGCGACACCGTTGAGCGGCACCTGGCCGAAGTCGAGCGCCGTCTCGGACGCCACGTGCGGCGGCACGCGCAGATCGAGGAAGACCGGCAGGTGGCCGCCGCCCGGGGCCGCGTCGCGCAGCGCCTGGGCAATGGTCGGCCCGACCATCTGGTTGCCGGTGACGGTGAGCTGCGTGTCGAAGCTGGTGCCGTCGTTGCCCCAGGCGCGATAGGAGTGGTTGGGGTCGTTCCAGGTGGTGGTGCTGTAGGCGATGCCGGCGTTGCCGATGTAGTCCAGTCCGGCGCCGTCGATCAGGCTGGCCGACAGCAGGATCTGGTCGTGCCGGTCATCCATGCCGCCCGCGCCGACCGGGTCCTGCGTGTGGATGAACTTGAACCCGCCATTGTTGTTCCAGGTGCCGGGCGAGTGACTCGGATCGAAGAATCGCCCGGCGTTGTTGGGCTGCGAGCCGACCAGTTCGACGTAGGCCGACTCCGTATCGCTCTGGATATTTGTGTCGCCGGACATGAGAAAGTGCCAGCCCGGGAGCGCCTCGGCGTCGTCGCGGATGCGCTGCGCCTCCAGCAGGCGGCGATTGTCGTCGCTGGTGCCGGCCTCCTGCGCCTTCATGTGCACGCTGTAGCAGGCGACCGTGCTCGCGTCGGCGACGTAGCCGATCGGCCGCCAGGCGTAGCGCACCGTGTCGCGCGGCGGCGCGGGCGCGCCGCCGCCCAGCGCAAAGACGACCGCCGACACGAAGTTGACCTTCGCCGGGCGGTAGAACATCGCGCTGTTGGTGTCCGGCCCGCTGATGAACGGCGCCGCCACCCAGTCGCCCGTGCTGCCCGGCGCGGTGTTGAGAATCGCCAGGTAGTTCGTCACCCCGGCCGCCGAGATCATCTCCTGCACGATCAGCACGTCGGGCGACATCGACCGGCCCTGGAAGACGCCGTAGTCGATCGCCTGGAACTGGGCGACCCGCCCGGACGAGTAGTTCGTGATGTTGTGATTGGCGACCCGCAACTGCGCCCGCGCCACGTGCGGAACGGCCAACGCCAGAACGCACCCCAATACGATGCCCCTCGACCGACGCATAGTTTGCACCCCAGTGCGGAAACCGCAGAGTTGCGGAATTCAACGAACCCGCTGTTCATGATACCCGAAGCGGCCGCCGCATTGGAAGCACCGGCGCGATCACGCGCGCCGGCAGCCTGGCCGATCGCCCTGTGTGCAGCCGCACGCCGCGGATGGATTTCCGGTCAGAATTTGAACTGCCACTGGAGGTAGAACAGGTCGGCGTCGCGCGACGGGCCCGACCGCTCGACGAACCGGTCGGGCCAGAAGTGCGACGCGCCGACGAGCAGCGACGAGTGGGCATCCACCTGCCACTGGACCGTGACGTCGAACTCGTCGCCCACGTCGTCGCCCGACGCGCCGGACAGGTCGCGCCGGATCGGCTGCCCGTTCGCGCCGTAGAGCGCGTCGGTGTCCGACGCCAGCCAGAAGTGATAGTACGCCGCCCGAGCCGTCACGTTCTTGAGCGGCTTGACCGTCAGCGACGTGTCGAACGCGATGACGTTCTGCAACCCGACCAGGTCGATGTAACCGAGCCAGGCGTGGCCGGTGTGGAAGAGCTGGTTGAAGGTCTGCACGCGCCCGTCGCCGGCGCGGCGATCGCCGGTGGCGACCTCGAGCCCGGCGCCGACCCGTGGCGTCCAGGGCAGGCCGCGGAGCGTGTAGCCGGCATCGGCGTCGAACATCCAGGCGCGGACGTCGTCGCCGGCGAACCGGCCCCACTGGTAGGCAAACTCGCTGTCGTGGTCAAAGTCGGCGAGCGTGCCGGCGATCCGCGTGCCGACGGTGTAGAGCGTCAGGTCGCCGAGCCGCCGATTGGCGTTGACCAGCAGCCCGTCGTCCGTCAGCCCCAGGCCGTACAGGTCGATGACCGTGTTGCGAACGCCCTTGTAGGTGGCGTAGGCGCCGAAGAACTGCTGCTCGCTGCGGGGGTGGTCGAACTTGTGGTCGAGGTTGTCCCAGACGTGCGGACGCAGCGGCGAGCCGTACGGCGACGCGACAAACACGATCGGCTTGCTCCACCACGCGTCCAGATCCAGCGTCGGCGTGCGAACCATCAGCCGCAGACCGTCGTAGCGCCGGCTGACGTTGGTCCAGTGCGACGGCCCGACCAGCCGCTCCTTGCCATAGACCATTTCGAACTGCCCGGCCCGCAGCCAGAGCGGGCCGCCGTCGCCCAGCAGGCTGAAATCGGCGAAGGCCTGGTTGAGATCGAACTGGTTCACCATGCCGGCCGGCAGCGGCAGGTCGCGATCGGCGACCCGCGCGTCGACCCCCTGCACGAAGACCCGGGCCAGCTTGCGATACTTCAGGTCGGCGTGCAGCAGGTAGTGCTGGATCATGAAGTTGTCGTTGGTGGGGTCGAACGCGCCGAAGTTGCGATTGGTCTCCGACTCGAACCGCAGCCGCACCTCGCCGCCCAGCGACAGCCGCCAGTCGTCGCCGAGGTGGATGTTCTTTACCGGATCAAACAGGTCGGGCGTGTAGCTGCCGGCCGGGCCGTCGAGGTAGCTGAAGTCCTCGTCGTAGCGCAGCGCCAGGAATTTGGGCCCCGACTTGGGCCCGGGCGTGGGCGCGGCCGGCGGGCTCGGCTGGCTGGTCGGTTGCGTGGTCGCGACGCCGGTGGCGGGTTGCGTCGTCAGCGCTTCGCCGCGCGGCTCGTCGGCCGCGACGCCAGCGGCACAGAACAGAACTCCGAGGACAAGCCACGTTTCGCAGGCGGCCGATCGCATGCGCGCGGACTCCTTCCTGTGCCAGACTCCTGCCGTTGCATTCCGGGCCGCGCCGGCAACGCCTAGGGAGTGCCCGGAATCAGCGCGTCGCTCAATGCCTTGAACAGCGGCGTGAGGAAGCCGGTCGCGAAGCTGTTCGCCAGGGCGCCGAACAGGCTGGTCATGAAGCCGCCCAGCACCGTCCCCACCAGGTTGATCAGCACCGCAAAGGCCTGGTCCTGAAAGCTCGTCACGAAAGTCGGAAACATGCGTCTGGTCTCCCGTTCTCGGATTCACCGCAGCGCCCGGCAGGCCGTCCCTCCGGCGCGACCGCTGGGCCGGTAGTCTGGCCGCCGCCGCGCGCCCGCTCAAGCCGGCTGGCCACTGACCACGCGGTAGATTTCGCCGCACCGCCCGCACAGCCCGCGGCCCGGCGTCCAGTCTGGCAAGTCGCGCTGCACGGCGGCCGCCGCGCCGCGCAGCTCGTCGGCAGCACACCAGTCATACGTTGGAAAGCGACACACCGGGCCCGCGCCCGGGCACCACCTCGCCTGCGGCTCGGCAGGCTCGACGCCGCGCGTCTCGATCGCCGCGCCTGGCGCCAGCAGCTCGGCGTCGCCGGCCGGCGGTCGGCGAGCTGCCGCTCCAGGGCGGAGACGTCGAACGTCTTGCCGGGGTCGGCGGCGGCGAACGACCGCACCACCTCGCCGCGACGCCGCCAGCGCCTCGGGGGCGCCTGTCCGCGGGCCGACAGCCGCCCGTCGACGCTCAGGGCCCACAGCTGCGGCGTAACGCTCGCGCACGCGGTCGGTCGCCCCCGGCGCGCTGGCGCAGCCGCGCCCGCGGGTCGTGGCCGAACTCCGGATCGAGCAGATCCTCGACGTGCAGCAGCTCGTGCCGCGCCCAGTAGTCGAACACCGCTTCGTCCAGCAGCGTCGCCGCCGTCACCGCCAGCGCCACCGTGTAGCGCCCCGGCTGACCGAACAGCTCGGCCGTCTGCGCCGTCGCCCCGTGCGCCTGCGCCACCGCGACCCGCCCGACCTCCGCCGATATCCGCGGGCACTCGGCCAGGCGCGCCGCGATCCGCGCCGGCAGCCCCAGCCGCTCGAACCACTGCGCGTGCAGCGCGCGGAAGGCCGCGTCGCGGGCCTCGGCGTCGCCGTCGCCGGCGTGGCAGGCCGCGAACGCGCGCAGGTAGTCGCGCTGCAGCCGCGGATCGGCCCGCGTCGCGGTGAAGACCAGCCGCTCGACGAACTTCGGATCTACCAGCACGCGCGGGCCCATGCCGCTACTCCACCGCCGCCGCCAGCCGCGGCCCCAGCTCGACCGGCGCCGCCCCGGGCGCGCCGCACTCGATCGACGTGTCCTCTTCCCCGATCGGCCGCAGCTCCAGCCACGCCGCGCCCGGCGTGACCGCGAACTCGCCGCACCACGCGGCGATCAGCGCCGCGCCCAGCTCGGCGGCCGGCGCGAACGGGCCGCCCGGCGCGGCGCGCCGCACCCGCGCAAAGCAGGCCGGCATCCAGTAGGCCGCGTGGTCGCGCAGGAAACTCCGCTGCGCCGCGCGGAGGCAGTCGCGCAGCGCCGCGTCGGCGCCCTCGGTCGCCAGCGCCTCGCGCGTTGCCAGCAGCGCCAGGAACTCCCACTCGGCGACCAGGTGATCGGGCCGCTCGCGACTGGCCGCCGCCAGCTCGACCCCGAACGCCGCGTAGAACCCGCCCAGGTCGGCCAGCGTCTGCGACATCTGGAAGACCTCGCTGTCGCGATACTCCAGCTCGTAGGCCGGGCAGTCGGAGCGGACGGTGTGGCCGAACAGCCGCAGGTAATTGTCGCCCAGCCGCGCTGCGTCGCGCCGCGCGCTCAGCGCGGCGGCCACGCCCGCCGCGCCCAGCCCCAGGGTGTCGGCGGCGGCCTTCAGCTCGCCGGCCACGCGCGGATCGGCCAGCAGGTCGTCGCCGCCCGGCTCGCCGAACAGCTCGGCCATCGCCCGCGCCAGCCGCGCCCGGGCCCAGGCCCGCGCCGCGTCGACCGCGTTGGCGGTGTCGGGCGCGTCAGATCGAGTTGGCATGATCGGCGGGTCGCACATGCACCGGCTCCTCCACCTGCGTCCGGAAGATCTCGCGGTTCTTGCGGTCGAAGGCGATGACCGTGTCGTTGAACATCTCGAACTTCTGCCCGTCGACGTTCGTCTCCCACACCTTCTCGCCCGGCTTGAGCTCGTAGCGCGCGATGATGCGGTTCGAGCGCCGGAAGAGCTGCAGCACCGCCAGCAGCTCGCGGTCGGGATGGCGGTAACGCGCCACCGCCTCTTTCACGCCCGGGCCGAACATCTGCTCGAGGTAGCGCGTCGGCACCCAGCGCGGCGGAATGTAGTAGCCGTTCGGCTCGGTCCCGAACTGCGGATAGAGCGGCAGCGCCACCTGGGCGACGTGCACCAGGAAGTAGAGCGGGTTCTGCCGGTCCTCCACCCACACGTTCTCGGCGTCGACCTTCACCAGCCCCTGCATGCGCACCTGCCCGATGCAGGCCGACATGCAGCGCGTCTCGAGCGGCGTGTTGTCCGACTCGGGGTCGCGCCCCTCGATGCGCGGATAGCAGGCGATGCACTTCTCGCTGGTGCGCGTGGTGCCGCGATAGAGCGACTTCTTGTACGGACAGGCCTCGACGCACTTGCGGTAGCCGCGGCACTCCTGCTGGTCGATCAGCACGATGCCGTCCTCGGGCCGCTTGTAGATCGCGTTGCGCGGACAGGCCGCCAGGCAGGCCGGATAGCTGCAATGGTTGCACAGCCGCGCCAGGTAGTAGAACCACGCCTTGTGCTTCTGTTCGCCGGAAGTCTGCTCGCCCGAGCCGAACTCCATCGGGCGGCTCGGGCCGGCGGTCGGGGTGTCCTCGTGGATGTTGGGCGCGGTCCACTCCTCCTCGGTCGGCAGATAGCCCAGCACCTGGTTCGGCTGGCCGCCGCGCGCCACCACGTCGGGCGCCTCGAAGATGGTCTTGCCCTTCAGCTCGCCGTAGGGGCGGCGCCGCGCCGCGTCGGGCGCCCCCTGCCACAGCGTGCCGTCCGGGTTGGCCTGCGCCAGCAGGTCGAGAATCTTCACGTCCCAGTGCTGCGGATAGCCGCCGTAGGGCTTGGTCTCGACGTTCGTCCACCACATGTGCTCCTGACCCTTCGAGAAGGTCCAGGTGCTCTTGCACGCCATGGTGCAGGTCTGGCAGCCGATGCAGCGGTTGATGTTGATGACGAAGGCAAACTGCTCGCGCGGCGCGGCCGGGGGATAGGGATAGTTCATCGGCCGACCGAGCTGCCAGTTGTAGACCGAGTTCATGGAAGCCTCCCGCTCACCGGCACCGCGCCGCCGCGCGGCGCCGCTGAACCTAGACCCTGCACGCCCGCGGCGCGAACGACCAGTTCTCCAGCCGATCGGCCAGCGCCACGTAGCGCTCGTGCTTGCCGACCGCGTCGGGCGCGGTCTCGACCTGCTCGAAGGTCCGCAGCATCGCGGCCTGTTCGGACGCCGGCAGCACCTGCTCGGCCATCACGAACAGCACGTGGTCCTCTTTCTGAATGTGCTGGCGGAGCATGTCGATGTATCCGCGGGCGGCGGCGTGGACGGCGCGCCGCGCGGCGGCGTCTCCGGCGGCGGCGGCGGAGAGCGATTCGTTCATCGCCCGGATGTAGGCCCGCCCCTGGTCGTGCTCGTGCAGCATGCAGCCGATCGGCCCGCCGTCGCGCGGCACGCCCTGGCGCTCCAGCGCCGGAAACAGGGCGCGCTCTTCCTTGAAGTGATGACAGCCGTCGGCGAAGTTGCGGAAGAAGTCGATCGCCTGCGTGAGAAACGGCGCGTCGACCGCATCGGCCTCGACCATCCGCTCGACCGCGTCCAGCACCCGCTCGATGACGCGGTGCTCGTCCATCAGCACCCGCCGAACCGTCGGCTCGCCCGCATCATGATGATGACACCCGCAACTGCCCATGGTTTCCTCCTTATTCCACGACCGGAAGGCGGATCACGCCGTCCGGCAAAGCTTCCACCGCCAGCCGCGCCCCGCGCGGCCCGCGCCGCCGGAACTCCGCCGCAATCAGCTCGGCGATGACCGCGGCGCCGAGCTGCCGGTAGGCCAGCGCCGGCCCGGCAAACTGCCCGCTGGCAAACAGCTCGAACATCGGCTCGGCCGAAACGCCCAAGCGCGCATACTCGGCAACGAACGAGCACGCCATTTCGCGCACCGCGCCCGGGTCGTCGGTCGCCACCTCGACGCCGTGCAGCTCCATCGGGTCGGTCGCATCCGGTTCGTCATAGGGCATGAAACGCCTCCCGCCGGCGCAGTCCGGCTACTCGCTGAACTCCGACTCGGCCGCCGGGCGCGTCGGCGCCGCGCCGCCCGGCGCGCCCACGAACTCGCCCGCCAGGTAGCGGCGCATCACGTCGCTCTCGCCGCCCGGGGACATGCCGGTGGTCGCCGGCATCCACAGCCCCTTGCCCCCCAGCCCGCCATCCTCGGCCTTGACGACGCGCACCAGCGTCTCCTTGGGCACGGTGTTGATGGCGTGGTTGTCGGCCTCCCCGCCAAACAGGAAGCCCATGACCGCCTTGGCCTTGTGGAAGAGCGTGTCGGTCTGGTGCATCGGCATGTGCCAGTTGCGCGTCAGGCTCTGCTGGCTGCCGTAGCGCAGATTGGCCTGGTAGCCGTCGGCGCACAGCGCCCGTCCGTCGGGACGCGACTCGTGGGCGGCGACGCTCTTCTCGGTCGCGATGTAGGGGGCGTGCTTGAGCATCACCACGCTGTAGGGATAGGCCGGGTTATAGACCGCCCGCAGCATCAGCCGCGCGACCTTGTAGAACGGGTCGTCGGGCTTGGCGCCGCGATAGGGGCGGTCGGCCGGGTTGGCGTCGACATAGACGTAGTCGCCGTTGCTGATGCCCAGGTCGTGCGCCGCCTGGGGGTTGATATGCAGCTGGTGTTCGCCGACGTAGGGGGCGCGCTTGTCGATGCGGTGCGGGTCGCCGAAGCTGCTGTCGAAGATGTGATGCCAGTCGACGTTGCTCCAGGTGGAGTGGACGCGGTGGCGCGTCTTGGGGGTGAGGCAGAAGAACTGGTAGCCGCGCCGCCAGAGGAAGTTCTGCGTCTGCTTCACTTCCTTCCAGGCCATCTTCACGTTGCGGACGGTCCGCTCGTCCCAGTGCTCGGCCTCCAGCGGAATGCCGTAGTCGCTCGGGCGGATGTGCGGATTGGTCGAGACGATCACGTTCGGCAGGTAAGGCGTCGCCTCGGTCCCCTCGCGGTGAACGATGAAGTTCTCGCCATACTCGATCGCCTCGGGCACGTCGGCGTAGGCGTGCAGCCGGCCGGTGTCGGTGAAGAACGGCTCGTCGGCGTGCACCTGCTCCCAGAATGGGATGCGCGGATAGGTGCGGAAGAGCATCAGCGCGCCGCCCGGGGGGCCGTACTTCCCGGCCAGGATGTCGTCGAGCTTGTAGCCCGCGGTGGTGGTGCAGGTGTCCAGCAGGCGCTGCAGATAGATCCGCCGCTTGCCCTCGTGCTCGAACTTGAAATAGTCGATGAAGCGCCGCTCGCCGGTCAGCTCGCCCAGCTTGCGGGCGATGTTGGCGATGATCCACAGGTCGTCCTTCGAGTCGAAGACCGGCTTGATGCCCCCCTTCCAGATCTGCAAGAACGGGTTCGAGCACGACGCCGTGACCTCGAGGTCCTCGAACTCCACCCAGCTGTTGGCCGGCAGCCCGAAGTCGGCGTACTGCACCGACGCCGTCATCTGGATGTCCTGCGCGACGATCATCTCCACGTTCGGATTGACGTTCTTGAACATGTCGTACGCGTGCTTGGCGTTGTTGAACAGGTTCACGTTGGTGAACTGCAGCGCCTTGGTCGGCGTCGGCATGTGCGTCTTGCCGGTGAAGCACTTGCGCCCCGCCTTGGGCGTGTCGACGATCAGCGGACGGTCGCCGTGGTTCCAGTAGGCCGGCTCCTCGTCCTTGGCGTAGCCGTGGGCGTGCACCTGCTTGCCGGGCGCGGCCGGGTCGAGCAGCGGCTCGAACGGGTCTTCCGCGACCCAGCCCTTGAAGCCCGGGCCGGTCCGGGGGCTGCCCTGGAACAGCGCCGCCTTGTAGTTCCCCGCCCAGCCGTGCACCCCCGCGCCCGGCTTGCCGATGTTGCCGGTCAGCAGCATCGGCAGGAGCGCCGCGCGATTGGCCTCGGTGCCGTGGAACCAGTGGTTGATCCCCTCGCCCTGGTGAATGGCGACCGGCCCGCCAGCGCGGGTCGTCTGCCAGATGTCGTCCGCCAGCCGGCGAATGAGCTCCTTCGGGCAGTGGGTGATGTCGGCCACGCTGTCGAGGTCGTAGTCCTTCAGGTGGGTCTGGTACATCGTCCAGAGCGTCTGCACCTCGACTTCGTGCCCGTCGACCAGCTTGACCCGCCACGTCCCGGCCAGCGCCGGGTCGATGCCCCTGGCGACCAGCTTCTTGCCGACGTCGTCGCGCGTGATGGCGGCCGGCTTGTTGGTCTTGGCGTCCCACACGACGCGGTCGCCGATCTGCGCGTACTGGGCGTCGTTCAGCCCCTGCACGCTGAAGCTTGCTCCCTGCTTGCTCAGCCCGCCTTGGTAGCCGGCAAACAGCTCGTCGGCCCGCAGCCGCTTGAGGGTGTCGGTCCGCACCAGCAGCGGAAAGTCGGTGAACTGCTTGACAAAGGCCTCGTCGAAGTGCTGCGCCTCCATCATCAGCCGGGTGACGCCCAGCCACAGCGCCGCGTCGGTCGCCGGGCGGATGGGAATCCAGTAGTCCGCCTTGGTGCTGGGCGCGCCGTACTCCGGCGCGATCACCACGATCCGGCCGCCGCGCTCCATGCACTCGATGAACCAGTGCGAGTCGGGCAGCTTGTTCTCGACCAGGTTCTTGCCGTCCATGATGATCAGCTTGCTGAACCGCAGGTCGTTGAAGTCGCAGTCTGAGTTCTGCAGCCCGTGCACCCACGGCTGGCCGGGCGTCTGATCGCCGTGCCAGGTGTAGTTGCTCCAGTTGCGGCCGGCCTTGGCCTGGTCCGGGCCGACCTTGCGCAGCTGCGCGTCGAGCAGCGCCATGCTGTTGTTCAGCCGGTAGAGACCATACTTCCCGAGCACGCCGAGCAGCCCCATGCCGCCGCGCATCTTGAAGGTTCGGGTGCCGGCCCCGCCCATCTCGGCGATCATCTCTTCCGGATAGCCCTGGGCGCGCAGCAGCTTGGCGCCCGCCTCGCCGCTGTAGCGCTGCGCGATGGCGACGTAGCCCTTGGCGATGTAGGTCAGCGCCGCGTCCCAGTCGATCCGCTGGTGCACGTCGGTGCCGCGGCTGTCGAACTTGTACTTGCGCTTGTTTTCCGGCGTCAGTTCCGGAAAGCCCGCGTCGGCCCACTCCTTCCACCCCTGGCGCACGATCGGATGCTTCAGCCGGTAGGGCCCGTAGACCAGCCGGTGAAAGGTGTAGCCCTTGGCGCACTGGCGCGGGTTCCAGTTGGCGGTGGCCGAGTGGCCGTACAGGTCGCGATAGGTCTGGTAGTCGTACTGCGTGCCCAGCCGGACGATCACGCCGTTGCGGACATAGGCCTTGACGCGGCAGGCGTGGGTGTCGTTGGGCGAGCAGACCCACGGGAAGGTGTGGTCGTAGTGGTACTGGTCGCGGTAGATCTTCTCCCAGTCGCGGGCCGGATAGCCCGCCAGCGGATTGCCGACGTCCGGCCGGGCCGCCAGCAGGCGCAACGGCAGCCCCAGCACGGCGCTGCCGGCCGCCAGCACCACGCCCGACTCGAGGAACTCGCGTCGCGACGCATTCACCCATCCATCGCCTGCCATGTTGTCGCTCCCGCGCGCTGCGCTATTCGATCACAAGCTTCTGCCAGATGCTGATGTTCTTCTTGCCGTCGCGGTCGCCGGCCGAGCCGTTCCAGATCGCGAACGACACCGGCAGGTAGTCGCCGCTGCGGAACAGCCGCTCGTCCGCCGCGCCGCTCGCGGCGTGCTCGCCGGGCAATTCCAGGCTGCGCTGCACCTGCACGCTCCAGGTGCCGCGCTCATAGACCGCCTGGCCGGCGACGCTCTGGAGCTGCGCCGGCCTGCCCGACAGCGTGCCCGGGCCGCGCGCTACCAGGCACTCGACCGGCGTCGTCAGCGTCGGGTCGGCCACCAGGTTGCCCGCCCCCCACGCGGTAATGAAGTCGCGCACGTGCTCGGTCAGCCGGCCGTGCGGCCAGTCGACCTGCGACATGTCCTTCGAGCGGATCGGACACTCGGGATACAGGTCCACGGCCATCTGCGGAAAGGCGGCGTCGACGTCCTGGTAGCCGCCCGCCAGGTTCCGCTGCCGGTCGGCCTTCCACATCCAGATGTTCACGCCGCCGTGGTCCGAGCGATCGCCCATGTAGAACGGCGGATCGGACGAGAGCGAGAACTGGATCGCCACCGCGTCGCGAAACTCGTCGACGCGCACCGCCCGGTCGTCCTGCGTCGGGTCGATCCACGTCAGCCGCAGCGCCAGCGACTTCCCGTCGTGCAGCGCCTGCACCACCAGCCCTTCGATCCGCTCGGCGCACCACCACAGCGGCGTCAGCGCGACGTACAGCGGCCGCGCCTGGCTCCAGGCCGCATCGGCCGGTCCGTCGGGCAGCGCCGCCGCGCTGCGCGCCGCGACGAGCGTCCCCTGGCGCATCTGGGCCCGGTCCTGCGAACCGGCCCGCGCCAGCGACTGCACGTAGTGGATCAGGTCCCACGTCTCGTCCGGCGAATAGGCCCCCTCGAACGCCGGCATGGGCGTGCCGGCCATGCCCTTGAAGATGCGGCAGTAGAGCTCCGCGCCGTCCATGCTGCCCTTGAAGATGCCGTTGACGAACGAGCGCGGCGGATCGGGATAGCCGTCGTCGTCGAACTTCACGTTGGCCGGGTTCGGCTGGCCATCCTCGCCGTGACAGGCGGCGCAGGCCTCGAGATAGACCCGCCGGCCGTTGAACCAGCGCAGGTCGTCGAAGCGCGGCTCGGGCGGCACGGCGATCGCCGCGCCGGGCGTGGTTCGCCGCGCCAGCTCGGACGCCACCTCGCTCTCCGCAAACGTTCCCTCCTTCACGCCCTGGGCCAGCTCGGCCTGCACGGCCGCGCGGCGCAGCGCGCGAATGTGCGCCACCAGGGCGCGCAGATCGGCGATCGGCAGGTGGCCCCACGGGGGCATGGCCGAACCGGGCATGCCGCGCACCAGGGTGCGCATCAGGTCGTCGTCGGAAGGCACCTGGTTCTGGGTGGTGGTGAGCTTGAACTTGCCGCGCAGGAAATTGCGCGGTCGCGGGTTCATGAGATAGGCAAAGGCGCCGCCGCCGTCGCCGCGCTCGCCGTGGCAGATGACGCACTGCCGCGCGAACAGCGCCTGGCCGCGGGCCAGCAGGGCGGCGTGCCCGGCCTGCGGATCGGCGACGGGCGCCGACGCCGCGGGGCGGACGGCGTGTGCCTGGACCGCGGGCAGGTCCGGGGCGCGGGCCAGCGCCGCCAAAGTCCAGGCGGCGCCGAGCAGGATGAGCGTCGGAACCACACCATCTCGAACGCGCCAGCGAGTCATGGGCAGGCCTCCCGGGCGGCTGCGCATCTTAGTGATTTATCGATCAGTTAGTCAACAATAATTCACGAAAAAAGGGCGGAACCCCGCCCCCTACTTCCGCTTACGCCGCGACACCAGGCCGGCTTCCCCCACGCGATCCAGCGTGGTCTGCTCCAGCATGGCGTGATAGGCCCGGGAAATCGGTTTCCAGTAGTTGTGAAATCCGCACGGATGATCGTCGTTGCAGCGCGGCTGACCGAACGGGCAGCGCGACCGGTTGATCACGTCGTCAAACGGCTCCAGCACCTCCAGCAGCCGGATGCGCTCGGCCGGCCGCGCCAGCCGGAAGCCGCCCCCGATGCCGCGCGCCGAGGTCAGCAGCCCGGCCCGGGCGGCGTCGCGCAGGATTCGCGACAGGTAGGACGAAGGGATCCCGGTCTGCGACGCGATCTCCTTGGCCAGCACCGGGCGGTTGCGCCCCTGGGTGGCGACATAGACGATCGCGCGCAAGGCATACTGGGCGGTCTTGGAAAGCATGGGTTGGCTTACCTGCCGAAAGGGTTTCGATTTCGTGTCCGGGCGGAACGCTCCGCATTGAAGTCCGAAATGTAGCCGATCGCGATAGTTCGCGATACCCCGCCGGGGTCGCGCCCGATCGGGGAACCCGGCCACCTGTTATTTCAACTTCCCGGCGTAAATATCCATGATCGTGCCGAGCATCTTCAGCGCGTCGGCCTTCTTGCGCTGGAAGGAATTCCGGCCGATGATCGAGCCGTTGCCGCCGCCGTCGCGGATGGCCCGCGCCTCGTCGAACAGCGCCTCCTCGCTCTCCTTCTTCGCGCCGCCCGAGAAGACCACGATCCGCCGCCCGGCGAAGGCGCACTGCATCATGTGCCTCACCCGCTCGGTCATCGTCCCGATCGGAATCTTCTCCTTCTCGTACACCTTCCGGGCCGCCTCCTGCTCGACGTACTCGCTGGGTAGCTTAATTTTGATGATGTGCGCCCCGAGCTGCGCCGCGATCTGGGCCGCGTAGCCGCTCACGTCCACGCCGGTCTCGCCTTCCTTCGAAATCTGGCTGCCGCGCGGATAGCTCCACACCACCACCGCCAGGCCGGCGCGCTTGGCCTCCTCGGAATACTCGCGCACCTTCTCGTACATCTCCATCCGCAGCGCCGAGCCGGGATAGACCGTCAGCCCGACTGCGCAGCAGCCTAGCCGCAGCGCATCGTCGATCGACGCCGTCAGCGCCTGCCACGAATCCTTCTCGTCCGCCAGCAGGTCGTGGTTGTTGGCCTTCAGAATCAGCGGGATCTCGCCCGCGAAATCGCGCGCCGCGGCCTCGATGAACCCCAGCGGCGCGGCATAGGCGTTGCAGCCCGACTCCAGCGCCAGCTTGAAGTGATAGCGCGGATCGTAGCCCTCGGCGTTCGGCGCGAACGACCGCGCCGGGCCATGCTCCCAACCCTGGTCCACCGGCAGGATCACCATCCGCCCGGTCCCGCCCAGCCGGCCGTGGTTCAAGATGCGCGCCAGGTTCGTCAGCGTGCCGGGGTTGTCGCTGCCGTACCAGCTCAGGATCTCGCGAACTTTCTCGGTCATGGCCCGCGCCTCCGCAATCGAGCTGCCTTCGCCGACGGGTCGGTTCGCCTCACCGGCCGCCCGGCGACGTTCGTGCAATTGCAACATTCTCGTCAATAAGTCGGCCGCGCACAAGTGGCCCGGCCCGTTGTCCAGCCGCCGCCGCCGCACTACGGCGCCGACTGCCGGTGGCCGCGCGGCCGCGCCGCCGGGGCGAACGAAACCGCCGTCCAGGCCCGACGCTCCTCGATCCGCTCCCACAACTGCGACAGCCCGGCCCCCTCGATCCGCAGCCGCAGCGCCGCCGTCGCCAGCGGGCCGATCACCACCACCGCCACGCCGTCGCGCGCCTTCTTGGCGACTTTCACCAGTGCCGCCTCGAGCCGCGCCAGCGCATCGGTCAGCAGCTCGCCGGCCGGCGGCTGAACCGCCGCCGGGTTCTCGCGCCATTCGCGCGCCACGCTCTCGAAACCCTCCTCGAATTCCGCCTGCGTCAGCCCGGCCCAGTGACCCAGGTTCACCTCGCGCAGCGTCTTGATGACCCGCGCACGCACGCCCCACGCCGACGCCAGCGCCGCCGCCGTCTCGCGCGCCGGCTCTTCCGGGCCGCGATAGAGCAGCG
Organism: Phycisphaerae bacterium; assembly: GCA_046350375.1. GTDB lineage: Bacteria > Planctomycetota > Phycisphaerae > UBA1845 > UTPLA1 > JAXMAO01. The sequence goes on from JAXMAO010000001.1 coordinate 349,487, forward strand.
GCGGCTCGGGCTGGCGCAGCTCGTCGGCCGACTGCCGCGCGCGGCGCCGCCCCTCGTCCGACAGCGGCACGTCGGTGTCGCCGGTGATGCGACCCTGCGCCTCCCACTCGGTGGGGCCCCACGTGACCAGGTAGATCTGGCTCACCGCGCCTCCATCCGCCGCGCCGCCTCGGCAGCGCCGCGCAGCGCCGCGATCGCCGCCGCCGCGTCGGCCGCCCCGAATACGGCCGTGCCCGCCACCAGCGTATCGGCCCCGGCCGCGACCGCCGCGCCAACCGTCGCCGGACCAATGCCGCCATCCACCTCCAGCCGCTGATCGTCGCGCAGAAGCCCCGCCAGCGCCCGCACCTTTCCGAGCATCTCCGCCAGGAATGCCTGGCCGCCGAATCCCGGCTCGACCGTCATCACGTTCACCAGGTCGACCGCCGCCAGGCACGGCTCCAGCGCCGCAACTGGCGTGTGCGGGTTCAGCGACACACCGACGCCCACGCCCGCGGCCCGCAGCCGATCGATCAGCGCGCCCGGCTCGCGCACGACCTCGGTGTGGAAGGTGATGCCGTCGGCCCCGGCGGCGATGAAGGCGTCGGCATAGCGCGCCGGCTCGGAGATCATCAGGTGCGTGTCGAAATAGAGCCGCGTGTGCGGGCGCAGTCGCTCGATGACCGGAATGCCGAAGCTGATGTTGTTGACGTAGTGGCCGTCCATCACGTCGAGGTGCAGCAGGTCGGCGCCGCCCGCCTCGACCCGCGCGACTTCGTCGCGCAGCCGCGCGAAGTCGGCCGCCAGCAGCGAGGGCGCGACGCGCAACCGGGCGCTCTTCAGCGATTCGCGCGCTGCCCCGCGCGGCCCACTCATCGACACCCTTCCTCGCCTGCCTGGCCCGTCGCGCGCTCACCGCGCTGGTTGACGCCGATCCCTACATCCTACAACCGCCTGCCCGGCTGCGAGAGTCTTCAACCCCGCACACGCCGTCACCCGACGCGCCGGTCGCCGGTAAGACCCCGACCCCCGCGCCAACCCCGCCGGCCGGCCGACCCTGACATTGGCCCCCAGACCGTCCCGCCGGCCGCGGCAGGCCTCAGCCCAGACCCCGCCCGTGACCCCCCAAGGCCGGTGCGGTGGCCGCGGATGGCGGTCTTTCCGTTCTGACTCCCCTTGACAGTGCCCCGGCAACCCGGTATCTTGATTGACTAGTCAGTCAACATTCCGGCGTGGCTTGTATCGGCCCTGATCGGGCCCGCCACAACCGGACGCGACCCAGAAAGGGCAATCATGAACGCCACACACACGGCCACCCGGCGTCAACCGGCTCCGATCGATCGAAATCCAGGACGGCTCGCGGCGCGCGGCCGCGTCCGAAGCGCCTGTCTTGCGGCGGCGATGGTCGTCGCCGTGGCAGCGGTTCGGCCGGCCGTTAGCGCCGAACCCCTCGTGGTCGAGGGGGTCATCGACGCGCCGCAGGCTCGGGTGTGGGCGAGCTGGACGACGGCCGCCGGGCTGGAGTCGTGGATCGCGCCGCACGCCGACATCGACCTGCAAATCGGCGGCAAGATGCGCGTTGCGTATGACGCCGCCGCGACGCTGGGCGACGAGAGCACCATCGAGAACACCATCCTGGCGTTCGAGGCGCCGCGGATGATCGCGATCCGCGCCACGCATCCGCCCAAGGGGTTTCCATTCCCGAACGCCATTCGCGACACCTGGTCGGTGGTCTATTTCGAGCCGGTCGGCCCGCGCCGCACGCGCGTCCGCGTGGTCGGTCTCGGCTACGGCGACGACGAGGAGTCGCAGCGGATGCGCGGCTTCTTCGCCAAGGGCAACGCGTTCACACTCAACAAGCTCGCCGAGCACCTGGCGCCCGGCTCCACGTCGCGCCCCGCGTTCGACGACGGCGACGCCTTCGACCTGATGGCACGGCTGGTCGGCGACGAATGGATCTTCGAGAACCAGCTCCCCAAGGGCGGCGTCTTCCGCGGGCGCTCGATCATCGAGTTCGGCCCGGCACGGCGCAGCCTGCTGGGGCGCGGCTGGCTGGGCGACGCGCACGGAATGTCTGCCCACCAGAACCTGATCGTCTGGCGCGAGCCGATCGCACCGGCAGCCGCGAAGGCCGCGCCGTCCGCGGAGACGACGGCCGAACCGGTCGCGACCGAGACGCGCTTCACGTCGGTTGACGAAAACGGCGGGCTGAGCAGCGGGCGGATCCGCCGCGTCGGACCCGATACGCTCGACTGGGAATGGAACCAGCGCTCGGCCAACGGTCGCGAGACCGCCTATCGGGTCGAGCTGCTGCTGCGCGACAGCGATCACTATCGCTTCCGGCTGTTCCTCGTGCAGCCGGACGACCGCGAGAAACACCTGGTCGAAGTGGAGTATCGGCGGGTGCAGAGTGTCCCGCCGGAGTATCTGAAGCTGCGCGCCGCGGTGCCGACTCCGGCGCCGAAGCAGGCACAGACCGCGGCGCCGCCGGCCGGCGATGCGCCGCGCTGACGCCGCGCGTCAGGCCTCGTCCAGAATATCGATACTCGCGAAACTCTTGCCTTCGAGAAATTCCAGGCTGGCGCCGCCGCCGGTGGAGATGTGGGTCATCTTCTCGGCCAGGCCGGCCTGCTCGACGGCCGCGGCGCTGTCGCCGCCGCCGATGATGGTGGTCGCGCCGCGGGCCGTGGCCTCGGCCAGCGCGACCGCGATGGCGCGCGTCCCGGCGTCGAACGGGCGCGTCTCGAACGCGCCCAGCGGCCCGTTCCACACCACGGTCCGCGCCGCACGCAGCACGCCGGTGAACCGCTCGACCGTGCGCGGGCCGATGTCCAGCCCCATCCAGTCGGCCGGCACTTCGCCCTCGATGGTCCGCGTCGGCGCCTCGGCCCGCAGCTCGGCGGCGCAGACGCTGTCGATCGGCAGCATCAGCTTGTCGCCAGCCTGCTCGATCAGCCGCCGCGCCAGTTCGAGCTTGTCGTGCTCGCAGCGGCTGCGCCCGACCGACAGCCCCTGGGCCGCGAAGAAGGTGTAGGCCATCGCGCCGCCCACCAGCAGCCGATCGACCTTGGGCAGCAGGCTCTCGATGACGCCGATCTTGTCGCTCACCTTCGAGCCGCCCAGGATGGCGACGAACGGGCGGCGCGGCGCGAAGAGCGCGTCGCCGAGAAACTGCAGCTCGCGCTTCAGCAGGAAGCCGGCCACGCGCCGGCCGGCGCCCATCTTCATCGGCACGTCATACATGCTGACGTGGCGGCGGTGACAGGTGCCGAAGGCGTCGTTGCAGTAGACCTGACCGAGGCTGGCGAGCGCGGAAGCGAAGCGGTCGACCCGCGCGGCCTGCTCGGGCGTCAGCCGCTTCTCGGGGTTCTTCTTGGCCTGGTCGATGAGCGTCTCCTCGGAGAAGAACCGCAGGTTCTCGAGCAGCAGGCACTCCTCGTTCTTGAGCGCGTTGGCGCGCTCGATCGCGGCGACCCCGGCGCACTCGGCCGCCAGCGCCACCTCGCGCCCCAGCAGTTCGTGCAGCCGCAGCGCGACCGGTTCGAGGCTGAACTCGGCCTCGAACCCGGTGCCGGCCGGCCGACCCAGGTGACTCATCAGCACCAGCCGGCCGCCGCGGTCGAGCACGTTGCGGATGGATTGGAGCGCCTGCACGATGCGCCGGTCGTCGGTGATGCGGCCTTCCTCGATCGGCACGTTGAAGTCGACGCGCATCAGCACGCGCCGCCCGGTCACGTCGAGCTGGTCGATGGTTCGCTTGGGCATGTGAATCGCCCTCCTTCGCAAGAGTCTCGGCAAAAATTCTTGTCCGGCAAAGCGCGGCCGTCAAACTCCAAATCGATCTTCGCGATTCCGTTCGGCATGCGCGACCGCGCCAGACGCCGGCTCACTCGGCGAATCCGGCATCGTCCGGGTCGTCGCTGCGCAGGTTGTCGCCGGTGCCGGCGCTGTCGAGCGTGCCCCATTCGCGGTCGGCGCCGGCCGAGACGAAGACAGGCCGACCGCCGTTCGCCCGCACCCAGGCGTTGCGCCGCGGATCGCACAGGTAGCGCAGCGGCGTGCCCCACGGGTCGAGCAGCCGGCGCGGGCGCTCGGGCGTCCAGAGCGACTCGGGCAGCGCCTCGAGCGGCTTGCGCGTCGCGGGCAGGCGCAGCAGCGCCTGCACGGCCGCCAGCGCGTCGTCGCCGGGCGCGGGCGGAAAGTCGCCGCTGGCGGCGCGATAGTCGGCCAGGGCGCGGTCGAGCATGCGCAGCGAGGTCGCCGCCAGTCGCCGCTTGGCGCCTTCGCGGACGGTGCGCGACCAGCCCACCAAGAGGAAGAGCCCGACGCCGATGAGGAAGACGGTGATGAGCATCTCGACCAGCGTCAGGCCGCGGTGCGCGGCCGGGCGATCGATGCGTCCGGGGAACATGATCGGACCCGTGGGCGACGATATCGGCCGTCGTCCGCCGCCGGCGGCATTTGTCATCCGCCAAGTGCAAGAGGATAATCCTTCGGCGGATCGGGCGTCAGGGTATCGGGCCGGTCCGCGACCTTCCGGGGCGCTGCATGGCGATCGTCGTCCGGTGCAAACAGTGCGGAAAGGAGCTGCGGGCCAAGGATGAGCTGGCCGGCAAAACGGTGCGCTGCCCGGGCTGCCAGAGCCCGCTGAAGATCGAGCCGGCCGGCAGCGCGAGCGGTTCGGCGGCGCCCGCCGCGCCCAAGAACGGCCCGGCATCCAACGGTCCGAAGTCGGGTGTCAACGTCAACGCCGCGATCGCCAAGGTCGAGGCGGCGCGGCAGAAGCGCGAGGCCACCGTCGCCGAGAAGGGCAACCGCGAGAGCGTCGTCGAGAAGCTGGTGGCCGAGTTCGACAAGGTGCAGCCCAAGGCCGGCGCCAAGCAGGCCGAGCAGGAGAAGAAACGCGACCCCAACAAGACCGACCTGCTGGCCAAGGCCCAGCCGGTCACGACCGCCACCAAGGCCGCCGACTTCTGGGGGTCGATGAAGGCGTCGCCTTCGTTCAAGTATGTCGTCATCGTGGTGCTGCTGGCGGCCGGGGCGATCGGCAGCCAGCAGATCATCTCGCGCGTGATGAAGGCGACCGTCAGCGAGACGGTCGGCCAGCCGGTGACCGACGAGATGGCCAAAGAGATGCTGACCAAGGCCGAGAAGGCCTTCGAGGCCGGCAACCTGGGCGAGGTCCGCCAACTCCTGCCGCAGATCCTGCTGGGCAATCCGCATCGCAAGAACTGGATCCGCTACGACCAGCTCCGCCAGAAGGTCGAGGCCGCCAGCAAGCGCTGACGGCGATCAATCGCGATACGCCAAACGCACCGCCGGGGCGCATGAGGAAAATCGCCATGGGCGGTTCCGCGCGATCATGCCAGACATCCGATCGATCGGGCGCCAGCCGCGCGGCGCATGAAAAAGGCCCGCCGGGTCTTTTCAATTGGCCGGCGGGCCGGGTTGCGTCTGGGCGTGTCGCGACGGTCAGGCGGGTCGCGCGTCAGCGCTCTTCGCTGAGCACGTCGTAGTTTCCGACGTCGTCGAGCGTGCCGTAGATGCCGTCCTTGCCGGGCGAGAGCAGGACGAAGCTCTCGGTATTCACCGGCCGGGGGAACTCGATGAGCGTCGGGCTGGCCGACTGGTAGGTCGTGCCGCGCAGCGAGCGGATGAACTCGGCGAAGCGGTTGCTGAGGCTCACCTGGCCGACGTCGATGGTCGGGTCATAGGAGGCCACGTCGGCGTCGTTGATGCGGTGCTGGTACTGGGCCGGGCGACCGGCGGGGTTGACGAAGTACTTGTTGTCGCGCCCGTCGTAGAAGCCGTCGCCGACGCGCGCGTCGATCGGCGTGCCGACCGGCGACTGCAAGATCGGCGAGCTGTTGGTGGCGCGCGGGTTGGAGCGGTAGTAGAGGATCGGGAACTTGAACTTGTCGACAAAGCAGGTCGCCTTGGGGTCGGCGTTGTCGGGCTGCGGCAGGACCTCGTTGAGGTTCGGCAGCGTGCCGTAGCCATCCTCGGGCGGCTTGGCGTCATTGGCGGTCTGGATGCCCTCGGTGCGGATGTAGGGATTGCGGCGCGGGCGCGGGAACGAGCCGGCGGCCACCGCCCCGGCGTACCAGCGGCTGGCGACGGTCGCGCCGGCGCCGGTGCCGGGCTTGTTGTCGTAGCCGAGGAAGTCGCGACCGACCATGGCGTCGACGATCAGGTGGGCGCCCTGCAGCGGGATCGCGCCCGAGACCACTTCCCAGTTGAGCGCCTGGGTGTCCTGTGCGGCCGGCTGGCCGTACGGCCCGAACTGGTAGGCGTTCGACCGGGGGTATTCACCTTCGTCGTTGCGGAACATCTCGCAGCCGGCCGTGATGGCGTTCATCTGCGCCTTGACGGCCGCCTTGCGAGCCTGGTCGCGGGCCGCCGAGAGCGACGGCACCAGGATCCCGATCAGCAACGTGATGATCGCGATCACCGTCAGCATTTCGACCAGCGTGAATGCGCTGCGCCTTGAACCCGTCTGTCGGCTGTTCATCCCAGGTCTCCCCGAACGACCGCCCGGACCGGACGGACGCCCGCTTTCGATTTCCAACTGTCGCGGATAATGGAACATATGAATCCTATCCTTTCTGCCCGACCGGGTAAAGCAGCCGGGCTTGCGAGCGGTGGGATGCGTCCGGCCAGGCAATCGACCACCCGGCCGCGGCGGGCATTTCAGGACCCCGCCTAGAGTATTGTCCCTCACCAGTTGTCGGGCAACCACGCGGCCCGATTCCGCGGACCCACGCCGACTGCCCGGCCGAATCCGGGCCCACCTAGCGCGTGTCGTCGTAATAGTCGCCATCCTCTCGACCCTGCACGCTGGGCAGCACCTGGCGGCTGAAGGTCAGCCGCTCGGTGGCGCAGGGGGCGCGGTCGAGCACGAACCGGCTGCGCTGCAGGTAGTGGCCGTTCTCGTCAATCAGGGCCACGTAGACGGTATAGACATCGGAGCGGGTCGAAAGGATGTTGGCCCAGCGCGACAAGTAGATATCCCGAGCCCGGACATCCTGTTGCGCGTCGCGGGCCTGGTCGTTGTCGCGGTCGTAGTCGGGCGCGGCGAAGCCGGGCGAAGTGCCGTGGTCGGTCAATGCCATGCCGCCCGGCCCGGCGAACCGCGCCACGTCGAACTGCGGCGTGGCGAGGCTGGCGCGGAGCAGATCGCCGAGCGTGCGGAACGGCTGACCGGCGGTCGCCAGCGCGGTGAGGTCGGCGTCGTTGCCGGGGCCGAAGAGCGTCGGCACGACGCGCTTGTCGCGCAGCGAGACGATGGCCGCGGCGAGGTCCCACTCGAGCGTCGGGTCAGCCGCATCGCGCCGCGCCATCCAGGGGACGGTCCGCAGGACCGGCACGGGCGCGGTGTTGACGTTGATGAGCCCGGCCTGGCGGAAGGCGACGCGGGCATATTCGCCGGGGTCGTCGGCGTAGTTGCCGTCGCCGTCGAAGTCGACGCCGTCGTTGTCGATGCCATCGAACTGGCCGCCGGAGCAGGTGAGGTAGCTGAAGATTCGGCCGGTCCGCGGGAAGGGCGCAGGCGCGGGCGGCGGCGAGCCGAACAAGGCGTCGGCGAAATCGAGCCGGCCGGCGACGCGGTTGGCGTCGACGATGGCGACGCCCGGCGGCAGGCCGGGCGGGTTGGCGATCGCCATGCCCTGGAAGCGGGCGAGCTTCTCGGGGACGGTCTTCCACTGGGCGACGTCGGAGGGGTTGGCGGCGTCGGCCTCGTTGCCGAAGGCCAGCAGGCGCGACAGCTCGGCGGGCGACTCGAAGGCCCGCGGCGGGGGCAGGCCGGGCGGCGTCAGGCCGAGGTTGCGGAAGGTCCAGACCGAGGGCTGCACGTCGGCGAGCGTGACGTTGTTGGGCTGCGTGAGGGTGTGGCTGGCGCCGATCGAGCCGTAGCGGCTGCGCCCGACGGTGAACTTCCAGGTCAGGTTGTCGGAAACGCCGCTGGCGACGTCATACTCTTCGCGCTGGAAGAGGTTGTACTGGTCGGTCACGTCGCCGGGGTTGATGGGATCGGGCGGAATGGTCCAGGCGCCCCCGGCGACGGCGAAGACCTGGTCCATGATGAAGGTGTCGCACGGCCAGTCGAGCGTGGTGGCGCCGACTGTGCCGGTGGTCGCCGGACCGACCGTCACGTCCGGGCGGAGCAGGTAGACGGTGCGCGGGTTGAGTCCGCCGTCGACGAGGTCGAGACCGGCCTCGCCTTCCTGCACGTCGGGCGGCGTCGGCACGGGCGACGTGCCGGGGATGTTCATGGCGCTCCAGGCCAGGTTGGTGACGACCAGCCGGCCGGGCGGGCCGGTGGGGGAGGAGCCGGCCGGGATGTTGTTGAGCGTGATCGTGCTGGCGCCGACGCGCAGCTTGAAGTTGCTCATGACGCGCGGATAGGGGTTGAGAATCTCGACGGCAGAGAAGGTGGCAACGGTGATGGTCCCGCCGACGTTCTCCTTGCGGATGTAGGTGTAGGTCTCGTTGATGAACGGCTGGGCCTCGAGCCCGACGACCGGGTGGGTGCCGAAGGCGCCGCCTTCGATCACGGTCGGCACGTCGTCGCTGTCGCGGAAGTCGACGACGTTGGCCGCCAGTTGCGCCGCCAGCGGCACGCGCGGCACGACGCTGGCCGGCACGGCGGTCGGATCGGCGAACACTGGCAGACCCTTGGTCGCGTCGCCGGCGTTGTCGAAGGCCCAGGCGAGCCAGCCGAGGTAGGCGGCGCGGGCGGCGGCGCTGGCCTCGTTCACAGGCGCGTTGAGGTCGATCCGCTCGGGCAGCGCGAAGGGGGGCGCGGCGGAGGCCGGGGCGAAGGGCATGGCCTGCACGAGCACCGGGTCGTAGCTGCCGCCGGCGGCCGGGTCGAAGAGCTGAAGCGAACCGGGCGCGATCGCCGGCGCAGCGGCGCGCGGGGTGCGCTCGGAGGCGTGGCTGAGCGTGGTCATCAGCCGGCGGCGGTTGGACTCGGGCACGGGCGGGAGGAGCGCGGCGCGCCCCAGCGTTTCGACATCCAGCGCCGGCAGCCAGCCGGCGACATCGGCGGGCCGGTAGCGGACCCAGCGCGACGGCACGGCGACTTGCGCGGTGTTGGGTAGCGAGCGTTCGATCATGCTCGGGGGCGGGGCGGCGACCACGGCGGCGTACCAGGCGCGGTAGCTGGTCAGCCCGGCGCGGTTCTGAAGCGTCAGCAGGTCGTCGCTGCCGAAGCGCCCGTAGAAGTCGCCCACGCCGAGGCGCTGCATGCCGCCCACTTCCAGTCGCCGGACCACGTCGGCGTAGAAGGTGTCGGCGGCAAACGCGGGGGCGGTTTGCAACGTGCCGGTGTGCTGGTAGCCGTTGAGCATGGCGGCGTTGACGCCGCGGTCGCCGTCGAGCACCAGCGCGACATTGCCGATGGCGGTCGGATCGAGCGGCGCGTCGAGACAGACCTCGCCAACGCGCCGGCCGCGGAACTGGCGATCGGGCTGGCCACCGAGCACGTATTCGTCGGCGTACTGGTCGTTGACATCGCCTGGGCCGAAGGTGCCGTTGCCGTTGGAGTCGAGCACGCCGGCGGTGTTGACGTTGAGCTGCGAGCAATTGTCGACGATGCGGATGACGGCGTAGACCTGCCCGGGGTCGGAAGGCCGGCTCTTGGGGTAAGGCAGCACCAGGCTGATGGGCGAGTCGGGCACGCCGTCGCCGTCGGCGTCGTAGAGGTCGACGATGCCGTCCTGGTTGGTGTCGAAGTAGGGGAAGCGGTGGGCGGTGGTCCAGCCGGCGGCGACGCTGTCGACGGCCGACTGCCAGATCTTGCGGGCGTGGCCGATGGTGACGTTGGTGGTCGAGCCGGGGATAGGCAGAAGCTGGACGGTGCCGCCGAGCGTGGGGTCGAGGGCGGGGTTGTAGAAGTCAGAGCCCAAAGGAGGTTCGGGCGCTCGCCGGTAGTAATGCGGCGGCGCCACAGCCGGGTCGGGCCAGCACATGAAGCCGACGTTTGCGAGCTTGCCGTCGTTCTTCGCGGCATCGTCAAAGTCCGTTGGGTCGGGCACGCCGGGAATCGTGCGCGAGTTGTCGGGCCAGTTGTAGAGGCCGTTGTCGAGCAGCAGGTCGGAGCCGAGGTAGCTAACGTGCGGCCAGACGAGCAGGTCGTCGGTGGTGAACGGGTTGAGGTCGGGGCCGTTGATGCGGTACGGCGTCGTGGAGGCCAGCCAGCGGTCGAACGGGCCCGGGGCGTCGAAGGGCTCGTTGCGTTCGCGGGCGTTGGCGGGGGGCGTCTCGCCGGGGTCGCTGAGGTAGCGCGGCCCGCCGGGGGCGGAGTCGTCCCACAGGTCGGCCCGCAGGCGTTCGCGGACGACCTGCACGACGCTGTCGATCAACGCCGGGCCGCTGGCCGAGGCGCGCAGCAACTGCACGCGGCTGCGCTGGCCGCGAATGCTCGAGAGCAGCCCGACGCCCAGCAGCGCCAGGAGCGTCAGCACGCCGAGGGTGAAGATGAGGAGGGTGGCGCGGCGGCGCGGTCGAGCGGCCAGGCGGGGCGCTGCGCCGCGGCGGCGCGCGGCGTGTGCGTCGACCGAGTCGGCGGCGGCGGATTGCGGAGATAGCGTCTCCGGATTCAAGCTGACCTCGCGCTCCACAGGCTTTGCGGACACCCGATTCTTCCCCCGACTCATCCTATGCCGAACCCAGGTGCCGACCACTCCCGATCGATCTTTAACGCCTTGTCCGCCGGCCTGTTAGCTCAGGGCGGCAGCGGCACGACGAACGAATAGACCAGCCCGTAGCGCCGCGCGGTCACGTCGGGGGTGCCGTCGGGCGGCAGGGTGGTGTCGATGTTCTCCTCGGACGAAATCCGCCCCTGCGCGTCGAACGCGCGGAACGTGAAGCGCAGCGCCGTCGGGCGGAAGGCCCAGGTGGCGGCGGTCCAGACGGCGCGGTAGGCGGTCGGCGATTCGAGCTCGATCGCGCCGGGGGCCGGGCCGAGCGTGGGGTTGCCGAACGCGCCAGCGCCGGAGTCGGCCAGCGTGCCGGCGGCGTCGAAGACCGAGAGCCACATCCGCTTGGAGCAGGGGTCGCCGGACGACGCGCCCGCACCCGGGGCGGTCCAGCCGGGCGCGCCGGCGGCGTCGCGCCGCTGGCCGAACCATTGCGTGTCGGGGTTGGCGGTGGGGTCGACGACCGCGCCGTCGGTCCACTCGATGCGGATGTCGGCGATGCGCGGCTGGAGGGCGAAGCCGGCGCGGCGGTAGTAGATCGGGTTGTCGGTGGGCGCGAGCGGTCGCGCGTCGTTGACCTCGGCGGGGCAGAGGTTTTCCTGCCACAGGCCGGGCGAGTTGGGCAGCAGCGGCGGGTTGTCGCTGATGACGCGGGCGAGGAAGGCGCCGGCGGTTTCCTGCACGGCGTCGATGCCGCAGGCGTAGATATCGCGCGGCGGGACGACCGGCAGGCCGCCGAGCGGGTATTGCGCGGGCGGCACCTCACCGGTGAAGGAGGTGAATCGCGGCGCGCCGGCGGACGGCGCGGCGTCGAACAGGACGGCGCGGCGGGCGACGATCCACTGGCGCGACTCGATGGCGTCGAGCGTGCGGCCGTCGGCGTCGTCCCTGTAGATGGGCCGGCCGGGGCCGATGTAGAGCAGGGCGTCGGGCGCGGTGAAGGTGAGCCGCGCCAGGCCGGTGGCCGAGGCGATGGAGCGGTCGGTGACCGATTCGAACGCGCCGGCCGGGCCGGTGCTGGTGGCGAGGAAGACGAGCCGGTCGTGGCGCACGGGAATTGCGGGCAGCGGACCGCCGCCGGAGACGCGCCCGCCGGCGACGTCGGGCAGGTTGGCGACGGGCGTCGGGCTTTCGATGATGAGCAGGGAACTGGGGGCGAGCTTGCGGATGGAGTCGCGAACGGCGGACTCGAAGGCGTGGGCGGCCTCGATCATCTCGGCCTGGGCGATGGTGCGGCCGGAGGTGATCGAGGCCATGTTGAAGACCTGGGCCACGGCCAGCATGACCGCCAGCAGCAGGGCGACGGCGACGAGCGCCTCGATAAGCGTGAAGGCGTGCGCGGCGCGCGCGCGCGTTGGCCGCGCGGGGCGCCCGCGACCGGTCGCGGCTCGCTGCGACCGGTCCGCGGGGCGCCAGGAGCAATCAGCGCGCGGCATCAGAAGAAGACCCAATCGACCACCGGCGACCGCTTGCCGAAGCCGGCGGCGGTGTAGGTCGGCGGAAAGATCCACAGATCGAAGGAATGGCTGGACTCGATGTCGGAGAGGTCCTCGACGACCTGCACGTTGCAGCGGATGTCGTTGGCCAGCCCGGTGACGACGACGTTCACGTCGGAGACCGTCAGCACGCGCCCGGAGGGGACGACCGGCAGCGGCGCGGCGCCGTTGACCAGCCCGGTGAGGATGAACTTGGCCCCCAGCGGCGCGAGGGACGAGAGCGGCACCCACGCGGGGCCGGAGCCGGCCGGATCGTTGGTCAGCACCTGCGTGCCGGGCACGTGCGCGACGGTGACGCGCCAGGGCAGCGGCATGCGAACCGGCAAGGCCGGGTCGACCAGCGGCATGAGGAACGGCGTGGCGGCGGCGGTGGTGTCGGTGGGCAGCGCCTGGGCGGCATAGGTCTCGCCGCGGACCTGTCGACAGAGCGCGGCGGCGTGCTCAATGGCGCCCGAGGCCAGCTCGCGGTAGAAGCCGGTCCAGACCAGGCGGAAGCTGGCCTCTTCGGCGACCAGGTCGTCGGGCGGCAGGCGGACGTCGCTGATGATGTCGGCGGCGCCGAGCGCCAGCGGGTTGTCGACCCAGGCCGGCGAGCCGAACGCGACCGGCCAGGCGAGGGTGTTGATGTAGTTGCCGTAGGCGGGCGCGACGCCGGCCGGCACGGTGAGCGTGACGGCGGGGATGAACCACTGGCCCGGGCCCGGCGGCGGCGCGGCAAGCAGTTCGTTCGGAATGAGGTTGAGCGCGGGCAGGACGGACCACGGGCCATCTTCGCCGGCGGGCATGACGCCGGTGGAGGCCGGTCGCCACAGGACGGCGGGCGTGATCTTGCCGCCCATGAGGGCGTCGGCGCGGCGCGCGAGGGACAGTGCGGTGGCGCCTTCGACGCCGACGCGGTGTTCGAACAGCGCGGCCGGGAAGACGGCCGCCACCAGCACGAGCCCGACGCCGAGCACGCCGACGGAGATGAGCACCTCTTGCAACGAGAAGGCGCGGCGGCGGCGCGGCGCGACGAGTCGCGGCGGGCGGATCGAAAAGCGCGTGGCGGCGTTCATTGAACCACCGCCAGTTCCCGGCCGGACCAGGAGGAGAGCAGCACGCGGCGGACATGCCGGTCGTAGAGGCGGGCGCGTGCGAGCCAGACGTTGACGATGTCGAACGGCGTGGGATTGGCGGTGGCGAGCACCTCTTCGTACTTGGCGCGGTCGGAGAGGATGAAGCCGCGCGTGCTGGTAACCAGCGTGTCGCGCTGGTCGACCACGTATTTTTCGGCGTCGGTGTAGGCGGCGATGGGCGCCGGCAGGCGGAACAGGTCGGGGGTGCCGTCGGCGCGGCGGTTGGTGTTGGCGAACGGCACGGCGGCGCCGGTGTAGTCGGCGGTCAGCCGGGTGGCGAAGCGGCGGGTGCGCTGCACGAGCCGGCCGTCGGCGTCGAAGCAGACGGCGGCCCAGCAGAGGTTGTCCCAGTTGGCCTGGGTGGCGCCGGTGGCGCGGAGCGGCGTGCCGCCGGTGTCGAAGTCGAAGTCGATCGGGTGGGCGACGACGGTGGAGCGCCCGTCGGCATCAACGGGCAACGCGAGCGAGCTGTCGAGGACGTTGGCGAAGACGTAGCCGTTGACGTTGGTCGGGTTGGCGATCGTGCCGTCGCCGGACGACAGCGGATCCCATCCTCCGCCGGGCAGGTTGGGGGCGGCGTGCCAGAGTTCCAGCCGGCCGTTCTGCGGGTTGACGACGAGCATGGTTTCGATGGCGTTTTCAAGGGCGTAGGCGCGGGCGACGGCGGCGGCGCTGGTGATCGTGGCCTCGGCGAGCGCCAGGCGGTTGGTGTCGCCCAGGCGGCGGAACGCCAGGGTGACAATGCCGAGCGAGACGGCGACGACGGCCGTGACGACCAGCACCTCGAGCAGCGTGAAGCCGATCGATAGCGGCGTGCCAGAGTTTCGCCCGCGGCGCCCCATGCGTTCCCCCGGTTACGGACGCACCGACAGGTTGTCGCGCGCGTCTTCGATCTGCTGAGCCGACGGGTTGCGGATCCAGAGGTTGCCGAAGCGCCCGTCGGGCCCGGCCGATTCAATCACGAAGCCATCGGCCGGCTGACAGTACGGATGATTGACGACGGTGAACGGGTCGGACGCGGGGTCGCCGCCGTCGTCGGGGTCGGCCGAGGTGACGGCGCGCCAGCCGGCTTGCGAGGCGGCGTCGCGCGTGACCCAGAGATATCGATAGGGATGACCCCAGGGATCGACCAGGTGCAGTCGCGGGCGACTGGGCTCGGCGGCGGCGTGGGTGGGGTACATCTGGCCGGAGATGTCGGGCGAGAACAGTCCCTGCTTGTCGACCAGGAAGGGCCCGCCCATGGCGGTGGCGGTGAGCTGGTAGGCCAGCACGTCGGAGGACATCTGCACGTCGTCGCGGCCGGTGAACCGCCCGGCGGCGTCGACGGCGTCGTCGTCGGAGAGGTCGCGGCGGCGCGCGGCCATGTCGTTGAAACCAGGAATGGCCAGGAACGGCCGGTTGTTGGGCAGCAGGGTGGTGGAGTCGAAGACCCAGCGGCCGGACCAGTGGGGCAGGCCGCGGACGGTGGCGGGGCCGGACATGGTGGTGCCGACCTCGATCCACTTGGGCCAGGCGGCGGCGTAGCGCTCGATGGCGGAGGCGATGAGGTGGAGCTGGGCCTCGGCCTGCGACTTGCGCGACGACGCGCGGACGGCGCGGGCGGAGATGACCAGCAAGGTCATGAGCACGACGACCAGGCCGACGGCGGTGAGCACTTCGACCATGGTGACGCCGCGCCGTGCGCGACGCGGTGAGCGAGTGAGAATCATCAGCCACCTCCGCTTCCGCCGGTGAGGCTGTTGATGAGCGACACGAGCGGCAGGAAGAGCGACACGACGATGAACCCGACGATGACGCCGAGCACGACGACCAGGATCGGTTCGAGCAGGCTGACGAGGGAGGCGACCAGGGTTTCGACCTCATCGTCGTAGTTGTCGGCGACCTTGATCATCATCTTGTCGAGCTCGCCGGTTTCCTCGCCGACGTCGACCATGTTGACGACGATGGCGTCGACGATTTTGCTGGCGCGGAGCGGGTTGGCGAAGGAGTCGCCTTCGCGGATGGCGTCGTGCACCTGCCCCAGGGCGCGGGCGAAGACCATGTTGCCGGAGGTTTCCTTGGTGATGTTGATGGCCTCGAGGATGGGCACGCCGGCGGAGATGAGAGTGCCGAGGGTGCGCGTGAAGCGGGCGACGCCGGACTTGGCGGCGATCTGCCCGGCGATGGGAATCTTGAGGATGACCGAGTCGCGGACGTAGCGCGTGCCGTCAAACTTCCCGACGATCTTGAGGAAGGCGACGACCAGGACGGGGGTGAAGATGATGATGGCCCAGCCGGGGATGAGCATGTCGGCCGGCTTGCCGGCGGCGTCGGTCGTGACGCCGACGACCCAGTCGGAGATGGAGAGCAGCAGTTGCGTCGGCCCGGGCAGCTTGGTGCCGAAGTCGGAGAAGATCTCCTTAAACTTGGGCACGACGAACTTCATGATGCCGGTGACGATCAGGAAGGCGAAGCCGATGACGCAGGTGGGATAGACCATCGCGCCGACGACCTTGCGCTTGAGCTTCTGGGCCTTTTCCATGAACTCGGCGAGGCGCTGGAGGATGACGTCGAGCACGCCGCCCGTTTCGCCGGCGGCGACCATGTTGACGAACAGCCGGTCGAAGGCGCGCGGGAACAGGGCCATCGATTCGGAGAGGGTCGAGCCGCCTTCGACCGATTCGGCCATGTTGCGGAGAATGACCCGCAGGGTGCCGGGTTTCTGCTGCTGCTCGAGGATTTTCAGCGAGCGGAGAATGGGCAGACCGGCGTCCATGAGGGTGGAGAGCTGGCGCGTGAAGGTGGTGAGCTGTTTCTTGGAGACCTTGCCGCCGCCGCCGCGTTTCTTGGCGGGTCCGCCGGGGCCGGGCTGTTCGCCGCCCTTTTTGGCGGAGCCTTTCTGCTTGACCTTGGTCGGGAAGTAACCCATCTGGCGGATGCGGGCGATGGCATCCTCGGACGAGACGGCGTCGATCTCGTCCTTCACTTCCTGACCGGCAGCGTTCATGGCCTCGTACTGGAAGACTGGCATGGCGTGTGCTCCAGGTAATTCAAGCAGTCGCCGAACCGTGGTCCTCTCCCGGCTCGTCGTCGTCAGGCTTGGAGCTCGTCGGTCCCGCCGCGAACCCGATTCGCCACCATCGGCAGGCCTTCGAAACCCGGCTCTTTTCCCCGTACTAGTATTACGCCGATCTAGGTGTCGGGCGAGCCGGCCGCGATAGATCGTAACGTTAACTGGCGTATAATATTATAGATGCTGGCCGGGATTTCACCCGCCCCGCCAGCGGCCCGGCGTACGGGGTGCCGCCAGCGGCGGTTCGGGCGTATCATGGCCACCAGCCGGCGCGAGCCCCGACCCGATAGGAACGGCATGTCGCATAGCGCTGCACATCCGCGCGTCTGCCTGGTGGGCAATCCGCACAAGCCCGAGGTCGTGTCGGTCTTTCCGGCCATCCGCGACTGGCTGGCGAAGCAGCCGATCGCGCTGACCGCCGAGCTGCAAGGCGACATCGGCGCGCGGCTGGCGAACGGGCACGAGCGGGTGGTGGTGCTGGGCGGCGACGGGACGATTCTGTGGGTGGCGCGGCTGCTGGGGGAGCGACAGTCGCCGATCGTCGGGGTCAACATGGGGAAGCTCGGCTACCTGGCCGACTTCAGCGCGGACGACCTGCGGCAGCACTGGGCGCGGGTGCTGGGCGATCGGTCGCTGATTTCGGCGCGCATGGCGTTGGAGCTGGAGATTCTCGCCCCGGGCGGCGCGGCGCAGCGACTGATGGCGTTCAACGATTGCGTGGTGCACGCCGGGGCGCCGTTCCGCATGATCGACCTGGAGCTGCGGCTGGACGGACAGACGGTGTCGCAAATCACCGGCGACGGAGTCATCCTCTCGACGCCGAGCGGCTCGACGGCGCACAACATGTCGTGTGGCGGGCCGATCCTGCAACCCGACGTGCAGGCGATCATCGTGACGCCGATCTGTCCGCACTCGCTGACGCATCGACCGGTGGTGGTGGGTCCGCACGCGTGCGTGGAGATCGGCGCGGTGCACGCCAACACGGGGACGACGGCGGTGATCGACGGGCAGCAGTCGGTCGCGCTGGCGCCCGGCGCGCGGATCATCGCGCGGCGGGCCGCGCAGACCTTTCAACTGGTGCGCCATCCCGATCGACCGGCGTGGCTGACGCTGGTGCGCAAGCTGAGCTGGGGCCAAGGGCCGAGGGGGGGGTAGGGAGGGCCAGATTGGCGCGCCTGGCTGGGGTCGCGGGGGTCGCTGGTTCCAAACTTGTCGCTCGGATTTCTTTCACGGCGAACGATTCGGCACGCGAGTGCTTCGCGAAGGGGGGGAGAGTGCATGGGGGAATCTCCAAAGCCTCCACCCTTCCCGCTCCCATCCCGGGGATCAGAACCTCGAGAACACGTTCTTGATCAGCTTCTCGATGTGGGCTGCGACGCTGTTCTCCGCGATCGACGCTGAGTTGGGGTGTCCGCATGCGTTCCGAAGAATAAGGCAGTCATTCTGAAGGATTTGCTTGACGCTCTTCCCCATGATCCCGATCGCCTCGCAGACGTCCAGGAAGTCATGCTCCTTCATGCGCCCGAGGTCGTCCTGTTGCTTTGCCGTGCGCCATTTGGCATCGCGGCGTGTGGCCTCCGCATTCAACTCCGCCAATTTCGTCGTGAACACCTTCTTGTGTAAAAGCGCCACGGCACCGGCCCATGAAAACACGACCGCCGCGCGGTACTGCTTTGCCTCGAAGCAGTGGATGGCTTCCATGACGAACGACTTCGTCAGCGCGTCCGAGATCGGGTCGGCATGGCCGCGCAGCGATCGGCTGGAGTGCGTGACCACGAGGTTGACGCTTGCCGATTGCGCCAATTCCCTGACTCGTTCGATACCGGGATGCTGAATCTCCCACCCCTTGGAGGTAAGCGCGACCGATCCGCCCGATTTGCCGAGAATGTCGGAGATGTTCTTCTTCGCGAGCTTCGGAACGCCCGCGCTGAGGCATCGATCTTTGATCTTTCCAACGGACAAGGGCTCGACCGGTTCAATGGCGAGCAGGACGAGCAACTGGTCACGATTGCCCAGATTTGGGCCGTGCAGTATCCGCTTGGCGTCAACAAGCTTGAGCAACCTGTGTCTCCAGTTCGGTCATCTTCGCAGTCGAAAGGGCGTATTCGTCCGCCGCAACGTCGTTGATGTCATTCGACTTGACCAAATTCTTCAAGGAACTGCTGAGGTTGTTGCTGTAGGACGCCTTGTAGTGCGACTTGGCGGACTGCATCGCCGTCAACAGGTCCTTTCGCTTGAGTGACGCTTTTCCGTCAACCTTTGCTGAATGCAGCAGCGCGGCAAGGATCAGGTCCGGACCTGACGCAACCTTGAGTTTGGCCGCAAACGTAGACACCGTTCCCGTGCCCCCACCTCCATGCCCTCCCTGACCGGTCTGATTGTTTCCCGCCTTGTGGTCGCGAGAAGGCGGCGCGAGAGGTGCAATCTCCATCAGGTCCTTGACGAGTGCGAGTAGGTCCCTTTCAAGGAAGTCGTGTTCCCCTTCGTACTCCACTTCGATCGCACCGAGCTTGATTCTTATTTTGCTCGCCATCTGGATTGTCTCCTAAGCTTCATCCATGCTTACTGGTTGGCCTTCAGAGTTTTGAGGTGATCGAGACCGGCCGCGGACACACGAAACTTCCCATCCGACACGACGAATACTCGCTTCGTCTGCGTGAGCCGCCGTACGTTCTCCGATGCGTTGGCGACCTTGATGTTCTGATCAAGCAGCAACTGGTTCGCCGCCTTCGTGTTAAAGGTCCTGTCGGTCTCCTTGCCCTGGATGAACGCGCCAGCGATCAGCACCTTGTCCACATCGGTGACGTCCGACCGGAACTCGGTGTAGAACTCGCCGAAGACGTCCGGTAGTTCCACGCTGGCTGCCGGCAAGAGGGCTTGACGCTGGCTTGCCCCACCGGTCGCGGCGCGAGCAGGCTCTCTTAGCTCCGACCAGAGCTTGTCCCACCACTCCGCAACCGCTGCCGCCGGCCCCTCGAGTTCGAGTTCGCCGGTGGTCCGATTTGCCCTAACTTTGATGCGTGGCTCACTCATGATCCTGTCTCCATACTCATCCCAGCCCAATCGCGGCGATGGACGCCGCACGAATAGTGGCTCAATGATAGGGTCCCAGCGACTCGCTGTCAAACATTCAGTTATCAACCAGAATTCGGTGAATTCCTGGACTACGGCCAGAATAAGTCAAGTATTGGGAACAGTTGTCGCAAGCGTCGACATGATAGCACAACACGCGATGGTATATCACGGTATCTTATCTGATATTCTTCCGTCGTTCGGCGTCCGTGGCCGCGGTTCGGCTGAAATGATGATGAGAATAGGACTATTTCCGGGGAATGGAGGTGCCGGAGGACGGCGCTTTCCCTACCTCTGGCATCGGAAGGCCATCGCCCCCCGGCGAGCTGATCAACGCCGGGAATGGAGCGATCACCTGCGGTCCCCCGCAGTGAAATATGACTGCGCAGTAGTTACGGCCTTGCCCCTGCTCGCGTTGTACGGCTTCACGGGCCAGCGACCCAAGTTTCCAGGCTCCCAGGCCTGGATTCCTCGCACGAATCGTTCAACTGGTGTCTGATCGCCACGGGTCGCTATCGCATGCCACGCCGCGTCGCGAGCTGTGATCCAGTCCGGCCGGACTTGAGTGCTCAAACTGCGGCTGCGCCACCGTGACGGGCTGAAAGCCCGTACCCCCCTTGAAGACTGCGTAGCACTTGATGGCTCAAGCCGGGCGGCGATGGTGCCCCGGGCGTCGAGCGCGGCCGCGCAAGCTGAGCTGGCGTCGCGCGCCGGGGATGACACGCGGTCCGGGCCGGTTCGGCCCACCGGCGGCCCCGGGCCGCGGCTACTGGTCCGACTCGGGACGCTCGCGCGGGCGGACGCGGAACAGCTCGTCGGACACGGTCGGGCGTTCGAGGATGAACGTGGCGCCCAGCGCGCCGTCAGCGCTCAGCCGCGCCAGCACGCGGACGACGCTGGAGTAGTCCAGGCCGATGCCGGCGAACTTGCCGGCGTCGAGCTCGACCGGGTCGCGCCCCAGGAAGCGGACCAGGCTTGGCAGGTCGAGCGGGCAGTTCATGGGGGGCGAGGTCTGGCGGCTGCGCGGGTTGAACCGCGCGGCGCGGAGCGCGTCGGCGGAGGCGTCGGCGGCGAGCGTGACCAGGTCGTCGTGATAGGCGAGCGGCGGGCGCACGCGCGGGTTCGCGCCCAGGATGGCGATCCGCTGCTGCCCGGTGGTGGCGACAAAGACCAGCGGCGGGCCGGCACAGTCGACGCGGTCGAGGATGAAGTTTTCGCGCCCGACGCGTTCGGGGACGCAGCCGGGGTGCTGCAGGCGCAGGAGGCTTTTGTAGGCGGCGATGCGGAGCAGGTTGTCGGAGCCGCTGGCGACCTTCATCAGCGCTTCGCCGGCGCGGTAGGTGTTGGGGACCGAGCCGAGCTCGTCGATCGCCAACGCGGTGAACGGGCCGTCGGCGGCGTGTCGCGCCAGGACGGCGACGGCCTCTTCATCGCCGAGCCGCGCGCCGGCGCGGGCCGCGTAGAACGACGCGGCGGCGGTGGCGTGGCCGTAAACGGGGCGGATGACGGGCAGGATGGTTTTGCCGATGGCCTCCCAGGCCCAGGCGATTTCCTCGTAGTAGGCGCGCGGGTGGTCGATTTCGTCCGCGAGCTCGGCGGCGCGGCGCTGCAGGAAGCCGGGGTTGCCGTTGAGGTAGGTGTGCAGCGCGAGGTTGAGGAAGTAGCGCTCGCGCAGCAGGAATTCGCGCGGGATGGTGAGGTGAATCTCGTCGGGCGAGACGGCGTCGGCGACCGGGCGGTCGGCCTCGAAGCGGCCGTTGAGCCGGTCGCGGATGCGCGCGGCGACGTTGTAGGTAGGCGTGCTCATCTGCAGGCGGACGCGGCGGTCTTCGCCGAGGATTCCGCCCCCAAGAACCAGCCCGGCGCGCGGCTCGTCGAAGCTCTGCTTGTCGCGGCGATAGGGTCGCTGAAAGATCGGCCCGCGGGCGCGGGCGACGGCCTTGCCCTCGATGATGCCGCGCGGCGAGTCGGCCAGCACCTTGAGATCGCAGTCGAGCAGCGTGCCGCCGGCGAGCGAGGTGGTCTGGCTGCCGAGCGCCTGAACGACGACGTCGACGAACGTGCCGGCCTTGGCGGCGGCGGGAATCTCGGCGGTGACGGCGACGGGCGCGGCGTCGCGCCGGTCGAGGATTTCGCGCAGCGTCATCTTGGAGCGCCGCCGGGCGACTTCCTTTTCGAGGAAGCGGCGGACCTCGTCGGGGCAGTCGCCGCCGCCGGTGCCGACCAGGCCGACGACGAGTCCGTAGCCGCGGACGACCATCGTCTGCAGTCCGGAGATTCGCGCGACGGATTGCACGGTGTCGTCGACCGCCTTGGTGCTGCGGGCGGCCGGCGGCGGGGCGGGCTCGGCGGGCGGTTTCTTCTTGCCGAACCAGTCGCGCATCGACTCGCAGCCGGCGGGTGCGGCCGCGAGCGCGCAGGCGGCCAGCAGAATCAGGCCGCGCCGTGCGGCGGATCGAACCACGGGAAGGAGCGGTTGGGGTTGCATGGGGACGGTTGCCTTCAGGCCTGGCCGGAACGCGCCGCGATCGGCATGCGCCAACCGGTGCCAAACGCGCGGCCGGAGATTTTCAGTCCGACGGCGGCCTGGCGGCGCTTGTATTCGCTGGTCGCCACCTTGCGGAGGACGTCGCGCACCACGGCGGGGTCGAACCCGGCGGCGATGATCTCATCGGCCGACTGTAGTTCTTCCACGTGGCGTTGCAAGATGGCGTCAAGCGTCGCGTAGGGCGGCAGGGTGTCCTGGTCGGTCTGGTCGGGGCGCAGCTCGGCGGTCGGGGGGCGGTCGAGGGTGCGGGCGGGGATGAGATCGCGCCCGGCGCGCTGGTTGAGCCAGCGGGCGAGGTCGTAGACGACGGTCTTGGGGACGTCGGCAATGACCGCCAGGCCGCCGCACATGTCGCCGTAGAGGGTGCAGTAGCCGACCGCCAGCTCGCTCTTGTTGCCGGTGGTCAGCAGCAGCCAGCCGAACTTGTTGGAGAGCGCCATGAGCAGCGCGCCGCGGGCGCGGGCCTGGAGGTTCTCCTCGGTGATGTCGGCGGGACGGCCGGCGAAGGTGGCGGCGAGCGACTGCTCGAAGGCGGCGTGGAGGGATTCAATCGGCAGGACGCGCAGGTCGATGCGGAGCGGGTGGGCGACGGCGCGGGCATCTTCGAGGCTGATCGGGCTGCTGAAGCGCGACGGCAGCGCGACGGCGTGGACGTTTTCGGCGCCGACGGCGTCGGCGGCGATGGCGGCCGTGAGCGCCGAGTCGATCCCCCCCGAGAGCCCCAGCACGACGCCGCGGAAGCCGCACTTGCGAACGTAGTCGCGCGTGCCGAGCACCAGCGCCGCGTAGATCGATTCGAGCCGGGCCGGATAGGGAGCGACCGGCGGCGCGGCGTGGGCGGCGGGCGGCAGGTCGAGCACGAGCCAGTCTTCAGCGAAGGCGGCCGCGCGGGCGGCGATGCCCGCGCCGGGCACGAACAGGGCGCTGGCGCCGTCGAAGATGATGTCGTCGTTACCGCCGACCTGGTTGACGTAGACGATCGGCCGGCGGGTGCGGTCGGCGATCTGCGAGAAGAGCGCGACGCGCGTGGCCTCCTTGTCGGCCTCGAACGGCGATGCGGAGACGTTGACCAGCAGTTCCGCCCCGGCGGCGACCAGGGCGTCGATCGGGTCGGTGCGATAGCGCCGCGCGTTGCGCGTCGGGGCGCCGTTCCAGATGTCCTCGCAGATGCTCACGCCGACGCGGACGCTCCGGCCGGTCGCGGTGGGCAGGTCGATCGGCCCGCAGCGCTCGGCCGGCTCGAAGTAGCGGTCTTCGTCAAAGACGTCGTAGGTGGGCAGCAGCGACTTGCGGACGGTGTCGGCGATGCGGCCGTCGCGGCAGACGGCGACGGCGTTGTAAAGCGGCCGGCCGACGGGCCTGCCGGTGGGCTCGGGGAAGCCGACCAGGGCGGTCAGGCCGCGGCAGTCGGCGGCGATGCGCTCAAGGGCGGCGCGGCAGGCGGCGACGAAACCGGGTCGCAGGACGAGGTCGCGCGGCGGATAGCCGCACAGCGCCAGTTCGGGCAGGACGAGCAGGTCGGCGCGGTCGGACTTTGCGCGGGCGATGGCGGCGGCGATGCGTTGGGCATTGCCGGGCAGGTCGCCGACGGTCGGGTTGAGCTGCGCCAGCGCGACGCGCATGGGCGCAGTGTAGCGGTGGCGCGGAGCGCTGGCGACGCGGGGGCGGCGTGCGTCAGATCTGGAAATCGGCCCCGGGCGCGCCGGGCGCGGGCCGCGCCTTGCGGACCTTCAGCTCGGGCGGGGTGTTGCTGACGGTGCAGCCGGGCGGAACGCTGGAGGTGAGGAAGACCGAGCCGCCGATGGTGCAGCCTTCGCCGAGCACGGTATCGCCGCCGAGGACGATGGCGTTGGCGTAGAGCGTGACGTGGTCGCGGACGGTGGGGTGGCGCTTGTAGCCGCGGACCATGCGGCCGCGCTCGTCTTTGAGGAATGAGAGCGCGCCGAGGGTGACGCCTTGGTAGACCTTGACGAAGTCGCCGATGTCGGCGGTCTCGCCGATGACGACGCCGGTGCCGTGGTCGATGAAGAAGCTGCGGCCGATGCGGGCGCCGGGGTGAATGTCGATGCCGGTCTGGAGGTGGGCCCACTCGCTCATGATGCGCGGGATGATGGGCACGTCGAGCTCGTAGAGGCCGTGGGCGAAGCGGTAGACGCTGATGGCGAGCATTCCGGGATAGGCGAGGACGACCTCGTCGAAATTGGTGGCGGCGGGGTCGCCGTCGAAGGCGGCCTGGACGTCCAGCGCGAGGCGGTCGCGGAGGTCGGGCAGGCCGTCGAGGAAGCGATGGGTGAGCGCGCGGGCGCGTTCGTCGAAGGGTCGGGCCTGCTCGCTGTCGCCGAGGGGGTCGTAGCGGCCTTCGATTTCGTTGCGGTAGCAGAGGGCGCGAAAGGTTTGCAGGTAGAGTTTCTGCGCCAGGCGCGGCAGCACCTCGCCGATGTGGTGGGCGACGTTGGCCCAGGAGAGGTTCTGCCGGCCGAAGTAGCCGGGGTAGGCGACTTCCAGCAGCAGGTGGGTGATGTCGATGATTTCGGCGCGGCTGGGGAGATAGCCGCGGGAGATGTGGCGGGTGCGGGCGTCGGCGCGGAAGCTGGCGCAAAGGGATTCGACGAGCTGGGGGAGGCGGTCATCGAGGTCGAATTCGCCGAGCAAGTTCCGCTCCGACTGGGAGGCGGCATGTTAGTCGAATTGCGGGGGTTCCGCATCCCAGCCGGGTTCGCGCGTGGGCGCAGTTTGCGGTTATTTCTCACTTGCGCCGCGGATAATGCCGCGAACGTATTTCCCGAAGAGGAGCGAGAGCAGGTCCGTTCCCTGGGCGTTGACGCGTCGGGTGATGAGCAGGACGACGCCAACGGTCATGCCGGTGAGGAACCCGCCCAGGTGGGCCCAATGGGCGACTCCGTCCTTCAGCCGAAAGACGGTGTAGAAGATGTCAAAGGCGATGTAGAACAACACCACCCACAGGCCGCGCACCGGGAACAACCGCAGCGACAGACGGAAGCCGGCCACCAGCCCCCAACGGAGCCAGGCGGCCATGTGCACCTTGTGAGCCGGGAAGAGCACCAAGTACATGCCGGCCAGGCCCATGATGGCGCCGGACGCGCCGAGCATGGGATGCGGGAATCCACCGCTGGGAAGGGACCACAATTGCGCCAGCCCGGCCATCAGTCCGAGCAGCGGATAGAGCAGCGGCGTCCAGAGGTTGCCGATGACGGCGTTGACGCGCGATCCGAAGATCAACAGGAAGAGCATGTTTCCGGCGAGGTGCAGAAGCCCGGCGTGCAGGAACGCGTGGGTGAAGAGCTGGTACCCGTGAAATTCGCCCGGGTCGCTGAGCTGGCGCTCGATCTCGCGCATGAGATGTCGGCGCATCTGCGGGGGCAGGTTGTGGATGTCGGTTCCTACCGTGTCGCGCAGGATGCGGCCTGCTTCAGACGTGACATCCTCGGGCGTGACGTGGCGGCCCCACCACAACAGCAGGTTTTTGTAGGCGCCGCCGTTCTCGCTCGGCTCTGACCAGGTTACCGCCCAGAAGGCGCAGCTGGCCAGGATGGTGACGATGGTAATGATGCGGGTGGCATGAGGCTTGCGCGTGCCGAAGGCCTCGGACGCGATGGGCACGACCCCGATCCAGAGCAGCCAGCTGACGCTGCGGAGGATGCGCTCGGCGGAGTCGTAGGCCTTGTCGATGTTGGCGTCGTCGGACGTGATGAGTTTCTTCCCGCTCCGCAGCTCAATGCCACAGTCGACGCAGACGCGCACCGTCGACGCATAGTGCCGATTGCAGAGGCGGCAGGTGTAGCCCGCCCCGGCGGTCGCGCTGGGCGCCTCGGAGCCGGGCGTCCAGCCGCAGGTCAGGCACAGGTCGGTCCGGCCGCGCAACCACGCCTGGCACTTCGGACAGTGCCCGCCGCTCGCGGGCGGTGCGGTATGCGAATCGGCCGACAGTCGCGGTTCAACCTCCACCCGCTCGCCGTCGGCGAAGTCGAGCAGCTGCGACTCGGAGAGCGATTCGCCGGCCGGGTCGGGAAGCAGTTCGTGTGACGAATCGCCGGCGAGCGCCGGGGCGATCGATCGCGCGGCCGCGTGCGGCGCCGTCGAAGATCCGCTCGCGGAGGCGGTGGATTCTCGGGGCGCAGACTCGGTCTCGCGGATGGCGGCGGCCGGATCGGGCCAGTCGAGCACTTCGACGCGCGGTCGCGGCGGCGGGGCCTGGGGCTTGGCGAAACTGGCCGGTGCGCGAAGACGCGCCTGGCAGCGCGGGCACTTGACCTTTCTGCCGGCGTGCTCCTCGGCAACGCGGAGCTTGGCGCCGCACGGACAACGAAGCGTGGGCATGTCGGCCTCCCGCCTCGGGCGCGCGTGGACCCGACCGAAGTGGCGCCGATCAGTATAGCATCCTGATTAGGATGATCCTACTCTCAATCATGCGACGGCGGTCGCGGCCACGCGGGAAAGCATGCAAGCGGCCGAGAAAAAGTCGGATTGGCGCGGGCCGCGGGGGTGAGCGCTACAGCGGCCCGAGGCCGAGGTTGACGACGGTGCGAACGCTGTCGACCTGGTCGATCTTCACGTTCTGCGAGACGACCGAGATGGCGGTCTGTCCGCCGGTGGAGAACTGCACCAGGTAGCTGCCGGGGACGACGCCGACGGAATAGCCCCCGCCGGGGTTGGTGGTGACGGCGGTTGCGCCGACGGTGACGACGGAGTTGGCGACGCCTTCACCGGCGTCATAGTCGCCGTTGCGGTTGGAGTCGTTGTAGACGACGCCGGTGATGAAGTAGCGGCTGCTGCTGGCGGTCCCGAAATCCTGGGCGAGCATGAGGCTGTCGTAGTTGATGCCGTCGCGGGCGTTGAGGAAGAAGCCGCGGGCGATGCCGACGCCGACTTCCTTGAAGGCGCCGTTCATCATCGAGACGCGGTGGCCGCGGCCGTCGATGCCCTGGTCGACGAACAGGTCCTGGTGCTGGCGGTTGACGGTGTCGGGCTCGTTGGTGAGCGTGGGGGTGTAGCCGCGCCAGGCGAGGTTTTCGCCGGCGGTGAGCCAGGCGTAGCCGGCGGCGGTCATGCGCTGGAACGGGGTGGTGCCGTCGAGCGAGTTGTGGGCGAAGTAGTCGTGGTCGATCATATCCTGGGCGTGGGCGCGGGCGGTGCCGGTGAGCGTGGGGTTCATCGCCAACGCCTGCTTGGGCGTGCCGGAGATGACCGTCCCCGAGAGTCCCTCGTTCAGGTCGATGCCATAGCGCGACGCCTCGGCGAGCGGCAGAAGCCGGGCGCGGTTCATGCGTTCGAGCGAGAGCTGTTCGAGCGCGGTGTTGTTGAGCGAGACGGGTGTGCCGCTGCCGGTGGGCGTGGGCAGCGTGCCGCCGGTTCCGCCGCCGCCGCCACCCCCGCCGCCACCCCCACCGCCGCCCCCCGTGGTACCGCCGGGGTTTTGCCCACCGGGGTTCTGTCCGCCGGGCATCTGGCCGGCGGGCGTTCGGCAACCCGCGGCGAGCAGCGCGCTGATCGTCAGCGCAAGGGCGGCGACGCGAAGGAAGCTGGATCGACTCTGCATGGAACACCGCGGCGGCGAGGCTCGGCTGCCCGAAGCAATGCACATTATACGATTCGTGCGGCGGCCGGACCAGCGGGCGGCATGATCCGGGGTTTTCGGGTGTCGGGGCGGGGCGGGCGTCACCAGGCGGCGAGTTCGCCGGTGATTTCTTCGACCAGGTCTTTCATGGTCACGATGCCGAGCGCCGCACCGGCGTCGTCGACCACGATGCCCATGACCTGCTGCCGCTCGCGCAGCGCGGTGAGGGCCCGCAGGACGGGGGTGGTGACCGGCAGCCACAGGGCCGGTCGCATGAGGGCGGGGACGGTCCAGCGCTCGAGCGGCGCGAGCAGCCCCTCGTCGATCCGCAGGACGCCTTGCACGCGGCGGCGGTTGCCGACCGCATAGACCGGCACGCTGGCGTATGAGAAGTGGCGCGCCAGCGCCTCCAGCTCCGGGCGGGTGTAGTTCTCGGAGACCATCACCACGCGGGCCAGCGGCACCATCACGTTGCGCAGCGTGACCGAGGCGACCTCGAGCACGTTGTCCGCCACCTCGGCCTGGAACGGCGTCAGTCCGCCGCGGGCGGTCGAGTCGAGCAGCATGGCGCGGACGGCGTCGCGGCTGCCGAGGGCCTCGCCGGCCGACGGGGTGCGCAGCAGCCGCGCCGGGACGGCGACGACCTGGCGGATGCACCAGGTCAGCCCGCAGCCGCGCAGCAGCCAAACGAGCGCGCGAATGAGCGGCGCGAAGCGATAGACCAGGGAATCCGATCCGCCGCGGAAGAGCGCCTTGGGCACCATGTTGCCGAAGACGAACAGCAGCGGCGTGACAATGGCGGTGGCCGAGAGCTCGGTGCGCGTTGCGCCGGGGCGCTGGTGCGCCAGCAGCAGCACGGCGGCGGCGGCGACCAGGTAGTCAGCCAGAATGGTGCCCAGCAGCAGGCTGACGAGCGTTTCCTCGCGGCGCTGCACGAGCCACTGCACCTGGCGGGCGCGGGCGTCGGCGGGGTCGGCGAGTCGCATCCGCAGGCGCATCGGGCGCAGGGCGTACATGCCGGTCTCGAAGCCGCTGAAGAGCGCCGAGAGCGCCACCGCGGCGACGGCCACGGCGGCCGTGGCGAGGGGCAGCGGGTCGAGCGCGGCGAGCATCACGGGGCGGCTCCGGCGGCCGGATCGACGGGCGCCTCGCGCCGCACTCGGGCCCAGCGGACGCGGCGGCGCTGGACTTCGTCGACGGTGAATTCGAGGTTGCGGAGGCGGACGCGATCGCCGGCGCGCGGGGCGCGCCCCAGCAGCGCGGTGATAAGCCCGGCGAGGGTGTGGACCGGGTGGGGCAGGCGTTCGAGCTGGAAGACGCGGGCCCAGTCGCGGATCGAGAGATCGCCGAAGACGCGCCACTCGTCTGCGCCGAGTTGTTCGAGCGGCGTCTGCGGCCGGTCGATGGGGTCGTAGATGTCGCCGACGATGGCCTCGACCAGGTCTTCGAGCGTGACGAAGCCGGCAGTGCCGCCGTACTCGTCGACCACGACGGCGAAGGTGAGGGCGCTGCGGCGGAACTCGGCCAGCAGGTGGGCGACGTGAATGACCTCGGGCACGAAGTGGATCGGCTTGAGGAACGAGTCGATCGGGCGCTCGGGGGCCAGCAGCACCTGGCGCGCCTCGACCACGCCGATGATGTGGTCGATGTCGTCGCGATAGACCGGCAGGCGCTTCAGGCCGGTGGCGCGGACGCGCGCCACGAACTCGTCGCGCGGCTCGGCGAGGTCGAAGGCCTTGAGGTCGACGCGCGGGACCATGACCTCGCGGACGAGCACCGCCTTCATCTCGACCACTTCGCGCAGCAGCAGGCCGGTCTGGCGGTCGATCAGCCCGGCGCGGGCCGAGGCCTCGAGCGCGGCGGCGAGCTCTTCGTGCTCGACGGCGGCGGCGTCGCGCGGCGCCGGGGGCACCAGCAGGCGCAGCGCCGGCGTCGTGAACAGCGCGTTGAGCACCGCGCCGACCGGCGAAACGATCCGGTGCACCAGCCACAAGAGCGGGGCAAACAGCGGCGCCACCCGCGCCGGGCGCGACAGCGCCGCCATCTTGGGCAGCACCTCGCCGAACACCACCAGCGCGAAGACGGGCAGCACGCCGACCGCGGCGGCGGCCGGCGGCGACAAGGCGTGCGACAACCCCAGCGTGAGCACCGATCCGGTGGCGAAGTAGAGCGTGTTCACGGCGACGTTGAACAGCAGCAGCGTGACCAGCAGCCGGTCGGGCCGGGCGGACAGCTCCGCGACGTAACCGCCCAGCCGCGCCCGGCCGGCGACGATCTGCTGGCGCTGATGGGCGGTCAGGCTGAAGAAGGCGGTTTCGCTGGCCGACGCAACGGCGGACAGGCCGATCAGTCCAAGCATCGAGATCAGGTGCCACCACATGGCGGCGACAGTGTACGGAGCCGGCGGGGCGCGGGTCGAGCGCGGCGCCGGGCGGCGCCCCGCGCCCGGGTCGACGTGCGGCAGCGGCGATCTACAATCGGCCGCGCATGTGGACGCTAAGAGATTCGATCGTCCTGGCGCTGGTGGGTCTGCTGGCCGGCTGGCTCGGCGGGCTGATGGGCGTGGGCGGCAGCGTCATCATGATTCCGGCGCTGGCCATGTTGTGGGGCGGCGCGCGGCAGCATCTCTACCAGGCGGCGGCGATGATCGTGAACGTCTGCGTGGTGGCGCCGGCCGTGTGGCGGCACGCGCGGGCCGGCGCGACGGTGCGGCGCGTGCTGGAGTGGACCATTCCGACCGCGACACTTGGATCGCTCGCGGGCGTCTATCTGTCCAACCGGCGGGTCTTTCACGGCCCGGGGCAGGGCTTTCTCCAGATCATCTTCGGCGTGTTCCTCTGCTACGTGGTCGTCTACAACCTTGTGCGGTTGCGGAGCAGCCAGCCGCTGCCCGATCTGGGCGACGCCGAGGCCCGCGCGCTGCCGCCGTGGAAGCTCGTCTCGCTGGTTGGACTGCCGGCGGGGCTGATCGGCGGCCTGCTGGGGATCGGCGGCGGGGCGCTGGCGGTGCCGTGTCAGCAGCTTTTTCTGCGGATGCCGCTGCGCCGCGCGATCGCCAACTCGGCGGCGATCATCCTGCTGTCGAGCCTGGTGGGGGCGATCGCCAAGAACCTGACGCTGGCCGCACACGGCTACTCGGTGTTCGACTCGATTCACATCGCGGCGCTGCTGGCGCCGACCGGCTTTGCCGGCTCGTATGTCGGCGCGGCCCAGGTGCACCGCTGGCCGCGACGATTGCTGCGCTTGATCTTCGTCTGCTTCATGAGCTATGCGGCGGCGCACCTGCTGGTGACCGGGTGGCGGAGCGTTCGCGGGCTGCGGTGAGCGGCACGGGCCACACGGGCTGAAAGCCCGTGCCACCCGGGGCCTGTACGGGCGCGAGGCCGGTGTCACGCGGTTGCGGGCCGCGCTCAGCGGCGCGGCGGCGGTCAGAAGCCCGGCGGCAACGTGAAGTCGGCGGCGAAGATCTGCGACGTGCCGTCCGGGCCGCGCTTCGAGGTCCACATCATCTTCTTGCCGTCGGCCGAGAAGACCGGCAGGCCGTCGAACCCGTCGTGATAGGTGAGCCGGGCGAGCTTGCCCGTGTCGACGTTCAGCAGATAGACCTCGTAGTTCTGGTGGCCGTGGGCGCTGGTGGCGAAGGCGACGGTGTGGCCGGTCGGATGCCAGAAGGGGCCCCAGTTGACGTAGTCGGTGTCGGTGAGCTGGCGTTCGTGTGAGCCATCGGCGTTCATGACGAAGAGCTGGAGCAGGTCGTTCTTGTGGCGGTCGGCGCGGAAGATGATGCGCTGGCCGTCGGGCGAGAAGAACGGGCCGCCGTCGTAGCCGGGGGTGTGGGTCAGGCGGCGCGGGGCGGAGCCGTCGGCATTCATGACCCAGATCTCGGGATCGCCGCCGTCGCGGCAACTGGTGAAAACAATCTGCCGGCCGCCGGGGCCGTAGGACCCTTCGGCGTCGTAGCCGGAGGTGCGCGTCAGCTGCTGGCTGTGGCCGCCGTCGAGGTCGGTCTCGAAGATGTCCATGCCGACCGGCATCTCCCAGCGATAGCCGGAGCGCTCGCGGTGATAGACGGAGTCGGCCGGGGCGTTGGGCTGAAGGTAGGTCGAGCCGAAGAGGACCCGTTTGCCGTCGTGGCGGAAGTAGCCGCAGGTGCAGGCGCCGCCCGACGGGCTGACGCGCTTGAGGCTGTCGGGCAGCGGCGCGCCGGCGGCGTCGAGCCGCAGGACGTACATCTGGTAGGCCGACTGGCCGGTGGGATAGGCCTGAAAGATGATCGCGCGGCCGTCGGGCGAGAAGTAGGCCTCGCCGGCCTTGTCGAGCCCCATGCTCGGCTGGGTGAGCTGCCGGATGTGCGTGAGACTGGCGGATTCGCGCGGCGCCCACTGGTCGTGCGGCGCGTCGATGGGGGCGAACTTGAGCGGGAAGGGGGCGGCCGGTTCGGCCAGGGCGGTTGTGACCAGCAGAACTGAGAACATGAAGGGCATGTGGAAGCTCCGAATCGGGGCCATGCTACGGCCGGGTCGAGGAACGCGAAACCACGTCGCGGCGTCTGCGCGGCGTGGAGCGTGGAGGAAAATGGCGGGTCGATGACAGGTCGTCAACCGGCCGGTCGTCGATGTGAAATAGCGCCCGCGCGCGGGTTCGGCGGCGGGCGACCCCGGTCTGCGAGTCGGCACTGTCTTCCCAAAAAAAGTGAAAAAAAAACATGAGAATGGCCGAAAGACCCCTTGACGGATTACTATATACGTAGTAGCATTCCGATGTTCGTAGTATAGGAGTCCGGACGATGCCCCCCAATCCGCCGCACATCACGCCCGCAGAGCTGAACATCCTGAAGATTCTCTGGCGGGTTGGCTCGGCGACCGTCGCGCAGGTGCGCGACGGGCTGTGCGAGCGGGCCGACGAGGCGCCGGCTTACACGACGGTCATGACGCTGATGAACCAGCTGGCCGGCAAAGGGGCGCTGGCGGTCGATCGGTCGCGGCAGCCGTTCGTCTATCGGGCGGTGGTGCGGCGCGAGAGCGTGTTGCAGCAGCGGGTGCGCGAATTTCTGAACGGCGTGTTTGACGGCCAGGCGGGCGAGCTGGTGCTGCGGCTGGTCGATGAGGGCGCCTTGTCGGAAGAAGACCGCCGGCGGATTGAAGAGAAGATCGCGGCCCAGGAGACGCCCGGTGGCTCGGCTGACGGCCGCGCAGAAGGTGATCGGCGCCGATCCGGGAGGAAGTCATGAGCAGCTTGGGCGTGATCCAGGGGCTCGAGGCGGTGACGCGGCTGATGCTGGGCTGGCTGGCGCAGTCGCTGTTGTGGGGCACCGGCCTGGCGCTGTTGACGGCGCTGATTGTCATCGCGATGCGGCGGCGGCTGCCGCTGGCGGTGCAGGCCGGGCTGTGGATGGTGGTGCTGATCAAGTTTGTCCTGCCGATTGGCCCGGCGTTTCCGTATTCGGTCGCCTCGGTCGCCGGCACGGTTTCACGGCTGTTACCGGCGCCGCACCCCGCGACGACTGTCGACACGGCTCGCCGACAGTCCGCGGGGGCGCCGGACATTCTGCTGATCGAAGCGCAGCGCCGGGCCGCGTCGCACGGCGGCGCGGTGGCGGGCCGCTCGCCGGTGTCGCTGGTGGCGGCGGCGGGCGCGCTCTATCTGCTGAGCGTGCTGATCATCGGCGCGCGGCGGCTGGTGCGCTATCGGCGGATCGTGGCGACCTGCCGGCAGATGCCGGCGGCGCCGGAGTGGATCGCGTTGCTGGCGCGCGATGTGTGCGACCGGCTGAACGTGCGGCGCGTGCCGCGCGTGGTGCTGAGCGCGGCGGCGCCCGGGCCGTTTGTCTTCGGGCTGCGCCGGCCGGTGCTGGTGCTGACGGAGCGGCAGCTTGCGGACGCGAGCGAGCTGGAGGCGGTGTTGTTGCACGAGGTCGCGCACCTGCGACGGGGCGACCTGGTGATTCGATATGTGCAATGGTTGGCTGGAACGCTGCTGTTCTTCTGGCCCGTGGTGGCCTGGGTGAACCGGCGGATTGACCTGGCGCGTGAGTTTGCCTGCGACGAATGGGCCCTTCGTTGCGGACGGCTGACGGCCGGGCAGTACGCGCGGTGCCTGTTGGCGGCGTTGCGCCCAGCCGGCGCGAGTGGGAATTGGGTTCAAGCCACCGCGATGGCGGCCAACCCGCATTCAGTTGAAAGGAGAATCGACATGATTTTGGAGTCCCCCCGTGTTCGGAATGGATCGATCCCGGCGCTGGTCGGCGTGCTGGCGTGGGCGACGCTGGCGTTGACCGGCAGCGTGCGGGCCGGCGACCCGGCCGCCAAGCCGGCGAAGTGCGGTGAGCAGCGCGAGGTCGTGGTCGTCCACGCCGGCGCGGATGATGTCGACGACGGCGACATCACGATCGACGGTCCGAACACCGGCAACACGCCCGGCGCGCATCGCATCCGCATTCAGCGCCCGGACAGAATGCTGGCCGATTTCGCCAAGCAGCATCCGACCGCCGACGCCAACGGCGACGGCACGGTGACGATGAACGAGTATCACGCGTTCCTGACGGTGCTGGCGCTGCGCGATCCGGCCGCGACGCTGGCCCAGTTCCCCGCGGCCGACGACGACAAGGACGGCCAGCTGAGCGCCATCGAGGCGGCGATGTTCGTGTCCGACGGCATGATCGTCCGCGACATTCAGCAGGGCAACGTCGGCGACCACAAGCGCCGCATGTTTGTCGCCCGGGCCGAGTCGCACATCAACATGAAAGACGCGGCCGGTCCGATGAAGTTCAACTGGCGGACGCCGTTCGGCGATCGGCCGGAGACCAAGTGGCTGCTCGAGAACGCCAAGGGCGAGCCGACCGCGAGCGAGGTGCAGGCGCAGCTCGCGACGGTCGAGACCGCGGGGCGCGCGGCCTACCTGAAGATGCACCCGGATGCCGACACGAACAATGACGGCGTGATCTCGGACGAGGAGATCGCCGCGTTCGACCAGCAGATGGAGTCGAAGGTGAACGCCATGCTGCTGAAACACTTCCCCAAGGCCGACACCAACGGTGACGGCGTGCTGAGCAAGGAAGAGCTGCGGGCGATGCACGAGAACGGCGTGTTCGTCGCCAAGTCCAAGGTCACCAGCAACGACGCGAAGGCTGGCGAGACCGAGGAAGAAGTCGACCACGTCGTCATCATCAAGTCGGACGAGAACAACAAGGACGAGTAGTCGATCCGCACACGCGATCGGCTGTTCTTTCTGCTCGACCGCGCCATCGGGGCCGACCCGGTGGCGCGGTCTTTTTCGTTGCGGGTTTCATCGCGCAACCGTGCGGGGTCGGGAAGCTCCGTCGGCGCTATCCCCCCGCCGGACGCGACGCGGCGTTCAGCAGCTCCGGCAGGTGGGGCGCAATCAGCTTGGTCGCCAGCAGGCCCATGGTATCGATGCCGACGTGGGCGACGATGCACGCCCAGATATTGCCGCTGGCGGCCGCCAGCGCCCCGAAGACCAGGCCGAGCACGGTGACCTGGAGGACGCCGATCGGCCCCTGGTAAGCGTGCAGTCCGCCGAAGACGACGGCCGTGAGCACGACGGCGGCGGCCGCGGAGCCGCGCCCGGGCCGGCCGCGCGAGAGGGCGGTGGTCAGGCGCGAGAGAATCAGCCCGCGGAAGAGCACTTCCTCATAGAAGCCGACGGCGATCGCGAGCGGGAGGATCGCGCCGAAGGAGACGCCGCTCAGCGCGTCGAGCCCGGCCATCTTTTCCGAGGCGGTCTGTTCGAGGGTGCTGCCGCGGGCCGCGGAATAGGCGAAGAAGATGAGGATGTTGGAGGCGTAGCAGACGCCCATGGCGGCCGGCGCGAGCAGGACGAGCTGCCGGGCGCTCGGCCGGCCCAGTCCGAGCGACGCCAGGCCTTCGCCCGAGCGGCGCAGCATCAGGAAGATGACGACGCAGACCAGGGCGCACTTGCCGCCCAGATCGAGCGCCAGCTCGCCGGTCGAGGGCTGCTGACCGCCCGCGCCCCCGAGGGCGAGCATCGCAAAGATGAACGCGTCCGCAGCGAGGAACGTCGCCAGCGCGACCACGGCCTGAACCAGGGCGCGACTTGGCGTGCGACCGGGCAGCGCGGAGCGGGCGAGCGGCGCGTAGCTCATCACCGGCGCGGCCGGTCGCGCCAGAGGCGGCGCGGGCAGTTCGTCGGCCGGCGACGAATCGGGAAGTTCGGTCACGCGCGGCAGCATACCGGCAATCGGCGGCGGCGACCGCGTGGCGGCGGGGCGCCCATCCCGGTACGGCAAGGATTCTCCTTGCCCGAAATGCGCCGCGATGGACGATGAGCCAGTCGCCATCGGCTCTCAGCGCCGCGCGGCATAGGCGCGTTTCAGAAGCTGAATCTGCCCGGCGTGATAGACATCGTGAAACGCCACGCCGCGAATGAGCGCCGCGTTGGTCACGCGGGCGCCAGCCGGAACGTCGCTCAGCCGGCGGCGGGAGAACGCGGCCACCGCGCCGCGCAGCCGCGCGTGTTGCTCCAGCAGCAGTTTCACCCAGCGCTGCCAGTCGCCGGCCGAAAACGGCTCCGGCTGCTCGAACCAGTTGCTGCCCGGCAGCGAAAACGAGCCGCGCGGCTGGCCGGTCAGCCGGCGCCACGCGGCGTACTTCCAGTAGGCGGCGTGCAGGACGATCTCGGCGATGGAGTGGCGGCGCGGCGCGGGTCGCCACGCGGCCTGGCGGGCGTCGACGCGGCGGATCGCGCCGCGCAGGTTCGGGCCGTGCCACGAGACGTGATCGAACGCGGCGTCGATGAGCGCCAGCAGTTGTTCGCGAACGGGGTCGGCGGCAGGTCGGGGCATGTCGCGGGTTCCATCGGGCGCGCGGCGGACATGATCGGCTGGCCGGCCGGCGGCGGCAACGGGCGGTTGTCAGCCGGCCCGCGGGCGTCAACACTGTCGCGCCCGGCCCGGGCCCGGAGTGAGCCAGCATGACCGGCACGCAGCGTCGAATTCTGACCGAACTGCTGTCGCTTCCGACCGCGCCGTTTTGCGAGCAGGCGGCGCGCCACTACCTGCGGAGGTTCGTTGCGCGGCGGCCGGCGCTGCGGCTCCGCGAAGATCGCTTCGGCAACACGCGGCTGACCTATCGCGGTCGGCGCGGGCGGACGGCGCTGCGGCCGGTGTTGCTGGCGGCCCACCTCGATCACCCCGGGTTCGTTGCGACCGGCATGGACGGGCCGCGACGTGTCCGGGCCGACTTTCGCGGCTGGGTCGATCGCGATTATTTCCTCGGGCAGCGGGTGCGCTTCTTCACCGAAGCCGGCGCGGTGGTCGGCACGATCGACTCGGTCGACGGCCGGCGGACGCGCCGCGCGCGGCGGATGAACTCTGACCCGCGGGTGCAGTCGCTGCGGAACGAGCAGCCGCCCGAGCGCGTCACGCTGCGCGTCGCGCGGCCAGTGCCGCGTGGCGCGATCGGCATGTGGGACTTCCCGGGGGTGCGGTTCCGCGGGTCGCGCATCGAGGCGCGGGCGTGTGACGACGTGGCCGGCGCGGCGGCGATTCTGTGCGCGCTCGACGAACTGTGCCGCACGCGCGCGGCGGGCGAGTGTCATGCGCTGTTCACGCGGGCCGAGGAAGTCGGCTTTGTCGGCGCACTGGCCGCGGTGACGGATGGCGGCCTGCCGCGCCGGGCGCTGATCGTGGCGGTCGAGTGCAGCCGGGCGATTCACGGCGCGACGCTGGGCGCGGGGCCCATTCTCCGCGTGGGCGACAAGGCGACGGTCTTCTCGCCTGGGCTGACGGCGCACTGCCGCGCCGTCGCCGAGGAGCTCGCGGCGCGCGACCGGCGATTCGCGTTTCAGCGGCGGCTGATGGATGGCGGGACGTGCGAGTCGAGCGTCTATTGTCATTTCGGATATGACGCCACCGGACTCTGCCTGGCGCTGGAGAACTATCACAACATGGACCGCGCGCGGCGCCGCATCGCGCCCGAGATCATCGACGCGCGCGACTTCGAGAACCTCGTCCGCTGGTTCGTCGCGTTGGTCAGCAGCCGGCGGGCCTATCGCGGCGACCACCCCGGGCTCGATCGCCGGCTGGGGCTGCTGCTGCGGCAGCATCGCGTCCGGCTGGAAGCGACGGCGGCACTTTCCGCCACGTCCGCCAAGCCGATCGCGCGTCGGGCGGCTGGGCAATAGTGCCGCGCAATTCCTGGTCCTGGGGCCGAACTGGGCAGCCGGCCGCGGTGTTGTGCGGCGCGCGAACGCGGTTATTCGCGCCGTTTGCCCGGCGGATCGGCGGCGCGACTGTGGCACGCGGCTTGCTGCTCCTTGCGATGCCCGCCTCGTAACCCCTCGCGCGTCTCCTCGCCCTCGCCCGTCCAGAAAGCGGTCACGCTGCATGTTCGCCCGGACCCGTCGCGGGTTGCTCGTTCGCCTGTCACTGCTGGTTGTCCTGCTGGGGCTGCTCTGTGTGCAGAGCCGATCGGCCGTCGCCGACGACGGTCGCCCGACTTCATCCGCGCGCGGCTTCGGCTGCGTGTAACGCTGCAACGACAACAGCCTGCGCGCGTCGCCGTTACGGTGCGGGCTGCGTGGTCGCGGACCGGTCGGCGAACCAGACGGGCTGCATCTGCGGAATGCGGGCGGTCAGCGCCTCCGGCACGTCGAGCGTCAGTTCGTCGCGATAGAGATCGCCGCCGCGCCACGTCGCCGTCGGATAGGCGCCGCCGGCCGGCCAATAGGGGCCGAAGCGCAGCGCCCCGTCGGCGGTCGCCAGGCCGAACCGCAGGTCGCCGCGAACCGGGCCGGTGCAGCGCCAGTAGAGCGTCAGCCGCAGCGGCACGAAGCCGCCTCGCGATTCGCCCAGCGTGCCGGCCGATCCGGCGAGCTCGATGCCGCACCGGAAGTCGAGCGGCGGGATGCGCGATTCGGGCGGGATTTCGGCGGGGCGCAATTGCCGCGTCAGCGGCGTCGGCTCGGGAAGCCGGACGAGCGCCACGATGTCGTCGTCGGCGATGACGGGCTGATAGCCCCCGGCGCGGACGGCGGCGGCGATCGTCTCGCGCGGGTGCGAGCCGTCCCAGTGGTCGCGGTCGTCGACCACCACGAGATCGCCGAGTTCGCCGCAGGAAACGGGCCAGATGCGCTCGTAGTCGAGAAAGTGCGACGCGATGCGGAAGCTGGCCGTGACGCGCGTCGAGCGCGGAAACCGGGCACGCGGCGAATCCACCGCACGGCCGACGCTGAGCAGCTCCGGATCGGCGACCTCGAACGCGTTGTGGCTCAGCGGCCCGAGGCCGAAATAGAGCTGGCTGAGAAACGCCGCGGCGAAGAGCGCCACGCTGTTTCGCCGCGCGCGGCGTCGCGGCGGAGCGGCGTCGCGCGGCGGGCCGGCAAGCGCGTCGACCGCGGCGAATGCGAAGACGACCAGCGCCGGCGTGTAATACCAGAACCCGATGTTGTGCAGCTCGCGGTTGCCGGTGAGCATCGTTTCGATCAGCACCGGGACCGCCACCAGCGCCAGGGCCGGACGGCGCAGCGGCAGAAACGCCATCGGCAGCAGGATGGAGACGAGGAACGACGCGTTGTAGCCCCACGTCGCGGGCGAGACCAGGCCGCGGGCGACGTGCGCGAAGTGGTAGCCGAAGTGCGGGTAGGGCGCGCCGCGGAATGCCGGCACGATCAATTTCACCGCGACCAGAAGATAGACCGGGAAGAACGCCGCCAGCAGGCTGCCCAGCAGGTATTGCCGCTGCACGATCGCCACGTAGATCGCCCAGGCGGTCAGCGTGAGCGCCAGGTCCTCGCGGGCCAGCAGCGCGGCGAACATGAACGGCGTCGCCGCCAGGCAGCGCCCGCGGAGCGTCAGCGCCAGGCCGGCTGCCAGCGGCACGACCGCCAGGAACGCTTCGTGGAAGCCGTAGCTGTTGCAGATGACCAGCGTCCAGATGCCGGGGTGCAGCAGCCACGCGAGCCCGGCCAGCAGGGCCACGCCGTCGGAGCGCGTCCGCCAGCGGGCGTGCAGCGCCAGGAGGATCGCTGGGGCACACAGGCAGATCGGCGTGGTCCACACCAGCACGTCGAAGCCCTTCAGCCCGACCATGCAGAGCGGCACCAGGGCGTACATGGCAAACGCGGCGTGTTCGGCCAGGAAGGTCCGCCGGAGGGGGTCGATCCACAGTCCGCGACCGGCGGCGGCATGCTGCAACGCCCGCGCGAACGCCCCGATGTCGTCGAAGCCGAGCGAGAAGCCGCGCCAGGCTTCGTATTGCATTTGGATCTGAAGGCCGACGACGGACGCGAGGCCGGCGAGCAGCACGAGCGCCAGCAGGGCGCGCGGCCACTTCAGCGCCGGCAGGCGGGCGGCGATCCGCCACGCGCAGAATGCCGCCAGCGCGACCCAGGCATACATGAAGACGGGCAGCTCGGTCGCGGTGGCGAGCTGCAGCGCCGCCAGCGGCCAGCCCAGCGCGCCGGTTGCAACGACCTTCGCCAGTGCGGCACGGCGCGGCGCCGAGGCGCGGGCACGCCATAGGGCGCCGGCGAGCAGCGCGGAGAGCAGCAGCATCGGCGCGATGCCGCGCGCCCAGCCGACGTCGGCGATCAGGGAGTGACTGGCCCAGTGGTAGCGGTATCCCGAGAACGTCAGCAGGCCGGCGAGCCAGCCGCCGATGCCCGCGACGCTCTGCGCCGCCGCCCACGCGCCGCGGCCGGGGCGGCGGGCAGGCTGCGGATCGCGACGGCGGTGAGGCATGCGTTCGAGCTCTCGCCACGGCGGGGCACCGATCCGCCGGGCATCATCGTATCGCCCGAGCGCCGCGCGCACGACGCCTGGCCAGCGCGCCGCGCCGCAGGCTGCCATCCGGCGCGGGGCGGCCGCTACAATGCGGCCTCAGAAGGAGGCCCGGCCGTGATTCACCGCATGCAACTGGGGCGCGTGCCGCCCAAGCCGCACACCACCTTTCGCGACGAGACCGGCAAGCTGCTGATGGAGCACTGCCTGACGCGCGAGGGGTTCGAGGGGTCGTTCTCGATTCTCTATTACCGCATGCCGCCGACCGACGAGAACGCGGTCGAGAAACTGGCGATTCCCGGCTTCGCGCCGTTCGAGCCGCTCGCCGAGCAGCCGCTGCACCGCCGGCACATCATGACTCCGGCGCTGGCGGCGAAAGTCTCGGGCGATTTTCTCGATGCGCGGCGGACGCTGATGTTCAACAGCGACGTGCAGATCGGCATGGTGCAGCC
This sequence comes from Phycisphaerae bacterium, assembly GCA_046350375.1. Taxonomy (GTDB): domain Bacteria; phylum Planctomycetota; class Phycisphaerae; order UBA1845; family UTPLA1; genus JAXMAO01. The sequence continues at coordinate 390,236 of JAXMAO010000001.1, forward strand.
GACGCAGCGCTCGGCGCGCTTCTTCGCCAACGGCGATGGTGACGAGCTGTTCTTCGTAAACGCCGGCTCGGGCCGGTTCGAGACGCTCATGGGCGTGCTGCCGTTCCGCAAACACGACTACGTGCACATTCCGCGCGCGGTGCCCTATCGCATCCGCTTCGACGACGGCGTGCGACCCGACCTGCTGGTCTTCGAGGGGCGCGGCTTCATCGACATTCCCAAGGAGTGGCGCAACCGCGCCGGGCAGATCACCATGTACGCCCCCTACACCCATCGCGACTTTCACGGGCCGACCGACCTGCTGGCCTACAACCGCGCCGAGCACGGCACCCCGCCGTTCAAGCTGGTGGTCAAGCGGGCCGACGTGCTGACGGTTCACCTGTTCCAGCACTTTCCACACGAGCTGGTCGGCTGGGACGGCTTCTGCTTTCCGTTCACCTTCAACGTCCACGACTACCAGCCCAAGACGTCGACCATTCACCTGCCGCCGACGATCCACCTCACCTTCGCCGGCAACGAGTTTGTCGTCTGCTCGTTCGTGCCGCGCAAGGTGGACTACTTTAGCCGCGACGGCGCGCAGGCCATCCCCTGCCCCTATGGCCACGCCAGCGTGCACATGGACGAGATTCTGTTCTACGTCGATGGCAACTTCACCAGCCGGCGGGGCATTCTGCCGGGCAGCATCAGCCTGCACCCGGCCGGGATTCCGCACGGCCCGCACCCGGGCACGTACGAGAAGTCGGTCGGCACCGACCGCACCAGCGAGCTGGCGGTGATGTGCGACACCTACAAGCAGTTGCAGTTGACGACCGTGGCGCACGAGATCGAGGACCAGGACTATCACCTGACGTGGGTGGCGAAGGAATCTGGCGGGGCGGACACGCCCGGGGCGCGTTAGAGCGCCTGAGGACTGTTGTGCGGAACAATTAGCACCATGGGACGTGTTGTCGCCGGTCGGCTGCCTGTGGGCGGCTGTCCTTGGATTCCACTTGGAGCGTCACATGAATCTCGCAACTCACAACAATCCGGCTGTGACTTCGCGCCAGCCCCGAGTCAGTAACATGAACCCGAGGCTTGCCATCTTTGTCATCGCGCTCATTGCGGTTGTCTCTGGCCTGGTGGGGATGAGTCTGGCGGACAATCGGGAAGCGAACGCCGCGCTTGTGCTGAAGGCGAAGGCGATTGAACTGGTGGATGGGAATGGTCGCGTGCGATGGCGCCTGAGAGCCGAGGTCGAGGAGAAGGGCGGTCGAAACACGGGCCAGCCACTGCTGGAGATGTTGGATAGCAAGGGTCGTTGTCGCGCCGTGCTTGGTGGAGAAGTGGGCGATACGACTTATCTGGAGCTGTATACCGCTGACGAGAGTCGTAGAATCAATATCATGGGCGCGCCGGAAGGCGCATCTGTGTTGCTCGAGGACGGTAAGCAATCTGCCATTAACCAGACTATGGTGGACGGCCTGGCCCGAATTTGGTCCGAGCGAAAGGGGGAATTCGGGCTAATGCTGGCTTCTGGCGCGGACTCCGGCACTGTAGGTGTTCACGCCAACAAGGGACGCGCATTCGCCGCAGTCCAAGTGACCAAGAAAGACGGCCCGAAGTTGACCCTGATCGATGACAAGGGGAATCGAAGATCGTCCGGTTCTGCCCCCTGACGCTTCCGCGCCGTGCCGCATGCAGGTCGCGCCGGCCATGGGCGTCGTTGACGTAGGTTTACTGCGAAACGGTAGAGCGCGTAGGGTGGGTCACCCGCGGTGACCCACCTTCGCCGAATCGGTGGGTCGCCGCATGTGACCCGCCATCGCCGAAAAAGTGGGTGGCCGCTGCGACCCACCCTACTCAGCTCTTGGAGGAGCCGTAAGATGTACCGGAGTATGCTGATGCGATACGCGGTTTTCGCTGCTGCGATGGTTCTTGTTCATGCGAACTTGGTCGCCGCCGTGCCGTGCAATGGTGGCACGGCGCCGGTATGCACGTATATTGATTACCAGCAGTTTTCGCAGTTTAGCGGCACGCTCAGCGTCATCGACTTCGAGACGATGCCGAATGGGATGCCTAGCGTCCCGGGGACATTTCTATCGCCTGCATTTAACTATGGTTCACAAGGCGCAGTATTCTCATCACCTAATGTGGCACCACAGCTAATTAGCGGTCAGGGCGCATTCGCACTGGCTGTCAACACGTTTCTTCCGTTTGTCCCGACCAAGATCATCATAGACTTGTCGATTCCATCGCCAGCGATTGGCGTTGCGTTTCCCGGCGGAACTACGCTCTCTGCATATGATCTCGGCGGCAACGTACTGGGGAGCGTTTCATTTTCTGGTGTGGGCACAGGTTTCTTTCTCGGAATTACGTCCGATGTACCAATCGCACGGGTTATTGCTGACAGCGGCACGCAATCCGAGACAATAGAAGCGTTCTTTTTCAACCCCATTCCCGAGCCTGCTACACTTGGGCTTGCGATCCCAGCCATCATTGCGGCGTTGGCACGCAAAAGTAAGCGCTAGTAGTAATTCAAATAGGTCTCAATCAATCCTCATAGTACGTGCCTCCGAAGTCGCCTGCGACCTCGCCGGGGGCTTGCTCGATTGCAATGAGAACGGGGTGCCGGACGAGTGCGATGTCGGCTTCGGCGTGAGCGAGGACTGCAACACCAACCTCATGCCCGATGAATGCGACATCGCGCTAGGCACCAGCGAAGACCTCGACGAAGACGGCATTCCGGACGAATGCCGTCGGCGGACCCGGGTCGAGCCCGAATGTGCCCCCGTAAAACCCCCACCAGTTCACGCCGCACACCGACCCGCCCGCTGGACTCGCGAAGTCGTCCGCGACCTGGCTCGCCGTGATCGGGCCGGAATCGGACCGAAACAGCGTGTCGCTCGCCTGCCCGAAATTGTGGTCCGGCAACTGCTGATAGAGCGTCAACTGCCCCGCCGCCGGGCCCGGCCCGGCCAGCAGCAGCGCCAGCACAACGACCGGCAGGATCATCGGGTAGCGCGGGTCGCCCGCGGTGACCCGCCATGCCCGAACCCGGCCGTTCTTGCGAGGCATGGTGATTCTCCTTGAGTCGTGGAAAGCGCTATCGCTTACGCATTCGACGCCCCAACACAAGCGCCCAAACTACCAGCGCCGCCGCGCCCGGCTCTGGTACCGCGAACAGCTGATACGCTCGATCTACGTGCAGCCCCGAAACCGTCCAATCTGAAACCAAAGAATTAAGGTACACATACCGGTCATTCCCTACTCCGGAATCCTCCCACCGAAACGCCGTGCTCACATCCCCCACCTGCACGATCTCGATCCAGTACGGCACGCCCGCCGCCGCCGAAAACAACGCCGGCAGGATTGCCTCATACCGGTACTCGTGCGGGGCGTTTCCGACAAAGACAATCTGTCCTGTCGCAACGCGCAATGGATTCGCAACCTGCGTCTCTTGCAACACCTGGCCCGGCAGCCCATCACTCGGCCGGGCGTCGTAGAACCGCAGCCGCATCGTCTCGCTCGCCGGCGGATTGTCCTGGTTGTAGAACCCCCACCAGCGGATCTTGCGGATGTCGGCCGGCGCTGAAAGCGTGAAGTCCTCCGCCAACTGCTGCCAGCTCTGCTGGCCGAACATGTTGATGAAATCCGTGTCCGCCGCCGGGCCGCCGCTCTGATTCGGCGGCTGGTTGACCAGCAACTGCCCCCGCGCTGTTGCCGGCAGGAGCATCGTCAAAACGGCCGCCACCCACGCCCGCCGCATGTCGCGCCTCCCCGCGCCGCCCCCCAAAGTCCGGCTAATTCAAGTCTAGTGCGACCGCAAAACGAGTCAAGACAGATATGAATCTGAATGTCAGTTAGATCGCCCCGCGCCCGCCGTGTCGGCCGCCAGAGACGGCGTCGCGACGGCGATGATGTTCCCCCCGCGGCCGAGCAGCCGTTCGGCCTGCGCCACGCCGCGCTTGAGCGCGCGGACCGGCAGCCGGCTGCCGGTCCCGATCTCCCAGCGGCGGGTGAAGAGCCGCGCCACGTCGAACCCGGCCCGCTCGAGCGCCGCGCGCAGCGAGCGCGGCGAGAAGAACTGCACGTGCGGCGAAGGGTCGGCGCGCACCATCCGCGACGCCGGCAGCAGTCGCCGCCCGAGCGCGAAGAAGAGATTCTCAAACTCGTTGGGCACTTCAATCGCCAGCCGGCCGGACGGGGCGAGCCAGCGGCGGATGCTCCGCAGGTCGGCGCACGGGTCGCGCAGGTGTTCGACGACGTGGTTGGCGTGCACGACGTCGAACGCGCCGGCGGGAAAGTCGATCTCGTCCAGCTCGCCGCGCGTCGCCGGCAGCCGCCGTATGTCGCGGACGAACTGCACCGCGTCGGCCGAGACGTCGACGCCGTGGACGGTCCAGCCCGCGGCGGCGGCGTGCGCCAGCAGCGCGCCTTTTCCACAGCCGATGTCGAGCAGGCGGCGGCCGGGCGTCTGCGAGGCGAGTTCGGCCAGGCGGGCAGTGAGGTGATCGGCGACCTGACCGGCGCGATCGCCGGCCATGCCCGCGCCCGATTCGAAGTGGTGGTAGTAGTCGGCGGTGTATTGCTGCGCCACTTCGTCGCGCGAGTAGGGCGGGTGGAGGAAGCGGTGGGTGCAGGCGCGGCAGGCGCGGACGACGCGGCCGGCCGGGGCGCGAAGGTGCGTGGTCTCGAACGGGCAGTCGCGCAGGTCGGCGACGTCACAGACGGGGCAGCGGTCGCGGGTCGCGGGGGCAGTCGCCATGCGGGTACACGCCGATTCGGAAAGGCCGGCGGCGCGGCCGGTTGCGCGGCGATGCTAACCTGGCGCGGGGGCGCGGGTCTAACGCGCAGGACGGCCGCGTCGGTCGTTCAACAAGGAGTGCGGGGCGTGGACTTTTTCAGTTTGCTGGGTCTCGGGGGGTTGTTCGGCGAAGAGCCGCTGGTCGGGCTGATCCTGCAAGTGGTGTTCGCGGTGCTCAGCCTGGTCCTGTTCTTCGTCTAGCGGGCCGCGGCGCGGCGGGGCGAATGTCCGCCGCGTCCGCAATCGACAATTTCCTGCGCGACAATTCGGCCCGAATCTGCGCGACCGGATCGCCGGGCGTGATCGGGCAGGCGTGCCAGCCGCGGGCGGCGGCCGCGCGGCAGTTCTCGGCGCGATCGTCGAAGAAGAGAATCGCTTCGCCGGAGACGCCGCAGGTCCGCTCGACATGCTCGAACGCGGCGGCATCCGGCTTGGCCAGTCCGATTTCGTGGCTCGCGAAGCGATGCGTCAGCAGCGCCAGCGGCACGCTGACCGGCCCGTGCGACGCCGACATCCGCTCCCAGTGATAGGCGTTGGTGTTGCTCAGGCAGGCGGTGGCGAGCCCGGCGTTACGCAGCGCGGCGAGCAGGTCGGCCACGCCCGGGAACGGCCCGTGCACCCAGGCCTCGGCGACGCGGCGGACCTGTTCCGGCGTCAGCCCGGTTGCGGCGGCGACGCGCTGCGTAAATTCGGTAAACGGCAGGCGTCCGACTTCCAGGGCGTGCGTAGCGGCGGCCAGGTGTGCGGCAACGGCCGCCGGGTCTGTTTTCGACTCGATCGGCCCCACGCCGGCACGGCGGCAGGCGTCGGTCCAGCCATCGCAGATATGCACCAGCACGCCACCCAGGTCAAAGCAGACCAGGCGAGCGGACGCGTGGCGGGTCGGGGCGGGTTTCACGGCGGGCGATGATTGTCGTCGCGAGCGGGTCGGTCGGCCAGCCGGGCGACCGGCGGCGCGAACTACGCGGCGTTCAGCGTGACGCAGGTGGCGACCGTGCCCATCGCCATCGGCCGACCGGCAAAGAGCGTGAGCACCGCGGCGGGCTGGCCGCGCAGGCGATCGAGCCGGCAGGCGGCGGGGATGCGCCGCGCGAAGCCGATCAGCATGGCGACGACCACGGTCCACTGCGGACCGAGCTGGGCGACGCGGTTGAGGTCGAAGGTGACGCGCTGGACGCCGGCGGCGAGCTCGTCGGCTTCGATCTCGGCCAAGAGCGTCGCCAGGGTCCGCGTATCGAGGATTTCGGCGGTCGGTTCGATGACCAGTTCGCCGGCCTGGCGGGTCACCTGGGCGTGGGAGACTTCGTGTCGGCCGGAGTCAGCGGGCAGCGTGGCATGTTTGCGGTCCATGGGAATTTCCTGTTCTTTTCTGCTGCGCTGCGAGGGACGGATCGGGACTGCTCAACAGGAGGTACAGGGCGGCCGGCAGGGTTCTGACGCGGAAAATGTTCGCATTTTGCAACATATGGCGGCAGCAATGGTTGCGGCGACGCATCGGGCGGCGGCTCGGCCCGTCCGCGAACCACGGCCGGGGTCGAAACTGGCCGAATTTGCTCCCTGTTTGGGCGGGCCGGACCGATCTGATCGGGGGAATCGGGGACGGGTCGGACCGACGGGACGACGGCTTGGGGCCCGCATGGTCCGTGCACACTGCGATGGGTTGGGAAGGTCGGGGTCAGCCCCGCGCGCCTGGCGCGGGGCCGGTCGCGGCCGAGCGGTGGGCCTGGGGGCGACGTCGTCTGCCAAGGAGTGATCGGCGTGCAGAACATCCACACCAGCGGCTGCGAGCCGGGGGGCGCGATGGCGCTGGCGGCCATCGCCGAGGCCGCCGCGATGGCGACCGGCGTGCGCGGGCAGCGTGCCGATCGCAACGCCTCGCGCGACGCAGTGATCTTCGCGCTGGCGAAGCTGGCCGAGCAGCGCGACCCGGAGACGGGCGCTCACCTCGAGCGCGTGCAGCGCTATTGCGGCATCCTGGCGCACGAGCTGGCGCAGAGCGAACGCTATCGGGAATTCATCAGCCCCGAGTACATCGCGGCGATCATCCGCTCGTCGCCGCTCCACGACATCGGCAAGGTCGGTGTTCCGGACTCGATCCTGCTCAAGCCCGGCCGGTTGACGTCGGAAGAGTTCGAGGTCATGAAGCGCCACGCGACCATCGGCGGGCAGACGATCCAGGCGCTGATCGATCAGGGACGCAGTCAGAGCTACCTGCGAATGGGCATGGAGATTGCGTACGCCCACCACGAGCGCTGGGACGGCCGCGGCTATCCGGCCGGACTGTCGGGCGAGATGATCCCGCTGGCGGCGCGGATCGTCGCGGTGGCGGACGTTTACGACGCGCTCACCTCGAAGCGGGTCTACAAGCCGGCGCTGTCGCACATCGACTCGACCGCGCTGATCATGGTCGAGCGCGGCCGGCAGTTTGACCCGCTGATTGTCGACGCCTTTCTGGTCCGCGCGGAGGAGTTCGACGCCATCCGGCGCGAGCTGGCTGATAGCGCGCGCGCGCCGGCCGCGGCCGCACCGCGATCGGCCGGACGCGCGGTGGACGTCGCGGCGCGCGTACCGCTCTTCGCGGCGGCGCTGCCCGCCGGCGCAACAACGACACACGCCTAGGCGCGCGGGAACGGGCCGGCTTGTCGCCTCGACCGGCAAGCCTTACCGTCATCCGCATGAGCACCTACGCCGGCAGACCGGCCGAATCGTTCGGGTTCAAGAACATCCGCTATGAGAAGCGCGCCGGCCGGGCGACGGTGACGTTCAACCGCCCGGAGGTGCTGAACGCGGTCAACGGCGCCACGCTGGTGGAGCTGTCGGCCGCGTTTCAGGATGCGGCGTGGGACGACGGCGTGGCCGTGCTGGTGCTGACCGGCGCGGGCGAGCGGGCCTTCTGCACCGGGGCCGACGTGAAGGAGCAGGCCGAAGAGTTCGTCGACCAGCCGGCGGTCTACTGGAAGTGGATGGGGCTGTTCATTGAGTGTCACGAGCGGCTGCGGAACATCGGCAAGCCGACGATCGCGCGGCTGAACGGGATGGTGGTCGGCGGGGGCAACGAGTTCAACCTGAGCTGCGACCTGGCGGTGGCGGCCGAGCACGTCACGATTCGGCAGGTGGGCGCGGCGCGCGGCAGCGTGGCGGCGGCCGGGGCGACGCAGTTCCTGCCGCTGGTGATCGGCGATCGGCGGGCGCGGGAGATGATCTTTCTGTGCGAGCCGATCTCGGCGTCGCAGGCGCTGAAGTGGGGGCTGGTCAACCGGGTCGTGCCGGCCGAGCGGCTCGACGCGGCGGTCGACGAGCTGGTCGAGAAACTGAAGAGCAAGCTGCCGGAGTGCATCCGCTACGCCAAGCAGCAGCTCAATTTCTGGCGCGATTTTTCGTGGCACCTGACGATCGGCCACGCGCGGGACTGGCTGAGCATCCACAACCTGTCGCCCGAGGTGGCCGAGGGGATGCGGGCGTTCGTCGAGAAGCGCCCGGTGGACTACGACGCCGTGCGGCGGGGGATGCGATAGCGGGCGCTCGGCACGCCCGTCCAGTCGCGATACGATTCCGCCATGAGCGCCGCCCTGATTCAGACTCGTCTCGACGGCTCGATCGCCATCCTCACCTTCAACCGCCCGGACGCACTCAACGCCCTGTCGCTCGAACTGATGCGACAGCTCGTCGAGGCGCTCGAAGGCTACGACGCCGATCCGGCAGTGCGCTGCATCGTCCTGACCGGCGGGCCGCGCGTCTTCGCCGCCGGGGCCGACATCACCGACATGGCCGACGCGTCGCTCGTCACCATGCTCGAGCGCAACCAGTTCACGCGCTGGGAGCGCATCAAGCGCATCCGCAAGCCGATCATCGCCGCCGTCGCCGGCTTCTGCCTGGGCGGCGGGTGCGAGCTGGCGATGCACTGCGACATCATCCTCGCCGCCGAAAACGCCCGCTTCGCCCAGCCCGAAATCAACATCGGCATCATTCCCGGCGCCGGTGGCACGCAGCGGCTGACGCGCGCGGTCGGAAAGTTCCGCGCGATGGAGCTGATCCTGACCGGCCGGCAGATGACCGCCGCCGAGGCGCTCGCTGCCGGCCTGGTGACGCGCGTGGTCGCGAACGAAATCGTGATCGACGAGGCGCTGCGGCTGGCGCGGCAGATCGCCGAAAAGGCGCCAATCGCCGTGCGGCTCGCGAAAGAGGCGGTGCTCAAGGCGCACGAACTGAGCCTGGCCGAGGGGCTGGAGTACGAGCGAAAGCTGTTCTACCTGCTCTTCGGCACGGCCGATCAGCGCGAGGGAATGGCGGCGTTCCTCGAAAAGCGCCCGGCGAAGTACGAGGGGCGCTAGTCGCCCGGAATGCGGCGCGATCAAGGGCGGCGCCGCCGGCGAAGCGAGCGATAGCCCACCAGGCTCACGGCGGTCGCCATCATCGAGCCCATGCCCGCGGGGCCACAACTGCTGCCGCAGCCCGAGAGCCCGAGCACGCCGGGCGGATAGTCGCCGGTCGCCGCCATGAAGGTGCCGTGCAGCGTCGATTGGCCGGTGCGCGTCAACGTCCACTGGCCGCTCATTTCGCAGCGGGTGGTCAGAACGCTGAATGTGCCCTGGATGGCCAGGGTGTTTCCGCCGGTGCCGGTGGTAATCATGCCGGTGAACTGGCCGTTGTTCTGGATGGTGATCGGCACCTGGACGAAGGTGGTGGCGTCGGGCGTCTCGTTCAGATAGGCGCCGGCGATGGCCTCGATGAACGTCACCTTCGTGGCCCCGCTCTCGGTTCCCCATTGTGCCTCGGGGGCCCCGCCCGCCAGGTCGCCAGTATAGGTGCCGGCGCCCAGTTCGCAGGGGGTTGGCACGTTCAGGTCGGCCCGCGCCGGCCCGCCAAGCAGACAAGTCGCGAGCATGGCTGCGACCGGCAGCATCCGCCGAACGGTGTAGTGCGTGATTCGCTTCGACATCTGGGTACCTCGCAATTCGAAAAGAAGTGAATTCCCCATCCCGCATGCGGCGCCGCCCGCGCGACACCGCTGGTAGGTCCAATCAACGCCGCGCCGTGGCGACTCCCCGACGCGCGCGTGCAACGACCCGCTGACCGCCGGCGCGATGACCGCCGCCCGCGGAATCGGCCGGGCGCGTGGCGACTGGGCACCGCCGGCCGGGCCGTTCCCTGGCGATACGCCGGCCCGAGCGGGCACCTGACAACGATTCGCAAGTTTTTTTCGCGGCGACGAACTCGGCCGCCGCCAGCGGTTTGCCGCTTTGCAAATCCGCCCCGGCCGTTCGACAATGGCGTCATGGAGACGCTGCTGATCGAAGACGCCGCCGGCGTGCGGACGCTGACGCTCAACCGCCCGGACGCCATGAACGCCGTCGACGAGCGGATGACGCGCGACCTGCAGGACGCGCTCAAGCAGTCCGAGCGCGACCGCGCGGTTCGCTGCCTGGTGCTGGCCACCAGGGCGCCGGCAAGGCGTTCTGCGTCAGCAGACCTCAAGAGCGCGTTCAGCAGCGCGCGGCTGGCGGAACCCTGATCGACTTCGGCGAGATCGCCTGGCGCGCTACAACCCCATCATCGCCAAGCTGCGGACGATCGAGATTCCGGTCGGCGAGCATCAACGGCGTTGCGGCCGTCGCCGGCTGGAGCCCAGGTGCGCTGGCGTGCGACCTGATCATGCCAGCAGTGCGCGTGGTTCGTCGGGCGTTTTCAGCAAGATCGGGCTGGTGCCCGACTCCGGGATGACGACCCTGGCCGCGGCTGTGCGCGGGCGCTCGAGATCGCCTGGCTGGGCGAGCCGGTCTCGGTCGAGCAGGCGCTGGCCTGGGGGCTGGTGAATCACGTCGTCGAGCCGGCCGAACTGGCCAACCGGACGCGCGAGCTTGCAACCGCGCTGGCGCGGTCGGCTACAAAAGGGCTGGGGCTCATCAAGCGCGCGATCAACGCCGGGCTGTCGCGATCGCTGGAAGATCAGCTAAACTACGAGGCCGACTTGCAGGGCATTGCCGGCCAGACGCGGGACCACGCCGAGGGCGTGGCCGCATTCCTCGAAAAACGGGCCCCGGAGTTCACAGGTGAATAAGGAATCCGCCGTACATGCCGCCCAGGATCGCCACGTGGGCGTGATCGGGTCCGGCACCATGGGCGCGGGCATCGCGCAGGTCGCCGCCGAGGCCGGGTTCACCGTCCACACCTTCGACGCCCAGCCCGAGCAGGTGAAGTCGGCCCACGCCGCCATCCGCGAGCGGCTCGACCGCTCGGCCGCCAAGGGGCGGATCAGCCACGCCGAGCGCGACGCGATCGTGGCGCGGCTGACGGTCGCGGGGTCGCTGTCCGAGCTGGCGTCGGCCGACCTGGTGATCGAGGCGGTGCCCGAGGACCTGGCGCTCAAGCGCCGCCTGCTGGGCGAGATCGACGGGCTGTGCGGCCCGCGGACCGTGCTGGCGAGCAACACCTCGTCGCTGTCGATCGGCAAGCTGGCCGAGGGGCTGCGCCGCGCGAACCGCTTCCTGGGGATGCACTTCTTCAACCCCGCGCCGGTCATGGCGCTGGTCGAGCTGGTCTTCGGCCCGAACACCGACGCACAGACCCAGGTCGAAGGCGTCGCCTACGCCAACGTCTTCAAGAAGACGCCCATCAAGGTCAAGGACAGCCCCGGCTTCGTCGTCAACCGCGTGGCGCGGCCGTTCTACCTCGAATCGCTCGCGATGCTCGAGCGCGGCCTGGCCGACATCCAGACCCTCGACAACGCCGTCCGCACCGCCGGCGGATTCCCGATGGGACCGTTCCAGTTGCTCGACCTGATCGGCCTGGACGTGAACCTGGCGGTCACGCGGAGCGTCCACGACGGCTTCAACCATCCGCCGCGCTTCGCGCCCAATCCGATCCAGGCGAAGCTGGTCGAGCAGGGGCGGCTGGGGCGCAAGAGCCGCCGCGGTTTCTACGACTATTCGGCCGACCCGGCGACGCCTGCGTATGAGACGCGCGTCCAGGCGGATGCGTGGAAGCCCGACGCCGCTGTCGGCGCGTTCATCGAGGCGCTCGGGCTGAAGGTCGATCGCGCCAGCCAGCTCTATGCGCGCATCCTGCTGGCGGTCATAAACGAGGCCGCCCGCGCCGCCGAGACGATCGCGTTGCCGCGCGATGTCGACCTGGGGATGAAACACGGCACCAACTGGCCCGCTGGCCCGCTCGAGCTGGCCGACCAGGCCGGGCTGGACCTGGTGCTGGCGGCGATGAAGTCGCTGCACGCCGGCGACGCGACCGGGCGCTTCGAGCCGGCCGCGCTGCTGCTGGCCCACGTTCGCGACGGCCACCTGGGCGAGAAATCGGCCCACGGGTTCCTGCGGCACTGGTTGTAGCGCGGGACTGCTCGGCCGCGACGCGGTCGCGCTCGATCCCCTATACTGCCCGCGATGCCCCGCGCTGCCATCATTGACTGCCTCCGCACGCCCATCGGCCGATACCGCGGGGCGCTGGCGCCCGTTCGACCGGACGACCTGGCCGCCCACGTCATCCGCGCGCTGGTCGATCGGACGAAAATCGATCCCGCGCTTATCGACGACTGCTACTGGGGCGCCGCCAACCAGGCCGGCGAAGACAACCGCAACGCCGCGCGGATGGCCGTGCTGCTCGCGGGGCTGCCCGATTCGGTGCCCGGCACGACGATCAACCGGCTCTGCGCCAGCGGGCTCGACGCGGTCATTCACGCGGCGCGGATGATCGAGGCCGGCCACGGCGAGCTCTTCATCGCCGGCGGCGCCGAGTCGATGAGCCGGGCGCCGCTGGTGCTGCCCAAGCCCGACGAGCCGTGGATCCGCGGCAACCAGACGATGTACGACTCCACCCTCGGCTGGCGGATGACCAATCCGCGTCTGGCGGCGCGCTATCAGCCGTTCTCAATGGGCGAAACCGCCGAGAACGTCGCCGAGCGCTATCGCGTCTCGCGCGGCGACCAGGACGCGTTCGCGCTCCAGAGCCAGCAGAAGTGCGCCGCGGCGATGTCGTCCGGCCGATTCGAGGCCGAGATCGTGCCGATCGACGTGCCGGCCGAGCGCGGGAAGTCGCTGCGCGTCGCGGTCGATGAACATCCGCGACCCGACACCACGCTCGAAGCGCTCGCCAAGCTGCGGCCCGCCTTCCGCGAAAACGGCACCGTCACGGCCGGCAACAGCAGCGGGCTGAACGACGGCGCCGCGGCGCTGCTGGTGGTCGAGGCCGAGGCGGCCAAGCGACTGGGCCTCACGCCGATGGTCTGGGTCGGGCCGTCGGCGGCGGCCGGGGTCGATCCGGCCTGCATGGGCGTGGGGCCGATTCCGGCCACGCGCAAGGCGTTGGCGCGGGCCCGCTGGGACGTCGCCGATCTCGATCTGGTCGAGCTGAACGAGGCCTTCGCCAGTCAGTCGCTGGCGTGCATCCGCGAGCTGGCGCTGCCGGTCGAGCGCGTCAACGTCAACGGCGGCGCGATCGCGCTGGGCCACCCGCTCGGCTGCTCCGGCGCCCGGCTGGTGACCACGCTCGCGCACGAGATGCGCCGTCGAAAATCACGCCGCGGACTGGCGACGCTCTGCGTCGGCGTCGGGCAGGGGCTGGCGTGCACGTTCGAACTGCCATGACGCGACGATTCCGCGCGGCGCAGTCCCGGCGACCTGGCCTGCACGCGCCGCGGCTCGCGCTGGCGCTGTGCCTGGGGGTTTCAGCGGTCGCGGGCTGCATTCGCCGGCCGATCACCCTCAGCGTCGCAGCCGCGCCGACCACCCGCCCGGCCGATCTGCGCATCGACGCGCTGGGGTTGGTGCTGAATCGCGTCGCCCGGCCGGACGGCATCGACTACGACGCGCTGCGCGCCGATCCGCGGCCGCTCGATCGCTTCCTGGCGCAGGCGGCCGGCTTCGGCCCGCGGACCGCGCCGGCGGCGTTTCCCGATCGCGCCGCGCGGCTGGCCTACGCGCTCAACGTCTATCACGCGGCGATGCTGCGCGGCGTGGTCGCCGCGCTGGGCACGCGCCCGCTGCCGGCGCGACTGTGGCCCGATCCGCGCGCGGTGTACGAGTTCACGATCGACGGACAGCGCCGCACCGCAATGGAGCTGCACGCCGCCGCGCTGGCCGCCGCCGGCGACGACTGGCGCGTGCCGCTGGCGCTCTCCGGGCCGCACCGCGGCGATCCGCCGCTATCGCCGTACCCGTTCGCGCCGGCCGTGCTCGAATGGCAACTGCGGCGCCAGGCGCAGGCCGCGCTGACCCAGCCGCAGATCCTCACGATCGATCATTCCTATCAGCGGCTGCGGCTGCACCCGGCGCTGCTGGCCGCCGCCCCGCGCCTGGTCGCCGACTATGAGCGCCGCACCGGCGCGGCCGACGCCCGGTTCCTCAGCGTGCTGCTCGAGGTTCTGCCCCACAGCCGGCATGCCGAATTGAACAGCAGCGTCGGTTACGAGCTGGCGCCAATCGACATGAACCCCGCGCTCAATTCGGCCGCCCCCGGCCCGGCGGCCGCGCCCTGACCGCCGCGCCAAGCCTCCGCCACCCGCGGCGATTCCGCGCCGGGCGTGCTCGGGCCGCCGGTAATCTCGACGCCCCGCCGCCGGCCTCTATGATAAAGACGCAGCAGCATGGCCGACACCGCCTTCATCTTGATCGTCGATGCCGAGAGCCCGGCCGCGCGCGCCCTGCGCGACGAACTGCGCGGGCTGGGGCACGCCTGCCACCTGGTCGAGTCGGCCGACGAGGCGGTCGACTCGGTCCGCAAGCGGTCGCCTGACGTGGTGATCGCCGAGCAGCGGCTGTCGGACGGCGAGACCGGCCTGGCGCTGCTCGGCCGGGCGCCAGATCAGCCCGGCCAGCGAGCTGATCCTGATGACCGACGGGCGCCGACGGCCGCAAGCGCCCGGGCCGCCATCAAGGAGGTGGGGGCATTCGACGTGCTCGTTCGCCCGCTGGCCGACGGCGAGCGCTGCGGGTCGTGTCGGCGGCCGCCCGCGCCGCGCGCGAGCGCCGCGCGGCGGTCGACGCGCGGCGCCAGTACGACGCGCTCGAGCCGCTCGAAGGGGTGATCGCCTCGAGCGCCGCCATGATGGCCGCCATGGCGCGCGTCAGAAAACTCGCCAAGAGCAAGCTGACCGTGCTCATCTACGGCGACTCGGGAACCGGCAAGGAGCTGGTCGCCCGGGCCATCCACAACCAGTCCAACCGCAGCGAGCGGCCGTGGCTGGCGACCAACTGCGCCGGCTTCTCCGAGGGCGTGCTTGAAAGCGAGCTGTTCGGCCACGTGAAGGGCGCCTTCACCGGCGCGGTGGCCGACCGGCGCGGCCTGTTCGAGGAGGCCGACGGCGGAACGCTTTTCCTCGACGAGATCGGCGACATGCCGCTCGCCATGCAGGCCAAGCTGCTGCGGACGCTCGAGAACGGCGAGATCGTCCGGGTCGGCAGCAACCGCGCGACGCATGTCGATGTCCGCGTCGTCGCCGCCACCAACAAGAACCTCAAGGAGCAGGTCGAGCAGGGCAAGTTCCGCGACGACCTCTTCTGGCGGCTCAACCAGGCCACCATTTTTCTGGCGCCGCTGCGCGACCGGCGCGAGGACATTCCGCCGCTGGTGCACCACTTCATCCAGCAGGCCAACGCCGCGCACCACAAGCGCGTCGCCGGCATCAGCCACGACGCCATGGCGCTGCTGGTCCGCTACAACTGGCCCGGGAACGTCCGCCAGCTCGCCAACGTCGTCAACCAGATGGTGGTGCTGGCCGAGGCGGACGCGCTCGACGTGCACGACATCACCGACCCGGCCATCCGCGGCAACACCGAGATCGTCCCCGTCTCGGCCGCCGTGCTGCCCAACATGACGCTGCGCGAAATCGAAAAGCGCGCCATCCAGCTCGCATTGCGCCAGCACGACGGCAATCGCGAAAAGGCCGCCCGGCAGCTCGGCATCGGCGCCCGCACGCTCTACCGCAAGCTGCGCGAGTTCGACATCAAATAGCCCGCGGCGCTGCGCCTCGGAAAAAAAACGCGATCCGCCGACCCTTGCCGACGGACCGCGATCTGTTCCACTCAAGGACGACTACATCACATGCAGAACGTGATGACCACCCAGCCCCTGAATAAACTGCCAGATGATGTCGAAGATGGCCGGGAAGAGCTGGCCCAGGAAGTTGATGAGTGAGAGCGGCACGGTATATCTCCTTCTATGGCTAGCCCGCCGCGCGGCGTGCCGGCAGGCGTTGCCCCACTCAATGCACCCGCCGTGCCAGACAACCAACCGCGTTTTCGGTGCGATTTCGCCACCGCACGCCGCACAGCTGCGAAAACCCCCGCACCCGCTGGGCACTCCTCCCCGATCGGCCGATCGGAGTGGCGATCCGCCGCGCTGCACGGCTTGAATGATTGAGTCGGGCGTTGTTCGACCGGTCGTGCGGCGCGGACGACCCGACCGTTCAGGAATGCAGCCGCACGAGCGTCGCGCCCGCCGCGAAGGTGCGGGCCTCGTTGACGTAGCGCTGGCAGGTCATCGGGTGGCCGCCGGCGATGATGAGGTCCGGGCGCAGCGTCTGCCACGCCTCGCGCGCCACCACCGGCAGCCCGAACAGCGACTCGGTCGCGCTGCCGGTCTCGTCGATCCAGCCCGCCCAGGTGTGGCCGCGGCAGATGGTCTCCAGGAATCGCCCGAAGTGCGCCCGGCTGAACGAGTCGATCCCCCACACCGCGACGCGCGAGCGCGGCGGCAGCGCCACCAGCCGCTTCGCCAGCTCAACAAATGGTTCGTCCGACTCCGGCCGCAGGTCGCTCCAGCCCAGCGCGCCGAACTCTTCGTCGGCCAACCCCAGCTCGGCCGGCTGCACGTAGCCGTTCACGTAGCCGGACCAGCCGCGCCGCAGGCAGTCGCCGCACGGTTCCCAGCCGCGCTTGAGGGCGTGCAGCTGCCGGGCGTCGAGGTCGAGGACGTGCCCCAGCCGCGCCCCCGGCGCGTTGCCGGGCACGGCGCAGCACGGCAGGACGAAACCCTCTTCGTCGAGGGTGAGGTCGTGGAACTGCACGCAGTCGCGCGGCTCGGTTCGCGCGAAGCGCGCCACGACGTGCTGCATGTGGCCGACGAACAGGTGCTCGCGCATGGTCGCGCGGGTCGTCTCGGGCAGCGTGCCGGTGAAGTAGCCGCGCACGCGCGACAGGTCGTTCAGGTGGGCGAAGTAGGGCATGAACTCGATGGCGCGCGCGTCGCAGAACGCCGCCGCGTCCGACAGCTCGGCCTCGTTGAAGCGGTAGCGATGCCAGCGCATCCGCACCGGCGTGGTCGCGCCGGCCGCGTCGCGCATCGCCAGCAGCCGGTCGATGTTGGCGAGCGTCTGCCGCAGCGAGGCGCCGTGGCCGATGGCGTAGGACGCCTGGGTCATGCCCGAGAGCGAAATCTCGATCAGCGCCAGCGCCGCGAACGACTCGGGGCTCAGCCGCGGCAGGTGAATCAGGTTGGTGCTGATCCGCGCCTGGTGACCGCGCTCGCGCACCGCGCTCAACATGTCGTTGATCCGCGGGTGAATCAGCGGCTCGCCGAAGTTGTAGGGCAGGATCGGCGACTTGATGAGCGACAGCCCGTCGAGGTGATCGAGGATGCGCTCGAACAGCTCGACCGGCATGATCGCGCCGGCCGGCTTGGCGCCGTTGCCGGTCGGGCAGTAGGTGCAGCGCGCGTTGCAGCGCCCCACGATCTCGATCACCAGCGACATGCGCCGCGCCAGCCCGGGCGGATAGAGCCGCTCGACCGCCACGCCGCGCTCGGTGAACGCGCCGCGCTGCGCCCACATCGCGTCTTCCCACTGGTCCGACGAGATGACGATCGCGTCGATGCCGCGCGCCAGCGCCTCGGTCCGCGTCCAGACCGGCAGCCCCAGCAGCTCGCCGCCGGCGCCGCCCGCCGCGTCGTCGATGATGCCCGCCAGCGGCGGACGCCGCCGCGCAATCAGCCCGGCACAGCTCCGCGTGTGCGCCCCCGCCCCCCACAGCGCCACCGAGCGAACCCCGCGCATCGCCAGCCGGTCCAGCACGCCGGCCAGCAGCCGCTCGGGCGCCGACAGAGCCTCCTCCCCCAGCACGGGCAACGCGATCACGCACGATCCTCCGCCGGCGTCCGAGAATGGTCGTCCGACTGTTCTATTTCGGCTTGATCGGCGATTGCCCCGAGCCGGCGCGGGTTTTCAGGCGTGGGCCGGCGCGAGCGGTCGATATCACCTGCGGCTGGCCGCGCGGCCGCCTCTCGCCGGGAGCGCAGGAATTGCCGTGAGCGAAGCCGCCGAAACGCCTCTGCTATCGATCATCGTTCCGACCCACAGCCGGCCGACCAAGCTGCGGAACCTGCTGGCCGACCTGGCCGCCACGCCGCTGCCGCCCGGCGCGGCCGAGGTGTTGGTCGTGGTTGACGGCCCGGATGACGGGCCGCTGGCCTGCCTGCGGGCGCTGCCGCCCGCCCTGCCCGCGGTCGGCCTGACGCAGCCGCACGGCGGACCGGCCGCCGCCCGCAACCTGGCGCTGCAGCGCGCCCGCGGTGCGTGGGTGCTCTTTCTGAACGACGACGCCCGCGTTGCGCCCACCTGCGTGCCCGCCCACCTGGCGCGCATCCGCGCCGAGCCCGACGCGCGGCGCGCCTACCTCGGCCGGTTCGACTTTCTGCCGGCGGTCGTCAACTCGGCCTGGCGGCGGCTGCTGGCCGAGAGCTCGATGCTGTTCTTCTACAACCGCATGAAGCCGGACCAGTGCTACGGGTATAGACATTTCTGGACCTGCAATATCTCCGTTCGGGCCGACCTGCTGCGCGAGGTGGGCGCGTTCCGCGCCGAGTTGCACGACGGCCTGGGCGAATTGGCGATGAGCTTTCACGAGGACATCGAGCTGGGCTGGCGCCTGCAGCGCGCCTTCGCGCTCGAGGTCTGCTTCGCGCCGGAAATCGTCGCCGCGCACGACCACGAGCTGTCGCCGCGCGACTATTTCTGGCGCGAGTACCGCAGCGGCCGCGCCGCTCGCGCCGCGCGCGAGGTCAATCGCGCCTTTCACGACGAGGTGTGGCCGTGGGTCGCAGAGGCCGATCAGCAGTACGACGCGCTGGCCGGCGTGCTGGGCGGGCAGTTCAAGGAGCTGTTCCGCGAGCTGGAGTGTCTGCGACAGCGCTCGGCAGCCGACCTGACGCGCTCGGAGATGCAGGCGCAGTTCATCGCCCACCTGCCGGCGAAGCGGGCCGCGTTCCTGCTCGGCTATGCCGGCCGCGAATTCGGCGAATTCTGGCCCGACGCCGAGGCGACCTGACGCCCGGACCGGCGCGACGCGACACCCGGTTGCCGCAACCGGCTACGCCGCCGGGTGCCAGCCGGCATCGACCCACAGCGAGCCGCTCACGGCCGAATTCCGCAGCATGAACACGATCGCGTCGGCGATCTCTTCGGGCTGAAGCAGCCGGCGCAGCTGCGTGTGCGGCAGAATGTGATGCTCGATCAGCTCCTGGCCCAGCGCCCGCACCATCGGCGTGTCGGTGTAGCCGGGGTGAATGATGTTCGAGCGAATGCCGTAGTAGATCGCTTCCTTCGCCAGCGTCGCCTGGGCGCCGTCCAGCCCGGCCTTGGCGGCCGCATAGGACACCTGCCCGCGGTTGCCCGCCGACGACACCGACCCGATGAACACCACGCCGCCCTGCACCGGCTCGCTCGGCTCCCAGCGCGACTGACCGCGCCGGGCGCGTTCCTCGGCGACGGTGCCGATGGCGTCGAGCGCCCAGCAGATCGGTGCGACCAGGTTGATTGCGAAAACCTCTTCCAGATCCTTGCGCGAATAGGTCTCGGCCTGGCCGGTGTCCTTGTCGACGCGCACCGCCAGCCGGTCGCGCGTGATGCCGGCCGCCGGAATGCAGATGTGCACCGCGCCGAATCGCCCCTTCAGGTCGCGATAGACGCACTGCCGGAACAGGTCGCTGGTCACATCGCCGACAAACGGCACGGCCAGATCGCGCCGCATCTGCTCGTTCAGAGACGCGGCAAAGTCGCGCACCGCGGGGCTGCGATCGACCATGCCGATCGCGCTCGTGCCCGCCCGCGCCAAAGCCTCGCACGTCGCCCGGCCGATGCCGCTCGCGGCGCCCGTGATGACGGCTGTCTTCCCATGGAAATCCATTGCGATGACCTCCCCGCGGGGTCGATTGTGCAACCGCACGACGCGCTTGCACAATCGCACAATCCCAGATGGATTATAACAGATCGCTCGGTAAATAACCCCCTACCAACTATTCAATTACGGAAGCCGGCATCGTCCGGCAAGAACGCCCCGATAATGTTGCAACGGCAAAATGCCCGGCCTGACCCCACCCCGCCGGCCGATTTCGCCGATCTCCGGCCGCCGTTTCGGGCCGCCCCCGGGACGCTCCGCCGGCCCCGGCCAACCCCCGGAAAGTCAACAGCGGCCCGCCGACGGTCGATCTTATGGGGACGGGCCCGTCCGCGATCAGCCGGTCGCGACGCGCCCGGGGCCGTTCGATGGACCGCTCATGAACGTCGTGCTGCTGGCCGGTGGCCGTGGAACGCGCCTCGCCGAAGAAACCGAGCTGCGGCCCAAGCCGCTGATCGAAATCGGCGGCCGCCCCATCCTGCAGCACATCATGCATCATTTCGCCCGATACGGGCATCGCCGCTTCCTGGTGGCGCTGGGCTATCGCGGCGACCTCATCAAGCGCTTCTTCCTGGAACAGCGTCTCGTGCAAGGCGACCTGCGGATCGACCTGGCCACCGGCGAGGCCCACGCCCGCAACGGCCAGCCGCTCGAATGGGTGGTCGACTTGATCGACACCGGCGCCGACACCGCCACCGCCGGGCGACTGAAGCGCCTCGCTGGACAACTGCGCGACGAGCCGTTCCTGATGACCTACGGCGACGGCGTCTCCGACGTCGACCTCGCCGCGCTGCTGCGCTTCCACCGCCAGCATGGCAGGCTCGCCACCGTCACCGCCGTTCGACCGCCGGCGCGGTTCGGCCGGCTCGATCTCGACGGCCCGCGCGTGGCGCGCTTCAGCGAGAAGCCGCAGACCGACGAAGGCTGGATCAACGGCGGGTTCTTCGTGCTTCAGCCCGAAGTGCTGCGCTACATCGACGGCGACGCCATTTCGTTTGAGCGCGAGCCGCTCGAACGCCTGGCGCGCGACGGCGAGCTGATGGCCTTTCGCCACGCCGGCTTCTGGCAGTGCATGGACACGCTGCGCGACCTGCGTCTGCTCGAATCGCTCTGGCAGTCGGGCGCCGCGCCCTGGAAGTGGGAATGATGCAACCGCCGCGGCGCGACGGGCGCCGCCGCCCGCGACGCCGCGCGGGTCGCAACCCCAAAGGAGTCCGCCCGATGCGCATCCTCGTCACCGGTTCGCAGGGCTACATCGGCCGTATCCTCGTCCGCAGGCTGGTGGCCGCCGGACATCACGTCGTCGGCCTCGATGCCGGCTGGTATGCCCGGCCGGGCGACACCAACGACACCGCCGTCATCCGCGCCGACGTGCGCGACCTGCCGGCGCGGCGCCTCGCCGACTTCGACGCCGTCGCACACTTCGCCGCGCTGTCAAACGACCCGCTCGGCGAACTCGACCCCGAACTGACGCTCGAAATCAACTGCGAGGCGACGCTCACGCTCGCCGAAAAAGCCCGCGAAGCCGGCGTCTCGCGCTTCCTCTTCAGCTCGTCGTGCAGCATCTACGGCCGGTCGGACGCCGACGCCGTCGACGAGACCGCCCCGGTCGAGCCGCTGACTGCTTACGCCCGCTCCAAGGTCATCGCCGAGCGCGGCCTGGTCGAGCTGGCCAGCGCCGACTTCGTGCCGGTCATCCTGCGCAACGCCACTGCCTACGGCGTCTCGCCGGCGCAACGCTTCGACCTGGTCGTGCCCAACCTGGTCGCCGCGGCGCTCACGCAGGGCCGCATCGCGCTGCTCTCCGACGGCGCCGCCTGGCGCCCGCTGGTTCACATCCAGGATATTGCCGCCGCCTGCCTGGCGCTGCTCGGCGCGCCGGCCGACGCGGTCCGCGGCGAGGCCTTCAACGTCGGCCGCGACGACGACAACCACCGCGTCAGCGACATCGCCGAGCTGATCCACACCGCGCTGCCCGAGTGCCCGATCTCGTTCGCGCCCGGCGGCGGCGAGCCCGACGCCCGCAGCTATCGCGTCTCGTTCGGCAAGATCCGCCGGCTCGTTCCGACCTTTCAGCCGCGCTGGACCCTGCCGCGCGGCATCGCCGAGTGCGTCGCCGAGTTTCGCGCGCTGGAGCTGACGCGCGCGTCGCTGGCCGAGTCGCCCGGGAACCGCGTGAAATCCCTGCGGGCGTTGCTCGACGGCGGCCGATTGGATTCAAGTCTGCGCTGGGCCGCCGCGCCCGTCGCGGCGATCTAGGCCCGCGTACTTTTCCGACTGCTTTCGCGCCGATCGCCTTGGCCTTGCCCAGCCGCTTCGCGAGGACCGCGCGTGAACTCGATTGCTGCCGCCATCGCCCCGCTGCCGGCGCCGCCGTTCGCCCACCTGCACCGCGCGCCGGCCGGACTCGCCTGTCGCGGCTGCGACGCGGGTCCGCTGGCGCTGGTGCTCGACCTGGGCACGATGCCGCTCGCCAACGGCCTGCTCGAATCCGCCGACCTCGAATCCGCCGAGCCGCGCCACCCGCTGCGCCTGGCGCGCTGCGCCGAGTGCGGCCTGGTGCAGATCCTCGACACCGTCGCGCCCGAAACGCTGTTCGCGCACTACGCCTACTTCTCCTCCAGCTCGTCCGGCTGGCTGGCCCACGCGCGGCGCCTGGCCGACAGCCTCATCACCGCGCGACGCCTCAGCCGCCGCTCCCAGGTCGTCGAGATCGCCAGCAACGACGGCTACCTGCTGCGCAACTTTGTCGCCCGCGGCATCCCCGCGCTGGGCGTCGATCCGGCCGGCACGGTCGCCGCCGCGGCCGAACGCGCGGGCGTCCAGACCCTGTGCGCGTTCTTCAACCGCGACCTGGCCTGCCGCCTCCGCCGCGACGGCACCTCGGCCGACGTCGTCATCGCCAACAACGTGCTCGCCCACGTGCCCGACCCGGTCGACGTGCTGACCGGCATGCGCCTGCTGCTGCGCCCCGGCGGAACGGTCGAGATCGAAGTCCCGTGGCTCTGCGACCTGGTCGAGAAGACCGAGTTCGACACCATCTACCACGAGCACATCTACTACTACTCGCTCACCGCCCTGGCGCCGCTCTGCCGCGCCGCCGGGCTCGAGCCGCTGCACGTCCTGCACCTGCCGACCCACGGCGGATCGCTCCACCTCTCGGCCGGGCTGCCCGGCGACTACCCCGTCCGCCCGAGCGTCGCCGCCTGGCTGGCCGACGAAGCGCGGCGCGGCGTCCGCTCGGCCCACTACTTCACGCGCTTTGCGACCCGCGCCGTCGCGCTGCGCGGCGAGCTGCGCGCCACGCTCGCCGCCCTGAAACGCGCCGGCCACACGCTGGCCGCCTACGGCGCGGCC
Source organism: Phycisphaerae bacterium (assembly GCA_046350375.1). Lineage (GTDB taxonomy): Bacteria > Planctomycetota > Phycisphaerae > UBA1845 > UTPLA1 > JAXMAO01. Next base: position 413,489 of record JAXMAO010000001.1, read on the forward strand.
GCCAAGGGGGCGACGCTGCTCAACTTCTGCGGCCTGGGTCGCGAGACGCTCGACTTCGTCGTCGACCGCTCCGCCGCCAAGCACGGGCGCTTCATGCCCGGCTCGCACCTGCCGATACTCCCCACCGACGAACTGCTGCATCGTCGCCCGGCCTACGCGCTGCTGTTGGCGTGGAACTGGGCCGACGAGATCCTCGTCCAGCAGCGGACCTACCGCGCGGCCGGCGGTCGGTTCATCATCCCGCTGCCAACGCTGCGAATCGTCTAGCCCCGCCAGATTCGCGGTAGACGGCCCGTTCCAGAGTTAACATAGATAGTTTGGGATATCTGGATTACTGCCGTGGAACGGTGCGGTGACATTTGCCGCGCGACCGATTTGCCAGGCCGGAAACCCGTGATATAGTTTCTCGTCTCACGGAATCTGACAGCGCGGTGCGGATTCTGTCGCAGATCGGCCGGCGTGGCGAACCCCGTTGAGCCAGGCTCGGCTAGTTCGGTTGGACAAGATACGAACTACTTTATTCACGGAAGCTTACGTGAGCGACTCGGCGCGCTTCGAACAGTGGACCCGTCGCGTCGCGCAGGCGATCGACATCGCCGACCTCATCGGCCAGCACGTCAAGCTGAGCCGGGCCGGAAAAGACCTGCGCGGCCTGTGCCCGTTTCACCAGGAAAAGACCCCGTCGTTCTACGTCTCGCCTGCCAAGCAGATCTTCAAATGCTTCGGCTGCGGGGCGGGCGGCGACGCGTTCAAGTTCATCCAGCTGCGCGAGAAGGTCAGTTTCTCCGAGGCGCGCGACATCCTCGCCGAGCGGGTCGGCATTCCGCTGGAGCGCGGACCGCGCGGCGCCCCGACCGGCGAGACCGATCGCGCCACGCTGGCGCGCGTCAACGAGTGGGCGGTCAGCTGGTTCCGCCGACAGCTTTCGCAGACGCCCGCCGGCCACGCCGCCCGGGAGTATGCCCTGGGTCGCGGCCTGACGGCCGGGTCGATCGATGCGTGGGAGATCGGCTTTGCCCCCGAGTCGTGGGACCAGCTCAAGAACGCCAGCCACGCCGCGAAGATTTCGGCGGCGGCCATCGCGGCGGCCGGCCTGGCGCGGCGGCGTGACGACGGCGGCCTGTACGACACGTTTCGAAACCGGCTTATGTTTCCGATCCGCGATGGAATGAATCGCGTGGTCGGGTTTGGCGGGCGCGCCCTGGGCGACGACCCGGCGAAATACCTGAACACGCCGCAGACGCCGCTCTTCGACAAGGGGCGCTGCCTGTTCGGGCTCCACAAGGCCAGAGATTCGATCGCGTCTGGCGGGAAGGCCGTGGTCGTCGAGGGGTACCTGGATTGCGTGATGGCGCATCAGTTCGGCTTTGCCGCGACCGTGGCGACCCTGGGCACTGCTTTGACGGCCGACCACGCCGCCGCGTTGCGCCGCTTCGCCGACAGCGTCATACTGGTATTCGACTCGGACGCGGCCGGTGAGCGGGCGGTTGAGCGGGCCCTGCCGATCTTCCTCTCGCAGCGGCTGGAGGTGCGGCTGGCGCGAGTGACCGAGGGCAAGGATCCGTGCGACTTCCTGCTGGCGGCGGGTGCAGAAGCGTTCAAAACGGTGTTGAACGGGGCCATCGGCGCGCTAGAATCGAAATGGCAAGGACTTCGGGATCGATATCGGGGCGAATCCGGCTTATCCGGACGTCACCGGGCGGTCCAGCAATTTCTGGACGACGTGGCCGCCGCGGGCGACTGGGGCTCGATCGACCCCATTCAACGGGGGCTCATTGTCAATCAGGTCGCAAAGCTGCTGGAAATCGGGCGCAACGACGTCGAATCGGCGTTGCGCCGGCGGCCTGCCCGGTCTCAGCCGGCACCGCCGCAGGAGGCCGTGCCGGCCGAATCGGCCGGGTCTGCGGGCCGGTCGGCACACGAAGGGCCGATCGACCTGGCGATGCGCGAGCTGCTGGAGGCCGTTCTGAATGATCCGGGGCTGACGGCCCGGGTGACCGGTCATCTGGACCCGAGTCGGCTGGCAGATGAGGAGTTGCGGCGGATTGCGACGCTGGTCGTGGATATGATCAGAGAGGCCGGCACGGTGGACGTGGCGGGGCTATATTCCCGCCTCGATTCGCCGGCGAGCGGGCAGCGATTGACGGACCTGATCTGGACGGGTGAGACGCGAGGCAACCTGGAGGCCGTAGTCACGGGGGCGATCGCCCGGATCGAGCAGGAAGTGGCCAATGAGGCGGCAGGCGGGCTGCGCCAGGTATTTCGGGAGCCGTCGGCGGCGACGGCGGACCTGGACGAGGCGGCTCGCGAGCGGATGGAAATTGCGCGCCGGTGTCAGCACTTCGCAGCGCGCAAGCACCTGAGGCAGAATCGTCTCGGGTCGGAGAACTGAAGCTGATCGACCGACGGATCGGCCCGACCGCCACGCGGGTGGGTTGCGCCGTCGCATCGAAGGGTGTCCGCGAGGCGGCACGGGCCGCGCGCGGCTGGATGGGAAAGGCATCGGAAGCCTGAACGACGAGGACCGGGTCGCCGGAGCAGCGACCGGGCGAGACATGCGGAACGGCAAGAAAGACATGGGAGTCGTGCCAGTGGCGGAAACCACCACCCTCAACAAACCGACGACAGTCGCGGCAGATCCGATCGAGGCGGCCGTCAACGAACTGATCACGCGCGGCAAGCAGCGATCGTTCGTGACCTGGGAAGAAATGAACGAAATTCTTCCCGACGAGGCCGTCCTGCCCGATCGGCTGGAAGAGATCATCGTCAAGCTTGAAGGCATGTCGATCGAGCTGATCGACGAAGTCGAGGCCGAGAAGAAGGCGGCCGCCGGGGGCGGTCACAAGAAGAAATCCGACTCGCCGGCCGACGCGGTCGAGGAGATTGCCCCGGTCGAGACCGTCAGCCGGCGGATCGACGACCCGGTGCGGATGTATCTGCAGCAGATGGGCGAAATCCCGCTGCTGACGCGCGCCGAGGAGATCGCGCTCGCCAAGAAGATCGAGATGACGCGCACGGCCTTCCGCCGGCGCGTGCTCGAGAGCGACTACGCGATGACCCAGGCGGTCGAGATTCTGCAGCAGGTGGGCGAAGGCACCCTGCCGTTCGACCGCACCATGCGCATTTCGACCAACGAGAACCAGGCCAAGGCGGCCGTCCAGAAGCGGCTGCCGACCAACCTGAAGACCATCCGCAAGCTGATGGAGCAGAACCAGCAGGACTGGGAAAAGCTCCGCGACGGTCGGCTGAGCGAGCAGAAGCGCCGCGGCATTTGGAAAGAGATCAACGTGCAGCGCCGCAAGGCGGTCACGCTGCTCGAGGAGCTGGCGCTGCGCACCAGCCGCATCACGCCGCTGATGCGCCGGCTGGACGCGCTTTCGAAGAAGCTGGACGAGCTGGAGCAGCGGGTCGAGAACCCGCCCAAGAACGCCGACCCCGAAGAGACGCAGGCGATTTCCGACGAGCTGACGGGCATTCAGGACCTGGTCCTCGAAACGCCCGAAATGCTCCGCAAGCGCATGCTGAACGTGAAGCGCGTCTTCGCCGAGTATGAAGACGCCAAGCGCAAGCTTTCGGGCGCCAACCTGCGGCTGGTGGTCTCGATCGCCAAGAAGTATCGCAACCGCGGCCTGCCGTTCCTCGACATCATCCAGGAAGGCAACACCGGCCTGATGCGCGCGGTCGACAAGTACGAATACCGCCGCGGCTACAAGTTCAGCACCTATGCCACCTGGTGGATTCGCCAGGCCATCACCCGCGCCATCGCCGACCACGCCCGCACGATCCGCATCCCGGTCCACATGATCGAGACGATGAGCAAGCTGCGCAACGTCTCGAAGCAGATGCTCCAGGAGCTGGGCCGCGAGCCGACCACCGAAGAGATCGCCAAGAAGGTCCGCATGCCGATCTCCGAGGTGCGCCGCGTGATGAAGATCAGCCGGCACCCGATCTCGCTCGATCGGCCGGTGGGCGAGAGCGAGGATTCCTACTTCGGCGACTTCATCGAGGACTTCAACAGCGAAAGCCCCAGCCAGACCGCCAGCAGCGAGATGCTCCGCGACCGGATCGAGTCGGTCCTCAAGACGCTCACCTATCGCGAGCGCGAGATCATCAAGCTGCGCTACGGCATCGGCGACGGCTACACCTACACGCTTGAAGAGGTCGGCAAGATCTTCAAGGTGACGCGCGAGCGCGTCCGCCAGGTCGAGGCCAAGGCCATCCGCAAACTCCAGCACCCGGTCCGGGCCCGCAAGCTGGAAGGCTTCCTCGACGGCTCGCTGCCGACGCGCAGCTTCCAGTAGAGCTGCTCCGCGTCAGCACGAAACCAGCGCACGTCAGGGCCCAGGGCGAACACCCTGGGCCCTTTGTTGTCTTGTACTGGGTTTGTCGGGCGCGACGGCGCGACGAGCGACTCAGGATCGGCGCCTACGGACAGCCGGACCCCGTCAGCAGCGCGTTGACGAACGCTTGGACGTCCAGCCCGTTCACCACGTGATCGTCGTTGAAGTCGCCTGGGCAGCAGGTGGCAGCCGCGGGCAGCGTCGTGAAGTAGGCGGTCGTGCTGCGGAAGAACTCGGCCCCGGCCGTGGCGTTGGTGAATCCCGCGTTCGGCGTCCGCACGATGTTGTAGTAGGTCAGTCCGATGCTGTAGCTCCGCCCGGCGGTCAGCGTGTTGGCCGGAATGACGAAGCTGGTGTCGGATGGATCGAGCGCGACGGAAATGACGGCGCCGATCGCGTTGTCCTCGACGACTGAGAGGTAGATCGCGCCGACGTCGGTCGACGGATGGAGGGTGAAACCGTTGAAGGTCAGCGTGAGGTCCTGCGTCACGTCGTAGCTCTGGAGGCGGTCGTAGGTATCGCCGGTGAAATAGGGAATGGCCTCGCAGTAGAGGTCTTCGGCCAGAAAGACGTCGCCGGTTTCGGGACCGGCCCCCAGGTCGGCGGTCAGCGTATAGGTCGTCGCCGGATAGGCGAGCAGGAACGACGCCGCGTCGGTATAGAACGGCGATCCTACTTGCCAGAGCGTCGCGATCGACTCATGAAGCGGATAACTCGCCGGCGGAGGCTGGTTGAACGACACGCTCGCCGAGACAATTTCATTGGGCACGTCGGTGAACACCAGCGCGCGAAAGTCCCAGAACTCCGGTGTGTTCGGCTGGGCGTTCGAGGTCTGGGTGTCAGAAATGGTCCGCGTGACGGCGTATTCCACCACGGCGGCACGCGCCGGAACGACCTGCAAGGCGGTCAGAATCGCGGCGACGCGGGCGGCATTGGACAACAGCGCACGGCGACAGACGGACATGGAGTGCTCCTTGTTCGGGTTTCGGGCGGCGACGGCGCCATGCCGGCCGCCGTCGTTCACAGCGTCGGATGGCCGTCGCGTGTCACGCGCCGGGCATCCGATTTCGAGGCGTGGCGGATACAATGACCGGGTTGGCGCGCGGGCCACGCCAACCCGTATCCGGAGCGCTCATGCAGGAATCGGACGAGCAGCTCGTCCATCGTGCTCAGCAGGGCGACGAGCAGGCGCTCGCAACGTTGCTCGAACGCGCCGGGCTCGAGCTGCACGCCCAGCTCGAGGCCCGCATCGGCCCGCGCTACCGCGGACAGTTCAACGCCGATGACATCCTGCAAGTGTCGTTCCTGGAAGCGTTTCTGCGCGTCCGCTCGCTCGAAGTCCGCGGACACGGCTCCTTCATGACCTGGCTCCGAAAGATCGCCGAGCACAACCTGCTGGACGCGATTCGCGAACTGGAGCGCGACAAGCGCCCCGCGCCCAGCCGACGGGTCGAGTTTGCCAATTCCGACGACTCGTACGTCGCGCTGGTCGAGCAGATGGCCAGTGCCAGCAGCGCCGCCAGCCGCGTCTGTGCCCGCGAGGAACTCCGCCAGTGCGTGGACGCGGCGCTGCGCGAGCTGCCGGCTGAATACGAGCAGGCGCTGCGGCTCTTTGAGCTCCAGGGGCTTTCGGGCGAAGAAGTGGCGCTGAAAATGGGGCGCTCGCACGGCGCCGTCCGCATGCTGCTGGCGCGGGCCCGCGAGCGCCTCGCCGAGCTGCTGGGCTCCGATTCGCGATTCTTCTCAAAACCCGCGTGACATGCCCGGCGGTGGCGACGCTGACGCCTTCGGCACCGCGCGTTACGAGGATCAACCGGTGACTGGCAGCTCCGGATTCGACGCGCCCTCCGACCTTGCGCGGCAGCAGCGCGTCCGCGACCTCGTCGCCTCGGCGCGCAGCGCCGCGAAGCTCGCGCGGTCGCGCCAACTGCCGCACGCCCCGCTCTCCGCCGACGCCATTCCCGGCTACGAACTGCTGCGCGAAGTCCATCGTGGCGGGCAGGGGGTGGTCTATCAGGCGCTGCAGCGGTCCACCGGGCGAACCGTCGCGCTCAAGGTCATGCGCGAAGGGCCGTTCACCACCGAATCCGGCCGGCTGCGATTCGAGCGCGAAGTGACCATCCTCGCCGCGCTCAACCACCGGCACATCGTGGGCATCCTCGACCGCGGCACGCACGCGGGAAGCGGCTACCTGACGATGGACTTCGTCGCCGGACAGCCGCTCGACCGCTTCGCACGCGAGCGCTCGCTCTCGCTGGACGACCGGCTGCGGCTGTTTGCGTCGATCTGCGATGCCGTCACCGCGGCACACCGCAAGGGCGTCATTCACCGCGATCTAAAACCCAGCAACATCCTGATCGACGCGGCCGGCGAACCGCATATCCTCGACTTCGGCCTGGCGAAGTGGGCCGACGGCGGACCCGACGGCCAACCCGACGCACCTACGCAGACCGGCCAGTTCATCGGATCCCTGCCCTGGACCTCGCCGGAGCAGGCGCTCGGGCGACAGGCCGAGGTGGACACGCGCAGCGACGTCTACTCGCTCGGCGTGATACTCTATTACCTCGTCGCCGGTCAGTTTCCATACTCAACCGCGGGCGAACTCACGCAGGTTCTCGCGAACATCACCACCACCCAGCCGATCCGGCCGCGGTCGATCGACCCGGCCGTCGACTTCGACCTCGAGACCATAACGCTCAAGTGTCTCAGCAAAGAGCCGGCGCGGCGCTATCAGTCGGTCGATGAGCTGGCGCGCGACCTACGCCACTTCCTCAATCGCGAGCCGATCGACGCCCGCCGAGACAGCGCGTGGTATCTCCTCCGCACGACGCTGCGCCGTCATCGCGTGGCGCTGGGCGTGGCGTGCGGGTTTGTGCTGCTGGTCGCGGCGTCGTCCGTCGTCGCGTGGATACTGCTGGTGCGGGCACGGGACGCGGCCAGCGCCGCCAGGTACGCCGAGACGGTGGCACAGTCGCTCGCGACCGAGGCCCGCACGCAGGCTCGCCGCGCTCAGCGAATCAACGAATTCGTCAAGACGGCGATGAAATCTGCCAACCCCAACGAGGGCGGCGACCAGGGCATGCTCGTGGCCGACGCGATGATGCAGGCGCTTCACAGTATCGAAGCCGGCACAATCGACGACGATCCGGAAACCAAGGCCGGCCTGCTCGCAACGATCTCGACGATCCTCAACTGCAACGGCCGCTCGACCGAAGCCGCCGGTCTGGCCACGCGCGCCCTGGAAATCCAGCAGCAGCTCCACCGCGGCGATCATGTCGAAGTCGCGCGCGCCCTCAACGACCTCGCCGTCGTTCTGCAAGACCTTGGTCGTCACGAGGAAGCACTGTCGCTCTACCGGCAGTCACTCGACATGCACCGGCGACTGCACGCCGGCGACGACCCGGACGTTGCCAGCGGGCTCAATAATCTCGCGTCCGCACTGGACGCCGTCGGCCGGCCCGACCAGGCCGAGCCGCTTTTCGCCGAGGCGCTGGAGATGTCGCGCCGGCTGCACAGCGGTGACGACGCCGGAGTCGCCCACGCTCTGAACAACCTGGGATTCGTCCGATTTCACCTGGGTCGTCGGGATGAGGCCAAGAAACTGTTCCAGCAGGCACTGGAAATGCGCCGCAGGCTATTTGTCGGCGATCACCCCGACACCGCCTCCAGTCTGGGAAACCTCGCCATGGCGGCCGGCGCGGTTGACGGCCCCGCCGCGGCCGAGCCGCTGCATCTGCAGGCGCTCAAGATGCAGCAGCGTCTGTTCAAGGGCGACCATGCCATCATCGCCAGCACGCTCTCAAACCTGGCCATGGCGCGCAACGCCCTGGGCCGGCACGCCGAGGCCGAAGAACTCTACTCGCGTGCGCTCGCGATGCGCCGGCGGCTGTTCCCGGGAGATCATCCGCAAGTCGCGCTCAGCCTCGGTAACTTGGCCGCTGTGAAACAGGCGCTCAAAAAACCGGCCGACGCAGTAACGCTGCGAGAGGAGGCGGTCGCCATGCTCAGGCGACTGCATCACGGCGACCATCCGATGCTCGCCGTCGGCCTGACGCGACTCGCCGAGTGCCAGGGACAATTGCATCGATATGCGGACGCCCTCGCCCCAGCCAAGGAGGCGGCCGATATGGCGGCGCGGATCCTTCCCGAGAAGAACGCCACGCGCAAATTGTGCGACAAAGTGCTCGCTGACACTCAGGCGGCGACGAAGCGCGCGAAGGACGGTTCCGAGTAAATGGCGCGGGCGGACCCTGCACTGCCTCGGCGCCGCCGATTCATTCGCAGAGCATGGTCGCCTCAGGCCCCGATCTTCCGCCACCAGCGCCAGTTCGAGGCCCCGGGGTCGATCTCGCCGGTCTCCAGGTTCACGATCTTGCCGTAACTGGTCATGATGCTGGGACCTTCATACGGGTGCCCGCTCGCCAGTTCATCGATCGTGCGAACCGCCTCTCCGCTCGTAACATCCAGTACCCGCGTCTGCTTCAATGAAAGGAACGAAAACCCAACGAACCGCCCGTCCGCCGAGTAAGTCAGATTGTAGTGGAGCTCGCTTCCTTCATAGTGGTGTTCCCACAACGGCTCTGACTCGATGGACGACCTGCACGATACCAGTCCACCAAGATCCTTAACGATGATTTGATCCTCCCGCGGGGACCACCACATCTCGTACACGTCGCCCATGCCGGGCACACGGACTTTCTCCATCTCTCCCGTCTTGGAATGCAGCCGGTATACAAGGGTCCGCCAGGTCGTCGGCAGCAGCATCGTCCCATCCAGGGCCCGGCCCGCCGCGCCAGCCACGTCTCCAATTCCCGGGAACCGCCGCTCCGTTCGATCCACCAGGTCCAGCAGCACGCGCGGCCTCCCCGGCCAGAGTGCCACATATCGAGCGCTCGGATCCAGCATCACCCGCGTCATTCCGCCCGGGCCCATGCGAAACAGATGCTTGCCGGTCTGCAACTCCCACACGTCGACCCCGCGGGTGTAGTAATACCCCGTGACTATTATGCGCCCGTCGCAAGAGATGCTGAGCGAAGTGAAATCCACCCCCTCCGGCAACTGAACATCCCACACCAGCTTCTCGCGGGAATAGTTCGCAAGTAGCATCCGCGCCGGATACATCGTCGTGACGACATGCCAGTCCGGGCCAATTCTGACCGGGTGAACCGATATCATGTCGAACTCCGTTTCCCGCTCAATCGGGATCCGATGGACTCACCCGACCATTGCCCGATTGTCGTTAGTTCTGCACCAAGCCGAAGTCCGCCACGATCCGTTCTCGAATCGCGAGGATGTCTTGCACTTCCACGTCGGGCGGCTCCTTCCCAAGTGCATGCAGTTCCGCCCGCCAGCGCGCACGACTCGGTCGTCGGCGATAGCGGCAATTCGGGCCAGACGTTCCAGGTTACACAACGTCGCCATACTCCAGCAGCAGCTCTCCCGTGAATCCCTGCTCCAGCCAGAAGTCTCGCAGCGGCTCGGTGAACAGAATGAAGCCGGGAAACTCTTCCACGAAGAAGACCGAATGGCCACCCAGGTCTTCTCGCCGGACAAAGACGCCTTTGCCGGGCTGGCGCGGCGTTCGGCGCGTGATCGGCGGCGTTACAAACGGATCCACATCGTGATCGTACTCCTCTCTCCCAAGAATTCGCGCGCTGCATCGCCCGCAGACCGGGCACGGTTCGCCCAGCTCCACGGTGGACCGTTCGCGGTAGAGCGGAACCCCCGCGGTCACCTCGAACCAGTAGTACTGCGCATCCGGCGGCGGAAACGGCGCCCGTCGCACGCGCCGCGACGTCTTGGGCGGCGGGCGCTTGCGCTTGGCAGCTTCCTGAAACGTGACCGGCCAGGCCTCGAACCCAGTAAAGCGCGGCAGCAGCGCGTCGCGGACGCGCTCGGAAATCGCCGTCCAGCCGAATCCCAGCACGTCGGTGAGATGTTTCGATCGCCCGTGGAACTCGGCGACGATCGGCGGGCCCGTCCGGCGATTTGATCGCTTGCAACTGGGACAGCCGCGCGGAAGCTCGGGGGGATAGTAATCCGTGCCGACGACGCATAGCGTCGCAGGGTTCTGGGAAAAATCTGTAAACGGCGCATATATCTTCATGGAAGACCCTTGCGGAAGGGCTCTAGCCGATAGAGCTCAACCATTCTGTCGCGAACCTTGAGGACGCCCTCCTCCGTTGCGAGCTTGCGCCAATGTGGGCCGAACTCGGCCTTGAGTTCTGTGACCCACTGCACATTGTATCGCTCGCACCCCCAGCCATTATGGATTGCCTTGTGCAGTTTCTTGGGGACGTCCCAGATGTTCGGCGATCCCCGGGCGCCGCGCACCAGACTGCCGGCGCGCGTAATGTCTTCCGGCAACTGCCTCAAAATCTCCTTCGGAATAACATGATGCCCGACACACTCATTGTGCACCAGCAGGCGGAGGCCCGGGCGCGGAGACACAAAGTAACTGTGCCCGCCCGCAACTTCAAGATTGAAGACCGCGCGGGGGCCGGCACGTCGCGCCTTGCCCGCCAGTCGCGCGACACCGCCGCCCTCTCCCAGAAGCTCGCCAATCTCCAGCTCGCCCGCGGGCACGTAGCGCTTCAGCCGCGGAACGAAGAACGGATGTTCCGGTGTCGTCGTGATCGAGCACGTCGCGCCGTCCGTCTCCAGCGACAGCTCCAGCACAGCGGGCGCCGTCCGCTCGATGACGGCAGCCACATAACCGATCTCGGGCCCATTCGCCGCCTCCGGGTCGGCGTCGCACCAGACGGCCTCGCCCGGACATATGGCCTCTATGGGTCGCGGCATTCCGTCCGCCGTGAGCACCAACGTGCCGGCGACGAAGCACAGATCCTGTATGATCATGTGTGTGAGCGAGACAGTCCGACTCGCCGCCCGCGTACGCGACGAGGTCGCCAGGAACTTCGTGATGATGCGACCCAGCATCCACTCCGCTGCGTAGCCGGCCCCGAACCCCGCCACACCCCACGCACCCGCAATGAGCGCGTCTTGCACCGAGATCTTTCCGGCCGCGAGCTGAATCAGTGTGAGTGCAGCTCCGCCGCCCGGCATGACCGACAGTGCCATCTGCCCCACCATCGCGCCGACGTTAATGCTGGTCTGAATGCTGCTGGATATGAGATCCGCCATTGCGGCCCGATCGCCAAAGTAGCTCGCGATGGCGTCGTCGTAGTCGTCGTACAACCCCAGCGCGTCCCGCCCGTTCAGCGGGTTGCCACGCAGGTACTGGTACAGATTCACCCCGTCCGAATAGAGGCCAGTCGCATCCAGCGCCCCGGCCACGATCGCGATGGCCTGCCCCTGCGCCGCCGCGGCCGACACGATCGGCAGCGCCGTCTCGTTCGGGTCGGGCGTCAGGAACCGCCCCAGCGCCGCGCTGTAGAACCGGTTGCGGACGTAGTACAGCCCGGCCGACTCCGGCGACAACGCCGGGTCGCTCACCGAGCCATCGAACCGCTCGAAGAACAGCCCCTTGTGCCCGACGCGACTGACCGGATGCGGCGAGTAACTCTCCGCCCAGCGCACCGCGCCGTACGGCTCGTACGATATTTGCTCGACCAAGCTGCCGGTGTCGTCGAGCAAGCCCGTGACGTCGCCGCCGGCGTCCTGAATGACGTACATCGCCCGGCCGAGCTTGTCGAACTGGCAGACCAGCTCGTCGGTCTCGCCGGTCCCCCAAACATATTCGCGATCGACCCAGGCCAGGAAACTGCCCGAACTGGTGATGATCTCCTGCGGACCGGTACCGCCTTCGCCGGGCAGCTCAGTGTTACTCGTGCCGCCGTCCCACTCATCGAGGAAGAAAATCGTGTCAAACTCACCCTCGACGGGCTCGATCAACACTTCCTGAATTCGCCTTACGCCGTCGTAGTAGAACGCCTTCGTCCGAAGAACCGTCGGCCCGTGGCGCTCGATTGGAGTGGTCTTCTCGACCAGTCGCCCGAACCCGTCATACACATACCGCACCACCAGATCGCCGACATACGCCGGAAGCACGACCCCGGTCTCGACTCCCTGCATCTGCGCGAGCGGATCTGGCAGCGGCCCGGCCGCGTGGTTGACCTGCACCAGCCGGCTCCACGCGTCATACTGATAGACATACTGCCCATCGAAGACGAGATTGCCGCACGCATCCCACAACAACGAGGCCGTCGCGGCCTGGTTCGACTCGATCGCCGCGATTTCATTCGCGTGATCAATGGAGTGACTGACCTCAAGCGTCGACGTGGCGCCGCTTGCATCGTTCTCCACGCGTCGAAAGCTCGGCCGGCCAGCCCAGTTACCGACGGAGTCCAGTCCCCACGAGAGCACCGCGCCAGGAGTTACATCGATCTGTGACGTGCCAGTGTCAATCGCGCCGATATCGGTTTCGATCAGTCGCCCAAGCGCGTCGAACTTGTGCAGGCGGGATTCCGCGTTCTGAACGAGTGTGCCGCCCGGCGTCAGCTGCGCCACGCGCTCGGTGACTCGCTCCCCGTTCTTGTCATAGCCATACTCGAACCGCTGCAGCACCGCGCCGGCCGCATCGCGGTACTCCAGCCGGGCCATTCTGCCGAAGCGGTCCAGCGTCGCGCCCGATGGCTCCCACGTCTCCGACACTCCGTTGCCGAGTGCCAGGCCGGTGCGACGCGACACGCCGCCATAGCTGTAGGTTGCCAGCGCAAGCGCGACCCCCTGCCCCACACCGGCCCCGCCCGCAAACGGGTCCGACAGAATGGTCGTCAGCGCCGTAACGCGATTCGCGCCGTCGTCGGCGCTGCCCGGCGCGCCATACGAGTAGTTCACGTCGAGATAGCGCCCAAGCACGGGTGAATATGGATACTGAATCGAGGCCAGGCGCTCAAAGTTACGCCCAGTCACCGCCGGGCTGTATTCCCACGCGTAAGTGACATCTGGCGACTGGCCGATTGTGGTGAAGCCGCGGTGCTGCTGCACTTCGCGCACCAGGTGAACGCGTGAGTCATAGTCCAGGTGCACGTCGGCAAGGACCGCGTTCCCCTCGGGCGGCGTTGCCGACGGCGGCTGTGAGAAGGCCGTCGCCTGAGTTAGTGCACCACTTGTCGGCTGATGGTCGAGCGTGACGCGCCGCACCCGGTCCGGCGGATAAGTCTCCGCCCCGGGCTGCCCGTCCGGGTAGCAAGTGGAATCGTCGACCAGAATCTCGCGCTGCCGGCCAAGCTCGTCGTAGCGATAGCGAAGCACAACGCCGCGCGCATCGGTGCGCATCGCCACCATGCCGTCGGGGTGATAGGCAAACTGAATGATGCGCTTGTCACTCGGCTGTCCGGTGGCCGGGTCGGGAAAGTGGATCGCGCGCACCAGGCCGGGCGCGGCGCTCTCGGTGGCGAACGATCCGCTGACCACGTCCGCGCCGTACACCAGCCGCGTTGCCTGAACGGCCGATCCCGAGCCGTCGGCCGCAACGATCTCCTCCAGGCGTCCGGCGGTGTCGTAGCCGTAGCGCGTTTCGCGCCGCTCACTCGCGTCGGTCGCGTGCGGATTCTCGACCGTCCGCCGCAGTCGCCCCAGGTCGTCATAAATGCTCTGCGTGCGCCGATAGCCGTCCGGCAGATAGACCATTGTCTGCCGGCCGGCCGCGTCAAACTCGTAGCAGGTCAGTTCCGCCTGCGGCGCAATCGATGCCAGCTCGCCAAAGTTACAGCCGCACAGCCGCCCGTCGGGGCCGCGCGTCATCGGCGGGTGATTCGGGTCATAGCCCGGCGCGCCGGGCTGTGCCGCGAGCGGCGGCGCCGGACCTGTCGAGAACGTATTGTCGGCGCTGTTGGTGCCGTAGTTCGCCAGCGCGACCAGTCGCCCGGCGTCGTCGTACCAGCGATCGAGGTAGGACGCTACGGAGTTGTCGTCGTCGATCGCCGAGCCGCCTGCGCCCGCGCGGCGCTCGCGCGTCGTGGTTCGCAACTCGTGATCGCTGCCGTCGTATGCAGAGTCGACGCGCGACAGCTCGAGTCCGCCCGCCAGGGTCAGGCTTCGAACCCGCCGGCCCCGACCGTCATACACGCTCCGCCGAACAGGCGCGTTCGGCGCGCGCACCTCCACCGCCAGGCCGCGATGATCGAAGAACTGCTGCGTAACCGTGTAGCGCGGCGCCGTCCCCGAGCCCACGTCATAGTCGCGCGTCTCGACCGCGTTGCCGCGCGCGTCGCGAAGGGTCTCCTGCAAAGCTGTCGGACACGGCGTCGCCGCCAGAATCTGCGCCGCGCTTGGGGGAATGCTCCCCGGCGCGCGCAGCGCCGGATCGATCTCCGCCGGCGGCGGTTGCGCGTCATATTCCGCCGACAGGACTACCCGGTCGAGATTGTCATACCAACTTACAGAATGCGTCAGCGCGACGCCCGCGCTGTCGCGCTGAATCGTGCAGACGACCCGCATCCGCCAGTCCATGCGATAGTCGGTGGTCCAGCCGACCTCGTCCTCGTTGTTCGGCGGCGGATTCGGCTCACCGGGTAGCGCGGTCTCCGAATACTGGTTCTGCGGCCGACCGCGATAGTGGCGCACGCGTACCAACTCGTTCGCGTCGTGCACGCCGATCCCATACGATCGCTTTTCGAGCAGAACCAGATCATCCGGGAATGGTTCGTTGGCGGAAACACAGCCCGACGGCTCGCCTTTGTCGTCGCAGCGCACCGCCGTGTGCCAGAATTCATGCTGGTCCTTCGAGCCGACGTAGGTCTTCTCGAGCCGGCCGAGGCTGTCATAGGTGTACCGCCTGATCGTTCCATCGACCCCCAGCTCGCGCTCGAGTAACCCGAACCCGTTGTACGAGGTCGCCGCGCTCAACGCGCTGCCGTCCGCACCCGTCTGCGACGCGCCCACCATCCGCCCGGCGCTGTCATACTGCGGGACGGAAATGCTGAGTAAGTGCTGGTTCGCGGAATTCGCCTCGGCGCCATAACCGTCAGGCAGGTCGTCCGTCGCCGTCAGATAGAACTCGCGCGTCTCGAGCAGCTTCGACCCGTGAGACCTCTCCACCTTCACCGGCGTCGCCACTCGAAACTGGGCCGAAGGATTGGCCGCCGTCCCGGGCATGACGACGTCGTTGAACGTCCACTTCAGCAAGTCGCCGCCGACCTGCGAATATTCAACGCGCATCTCCCGGCCGCTGGGCAACACCGTCCGCGTGTGCCCGAACACCGCCGGAAACTCAAACGTCGTGAGGTAATTCAGCCCCGCCGATCCGGCCTGCCGCGCGAAACCCGGTGGCGCGTTCGGCCACTCGGGGTGCACGCCCGGCGCGTTCGGGTCGTAATCATCCACTCGATAGAGCGGCCGGCCGATCGGATCGAGGTCGATGTAATTCAGAAACAGTTCGTCGCCGGCCTGAAGTGCGGCCGGGTTCTGCATCGTCCCGCTCGCCTGCCACTGCATCTGCCCGCCGGCACCAAACCGCGTCTTCTCGACCGCGTAGTAAGATGGCCCGCCCGCCGTTCGAGGCGCCGCCGGCCGCACCACGCAACGCTCCAGAACCTCCCGCTCGCTTCCGAACATGTAGCTGGTCGTCGTAACTTCCGCGCCGCTGGTGCTGCTCGGGTCCAACACCGGAACGGAAAACTCCGCCGCCCGTGTCACCAGCTCCGGCCGATATGCGTCGCGCTCAAACGCCCGCAGCCAGTAGACCGTCCCGTTGCGACCCTGCTTGATCCCCTCGGCCAGTAACTCGCCTGGGCCCGTCATCGGGCCGGCGCACGCACACGCATCCGCCGTCGCGTCCCAGTCGCACGCCGGGTTCTGATACGCAAACACGCGGACCAGCCCCTGCGTCGCCCCCTGGCCCGCTGCTTCGGCCGCCGCCCACCCCGGCGTCCGCTGCTCAATCAGCCGCCCGCGACAGTCAAACCGCCGCACCTCCTCGAACACGCGCTCGGCCGTGGTCGAGCTGCCGGCGTCGGGACGCCACGTCCGGTCGCGCAGCACGAACCCGGCCGAGTTGCATTCCACCACCCGCCGACTGCGATATTCATTCGGCCCCGGAAACAGCAGCTCGTCCATGTCGACGTCACCATTCGGAAACTTCACCTCGTCGCAGATCGTGACATAGAGCGGCTCGTCCAGTCTCGTCTCCGCCAGCGCTCCGCCGCCGGTCGGAAGCGCCACGCGATAGGGATAGTGAACCAGCGTTTCCGTCGGCACACAGGTGTTGTCGCCCGGCGGATTCGACGGGTCGATCATTCCCGACAGGCTGCTCGGATAGCGAATGAAGCGGTAATAGACGAAGCCGCCATACTGCGGTGAGTTCCGCCGCCGGTCGGCCATCCACTGCCGGCCAGAGTGATTGAACAGCGTCCGATCCACCGGCAGACCGGCGAACTGCTTCAGCTCGGCATCCAGCGGATGCAGCGGCCCGAACGCCCACTCGCCGTCGGCCGTCGTCCACCCGTTCATCTGAACGTCCGCCAGCTCTTCGATGCGCTTCGTGTGGCCCGAGTCCGCGTTCGGAACGATGACCTGGAACGGCGAGATTCGCAGAATCGTGTACAGGCTCGCCGGCTGCTCATGATCGAGCACGCCGTTGTCGTGCATCAGCTTGACGACTTCAGGAATCCGCGCGTCCTCATAGATGGCGCTCAACTGAAACGCCGAATTGGCATGCACGCCGCCGGTCGCCTGGAAGAAGGAATAGCGATACAGCGTCGTTCGCGAGCCTTGCGTGCCGTCGTCGGCGCGGCGCGTTACCGTCGTCTTCAGCAGGTTCGGCCCCGGAGATGTCATCGAGCTGAACAGCTCTGGTTCCGGCAAACAGGCCGCGCCCGTTCCCCACGGCGGGCGAATCTGCGGCGAATAGAGATAGCGCGCCTCGATCTGCCAGTTCGGCGGAATCGCCGTATGGGTGATCGCGTCCTGCGCCTCGAGCCCCGCCTGCCCGCAGAATTCATCCGCGCCCAGCGTCAGGCACGCGCCGTTCGCCGCGTCCACGTCGCCTTGGTAAACGTGAATCGTGTGCACGGCATGATCGTGGTGCACGACGTTGCCGCGCTCGTTCGGGTCTCCAAACGCGCGATGCGTGTACAACAGGCTCCACGCCACCGACCCGCCCGCCGCAATCAGCCGCACTCGCCGAATCTGCCCCTTCTCGTTGCAGTTCTCACAACACTCCTGACACTGGGACGTCCCCGGGTCGTCACACGCCGACACGCCGACCGGGCAGTACTCATACTCCACCCGGTTGCCATTCCGATCCTCGATCCGCGTCACCAGCCCATACTGCGGCCAGCCGTGCGGCAGCTCGTGATAGTCGACCATCGGCTCGACGGCGGTCAGGTCCTCGTGCTGTGCCTCGATCGTGTACCGCACCGCGCCGCGCTGCATCACCACGGTGTAGTGCTGCGGCGGCGCCAGACCATCGTCCACCAGCGTGGCGTCAAACCACGGCGGCGCGATGTACTTGTTCTGGTTTTCGTCAAAGACAAACGGGATCGAATGGTGCGCGTCGGGAATGAAGTAACAGTACTTCTGCCCCGCCGCGACCATGTTCGGGTAACGCACGTCGATGAGTAAGATCGGATTCTCGCTCATCGACCAGAACAGCCCGTTCCAGTCCCAGCGCGTTCCTTCAGCCGGCCGGTCGGGCGAGAATGTCGCCGATCGCACCGCGTCGGCCGGGTTCTCGCTGTAGGTTCGAACGTGGCGAAACAGCGCTCCGCCAAACGGCAGTTCAAAGTCGACCGCCTGAATCAGCGGATATCCGGTCGCCCAGTCGATCAGGTCGTTGTGCATCGCCCGCGACTGAAACGGCGTCGGCCCCGGCGACAACAGCGCGCCCGCCGGCACCAGCGGCGACGAACTGCCCCACACACTGCTGCTCCGCGGCGGCAGATCGGGTGGCCCGAAGCCCATCCCCAGGTGCAGATTCAGCGGAAACCCGGTCTGCGGGTCCCACTCCGCCCGCGCAAAGTAACAGCGCGACGTGAACGGCTGTGTCGTGCAGTCGCCACCCGGCTGCACACACAGCCGGCCGCACTCGCCATAGTCCGGGGACTCGTCCGCAGCGCTGCGCCCTGCGGCCGCGCTCACCAGCGCCGCCCCCAGCACGACCAGCCATCGCCATCTCGCCCGTCGTCGACAGACACACGGCGCGCCGTACGGCGCTGATTCGGTCGACAAGCCGCACAATGCCGGCCGGCGAAGGTCATCCATGACTCACCTCAAAGGTAGATGGGTTTTCCCTGCGGGCGTAGGCGCCCGAACGCCCTTCGATAGGGCGCGCGCCAGTCTGGCACACGACTCCGCCGCGCGCCAACGAAAAAGCGTCCGGAACTGTTGAAATGTTATCTGGATTGTCTTAGAGATGCCGGCATTTTGACTTAGTAATATCAGACAAAGTCTGTGTGCAATTCTGGATGCAGCCTAATGTCCAGGTGACAAACCAGGTATGCAATGTTCTTGGAAATCGGTGCCGCATGTCGGCCCGTGGCTCGCCCCGCCGATCAGGCCGTCGCCGCCGCCGGTCCGCCCGCGCGCCGGCTGATCCCGCGCCGCACCGACGCGAACATCACCGCCGACGTCAGCCCCGACAACCCCGTCAGCAGCCACAGCACGCGCCCGCCCGCATGCAGCAGCACGAACCCGCCCAACGGCGCCGCCACCATGTGGCTCACCGCAAACGATACCGACAAAGCTCCGAAATACCGCGCCCGCAGCGGAGCCGGCGCCAGGTCAGACGTGATCGCCGGCAGCAGCGACGACTGCATCATCTCGCCCATCGTCCAGACCACCACCGCCAGAACAAACTGCGTCGAAGTCGTCGCCACCGCGTGCAGCGCAAAGCCGGCCCCGGTCACGATCGCGCCCAGCGCAATCACTCGCCCGCGGTCATATCGCGAGACCCAGTGCGTCACCGGAATCTGGAACACGACGATCAGCAGCCCGTTCCACGCCACGATCCGCCCGTAGTGCGCCGCGTCGATCGCAAGGCTCTCCAGATACAGCGGCAGCGTCGTGAACGCCTGCATATAGACCACCGTCACGAAAAACTGCGCCACGCAGAATCGAATGAACAGCCGGTCGCGGACGATATACCCCAGCGCGGCCAGCGCGCCGCCGTCGCCTGCTCCACGGGGAGAAGTCGCATACGCCGACGACGACGCCGGTCCGTCCTCGCCGCCCGGCTCGCCCGCCGAACCCGCCGGCGCGATCTGGGCCGATCCGCGCTTCAGCGTCTCCGGAACCGCCACCGCGATCAGAATCGCGAACACCAGCGACGTCGCGGCGTCGCCCCAGAACAGATACAGATACGAGTACTTCAGCAGCAGCCCGCCCACCACCGGCGCAATCGCGAATCCAAGATTCACCGCCACGTACATCAGCCCATACGCGTGCGCCCGCCGCTCGGGCGGAACCAGGTCCGCCAGCATCGCCGAGCTCGCCGGCCGGAACATGTCCGTCAGCAGTGCAAACGCGAACACCGCCGCATAGATCTGCGCCGGGCGCGTCATCAGCCCGAACAGCATCAGCACGGTGGCGTTCCCCACCAGCGCCGTCAGCATCACCACCCGCCGACCGACCTGGTCCGCCAGCTGTCCGCCGATGAGCGCGGCGATCAGCGCCCCGCACCCGAAGAACGACATCGCCGCCGTCGCGAACGGCACGCCAAAGCCGAGCTTGTTTCGCAGATAGAGCGTCAGGAAGGGAACGAGCATCGCCCCGGCGCGGTTGACCAGGTTCCCCAGGCACAGCAGGTGCACCCCGCGCGGCAGAGAGACGTAGTCGCGTAGCATGGCGCGCGGCATGCGGATGACACCCGTGAAGGACGCGGCATCATACGCCCCGGGCGCAGCCGCCGCTCAGCCGGAAAAAGACAACGCCCGCGAGTGCCTTTCGGACAATCGCGGGCGCTGTGATTTGGAAAAGGAACTGCGTGTCAGCCGAGGTCGGCTTAGCGCGTCCGGCGGCGCAGCAGGGCCGCACCGACCAGACCGAGCAGGCTCATCGTCGTCGGCTCAGGAACGCCGATCGAGAACTCGCCGATGGCATACGCAGTGCCAGGCAGCGACACGGTGACCGACGTCAGGCTGCTGCCACCAGTGACATGGAAGCCGTAGCCCTTCGCGCCGCCCGAGCCGTCGACCGACTGGGTGATCGTCGTGCCGTCGTTCGCCGTCGCCGAAATGTCGAAGATCGCGAACGGATCCGGCTCAGCGTAGAGGATGAACGCCTTGGTGCCGGCCGGCAGACCGACGGTCGAGCTGCCGCCATTGGGCTGGTAGTACACGTCGCCGGCGTAGCCATGGCTCCAGGTCGCCCAGCCGAGGCCGATCTGGCGGTGATCCAGGGCCGGGGTCAGCGAGATCGGGCCCGTCGGGCCAGCGACCGAGCCGACGTTCACAAACAGCGGCTGCCCGTCCAGAGCAAACGACTGCATCGTAAACCCGCCCAGGCTGCCCGGCGGGGCCGCCGTGCCGAGCGATGTGCCAACAATGGCGGCCTGCGCAATGGCAGGAATCGCCAGAACCAAGACTGCCAACTTCAGCGCCTTCGTCATGTTCTTCTCCCGATTGCTCCGCGTTCTTTCCGTCTGCCGGTGCCTAGCTCCACCGCCGAGGCATCCCGACGAGTCCGCCGGAGTAATTGCCAAAACCGACAATACTGCTCGCTATCTGCACCCGACCGGCCTGCCCGGCCGGTCGGTCGATTGGACCTCGATCGATTCAACGCGTTCACGCGCGCTCGACGAGAGTTCGATCCTGTTCCGTCGCTCAGGAAGATCGCCGGGCAACCCTGCCAACCCCGGCCGTGAATACTGAAATCGACCTCCCAAACTCCCGACGCCAGAGAAAAAGGGCTCCAATGCTATGGAGCCCACTCCCCCAATTTCAAACGCTCGACCGAAAATCGCCCCGTTTGTTCGTAAGTTTCGAAAACAAATGGGTTTGCTGCTGTGAAAACGCTGCCCGGCAGCCCCCGAGACACCGCGAAGGCGTTCCACGTTCAGGCCCGGGTGTCACAGCGCAGGAATTGCCGGTCGCCCGCCGCGCGACAGCCCGTAATCCCCTGGTGGCTCGCCGCTCAGTGAAAGCGCAACCGCTCGGTGACGCCGCAGGCGCCACCTTCAAACGCGAACTGAGATTCGCATGGGTCTGGCGGGCAGGCTAGCGCGACGCCCCCGCCGGCGCCGGCTCGACAACGGCCGTCGCGGACTCGCTCGGAACGGCCCGCATCGGCTTCGCGCGGCCGCTCTTGGCCCGCCGTGGCTCGACCGGCTTTCCGCCCGACGTGAAAAACGCCCCAATCTCGCGGAATTTCTGATAACGCCGCTTCAGCAGCGAATCGATCCGAACGCGCTTCAGATCGCGCAGCGACGCATCGAGGAACTGCTCCACCGTCGTCGCCGTCGCGGCCGGATCCTGATGAGCGCCCCCCAGCGGCTCGCGAATCACCTCGTCGATCAGCCCCAGCCGCTTCAGGTCCTTGCTCGTAAGACGCAGCGCCTCGGCCGCCTGCGGTGCCTGTTCGCCGCTCTTCCACAGAATCGCCGCGCAGCCCTCGGGCGAAATCACCGAGTAGTACGCATGCTCCAGAATCGCCACCCGGTCGCCGACGCCGATGCCCAGCGCCCCGCCAGAGCCGCCTTCGCCAATCACTACGCACACGATCGGCGTCCGCAGCCGCGACATTTCCAGCATGTTCAACGCGATCGCCTGCGAAATGCCGCGCTCTTCGGCCCCGATGCCCGGATAGGCCCCGGCCGTGTCAATCAGGCACACCACCGGCAGGCGAAACTTCTCGGCCAACTTCATCTTCAGCAAGGCCTTGCGATAGCCTTCCGGATGGGCCATCCCGAAGCAGTTCTCGATCCGCTCCTTGGTGTCGCGCCCCTTGTTGTGGCCGATCAACATCACCTTGTGCCCGGCGATCCGTCCGAAACCGGTGATGATCGCCCGGTCATCC
This sequence comes from Phycisphaerae bacterium, assembly GCA_046350375.1. Lineage (GTDB taxonomy): Bacteria > Planctomycetota > Phycisphaerae > UBA1845 > UTPLA1 > JAXMAO01. The sequence goes on from JAXMAO010000001.1 coordinate 435,745, forward strand.
CGGAATCCGCGATCGCCGCGCAGCTCGACGAAGTCCTTGACAATGTGATCGACATAGTGCGGAGTCAGCGGCCGCTTCGGGTGCCGCGCCACCTGCACGGTTTCCCACGCCGATAGACTGGCGAATATCTTCTTGCGCTCGGCCGTCAGTTGCGCGCGAATCGTGCGGATCATCTCGGAGTGGTCGCGGCCGGTCTGCGCCTGAACCGCCTCCATCTCCGCAATCTGCTGCTCAATCCGGGCCAGCGGCCGCTCGAACTCCAGCGCGCCGTTGCCGGCCGTGGAGCCATTCGGTCGAGTGGATGGGTTCGTCGAACCAGGGGTGGTTGCCATCGGGTGATCGATATCCTTATCAAACTTGCTAGGCGAGGTGTCTGCCGTCGGGCTTTCTCGCCCTCATCCCTTATTGCCGCGCCGGGTCAAAAAGTTAGCCCCGCCTTCTCCGACCGGCAAGCGAAATTTGACGCAATCGCCTCCATCACGTATCATCGGCATTCTTATCGGAATCAACTGAGCAGCCCTAAGCCACGGCGCCGGCCGGAGTTCCAGCCGCCCGCCCAGAGCCAGCCGCCATGCCAACCTGGCGTTTTGAAGTCCGACCCCGACCGGACCTGCCCGACCCGGTCGGCCAGGCCACCCTCGCCAGCCTGCACCGCTTCGGCTTGACCGACGTCTCCGCCGTTAGAACCGCCAGGCTGTATCTCGTTGATGGCCTCGACTCCGCAACCGGTCCGACATCCGCCCGACCGGCCGCCTCCGCCGACCTGCGGTCCATCGCCGCCCTGCTGACCGACCCGGTCAGCGAGCAGGTCGTCTGTCGCGGCCTGGAAGACGCGCCACCGGCCGCCGCCGGCGCGTTCGAGGTCTTCTTTCTCCCCGGCGTCATGGACGCGGCTGGTCAGACCGCCGCCGCCGCCGTCCGCACTCTCGGCCGATCGGTCGAGTCCGTCCGCACCGGCCGGCGGTTCGAGATCGCTCCCGTTCCAGACGCCGAATCGGCGGCCCGCATCACGCGCCTGCTCGGCAACGGCTCGGTCGAGGAGGTCGTCCGCGGGACCAAGCCGATCGGCCCGCCGGTGAAGCCCGGCGTCGCGCCGTTCGACCTGCGAACGATTTCGCTCGGCGCGCTGTCGGATGCAGAACTCGACTCCCTCTCGCGCCGCGCCCACCTGTTCCTCTCGACCGCCGAGATGCGCGCCATCGCCGACGCCTTCGCCGCGCTGGGTCGCGATCCGACCGACCTCGAGCTCGAAACGCTCGCCCAGACCTGGAGCGAGCACTGCGTCCACAAGACCATCAAGAGCGAGATCATCTACCGCGGCGCACCGCTGCCGATGGGCGCGCCCGGTCAGCCGCCCGCGCGCGATGCCGCCATCGTCGAACTCCGCTACGCCAACCTCCTCAAGGAGACCATCGTCCGCGCCACGCACGCGCTGATCGCCGCCCGCCGCGGACCCGAATGCCTCTCCGTCTTCGTCGACAACGCCGGCATCATCGGCTTCGACGAACAGCTCGCCATCGCCGTCAAGGTCGAAACCCACAACCACCCGTCCGCCATCGAACCCTACGGCGGCGCGGCCACCGGCCTGGGCGGCTGCATCCGCGACGTCATCGGCGCCGGCCTCGGCGCCAAGCCCGTCGCCAGCACCGACGTCTTCTGCGTCGCCCCCGCCGACTGGCCCGCCGGTGCGCTCCCCGACGGCGTCCTCCACCCGCGCCAGGTGCTCGCCGGGGTCGTCGCCGGCGTCCGCGACTACGGCAACCGCATGGGCATCCCCACCGTCAACGGCGCCATCCTCTTCGAGCCGCGCTACCTCGCCAATCCGCTCGTCTTCTGCGGCACCATCGGCCTCGTCCCGCGCGACCGCGTCCGCAAGGCCGCCCGCGCCGGCGACGCCGTCGTCCTCGTCGGCGGCCGCACCGGGCGCGACGGCATCCACGGCGCCACCTTCAGCTCCGCCAGCCTCGCCGCCACCCACGCCGACGAATTTGCCCACGCCGTCCAGATCGGCAACGCCATCGAGGAAAAGAAATTCCTCGACGTCATCCTCCAGGCGCGCGACGCCGACGGCGGCTGCCTCTACTCCGCCATCACCGACTGCGGCGCCGGCGGCCTCTCTTCCGCCATCGGCGAGATGGCCGCCGACACCGGCGCCGAGATCGACCTCGACCGCGTCCCCCTCAAGTACGTCGGCCTGCGCTACGACGAAATCTGGATCAGCGAATCCCAGGAACGAATGGTCCTCGCCGTGCCGCAGGACCGCGTCGACGCCCTCCTCGCCCTCGCGCGCAACGAAGATGTCGAAGCCACCGTCATCGGCCGCTTCACGGGCCAGGGGCGGCTCGTCGTGAAGTTCGACCAGCGCGTCGTCGGCGATCTGCCCATGGCGCTGCTGCACGAAGGCCGGCCGCGCGAAACCCGCACCGCCGAGTGGTTCCCCGCCGCAACGCCGCCCGCGCCACCCGCCGCTCCGATCGACTTTGCCGCCGAGCTCAGGCGCCGCCTCGCCGACCCCAACGTCGCCAGCAAGGAATGGGTCATCCGCCAGTACGACCACGAGGTGCAGGGTGGCAGCGTCGTCAAGCCGCTGGTCGGCCGCCACGCCATCGGTCCCAGCGACGCCGCCGTGATCCGCCCGCGGCTCGACTCGCCGCGCGGCCTCGCGATCGGCTGCGGCATCTGCCCGCACCGCTCCGACGACGACCCCTACTGGATGGCCTGGGCAGCCGTCGACGAGGCGCTGCGAAACGTCGTCTGCGTCGGCGGCGACCCCGACCGCACCGCCATCCTCGACAACTTCTGCTGGGGCTCCACCGCCGATCCGCGCGAGCTCGGCGGACTCGTCCGCGCCTGCCAGGCCTGCCACGATGCCGCGCTCGCCTACGGCCTGCCCTTCATCAGCGGCAAGGACTCGCTCAACAACGCCTTCGACCTCTCCGCCGCCGACCGCGACCGCCTCGCCCGAGCCGCCGCCGCGCATCACCGCGCGCGACTCACGGGCGATCGCCTCAACATCCCCGGCACGCTGCTCGTCACCGCCGTGTCGCTCATCGACGACGTGCGCCGCTGCATTACCATGGACCTCAAGCCGCACGGCGGCGCGCTGTGGCTCGTCGGCCAGCCCACCCGCTTCACGCCGCGCGACCCGGCGCAGCGCCCCGCCTTCGATCCGCGCGGCGCGCACGCAACGCACCGCGGGGTCGCCGAGCTGATCCGATCCGGCCTCGCATCCGCCGCCCACGACGTCAGCGACGGCGGCCTGCTGGTCGCCTGCGCCGAGATGGCGCTGGCCGGCGATCGCTCCTGCGCGCTGCTCGAGGATGATTCAGCGCCCGACCCGGCGCTCTGGTTCGACGACTCGCCGGCGCTCTACCTGGTCGAGCTCCGCCGCGACCGCGAAGCTGAGGCCGAGCGCCGGCTGGCCGCCGTCCCCGCTCGCCGACTGGCCCAGGCCGCCGCCACGGCGCCGGGCGATGCGCCGCAAATCACGCTGCCGGGCCCGCACCGCGCACGCACCGGCGCCGCATCGAGCATCACGCTCGACGCACTCCGCCGACTCTGGCGCACCCCGCCCGGCGCCTAACTCACGCCCTCTGAATTCATTCCGTCGCGCGCCTCAATTCGTTGCGCCTCAAGGATTTGGTTGCGGCCTCTACGGGCCGACGCTATCATCCCGCCTTCGCACCTTGCTAACCCGGACCGTTCCGGCAGGAGGCCGAGCTATGGAATTACCTCGACGGGGTCGCGGCGACGAACGCCTTCAGCCCGGCGAACTGACTGACCTGATGGCCCGGCTCCGCCGAGTCGCGCCCGAGCACGACCTGACCTCGGTCATCTGCTACGCGTTCGACCATCGCACCCGCATGCTGCCGTTCATCTTCGCCGACATGCGCATGGCCCCGGCCGGGGTTCGCGCCATCGGCTCGGCCATGCTCGCCAGCGGCTTCGACAAGACGCGCATCGTGCTGCAGACCTGGAACAAGCGCTTCCGCCCCAGCGAGATGCGGCTCGACGGACGCATCCCCGACATCTTCATGGTGTCGAGCATGCAGATTCACTCGCACTGCTGCAAAGAGCTGATCCGCGACTGCTGCCGAATTCCGGCCGAGCAGCGCCCGCTCATCATCGCCGGCGGCCCCAAGACCATCTACGAGCCGTGGGACGTCTTCGCGGCAGACGCCAGCGGCGCCTGGGGCGCCGACGTGGCCGTGACCGGCGAGGAGTTCGTCCTGCTCAGCCTTCTGGAGCGCGTGCTGGCGGCGCGCGGCGCGGGCGAGTCGGTGCGGTCGGCCTTCGCGCGCGTCCGCGACGCCGGCGACCTCGACGACATTCCGGGGCTGGTCTATCCGCGCGTCGAGGACGGCACGCGCGGCGGGCGCGTGGCGGAACTGGTCGACACCGGCATGCAGCGCCTGCTGGGCGACCTCGACGAGCTGCCGCACCCGCTGCTGGGATACAAGATTCTCGAAAGCCCCAGCGCCTGGCGGACCACGCTCAACGCGCGGCCGCTGGACGGGCGCAAGGTTCGCCGCACGACGCCGATCGCCTCGCTGGCGCTGACCTTCGGCTGCAAGTTCGCCTGTCCGTACTGCCCGATTCCGGCCTACAACCAGCGGCAGCATCGGCTGAAGAGCCCGGACCGAATCGTCGACGAGATTCGGCGGCTGCGGAAGGAGTATGGCATCAAGTACTACTTCGGGGCCGACGACAACTTCTTCAACGATCATGCCCGGACGCGCGCGATCGTCGAGGCGATGGCGCGGGCGGAGATCGACGGCCGGCCGTTCGCGCGGTCGGTCGAGTGGGGCACCGAAGTGACGGTGCACGACACGCTGGCGATGAAGGACGACCTGCCGACGGTGCGCAAGGCCGGCTGCCGCATGCTGTGGATGGGCATCGAGGACATTACCGCGACCTTCGTGAAGAAGGGGCAGAGCGTCGCCCGGACGGAAGAGGCGCTACGCGCCCTGCGGGCGGCCCACATCGCTCCGATGCCGATGATGATGCTGCACGATGGTCAGCCGTTCTATACGCCCGGCAAGCCTTACGGGCTGCTCAACCAGACGCGGCTGCTGTGGAAGTGGGGCGCGCCGAGTTTGCAGGTGCTCATGATGACGCCGGCGACCGGCTCGAAGCTGTACGAGCAGCCATACGGCGACGGCATCGTGATCGACTCGGCGGCGGGGCGGCCGGTCGAGACGCACATGCTCGACGGTAACTACGTGGTCGCGACCGCGGCGCCGCACCCGGCGCGGAAGCAACTTTCAATTCTGGGGGCGTACATCTACTTCTATAACCCCATCCGCCTGCTGCGGGCCTTGCTGGTCCCGCGGCGCGGCGGGCACGACATCGACCTGGGCATGCAGCTGATCGGCATGTATGGCGTGGTGCACACCGTGCGGCGGACGCTGGGCTGGGCGCTGCGGCTGCTGACCGGGAAGATTCGCTTCGGCCGGAAGCTGCCCGCCAGCCCGTGGCCGATGCGCGACCCGAAGGGCGACCGCGGCAGCCACGACCTGCCGATCGACCGGGTGGTTCCGCTGACGGTTCGAGCGGAGCGCGTGGCGGTGTAGGTTTTTACTTTTTTCGCGCGCGGGGTTTGAATCAGCGGCGGGATGCGATGCACGGCGCTGCGTCCGGGATGGGAATCTCGCGCGAGCGTGGCGTGGCGAGGAGCAGGGCCGCCAAGGACGGCGGACATGCCAGCCAATCGTCACGGCGTCCTGAAGCTGTTCGCGAAGCCGAACCGAATGGGTAGTCTTTCGCGACATGGTGATGACTCCTTTCTGCCCGCAGGCTGCGGGCAGAAAGGAGTCATCACCATACTTCTTTCCGCCGCGTGCTTACAGATAATTTGAATCGCTATTCGAGTATTGGACTGCCGACCAAATTGAGGAGACTCAGAATGGACAATTCCATCTTGGCAGCGATCATCAGCGGCGTTTGCGGAATAATAGTCGCCCTCATTGGCCTGTTTGGAAAGCCCTCAGAGGCGACGCTGAGGCAACTTGCGGAGGCTGGGCGTTCGACGGCCGGGAGCTTGACAACCAGCCGTCTTATCACCGTCGTGGCTGGCCTGACGATCGTCGTCGGCGCCTCGGCGTTTGGATACGGAAAATTCCAAGAGGTCTACAAGGTGACTCCGCCAATCGGTTCGATCATCGCTTGGCACAAAAACCTCGATAGAATGCCAAGACTTCCCGAGGGCTGGGTCGAGTGCAACGGCGGAAACGTCAACTACCCAGGTAGCCCACTGAACGGCGACCCGATCCCGGACCTAAATCACGATGCGTATGCGGGCGGCGATTTGCAAGGCGGCGGCAGCGGACGGTTCCTGCGCGGCGGTACAACCTCCGGAGTGCTGCAAGACTCGACGCTGATCGACCACGAGATGTCCCAGGGTTTCCTCGCATACGGCGGCACCCCCCCCAAGCAAGCACCCTGAAGGTTGGCTGGAGAATACGGACGGCATTTTCCCTGCATTTTCAACTGATAGCGCATTTGTCGTCGCGACATCCGGCCCGTCTGCGCACGTACACGGTGTTGCACTGCGCCCCGTCAACATGTCCGTCGTTTGGATCATGCGAATAAAGTAGGTCATAGCAGCAAGACGGCAGGCTGGCCTGGCTGCGCCGTTGGGTTCACGGGCTGAAAGCCCGTGCCCCCAGTTTCAACAGCGGCTGAACGCCCGTACCACCCAGGCATGACACGGGCGGGACGCCCGTGCCACGCGACAAACTCTCGCCGGGGGCAAGGAGGATCCTTGCCGCTACCGGGATTGGGGACACGTCGCGCGTCGCAGCGAGAGGCGGCAAAGAGAATCTTTGCCGTACCGGGATTGGGCCGGCGTTGACCGGACCAGGTGATCGGCCGCCCGCGACAAGCATCACACGGGCGGGACGCCCGTGCCACCCAACTGCCTCAGGCCGGCGCCACCCAAGAGCCATGAACCAGTGCGGCGGCAAAGAGGTTTCTTTGCCGCACCGGGCTTCTGCACTCCATTGGGGCGGCCTGGCGATTCATGACCCACGCTGCCCACTCAACACCGAGGCAAAGAGGATCTTTGCCGTACCGGGACAGGGCTGAAGTCGCCCGTGCCGCGCGCACGATTTCCCGTGCCACGCGATACGTTCGCCCGCGCCACGCGTAGGTTTTCCCGAGGCACGCGGTACGTTTGCCCGCGGCGCGTGGCCAGTCACGTCCAGAGTTCTGCGACCGAAAGCTGAAGCTGCGGGAACAGGGCCGGTGAGAAGGCGCCGGTCGCGGCGACGCGCGAGCGCTCGCCGTAGTCGCGTCCGACGAGTTGCAGCTCGACCAGCTCGTTCGCGTCGGGGTCGACCAGCCAGTACCAGGGGACGCCGGCGCGGGCGTAGAGGTTGCGCTTGGTGCGGCGGTCGCGCTCGGCGGTGGCGGGGCTGAGGACCTCGACGAGGAGGTCGGGCACGCCCTGGATGTTGCGGTCGGTGACGATGGCGGCGCGCTGGGTGGAGACGAAGATGACGTCGGGCTCGACGACGTCCATGTTGCCGAGCACGACGTCGAACGGGGCGATGAAGACCCGTCCGAGTGCGTGCCGGCGGACATGTTCCCGCAGGATGGCAAAGAGGTTGCCAACGATGACCTGGTGCCGCGTCACCGGCGAAGGGCTCATGGAGAGGTCTCCGTCGATGATCTCGTAGCGCCGCCCGTCATCCGGCAGGGCGCGGAAGTCGTCGTAAGTCAGTCGAACCCGCTCTGGGCGCACCACGTCGTGCATGACGGCTCCTGCCGGCGGTCGTCGGCCGCTGCGAGAGATTATAACACGACGCCGCGCGGTTCCCCGCACGGCGTCGGCGAAACTGTCCTCGCGATGTTGTCGGCCGCGGTCGTCACACCCAGCCGCGCAGCTTGCAGGCCTCGGCGACGCGCGTGACCGAGACCATGTAGGCCGCCAGGCGCATGTGCACCTTGGCCTGCTGCTGCATGCGATGGACGGCGTGGAAGGCGTCGGTGATCTTGCGATCGAGCTGACGGTTCACGTCGTCGCGCGACCAGTAGTAGTTGTACGTGTTCTGGACCTGCTCGAAGTAGCTGACGGTGACGCCGCCGCTGTTGGCGAGGAAGTCGGGCAGGACGGTGACGCCTTTCTGGAAGAGGATGTCGTCGGCCTCGGGCGTGGTCGGACCGTTGGCGAGCTCGCAACTGATCTTGCACTTGATGTTCTTGGCGTTGCGCTCGGTGATGACGCCTTCGAGGGCCGAGGGATAGAGAATGTCGCAGTCGAGCTCGAGCAGGGCCTCGTTGGTGATCGGCTCGGTGCCGGGGAAGTTGGCGACCTTGCCGGTCTCGAGCTTGTAGGCGACGATTTTTTCGGGGTCGATGCCGCCGCGGTTGATGACGCCGCCCTTCGAGTCGGACACGGCGATCAGCTTGCCGCCGCCGAGGATTTCGCGGTGGAGCGTGGCGGCATACTGCCCGGCGTTGCCGAAGCCCTGGATGGCGTAGGTGCACTTGGCCGGGTCGATGTTTCGCACCTTGGCCGCCTCGCGGACGCAATAGACGCCGCCGCGGGCGGTGGCGTCGTGCCGGCCTTGCGAGCCGCCGAGCGGGAGGGGCTTGCCGGTGATGACGCCTGGGTGCGAGTGGCCGACGATGTGCTCATACTCGTCCATCATCCACGCCATGATCTGCGGGGTGGTGTAGACGTCCGGGGCGGGCACGTCGCGATGGACGCCGAGTTCGCGCGCGACGACGCGCATCCAGCCGCGGGCGAGCCGTTCTTTCTCGCCTTCCGAGAGGCTCTTGGGGTCGCAGGTGACGCCGCCCTTACCGCCGCCGAGGGGCAGGTCGGCGACGGCGGTTTTCCAGGTCATCCAGGCGGCCAGGGCGCGGACGGTGTCGATGGTTTCGTCGGGGTGCCAGCGGATGCCGCCCTTGTTGGGGCCGCGGGCGTCGTTGTATTGGACGCGATAGCCGTGGAAAATCTTGGTCTTGCCGCTGTCCATGCGGACGGGAATGGTGAATCGGAACTCGCGCATCGGCCAGCGCAGCAGCTCATGGGTCGCCTCGTCCAGCCCGAGCTTGCGCGCCGCCATGTCGAGCTGGGCTTGTGCGATCTGGAACGGGTTCATATCCGGCATGAAAAGTCTCCTCCAAGGTCGATCGGCGCGGCCCCAACGGGGAGCCCGGGGCATCGGCCGAGACGTCGTATCGTCGAAGACACCCGCGCGGGTGTCAATTTCACCGTCGCCGGCATACGGTGCAACCGGCGTGCCAGGCGCCGCGAGCGAGTCAACCCATGCAAGAGACGCAGACCATCGCAGAGTGCCGCGGCGCCGTGGCCGCCGCGCGCAAGGCCGGACGGCGCATCGGGTTCGTGCCGACCATGGGCGGACTGCACCGCGGCCATGCCAGCCTCATTCAGCGCGCCCGCGAGGCCGGCGACTGGGTGGTGGTCAGCATTTTCGTGAATCCGACGCAGTTCGGACCGGGCGAGGATTTTTCCGCATACCCCCGCGCAGCGGCGGCGGACGCGCTTCTGGCGCGCGAGGCCGGCTGTGACCTGCTGCTCTGCCCGTCGACCGCGGAGATCTATCCGCCCGGCGACCAGACGCGCGTCGTGCCGGGCGCGCTGGCGGACGGGCTGTGCGGGCCGTTTCGACCGGGTCACTTCGTCGGCGTCTGCACGGTGGTGGCAAAGCTGTTCGGCATCGTGCAGCCGGACCGCGCCTATTTCGGGCAGAAGGACGCGCAGCAGGCGCGGATCATCGCGCGGATGACGGCCGACCTGTGCCTGCCGATCGCGATCGAGGTCTGTCCGATCGTGCGCGAGGCGGACGGGCTGGCCTGCTCGACGCGGAACCAGTACCTGTCGGCGGCGCAGCGCGCGGCGGCGGCGAGCGTGCCGGGCGCGCTGCAGCGCGGGGCGGCGCTGATCGCCGGGGGCGAGCGGCGCGCGGGGCGGATTGTCTACGAGATGCGACGGGTGCTGGACGCGGCCGGGCCGTGCACGGTCGACTATATTGCAGTTGTCGATCCGCAAACACTCGAAGCGCGCGACCCGGTCGAAGGCCCGGTATTGCTGGCGCTGGCGGTGCGAATCGGCACGACGCGGCTGATCGACAACCTGCCGGCGCGGCCGCCGCAATCTGCGGATGTGGCCGGCGCGGCGGGCGGCTATACTGGGTCGCAGATACAGACATGATTCTGCTGCAAGTCAGTCGCGCGCTGTTCGTGCTGGCGGTGGTGGCGGTCGGCTGGAGCCTGGTCGAGGCCGGCAACCTGCTGCCGGACAATCGCGTCTACCTGGTGCTGGGTTCGATTGTGCTGGCGGGGGCGATCATCGCGCTGGACGTGCTTCAGCCGCGCAAAAACCTGAACGCGCTGGCCGGGCTGTTTTTCGGACTGGTGGTCGGGCTGGTCATCAGCTACGGCATCTCGCTGGTGCTGGACTATCTGCGCTCGGTCTATCTGCCCACCATGGATCGCGGGGTGATGACCGTGGCGCAGGTGTTCGTGGGGCTGATCTGCTGCTACCTGTGCGTCAGCTTCATCATGCAGACCAAGGATGACATCCGCTTTGTCATTCCCTACGTGCAGTTCGCGCGGCAGGTGAAGGGGCAGCGGCCGATCATCGTCGACACCTCGGTCATCATCGACGGGCGGATCGCCGACATCGCGGAGACCGGTTTCCTCGACAACAAGCTGGTGGTGCCGCGGTTCGTGCTGAACGAGCTGCACGCCGTGGCCGATTCGACCGACCGCATCAAGCGCAACCGCGGGCGGCGCGGGCTGGACGTGCTCAACCGCCTGCGGGCCTGCCGGCTGGTGGACATCGAAATCACCGAGACCGACACGGCGGGCGACGAGAGCGTCGATCATCGGCTGGTGGCGCTGGCGGCCGAGCTGAGCGGGCGGCTGGTCACCAACGACTACAACCTGAACAAGGTGGCGCAGCTGCGCGGCGTGCCGGTCATCAATCTCAACGATCTCGCCAAGGCGATCCGCACGGTGGTGCTGCCCGGCGAGGCGCTGTCGGTGAAGGTGCTGCGGCCGGGCGAAGAAGCCAACCAAGGGGTCGGATATCTCGACGACGGCACGATGGTGGTGGTCGACCAGGGTCGCGGGCGCATTGGCGACGTGGTCGATTGCACGGTCACCAGCGTGTTGCAGACCAGCGCCGGGCGGATGATCTTCGCGCAGCTCGCGGGCGCCGGCCCGGGCGCGGCCGGCCGGCCGCGGGCCGCCAACCACGCCACCGGCTGACGCCGCGCGTCTTTTGCGCCCCGCGTCGCCCGCCAACCGGCCGATAAACATGCGCCGCGCCGCGCGCGGCGGACGCGCAGGGATTGCGCGACCGGCACCGTTCGACGCCGCATGTCGCCGCACGACACATCGCCGACCGAGCCGCCGACGACCGGGTCGGACGCGACTGATGACGCGTCCGGCCGGCGGACGTTTCTGCGCCGCGCGGGGCGCAGACTGATCTACGTCGTGCCGCTGATCGAGACGTTTCGCGCCTCGCGGCTGCTGGCGCAGAGCGCGGCCGGTTCGGCCCAGATCAGCTCGACCGGCAACTAGGAAATCGCGTGAAGCCGCCCGTCGACACCGCTGAGCCGGAAGGATTGCTGCCGCGGCTGCGGGCCGGCGTGCATCTGCACCGGCTGGCGGACGAGCTGATCCTGTTCGACCCGCGCACCAACACCACGCACCGCCTGAACGCGACGGCGGCCGACATCTGGCGCTGCTGTGCCGGCGCGGCGAGCGGCGACGAGGCGGCGGCGCGGCTCGCGGCGGAGTACGACGTCGACGTTGACACGGCGCGGCGCGACGTGGTGCGGATCGCCGGGCAGTTGTTTGAGCTCGATCTTCTGGAGCGCCCGCTGTTTGCCGCATGAGCACCGCCGCCGATCGAATTGAATGGACGATGCACGAGCGCCGCTACCAGGTTGGGGCGGTGGAGGTGCTGCTGCGCAGCAACGACCGCACGGTGGCGCGGGCATATGACTGGGCCTATCGGGGCAGCGCGGTGCGGCGGGTGCGCGGCGCGCGAATCGCCGGTGGCGCGGCGGCGCGTCCGGCGGCGGTGGTGCTCGAGGCGCGGCGCGTCGGCCACTGGTGGCGGCGCGACCGCTGCGTCGAGATCTATTCGAATGGCCAGCAGCGCGCGACCATTCGCCGCGCGGCCGACGCGCTGGCGTATCTCGACTGGGCCGCCAACTGGGCGATCGCCACGGCGCTGCCGGAATTCCTGCTGCTGCACGCGGCGTGCCTCGAACGCGACGGCGCCGGGCTGGTGCTGGCGGGTCAGCCCGAGAGCGGCAAGAGCACGCTGGCGGCGGCGCTGCTGCTGTCGGGGTGGCGCTATCTGAGCGACGAGTTCGCGCTGGTCGAGCCGGCGAGCGGCTGGATCGACGCCTATCCGAAGGCGCTGTCGCTGAAAGGCGGAACGGTGGCGCTGCTGCGGCGCGGCGGCTGGCGCGTGCCGGCGCCGCGCGTCTGCCGCGTGCCGGGCGTGGGGCCGGTGAGCGTGCTGCCGCCGACGCGGGTGCGGGCCGACGCGGTGGCGGCGCGCTGCCCGGTGCGGACGATCGTCTTTCCGCGCGTGACGCCCGGGGGCGAGTCGACGCTGCGGCCGGTTTCGGAGGCCGACGCGCTGATGCGGCTGAACCGCTGCTGCTTCAACTTTCTCGACTACCGCGCCGGGGGAATCCGAATCCTGGAGAACCTGGTTCGGCAGGCCGACTGCCACGAGCTGTGCACGAGTGATCTGCGCCGCGCGACCGAGTCGCTGGCGCAGGCGCATCATGCCGCGCGGCAGCGCTGGCGCGGCTGGCGGGTGTGCGCATGACGCTCGAGCGCGACGCGCGATTCGTCTGCCGGCTGGTCGCGACGGGGCTCTGCTCGCCGCCCGGCGCGCTGCCACCCGATCCGCCGCGCGTTCCACAGGAATGGGCCCGGATCGACACGCTGGCGGCGCGCTGCGGGCTGGGCGAGGCGCTGCACCACGCCGCGCAGCGCGCGATGTCCGGCGAATCGCGCGGGGCGCTGCCGCACTGTCGCGCCGCGGCGCTGTATGCCGAGGGCCGGACGCGCCAGTTGCTGCATCGCGCCGCGGTGGTGTCGGGGGCGCTGGCCGAGGCGGGGCTGCCGGCGATCGCGCTGAAGGGGCTGGTCCTGGCGACCACGGTCTATCCCGCGCCGGGCGCGCGGCTGATGACCGACATCGACCTGCTGGTTCGACCGGCCGACCTGGCGGCGGCCGAGGCGCTGCTCGACCGGCTCGGGTACGTCGTGGCGGTGGACGAGCGGTTCGCGCGGCGGCTGCGCTGGACGCATCATCACCTGCCGCCGCGGCGTCATCCGACCTTTGGCGACGTGATCGAGCTGCACCACGGGCTGGTGCCGCGGTCGGCGAAGTATCCGATCGATGTGGAGGCGCTGTGGCGCGACGCGCGGCCGCTGGCGCCGCTGCCCGACCTGGGTGCGCTGTCGGACGCCGACCTGCTCGTGCACCAGATGCTGCACCTGCTGCACTCGTCGCCGGTCGCGGGGCGGCTGCGCGACCTGCTGGACCTGCACCTGATCGCGGCCGGACGATTCACCGATGCCGGCGCGTGGGAGGCGCTGGCGGAGCGGGCGGCGCGGTTCGGGCTGACGCGGACGCTGGCGATTGCCGCGCACCTGATGACGCGGGTGTTCGAGACGGCGGTTCCGCTGGGCTGGCTGGAGGCGCTGCGGCGCGGCACGGACGTCGACGACGCAACGCTGGCGCGATTCTTCGCGGGCGTGACGGCGGACCTGTGCGACCGGCCCGACGCGCGGGTGGTGCGCTGGCTGGCGCTGCGGAAGATGTGGCTGGAGCGGCCGACGGCGCCGACGGCGGCGCGGTTGGTGGGGGCGGTGCTGGTGGATGCGTGGCGCGGGGGGACGCGGGAGTGATGCGGCTGCCGTGGTTGCTACGGGGCGCGGGGCGGACTGCGTCTGCGGGCTGAATGCCCGTGCCCCCCCCGAAGAGCTGCCTGTGCGCGCAGAGAATCGCCTGTGGCGGCCGTTCGGCGGATCAGTCCACTCGAAAGCCAGTTGCGAGCGGCTCGGGTAGTCCCTGCGAGGCGAAGCGGCGCGTTGGTTCGGCCGCGGGCGGGGCGGGGCTCTTCGCGGCTTCGTCGGGGGCGCGCCCGAAGGCACTGCGGGCGCGGATCAGCTCGTTGACGCGCGCGGTGGCGGCCAGCAACCCAGGCTCGCAGTCGCGCTGCCGGGCGGCGTGAATGATGGCGGAGACGTCCTTTGGCAGGCACTTGCCGTCGTAGCCGCGCTGGTCGGGATAAACAAAGGTGTGGTCACGGCTGATGCGCGGGTCGGCCAGCCACACCTCGCGCAGCAGGTTGAAGTCGACTCCGAAGGCCTGCGCGATGTCGAAAAACTCGTTGCAGAAAGTGACCTTCACGGCGTAGAAGCAGTTCTCCATGTACTTGGCGACCTCGGCGGTGACGGCGTCGCAGAAGTAGAACTGCAGCTCGGAGTGGTAGAAGCGCTTGTAGAAATCGGCCACGGGCGAGACGTCGACAGTCGGGCCGCCCAGCACGATGAACTCGCGCCGCGACACGCTGGCCATCGGGTGGGCGACCGTCTCGCCCAAGTATTCCGGCTGAAAGACGATGCGCTTGCCGGTCTGGCGGCGCAGCCGGTCGGTGGTGCCGGGGGCGATGGTCGAGCGAATGACGATCAGCTCGGTTTGCAGCCAGTCGACGACCGATTCGACAATCGAAGTGTCGCACGAGCCGTCCGGCGCCATGGGCGTGGGCACGCAGACGAACGCGAGGTCGCAGCCGTTCACTTGCTCGCGCCGCGACGCGGGATGATGCTGAGAATCATAGGTGACTGCATCTGGAATCAGCCGGTGCAGCGCCTGCCCGACCACCCCCACCCCCACGATCGCCGCGCGCATAGAGAGTCTCACCTCGACGGATCGCCGACTTCGACCGCTGCGCGGCCGGCGCGACGACCGGTATCCACGGCAGATTCTGTCGCAACATGGGGCGCGAGTCCAGTGTGCGGGGCAGCGCCGACCGGCCCGCGGCGAGCCATATGAACAGTTCGTAATCTCTGTGGGCGCATCGGGTTGCGGTCCCTGCCAATTGACGCACAAGAAGCCCCTACCCGCGGCGGTACCTAGGGCAATGCCGCGGCGTCGCGGCCAACTAACCGATCGCCCCAAGACACTGGTTCAAAGGAGATTGTCATGAACGCTCGTAAGAACTCGATTGTGAACTGGAAGTTCGGCCTGTTCGGCCTGGTCGGCGTCGGGGCGCTGTTCGCCACGACCGGCTGCATCCCCCCGTTCGATCCGATCTCGATGGGCCTGGCCGCGGTCATCGCCCTGATCGGCGGTTTCTAGAGACCGCGGGCAGCCTTCGCAGATGAAAGGACACTTACCGTGAAGACTCGAATTCTGAATGTGTGTCGCGCCGCGGCGCTGGTCGCGGGACTGTTGGCCGCCGCAGCCTCCACAGGCTGCTGGGATAGTTACACGCCTGGAATGGACTATGCCCTGAACGCCGTCGGCCAGCTTCTCAAGTAGCGCTGCGGAGGCCGAAAGTTCGCCTCCCACGCAGGGCCCGTCGAGTCGCCTTCGACGGGCCCGATTTTTTTCCGCCCGCGACGCGGCGCGCGATGGTGCTACTTCGCCGGCTGAACCGCGAGGTTGTCGAACGAGCTGGACGCGTCGGCCTTGGTCCACAGGCCGATCATGCCCGCCGACTTGATCGTGTTGTCGGTCACGTCGAGCAGCTTCTGTTCGTCGAGCCGGCAGACGATGTGGTTGCCGACCATGGTGGCGCGAAGGGCGTACCACTTGCCGGCGGCGGCGATTGCATCGGCCGACGCGAGCTGCGTGCGCTTGCCGGCGACGACGCGGTAGACGCGAAAGTTGCTCTCAAGTGGATTGAGCCGGCAGAGGTAGTAGTTGTCGGCGTCGCGGCAGCGCCAGACCAGTCCGCCGCCCCGGTCCTCGCGGCCGCTGTCGGGTCGCAGGCGGACGCGCACGTCGACGTCCTGGTACGAAGTGCCGGTCGCCAGCGCGAGGTTGAACGTCGTGCTATCGCTGCGTGCGGCCAATCGCAGAATGTTGGTGGCAAATTTCGGCCGATCGTCGCGGACGATCTTCCACTCGCCGTGGCCGCCGGCGGCGTGGGTGTAGCCGAACTGCCAGCCGGGCGGCGGGCGATCGGCGGGTGCGTCGTCAAACGTCCAGGCCTGGCCGATGTCGGGGGCGTCCTGCGGCGGGCCGGACTGACCGGTGGCGTCGACGCGGACGCGCTTGAACGCGTTGTCGGCCAACAGCTCAACCTCGAACACCACGCCATCGGCCCCGTCGTCGGCGCGGACGCTGACGACCGGCGCGCCGGGCAGGCGGCGCTCGGCGGCTTCGATGGCGTGCGCCAGCGCGTCGCGCGACTTCAACAGCGCGGCACGGTCGCGCTGATGGGCCGCGGACTCGGCCGGGTCGATCGCCAGATCGGTGTGCTCCCAGATCGACTCACCTGCGGCGTCGACCGTGACCGAGCGAATGCCGGTGGCGGTCAAAAGGTCGACGATGTAGGCCGGGCGGCTGCCGCGGATGGTCAGCAGCAAAGCGAAGGGCGGGTCGTCGGGCGACTCGCGGACCGCGGCGGCCAGCGCCTGGCGGGCGGATATCTTCACGTGCAGCCGGGCCTGGCGGATGAGCGCGTGGGCCAGGGCGGGGAAGTCGGTCTCTTCCTGCCCGGGAGGCATTCCATTGATAGCGGCCAATGCGCCGATGGCCAGGAGCGTGCGGGGGAATCTTCTTCGCATGCGGGCAGTATAGCTCTGACCGGCGGGCGGGACGCCAGCGCGGCGCGGGATCACGTCCCACGGCACGACCGTCGCCCGAATGACGCGGATGATTTGAAGAATCTTGTTCCAGCGGGTCGTCGTCGCCAAGCGAATCTCGCGGCTGATCCCTGGCGCCGAACTGGCATTTCAGCTCGTCGCGCCCGAGCCGGGGACGGCGTCGCTTGCGGGTCTCATGACTGCTCGCTGTCTGAATCGCCGTCGCCCGCGTTCCAGTCGACCGCTTCGCCGCCGTCCGCGGGCGTTGCCGCGCTCCGCGCCGCGGCGGCCGCCTCTTCCGCGTTGCGCTGCTCCTTGATCGCCTCCCACTCGTCGCCGGTGACGATCACCTCGCGGGCCTGGCTGCCCTTGTATTCGCCCACCAGACCGGCGGCGGCCATCTGGTCGATGAGCCGGCTGGCGCGCGAGTAGCCCACCTCCAGCCGGCGCTGCAGGAGGCTGACGCTGCCGCGCTGGGTTTCGACGACGATGTCGACCGCCTGGTCGAAGAGCGGGTCGCGCTCGCCGGATTCCTCCTCGCCGGCGCCGCGGAGGCGCTGCAATTCGTGGTGGAACTCGGGCGCGGCCTTGGCGCGGAGGTCGTCGATGGTGGCCTTCAGTTCATCCTCTTCGACGAAGGTGCCCTGCGAGCGGAGCAGCTTGGCGCTGCCGGGGGGGAGGAAGAGCATGTCGCCTTGGCCCATCAGCAGCTCGGCGCCGTTCTGGTCGAGGACGATGCGCGAGTCCATCCGGCTGGCGACGCGGAACGCGATGCGGCAGGGGAGGTTGCTCTTGATGAGGCCGGTGACGACGTTGGCCTGGGGGCGCTGGGTGGCGACGATGAGGTGGATGCCGACGGCGCGGCTCTTCTGGGCCAGCCGGGCGAGGTGGTGTTCGACCTCTTTGCCGCTGGTCATCATGAGGTCGGCCAGCTCGTCGATGATGATGACGATGTAGGGCAGGTGGGTGGGGATCTGGGCCTTTTCGGAATCGTCGCTGGGCTGGAAGCGGGCGTAGATCTCTTCCTTGCCGAGGCGGTTGAAGGACTCGATGTTCTTCACGCCGGCCTCGGAGAGCAGCTCGTAGCGCTCGTCCATTTTCGTGGCGGCCCAGTCGAGGATGCGTTCGGCGCGCTGCATGTCGGTGACGATCGGGCACATGAGGTGCGGCACGTCCTTGAAGACCGAGAGCTCGACCATCTTGGGGTCGATGAGGATGAGCTTGACGTGGTCGGGGCGCTGGGTGAGCAGGAAGCTCATGATGAGCGTGTTGATGCAGACGCTCTTGCCGCTGCCGGTGGTGCCGGCGATCAGCAGGTGCGGCATGCCGGCGATGTCGGCGATGAGCGGGTTGCCGCTGGCGTCTTTGCCGAGGAAGACAGGCAGGACGGCCTTGGTGGCCTTGGGTCCGGCGAGCATGATGAGCTCCTTCAGCCGGACCTTCTCCTTGTCGAGGTTGGGCACCTCGATGCCGATGGTGTTCTTGCCGGGCAGGGTCGGGACGACGCGGACCACGGGGGCGCGGAGGGCCCGCGCGATGTCATTCGACAGCGCCGAAATCTGCCCGACCTTGACGCCCGGGGCCAGCTCGACCTCGAACAGGGTGATGACCGGGCCGGTGTCGATCTCGACCACACGTCCCTCGATGCGGAATTCGTTGAGCGCGCGTTCCAGCGTCTTGCCCAGCTCGCGGACCATGGTCTCGTGGGCGGCGGTGCGCGAGTAGTCCGGGTCGCGCAGCAGCGAGAGCGGCGGGAGGACGTAGTCGCCCAGCTCTTTCGGCCACGGACTGGCGCTGGCCTTCTTGGCCGGCGCGGCGATGTTGCGAACGATGACCTCGATCGGCGGGCGCGGCGCGGCGGGCGGTTCGGCGACTGCGGCGGGCGCCCCGCCGGCGCGCGGGTCGGTGGCGCCGCGCCTGGGCTCGGCCGTCTCGCCGGGCGCGGGGCGCCCCAGCGTGCCGGCGACCAGCGTTCGCGCCAGGCCGCGCGGCGGCGTGGCGGGAATGGCGGCCCGCAGTTTCTGGCGCGCGGCGGGTTCGCCGTCGTCGGCAAGGTGCGGCGCCGCGACCGGCGCCAGCGCCAGCCGGCGGACCGGCGCCATCAGCAGCGCCGCGACGCCGCGGATCTGCTGGCGCAGCCAGCCGCAGGCGATTGGCGCGCGGAGGACGAGGTCGTCGGCGGCCAGCAGCAGCCCGACGATGAACGAGAAGAACAGGATTACGGCGGTCCACAATGCCGAGAATCGCCCCAGCAGCGCCAGCACCGCCACCCCCAGCACGCCGCCGTTGCCGATCGGCAGTCCGCCGCTGGGCTGCGGCGCAATGAGCGCCACCGTCGCCGAGGTGACGGCGACGAGGAGCGTCATGCCGATGAGTCGCAGCGGCAGGTCCGATATCGCGTCGCGGGTCAGCCGGGCGATGGCGGCGACCGTGACGAACAGCAGCATGGGGTAGGAGCCGTCGCCGAGGTAGTGAATCAGCACGTAGGCGAGGAACGAGCCGAATCGGCCGCAGGCGTTCTGCGTGGGCACGTTCACCGGCCAGGCGGCCGGGCTGGGCCAGTCGTACGGGTCGAAGGTGAGCAGCGCGATCCAGGCCACGGCGCACAGCGCCAGGCTTGCCAGCAATCCCACGCTCCGCACCGCCCGCACGCGACTGGCCGCCGACATGCAACCTCCGTGTTTATCGCACCCGCAGGAATCGCGCCCCCGCGCCGATTCGCGCGACCTCGCAGCAGACCGAAGACCTCGTGGAGAATATCGACGTGGCGCGGCGCGGCGCTGGAAGCAATCACCGGCGGGCGCGGGCAAACATCCGCGGCGCGACGGTTCGGCTGCTTGACCGGATGCGGAATCAGGCCGGGCGCGGCTCGTCTTCGCCGTCGCGCGCGGCGGGCGGAGTGTCGGAGTCGCGCGGCACGTCGGCGTCGGGCGTGGTGTCGATGACGACCGACTCGGGCGACGGCTCGTCGGCGGCGGAGGGCGGGGTGGTGACGGGCACGACGGCGGCGTCGCCGGCGCCCTTCATGCCGTCGCGCAGCGACTCGACCTTCGGCAGCTCGGCGATCGAGGCGAGGCCGAAGACTTCGAGGAAGCGCTTGGTGGTGCCGTAGAGCAGCGGTCGCCCGAGGTCTTCGGCGCGGCCGGCGATGGTGACCAGGCCGAGTTCGCGCAGGCGGTTGATGACGTCGCCGCAGGCGACGCCGCGGACGGCCTCGATGTCGGCGCGGGCGACGGGCTGCTTGTAGGCGATGACGGCAAGTGTTTCGAGGGCGGCGGGCGTAAGGCGGGTGTCCTGCCGCGCGCGGAGCAGCTTGGCGAGCCAGGCGTTGAAGACCGGGCGGGTGAGCATCTGGAAGCCGTTGGCGATTTCCTCGATGCGGAAGCTGCTGCCGGTCTGTTCGTAGGCGGCGTTGAGATCGGCGATGTGGCGGCGGACGTCGCGGGCGTCGCCGACGCCGAGGACCTGGGCGATCTTCGCGGCGGGCAGCGGCGAGTCGCTGGCGAAGAGCAGCGCTCGATGATCTGGCGCGGGGTGACAGGCTCGGCGGCTGCCGGGCGGCTCGCGTGTGGCGTGCAACTCGGGCGCGGGCTGATCCTCGGGCATCGGGTCCGCGATCGCTAAGGCACCATCCATGGCGATTGAACTCCTGGGTCGACAAGAGCCTACCCGCTTGGCGGCCGGGGCTCAATCCACCGGCGGCGGGTGGTCGATAATTCTGCCGGGTGCCGGGTGGCGGCACGACGGCGGCTTTTTGACGTGGCGGTGCGGCGGCGAATATCCTCCCGCCGCGGCCGACGGATCGGCTGGTCGGGGCGCGGGGCCGAGAGCGTGCAGTTCGACGATCGTGGCATTGGTGTGTTTGACTCGGGCATCGGCGGGCTGACCGTGGTGCGCGAGCTGCGGCGGAAGATTCCGTCGGAGTCGATCGTCTATTTCGGCGATACGGCGCGCGTGCCGTATGGCATCAAGAGCCCGCAGGCGGTCACGGCCTTTTCGCGGCAGATCTGCGACTTCCTGCTGCGGTTCAACCCCAAGCTGATCGTGGTCGCCTGCAACACCGCCAGCGCCGCGGCGCTGCCGGCGCTGCTGGGGCGCTACGAGCTGCCGCTGCTGGGTGTGGTCGAGCCGGGCGCGGCGGCGGCGGTTCGCGCGGCCGACGGTCGGCCGATCGCGGTCATCGCCACCGAGGCGACGGTGAACTCGGACGCCTACCGGGCGGAGATTGTCCGCCGGGCGGCGGGGGCGACGGTGCATCAGAAGGCCTGTCCGCTGTTCGTGCCGGCGGTCGAGGAGGGGCGCGACGCCGACAATCCGATCGTGGCGCAACTGGCCGAGGAATATCTGGGTCCGCTGCGCTGCCTGGGGCTGGGGGCGGTGGTGCTGGGGTGCACGCACTATCCGCTCATCAAGCCGGCCATTCGCCGGGCGCTGGGCGGCGACGTGACGCTGGTTGACTCGGCCGAGCAGACGGCCGCCGAGGTGGCCGCCGAGCTGGCGCGGCGCGGCGCCTTGTCCGGGCGTCCGGCGCCGGGCAAACTGAGCTGCTATGTCAGCGACAATCCGCAGCGATTCCGCGAAGTCGGCCAGCGATTCCTCGGTCACCCGATCGTCGACGTCACCTGGGTCAGCCTCGACGAGCTGGTCGGCGCGGCTTCGTCGGTTCCAAGCTGAATCCCCTCGGGCGATGATGCGACTCGGCCGGGTCGGCGCGCTGCTGCTCGCACTCCCATTCCTGCCCGCGATTGCCTGCGACAACGTCTCGGCCCGCCAGCGGTGGGACGAGTCGCGCCGCACGCCGCGCCAGTGGCTCGAGCTGGCGGCAGGTCGAAGCAGGCCGACGAGCGCCGCCGCGCGGTCGAGGCGATCGGCGACAGCCGCGCGGCGCGCGAGCCGTGGGCGGCGTCGGCCTTCGACACCATTGCGCGGACCGACGACGACGAGCTCGTGCGAGCGGCGGCGGTGCGCGGCCGGGGGTTGTCGGCCGGGCCGGAGACAGTCGAGCGGCTGCTGCCGCTGCTGTCGCCCGCGGCGTCGAAGGAGTGCAAGCCGGCGCCCGCGCGCGTCCGCTGGGAGACGGCGCGGGTGCTGCGCGACCTATGCACCGCGCACGAGCTGCCGGATCCGCCACGCAGCGCCGCAGCCGAGGCGCTGCTGGCGCGGCTGGCCGGCGATGCGGATCGGAACGTGCGGATCACGGCGGCCGAGGCGCTGGGTCATCTGCCGGATCGGCGCGTTCCGGCGGCGCTGGTGGCCGTGCTGTCGGAGCGCGACTTCGCGCTGGAGAGCGCCGCGGCGCGATCGCTGCGCGAGCTGACGGGGCAGTCGATCGACTGCGACGCGGCGGCATGGCAGGAGTGGCTCGCCAAGACGCCGGACCCGTTCGCCGAGCGCGGCCGGCGAGCGGAAGGCCGCCCCTGGTGGCAGTGGTGGCGGCGCTGACGGGCGACTTCGGTGGGCGGCGCCGCCTCGCGTCCGCGATCGCGATCCAATACTGCGGCGGCGCGGGCTACTTCCGCCGGCGCGGCGAGTGGCAGGTCGCCTCGATGCCGCGCACTTCGAAGTATTTCTGGTGATAGGACTCGGCCGGCGTGAACTCGCCCGCGGCGACCACCTGGGTCACGATCGGGCGATCAAACTCGTGACTCTTGGCCAGTCGATCGATGGCGGCGCGGGCGGCCTGCTCCTGCGCCACCGAGTGATAGAAGATGGCGGAGCGGTATTGCGTGCCGTGGTCGGGCCCCTGGCGGTTGAGCGTGGTCGGGTCATGCAGGTAGAAGAACTCGTCGACCAGCTTCTCGTAGCTGACCTTCTTCGGATCGAACTCGATGCGGATCGCCTCGGCATGGCCGGTGCGGTCGGTGCAGACGGCGTCGTAGGTGGGGTGTTTCGTCTGTCCGCCGGTGTAGCCGACGGTAGTCTGCACGACGCCGGGGATCTTGTCGAAGTAGGCCTGCACGCCCCAGAAACATCCGGCGGCGAAGGTGGCGGTCTCGGTCATGGCGGGCTTCTCCTGGGCGGCGGCGCGCGTCGTGGCGGCCGGTGAGCCGGCGGGCGCGTCGGCGACACAGCCGCCCGCGGTCAGCAGCGCCAGCAAACCCGCGCACGCCCACGCCTGCAATCGCAATGCGTTCACAGTGTTCTCCTCGAACGGCCGAGCGGCCGAATCGGCCCGATCGGCGTTCAGGAGAATAGAACCGCTCGATCGGAGAGTCTATTCCGATCGAGCGGCAATGAGGCATGTAAAGGCTGAATCGGCTGTTATTTCCGACCCGAGCCGCGCGTGGCTGCGCGGCGCGACGGTTGGGGCGCGCAGGTCGTCAGCGCGGCCGTCGCCGGCGGATGCGCGTGATGGCCAGCGCCATGAGCGTGGCCGCGCCGGAGATGACGATGTTTACGCCGCAGGGCGCGCCGCCGTGGCCGCCACCCGGTCCGCCACCGGGGCCACCGGGCCCGCCACCATGACCATCGCCAGGTCCGCCGGGATGACAGGGATGAATCGAGTTATCCAGGATGCAGCCGTCGCCTTCCTGACAGGTGCTGGCGCAATCTGGGTCGAGCGTGCCGGCGACGAAGACGCGATCATCGACCTGGAAGTCGCCCTGGTTTTCAAGGCTGTAGCGCTGCCCGTCGTGGGTTTCAAACAGGACGCACTCGGTTCCCTGCACCAGCTTGCCGCAGGCGCGAAAGCGCGTGTCGGCGCACGCCTCGATCGTGTTTTGCTGGATGCAGCCGGCACCCTGCATGCAAGTCGAGACGCAGCTCTCATCGAGCGTGCCGACGACGTGGACGCGATCGCCGACGTCGAAGTCGCCGTGCGTTTCCAGCACGTAGGCCGGCCCGGCGTCGCTGCGAAACAGCACGCACTCGGCGCCGTGGATGAGCGTGCCGCAACTGTCGAAGGCGGGGTTGTCCTGGGCCAGCGCGGCGGAGCCGACCAGGCCGATCGCGAGCGTCGCACCAAGCGTCCATCGAATTCGCATCATCATCCCATTCCTTTCGCTGCGAAGGCGGGGCCAGGCGATGCGCGTTCCGGCCGGCCCAGGGGCGCGGACCGCGGCGAGGCGGGACGAACATTCGAGCGAGGGAACCCGGCCGATTCGCGCTGTCGGCGCGGTCGGCCCGTGCACACGCGAGGTCTGCCAATTGTAGCGCGGCCGGCCATTCATGGCCAGACCGATGCGTGGCAGCGCAGGCAGAACGCTGCACCTTGGAAGAGATTGCACGATCGAAGCGGAATTCGGTGCGTCCGCGAACATCTGCGGCGAGGCGGCGGCGCCGGGACGCGGCCGATCTGACTGGCGGGAATTGCCGGATTGATTCGAACGGCGGTGCAGATCGCCGCGACCGGAAACGCTACGCCCCCGTCGGTTCCGGGACGTCCCAGCCTTTGCCCTTTTCCTCGGCCTGGATCTGCTCGAGCGACTTGGCGCCGGCCATGGCGTCCTTCTTGGTGGTGATGTTGGCCCCCTTGCCGAACAGCTCCTTGTTCTTGGCGATCCACTCGCGGTAAGGCTCGGGCGTCTCATCCTCGGTGTAGATGGCGTGAATCGGACACTCCGGAATGCACAGCCCGCAGTCGATGCAGGTGTCCGGATCGATCACGAGCATGGCCGGATTGTCGATCTCGTAGAAGCAATCCACCGGGCAGACGGCGCAGCAATCGGTGTAGCGACAGGCGACGCAGCGACCCGTGACGATGTGAGCCATGACACAGCTCTCCGACAATCGCCGCGGCGCCGGCGGCACTTCCGCGTCCGCGCCCGCGGCCGCCGCGTACTATAGCGTCTCGGCCCGCTGCCACAACCGCGGCGCGGCCGCGGCTCATGCCGCGGCTGGGCGATGCCGCCCGGCGCCGGCTGCCCGGCTGAGCCGGATGTAGAACCACACCCCGGGCAACGCCCAGAGCAGCTGCGTCAGGCGGACCAGCAGCGAGAGAATGGTGGCGCTCTCGGCCGTGCCGAAGCCGGCCGCCTTGTGGAACAGCTCGTTGTAGGCCCACTCGACCGGGCCGAGCCCCTGGGGCGCGATCGGCACCGCGCCGACCATCCAGCAGAGCGGCACGTAGAGCAGGAATATCTTCAGCCCGTAGAGCGGCGACGAGCCGGCCGCGTTGACCGCGAGCCCGGTGAAGAGCGTCGCGACGATCGAGAACCCCTGCAGCAGCCAGGTGAGCAGCATGCAGCGCAGGACGGCGCCGCGCTGCGTGCGATAAGCGAGCACGGCGTTGTCGATGCGGCGGATGTGATCCGAGAGCGGCAGTCGATCGATCAGCGCATTCCAGCCGATCAGCCGGCGGAACCAGTTCGAGAAGTAGAGGATGCCGGGCAGCAGCAGGGCGACGAAGGCGATGGCGATCGAGCGTCCCCAGACCTTGACGGCCGGGTCGCGCCAGTTGGCCAGCAGCATGGCGCCCGAGAGCAGCGTGACGCAGACCAGGCCGAGGACGCGGTCGAAGAGGACGACCGTGGCGGCCTCGTGCCGGCGGTCGGTGTCGCGGGCGACGAAGAGGGCCTTGAGCAGGTCGCCGCCGGTCTGTCCGGGCAGGACGAAGTTGGCGAAGTTGGCGGCGAAGGTGATGCCGGTGGCGCGCGGGCCGTCCAGCGCGATCTGGTTGGCGTTCATGAGCCATTGCAGGCGCAGCGCCTGGAGGAAGGGCACCGGCGCCAGGGCGAACATGGAGAGCGCCAGCCAGCGCCAGTCGGCCTGGGCGAGGACGGCGCGGAACTGCCCCCACGACATCTGCGTCGCCAGGTACCAGAGCGCCAGTGCCGCCAGCCCCCAGCGCAGCACGGCAAAGGCGATGCGGCGAGCGCGCGGCGTCATGGTGATGCCGGCGCCAGGCGGCGCGGTCCGCAGGTGCCAAGCGGGGCGCAGGCGCCGGGCGGGGCGCTAGTTGTCCCGCTCCTTGCGGGCCTGCTTGTAGCGATCCTTGTAGTCATCGCGCTCGTCCTTGAGCTTGCGCTTGTCGGATTCCAGGCCGGCGACCTTGTGCTCGAGCGAGTCGATGCGGTCGTAGGCGCGGCGCAGTTCTTCGCGCGCTTCCGAAAGCGTCTGCGGCTCGGGACGGCTCGAACGGTGCGATCCGCCGTAGACCGGCGAACCACCGACGTCAATCCGCTCGGGCGCCTTCACGTTGACACATCCGGCCCACGCCACCGTCGCCACCACCAGCATCGTCCGCACGAAGTTTCGCATATAGGATTCCCCGAAGGCGGCCGCAGCTCACCGCCGCGCGGCCCGGCCTGGCGGCGACATTATGACCCGCGACCCCGGTTCCATCCAGTTGTACGTCCTGCTGGGCTGCACCGCGGCGGGAAAATCGGCGCTGGCGCTGCCGCTGGCCGAACGGCTGAACGCCGAGATTCTCGCGGTCGACTCGATGCAGGTCTATCGCGGAATGGACATCGGCACGGCCAAGCCGTCGGTCGCCGACCGGCAGCGCGTCCGCCATCACGGGCTGGATCTGGTGGAGCCGGCGGAGTCGTTCAGCGTGGCGCGGTTCGTCGAATGTGCCGACGCGGCGCTGCACGACGCCGCGGCGCGCGGCCGGGCAATTCTCGCGGTCGCCGGCACGCCGCTCTACCTGATGGGGCTGCTCTACGGCCTGTTTGACGGGCCGTCGGCGAGCGAACCGATCCGCGCGCGGCTGCGGCAGCGCGCAGCGGTCGAGGGCAGCGCGGCGCTGCACGCCGAGCTGGCGCGGCTCGACCCGGCGGCGGCGACGCGGATCACCCCAGCGACGTGCGACGCATCGAGCGGGCGCTGGAGGTTCACGAACTGACCGGCGAAGCGATCAGCGCGCAGCAGCGCCGGAATGGGATCGGCCGCCGCGGCGCTGTCGCAGCGTCGGGCTGCGGCGCGACCGGGCCGACCTGTCGGCGCGGATCAACGCCCGCGTGCGCGAGATGATCGCCGCGGGGCTGGTCGACGAGGTGCGCGGGCTGCAACGCGGCGCGGACGGGCTCTCGCCGCAGGCGGCGGCGGCGGTCGGGTACGCCGAGCTGATCGAGCACCTGACCGGGCGCTGCGCGCTGACCGATGCGATCGAGCAGATCAAGATTCACACCCGCCGGCTGGCGAAGCACCAGCGGACCTGGTTCCGCCGGTTGCCGGGGGTGCGCTGGATGGACGTTCCGGCGGGCGCAGACGCCGCGGCGCTGGTCGAGCCGGCGCTGGCGGCGCTATGCGGTGAGTGAGCCGCGGGTCGCGCGGCGGGTTATGGCTGGCCGCGCTTGTCGGTCGAATCGGCGTCCGAGAGCGTGTCGCGCAGCCAGGCCGCGAGCTGGGCATTCTTGGAGACCACCTCGCCCAGCGACGGACCCTTGGGCGTGTTCGGCGCGGTGACGGCCGGCTTGACCACGCGGCGCGGCGCGGCGGGCCTGGGAGCGGCGGCCTTCGGCGCGGCGCTCTTCGGCCCGGCCGGCACCGGCGCGCCGACGGCGACCGGCTCGGCCTCGACCGGCACGCTCTCGAGTCGCCCGACGCGCTCGGAGAGCACTTCGCGCAGCCCCTCGATTTCGCGCGGCACGCTGCGGCACAGGTCGTCGGCCATGCTGAGCCGGGCGCGCATCTTCTCGACCCGCGCGTCCATCGCGCCGTAGAGCTGGCGGATGATGCCCACCAGTTGCCCGACGCGCACGGTGTGTTGCGATATCTGTCCGAGCCGCTGCTCGGCGGTGGCGTTGGCCGCCTCGATCTGCCGCGCCTGCTTCACCGCGTGCTGCTGGGCCTCGCTCAGCTTGGAGATCACCTTGGCGACCGCGTGGGTCATGTCGCGCAGCTCGCTGGCGCGCTGATCGGCCTCGGCGACCAACCGCGCCGGCATCGCCACGAGCTCGCGCGTGCGGCGCTCGACCTCTTCGGCGCGGGCCAGCAGGTGCTCGGCCTGGTCGCGGCCGGTGAGCGACTCGGCATGGGTCCGCGCCGCCTGGGTTTCGAATTTCTCGCGGTCGAGCTGCAGCTCGGCCCGCAGCGACTGCACGTCGCTGCGCACCGTGCGGGTCGATTCCTCGGTTCGCCGCAGCAGCTCCTCGGCCTCGGCCCGCAGCCGGTCGGCCGACTCGGTCGCGCCGCGCAGCAGCGACTCGGCGTGCTGCGCGATCCCTTCGGCGCCGCTCTGGGCCGCGACCAGAATCTCCTCGGCCCGGCTGCGCAGCGTCTCGCCGCCGGTCTGGGCCTGTTCGAGCAGCTTGCCGGCCTGCGTGCGCACCTGGTCGAGCACGCCTTCGACCTGCTGGCGCAGCGCGTCGAGGCGCGTGCCGGCGGCCTCGGCGTCGCGCTTGGCCGACTCGCGCAGTGCGTCGACCGCGCCGGCGGTGGCGGTGGCGCGCTGCTGCAGGCGGCGATCGGCCGAATCGACGGCGCGGCGGATGTCCTCGCTGCCGGTCGAAATCTCCGACCGCAGTGTCTCCGACATGCGCGTCATGCGTTCGATTTCCTCGCGCACCGACGAGAGCGCGTCGGTGGCCTGGCGGCGGAGCTGTTCGGCGGCGGCGGCGCGCCGCGCGGCGGCCTCGTCCATCTCGCGCCGGGCGGTGTCGGCCGTGGTCACCAGGTGGCGCTGCACGCCTTCGAGCTCGGTTCGCAGCTTGGCCGCCGACGCCTGCGTCTCGCAGACGATGCGCGAGAATCCGCCGGCAAGCGTCTCGGCATCGCGGGTCGCCTGGGTGCGCAGCGCGCCGAGCCGCTCGGCGAGTTCGTCGGTGGCGGCGCGGGCGGCGGGACCGACGCCGGCGACCTGGCGTTCGAGCGTTTCGACCTGCTCGCGATGGGTGGCGATCTGCGTCGCCAGCTCGTCGCGGATCCGGCCGATGTCGGTGTCGAACCGCGCCTGCAGCTCGTCGGCCTGGTCGGAGAGCGACGCCAGCAGCGCCGTCGTGCGCGAGGAAACTTCGTCGGCGAAGACCGACAGCTTCTCGCTGCGCTCCTGCCCGTCGGTCAGCAGACGGTTGATGCGCTGCTCGACGGCGTCGGCCTGACCGGCGGCGCGGCGGATGAGCCCGTCGAGCGATTCGATCATCCGCTCGGCGGCGGCACGGGCGTGGTCGCGCTGCGCGGCGATCGTCCGGCCGGCCGTGTCCAGCTCGCTTTCGAGCTGGCCGCGGAGCGCGTCGAACGTCTCGCGAATGGTGGCGGCTTCGCGGCGGATCGCCTCGACCGAGGTGGTCAACTCGCGCTGATGCTCGGCCAATTCCACGCGCCAGACGCCGCGGACGTGCTCGGACTTGACCGACAGTTCGGCGACGGAATTCTTGGCCAGCTCGTTGGCCGACGTGATCCGCGCCAGCGACGCCTCGGTCAGCTTCGAGAGCTGGGCCGCGACGTCGTCGGCGTGCAGCTTCATCTGGGCCTCGGCCGCCGACGCCTGCTCGGCCGCGGCCGCCAGGCTCGCCGCCAGCCGCTCGCGCAGCCCGTCGGCCATCCGATCGGACTGCGCCAGGCGATCGTCGACCCCCGCCAGCAGCGCTTCGGCCTCGCGCGCGGCGCGGGTGCGGGCCGTTTCGAACTCGCGCGCCAGCTCGGCCAGCGCCGCGCAGGCGGCGCCGCGCGTCGCCTGGGCGTCGGCGTGCAGATCACGTTTCACCTCGGCAATGGCGGCCGACTGCGCCTCGAGCTGCGCCCAGCGCCTCGCGCGCGGCTGGTCGCAGCATGCGACAGCTCGCCGTGCACGGTGGTGGCGGCGCGCTGCAGGTCGGCCACGTCGGCGCGATGCCCGTCGAGGGTCGCGGCGAACTGCTGGGTCGTCTGCGCGACCGTGGCGCGGGCTCGTTCCACGGCGGCGTCCAGCTCCGACCGCACGCGCTGCGCCTCGGCCCGCGCCGCCGCGACGGCCGACTCGAAGTCGCCCAGCGCGCGGCGGGACTCGTCCAGCGGCTGCTGCGCCTCGCGCTGCGCCGCGGCGACCTGCGTCGCGACCGTGCGGTGCAGATCGTTCACGGTGTCGTTGATCTGCGCCTGGGCGGTGGCGCACAGCCCCTCGGCCGACGCCACCAGCTCGGCCACGCGCGCCCGCGCCGCCTGCGCGGCCGCCAGGCTCGCGGCGTGCGCCGCGCTCTCGGCTCTTGGCAAGGCCTCGATCTGCTGGCGCAACTGCTCGACGCGCTGCTCGGCCTGGCGGATCGTTTCCTCGACGCGCGCCTTCGCCTCGGCGGCGATCCGCTCGGCATCCAGGGCTGCGGCCGCGCGGGCGTCACTCCGCTTTCGCAGCTCGGCGAGCTCGCTGCGCGTCGTCGCCAGGTCGGTCCCCAGCAGCTTCCACATCTCGTCCAGCCGGTCGTTGGTCGCCTCGGTGACGCGCCGCATGTCGGCGGTCGCCGTCTCGATCTGGCGGCGGAGCTCGCCGGCGTCGAGCGCCGCGGTCGCGTCGGCGGCGACAATCTGCTTCAACTGTGCATCGCGCTGCGCCAGAACCTCGGAGCGGAGCCGATCGGCCCGCCGCGCCACCTCCTGCGTCTGGTCCTCGGCGTGGCGCAGCGTCTGGCCGGTGCGGTCGGCGAGCATCCGCAGGTCGGCCTCGCCTTGCAGCGTCACCTCGCCGAAGCGGGCGGTCATCGCATCCAGTCGGCCGCGGGCGTCTTCGAGCATCTCCTGGGCCTGGTGCCGGGCGTTGCGGATGCGCGCCAGGTCGGATTCGACCTGCTCGGCCGTCTCGCGCGGCGTCTTGAGCTGCAGCGCAATGGTGTCGATGCGCCGCTCGAAGTTCGACAGTCGCTCGCCCAGCCGCTCGACGACGGCGTCCACCGCGGCCAGCGACTCGGCGCTGACCGTCGCGGCGATGGCCGTGCCGGCGCGCTCGGTCTCGGCGGCGATGATGTCGGTCGTCGCGACGGCGGCGGTGCGGGCCGAATGGCGCGCCGCGCGGCCGTCGACGGTCGGTGCGGCGGCGCGCCGCGGCGTTGCGGCCGTCGGCGGCGTGGCGGCCGGTTCGGCGGCGGCGGTGAGCGGCGCGTCTATCTCGACGACATCGATGCAGGCCTGCACCGTCTGCGCCGTGATGCGGGTCGCGCCGCTGCTGTAGGCGTGCAGCAGGCAGTTGTCGGCCAGCTGGTTGATGATGCGCGGCAGGCCGCGCGATGCGCGGTGAATGGCAGTGATGGCCGGCGCGTCGAAGAGCGCGTCCGCCTGACCGCCCGCCACGTCGATGCGATGGCGGATGTAGCCGAGAGTCTGCTCTTCGCTCAGTCCGCCGAGGTGAAAGACGCGGAACATCCGCTGGCGGAGCTGGCGCAGGTCTGAGCGGCGGAAGGTCTCCTGCAGCTCAGGCTGGCCGAGGATGAGAATCTGCAACAGCTTGGCGTCTTCGGCCTCGAGGTTGCCGAGCAGGCGCAGCTCTTCGAAGGCGTCGGGCGAGAGATTCTGGGCCTCGTCGAGGATCACGACGCACAGCCGGTCGCGGGCGTACTGTTCGAGCAGGAACTGTTCGAGCGTGTGGGTCAGTTCGGCGGGCGACGAGGTGTGGTCGGCGCGCAGCTGGAACTCGCGGCAGACGGCGACGAGCAGCTCGGGCCCGGTGAGGCGCGTGTTGGTGATGACGGCGGTCTGCGTGCCGACGGGGAGTCGGCCGATCGCGAGGCGCGTGAGCAGCGTCTTGCCGGAGCCGACTTCGCCGGTGACCAGCGCGAACCCCTTGCGCATGGTGGCGGTGTACAGCAGCGATGCGAGCGCCTCTTCGTGGTTGGGGGTGTTGAAGAAGAAGCGTGGATCGGGGGTGTTGTTGAAGGGATCGGCGGTCAGGCCGAAGTGGTCGCGGTACATCGGCGGGTCTCCGGGGCCGGAAGTCGACCAAGGGTTATCGGAAGCGCTTTAATTGCGGCATGACGCTAAGGTTGCGCGGCCAGCGGCAGAAACCGCGCTGTCAGTAGCCCGATAAAAACAGTGTTCTGATTAGCAGGAGCGAGTCGTCGCGCCACGCCGCGCGACCGGCACAATCCCTACGTCTTGTAAGTCCAGTCGCACCCCCCGCGATCCGATGGTCGCCGGGGGGCGATGGCGGTGGCACCGTCCCCCCGCCCGCCCCGACCGAACACACTCAGGATGATCGGCGCATGACACGGATGTCGGCCCTGTTGCTCTCTCCATTCCGCCGCGCGATCGCCTTCGTCGGCGCCTGCATCGCCGCCGCGCTGATCGGCTGCGGTCCGAAGCCGGGCGAGCTGTCGGCCTTTCTGCGGGCGCACGAGCAGGACGTCTCGGGCGGCGGTTACCGCGTCAATCCGCCCGACGTGCTCGAGTTCACGTCGCCGACCGCCACGGAGATCGACAACGAATCGCAGATGGTCAATTCCGACGGCAAGGTGACGCTGCGGCTGATCGGCGAGGTCTCGGTGGCCGGTCTGACGACGACCGAAATATCCGACAAGATTGAGAAGCAGATGGCGCGCTACTACGTCGCGCCGAAGGTGACGGTGCGGGTGGTCAGCCCGAACAGCAAGCGCTACTTCGTGTTCGGCGAGGTGGCCGGGCCTGGCGCCTACACGTACACCGGCCACGACACGCTGTTGCGGGCGCTGGCGCTGTCGCAGCCGACGTTTCTGGCGTGGAACAGCCAGGTGAAGGTGATTCGACCGAGCCACACCAGCGCCGAGCGGCACGAGATCGTGGTCGATGTCGACGACGTGATGAAGCGCGGCATGCTCGAGAAGAACGTGCTGCTGCAGGAAGGCGACATTGTGTACGTGCCGCCGACGCCGCTGGCGTGGGTCGGCCTGCGGCTGCGCGAGCTGCTCTACCCGGTCGGTCCGGCGGCGGGCGTGGTTTCGACGCCGATCGACTTCCGCGACCAGGGCGTGCGATACAACCAGCCGGGCGTGGCGGCGGCGTCGGGCCGCAGCACCGGATTCTGACGCGGCGCCGCACGCGCCGCGCTGGGCGATGGACTGATGCACCAGCACCACGACGAATTCAGCGTTGCCGACCTGCGCCAGACCTTTGAGAACGTCTGGCGGGTCGCGGCGACGCGCCACTGGTGGTTTATCCTGCCGACCCTGGCGGCGGCGACGATCGCCTGCACGGCGACCCACTGGCTGCCGCGGACCTACATGGTGAGCGCCACGCTGGAGCGCTGCCGCGACGTGGTGCTCAACAACCTCGGCAAAGGCTGGGCCGACGCAGTAGACGCCGTGCGATCGACCGCCGGCGACGATCTGCGCAGCCCGGCCGCGTGGCGCCGCGCCGCGCACGCCGCTGGGATACCGGCCGGCTTCAGCGTCGACGGCATGCTGGACGGGCTGGAAGTGAAGATCGTTTCGCCCGAGCCGACGCGCGACCTGCTCAGTCTCACGCTGACCGGGCCGGAACCGAAGCACTATCCGGCGATCATGCGGACGGTCTGCGACACCTACATCGCCGACGTGGAGCGCCGCACGACGCGCATCCTGCAGGACGCGCGGCAGTTCTACACCCGCCAGTCGAGTCGCTCGACGCAGGCGCTGGGCGCGCTGGAGGCCGAGCTGGCCGAGCTGGAGCGCTGTCACCCCGGCCTGGCGCCGGAGGCCGACCACGCCGCCCGCGAAGAGCTTTCCACGCTCGTCCGCCAGCGACACGAAGACACGGCGAAGCTGGCCGACCTGGCCGACGAGATCGCCGCCAGCGATCGCGCCCTGGGCGATCTTTCGGCGCCGGCCGCGAACGCGGTGGCGCCGCACCTGCCGACGACGCGGCGGATCGAGAATCCGCAGCGCGAGGCGCTGATTTCGGCGCTCG
The DNA here is from genome assembly GCA_046350375.1 of Phycisphaerae bacterium. Lineage (GTDB taxonomy): Bacteria > Planctomycetota > Phycisphaerae > UBA1845 > UTPLA1 > JAXMAO01. The sequence goes on from JAXMAO010000001.1 coordinate 469,279, forward strand.
AGAAGGCGCAGGTGGAGATGTGGCAGAACCGCAAGTTCAAGGGAATGACCGACCAGCATCCGGTGGTGGTGGCGCTGGCGGCGCGCATCGACGAGATGCAGGCCGAGCTGGCGCGGACGCCGGAATTCCTGGCGGCCGCGCCGGAGCTGCCAGGCGACGCCCCGGCCGCGCAGGGCGTGGCGATCGTCGGCGAGGCGAGCCGGCTCGAACATGAGCGCGAGACGCTCGAGCAGCGTCGCGAAACGCTGGCGGCGCGGCTGGCCGCGTGCGAGCAGCGCGCCAACGCGCTGATGGCCCAGCGCGCCGACGCCGCAAAATTCCTGGAGGCCCGCACGGCACTGATCGCGCGGGTCGATCGCGCCAAGGCCGAGGTTGAAACGTGGCGCGGCCACATCGACCCGATCGACCGCGTGCTGACGGTGCAGGCCGAGCATCGCGGCATCCGCCTGCGGGTCGCCGATGCGCCGCACCTGCCGCGCCTGCCGACCTCGCCGAACCCGCGAACCGTGCTGTTCGTCTGCCTGGTACTGTCGCTGGCGACCGGCGTGGCGGCCGTGTTTCTGCGCGAGGTGACCGACGGCTCGTGCCGCACGGCGGCCCAGCTCGCCAGCGCCGCGGGCGTGCAGGTGCTCTCGGTCATCGACCTGATCAACCCGGCGGCGGCGCGGGCGCGGCGGACCTCGCGCCTGCTGGGCGCGCGGTCGATCGCGACGATCGGCCTGGCGCTGGCGGCCGCCATCAGCGCGGCCGGAGCGTACGTCGATCTGACCGATCCGCCGCGGTTTGCCCGCTGGGTGGCGATCGGCGCGAACAGCGTTGCCAAGTCGCCGAGCGTGCCGTCGGCGGAGAACGCCGGGCGCGCGGCGTAGCGCGGCGGCAGCGAAAGCAGGGAGATGCCATGGGTCGCATCGCGGACGCGTTGAAGAAGGCAGAGCAGGAGCGGTTGCTGTCGGCCCAGCTGAGCCGCCGAATCACGCCGCTGCCCGCGCAGGAATTGCGCCCCGTCGCGCCGCGCGCGACCGCGACTCCGCACGCCGAGCGACCAGCCGCAACACCCAGGCCCGCCGCTCCGGCGACGCCTCCGGCCGCGGCGCGCGACCTGGACGGCTCGCTGCTGGTGCTGCATGAGCGGGCGTCGGCTGTGGCGGAGCAGTATCGCGCTTTGCGGACCTGGCTGCTGTCGCACAACGCCACGGGCGAACACCGCCTGCTGGCCGTCACCAGCAGCCGCGCCGGCGAAGGCAAGACGCTGACGGTCGCGAACCTGGGGCTGGCGCTTGGCCGAGGTGCGGCATCTGAACGCGCTGGTGGTCGATTGCAACCTGGGGGCGGGGCAGCTCGGAAACCGGCTGGGGGTGCGCGGCGGACCGGGGCTGGCGGAAGTGCTGGCGGGCGAGTGCGCCCTGATGGACGCGGTGCACGATTCGTGCGTGGGCAATCTGAAGGTGCTTCCGGCGGGGATGCTGGGCTCGAATTCGCGCAGCGAGCTGCTGAATTCGCGCCTCATGCCGCGGGTGATGGACGAGATCCGCGAGAGATTCCACTACGTGCTGGTCGATACACCAGCGGTTCAGGCCGCCGCCGACGTCGGCCGAATCGGCGCCCTGTGCACGGGCGTGCTGATGGTGGTGCGCATGCAGCGGACCAGCGCCGCGTTGGTCCGCCAGTCGGTTCGCTGGTTGGCGGCCAACAACGTTCACGTGCTGGGCTGCGTGGCCGTGGGAGCGGACAACCGTGCCGCACGCATGCAGTACGACAGCTCCGCCGCGTAGGCCGGCCCGCCCGCGCGAAGAACCTGCCCGACTCGACCTCTGTCCCGCGATCGACGCCGACGCCCCGGCCTGGGAGCGCTACGCCGCCGAGCACGCCGACGGAACTGTTCATCATCGCTGGGGCTGGGCGCAGGCCGTGCAGCGGGCCTTCGGACACACCGGACGACACCTGATCGCGCGGCGCGGGTCGCGGGTCGCCGGGATTCTGCCGCTGACGCAGGTCAACAGCCGCATCGCCGGGCGGATGCTCATCAGCGTGCCGTACGGCATCTACGGCGGGCCGCTGGCTGACGACGACGCGGTGGCCGCGGCGCTGCTGGCGCGTGCCCGGGCGCTGGCCGACGAGCTGTCGGCGCGGGTGCTGGAGCTGCGCTGCCTGCGACCGTGCGATGAGAGTCTGCCGATCGCGACGCGCCACGTGACGTTTCGCCGCACGCTGCCGGCGCGGGTCGACGAGGTCGCCGACTGGCTGCCGCGCAAGGCGCGGGCCGCGGCGCGGCGTGCCGGCGAGAAGCACACGCTTGAGGTCGCGTTCGATCGGGCCGCGGTCGGCACGGCCTGGCGGCTCTACGCGGCGACGATGCGCCGGCTGGGGTCGATCAACTATCCGCGGGCGTTCTTCGAGGCGCTGTCCGACGAGCTTCGCGACGACTGTCGCGTGCAGATCGTCTATTGCCGCCACGGCGCGCAACGCCGCGCGGTGGCCGGCCTGCTGACGCTGCGGCACGGCGAGACGGCGCTGCCGTATCTGGTCGGGTACGACGAGCGGGCCGACATTTACGGGCTGACGAACTTTCTTTATTGCGAATCGATGCGCGACGCGGTGGCGTGCGGCTGCCGGGTGTACGACTTCGGCCGGTCGCGCGTCGACAACGCCGGTTCGGTGGCGTTCAAGGAGTCGTTCGGCTTCGAGGCGACGCCGCTGGCGTACCAGGCCTATGTGCCGGGCGGCGCCGCGCCGCCCGACCTGGACGCCGGCAGCCGGCGCTGGGCGGCGGCACGCGCGGCGTGGCGCTGGCTGCCGCTGCCGGTGACGCGATGGCTCGGGGGCGTGCTGGCCGGATCGATTCCGGGATAGGTGACGCATGCAGGCGACGGTCCAAACGCTGCGCGGCTTCGACGATCCGCTGCTGGCTCCGCGGCGGCAGTCGCGGATTCTGTTTCTGGCGCATCGCTTTCCCTGTCCGCCGGACAAGGGCGATCGCATTCGCGCCTATCACTTTCTGCGGCGGCTGGCGGAGCGGCACCGGGTGTGGTGCGTGGCGTTCGCCGACGAGCCGGTCTCGGCCGCGGCGCTGGCCCACATGCGCGAGATGTGCGTCGATGCGGTGGCGCTGCCGGTGGGTCGCTGGCGGGCGCGGGCCGGGGCGCTGCGGTCGTTTCTGTCGGGCGGCACGGCGACGCAGGGCGCGCTGCGCTCGGAGCTGATGATGCGGCTGGTGCAGAGCTGGGCGCGCGAGCACGCGATCGACACGGTGGTGGCCTATTCGTCGGGCATGGCGCCCTTCGCGCTGGCCGTGCCGAACGTGCGGCGCGTGCTGGATTTCTGCGACGTCGACAGCCAGAAGTGGGCCGAGCTGGCGGAGACGGCGCGCGGACCGCGGCGCTGGATCTGGTCATCCGAGGCGCGGCGCCTGCGGGCCGCGGAGCTGCACTGGGCCGAGCAAGCCGACTGCACGCTGATCATCACGCCGCGCGAGCGCGAGCTGATCGCGCGCTATCTCGAGCCGCACAAGCTGGCCGTGGTGGGCAACGGGGTGAACGTGCCGGCCGACGTGTCGCCGCCGGCCGAGTCGCTCGGTCCGGTCGCGGGCTTCGTGGGGGCGATGGACTATGCCCCGAGCGTCGACGGGATGTGCTGGTTTGTGCGCCAGGTCTGGCCGCAGGTGCGGCGGCTGGCGCCGCGCGCCAGCCTGCTGATCGTCGGACGCCGACCGGCGCGGGCGGTGCAGGCGCTGGCCGGGCGCGACGGCGTGTGCGTGACCGGCGGCGTGAGCGACGTGGGGGCGTTTCTGCGACGGATTCGCGTCGGCGTGGCGCCGCTGCGCGTGGCGCGCGGGCTGCCGAACAAGGTGCTCGAGATGATGGCGTTCGGCCGGCCGGTGGTGGCGACCTCGGGCGTGTCGGAGTGCATCGAGTGCGGCCCGGCGGCGGGGGTGTTCGTGGCCGACGACGCGGGGCAGTTCGCGCAGACGGTGGCGTCGCTGCTGACCGACGACGAGCGCTGCGCCCGAGCGGCCCGCGCGGCGCACCGCCGCGCCCTGGCGCGGTTCGACTGGGCGTCGCGGGCGCTGCTGTTCGAACGCATGGTGATCGGCCCGCAGCGCGTCGTGCGCACGGCGCCGCGGGCCGTGGAGCTGCCGCTGCGCGCGGTGCGGCGCGGTCGCGGAGTGCGGCCGCCGGCCGACGCGCCGGGGCCGGAGCTGGTCACCGCCGGCGCCTGACGCGCCGCTTCACGCATCGACCCGTCCGGGCGGGGCCGCATGACGCTGCTCGACGTTCAACCTGTCGCCAGGCCGGTCGCCCGACCGGTGTCGCCGCTCGCGATCGCACGACCGCGCCCCGTTGCGGCGCCGCGTCGCGTGCTGTTCGTGACCAGCCGCTTTCCGCCGGTGGCCTCGGTGGGAGCGGTGCGGGTGCGGAAATTCTGCCGCTACCTGGCGCGCCACGGCTGGCAGCCGGTGGTGCTGACCGGCCCGCTCGCGCCGCCCGGCCGCGCGGACGGCGAGGCGTCGGCGACGACGCGCGACCTCGACTCGCTGGCCGAGATTCCGCCCGAAATCATCGTGCAACGGTTCGCCGGCCGGCTCGAGTCCGGCCCGGCAGAGCTGGTCGCCGCGTGGGCAGAGCGACTCGGTCGCGCCACCGACTGGATGGGGCTCGACGCGCGCCGCTGGGCCGACGGACTGGGCTGGCGCGCCCTTCGGCTGTGGCAGCGGCTCTGCTGGCCGGATGCCGGCATCTGGCGCGTGCCGGCGGCGGTGGCGGCGGCGGCGCGGCTGCATCGCGACCAGCCGTTCGACGCGATCTACTCGTCGGCGATGCCGTTCAGCGATCACCTGGCGGCGCTGGCGATTGCGTGGCGGCTGGGGCTGCCGTGGGTGGCCGACTTTCGCGATCCGTGGGTCGAGTACGTCCACTGGAACGCCAGCGGCGGGCGCGTGGGGCGCTGGCTGGCGCGGCGCTGCGAGGCGGCGATCGTGCGGCGCGCCGCGGCGGTGGTCAGCATCGGGGAACGCATGACGCGGCAGTTCCGGCGCCGCTATCCGCGCCGCGCCGACGAGCGGTTCGTGACGATCCGCAACGGTTACGACCCGGCCGATTTCTCGACCGCGCCCCCGACGATCGAGCCCGACACCCTGCGCTTGCTCTACTGCGGCTCGCTTTACGGCGGGCGCGACCCGCGGCCGCTCATCGAGGGGTTCGCGGCGCTGCCGGCCGACGCAGGCCCGGTGCGGCTGGAGTTCGCGGGCCGACTGGGGCCGCACGCCGACGCGGTGCGCCAGGCGGCACAGCGCGGCGCGGTGGTTTCGCACGGGCTGGTCTCGCACGGCGATGCGATGGCGCTGATGCAGGCGTGCACGGTGATGGTCATCCTGCAATCCGACGCCGCCGGCACCGACATCGACATCTCGGCCAAGACCTACGAATACCTCGGCAGCGGCAAGCCGATCCTGGCGCTGCTGCCGGCCGATTGCGAGGCGGCGGAGCTGCTGCGGACGTTTGACGGCGTGTGGATCGCCCCGCCGCGCGACGCGCCGGCGATCGGCGCCGCGCTGCGCGAGATCGCGGCGCGCTGGCGCGGCGGCCGGCTGCATCCGCGCCGCACCGCGGCCGCTCTGGCGCCGCTGACGCGCCAGACTCAGGCGCGGCAGCTGGCGGCGACGCTCGACGAAGTCGCCGGCGGGCCGCGCGTGGGAGCCGTCCGCCGCGCCGCGGGCCGCCTGGGCGCCGCGCTGCGCCGCGCGCGGCCGGCCGAGTGCGTGACGATTCTCGCCTATCACCGCGTTTCCGATGAGCCGAGCGACCTGGTGGACGCGCCGGGCCTGACCCACACGCCGCGCGAGTTCGAGCGGCAGATGGCCTGGCTGGCGCGCCACTTCCGGCCGGCGCGGTTGAGCGACGTGGTCGCCGCGTTTGAGCGCGGCCGGCCGCCGCGCCGGGCCGCGGTGGTCACGTTCGACGATGGCTTCGCCGACACGCTGCGCGTGGCCGCGCCGATCGCGCGGCGCTACGGCGTTCCGATCACCGTGGCGCTGACGACCAGCGTGGTGGGCAATGGCGACCTGCTGTGGCGCCACAAGCTGGCGTGGCTGCTGGCATCGCCGCGGAGTGCGGCGGCCGAGGCGGCGATCCGCGCGCTGTATCGCGAGTATGACCTCGCGCCACAGGCGGCCGAGTCAATCGCCGATCTGACGCGGCGGGTCTTTCTGCCCGATCGGCTGCCGGCGCTGCTCGACCGGCTGCTGCGCGACGCCGGCACAAGCGGCGCCGGGCTGGCGGCCGAGCGCGCGGCGTATGTCACACCGGCCGAAATCGCCGCCGCCGACCGCGCCTGGGTCGAGTTCGCCAACCACACGCACACGCACCCGGTGCTGTCGGCGCTCTCGAAAGAGCGCCAGCTCGAGGAGTTCGAGACGGCCGCGCAACTCATCGCCCGCTGGTGCGGCGCGCGGCCGGCGACGCTGGTCGTGCCGTTCGGGCTGCGGGCCGACTATTCGCCCGCGACGGCCGCGGCGGCGCGCGATACCGGCCACCGCGCCGTGCTCGACCTGCGGCGCCGGTCGAACGGCCTGCGAACGTCGCCGTGGGAGCTGAGCCGTCGACCCGCGCCGGCCGGCGACCTGGCCGAGTTCGAGCGGGCGTACACGGCGGGCGACGCGGCTGGCGATTCCGTGGTCGCGCGCCGCGACGACGGCGACGGACTCGCCGATCGTGCTGCCGCCGTTCGCGGGCGAGTTCGGCTGGGAGCTGATGACCTGGCGGGGGCGCGTGCAGGCGGCAGCGCGCGGCGGCATCCGGGCCGCGTGACGGTCTGCTGCGGCCGGGCGGCAGGCGGCTGTACGAGCAGCCGGCGTGTGATACGCGGCGGGTTGTCGAGGTGTCGCTCGACGATCTGCCGGGCGAGCCGAGCGAGGAGCAGCGCGCGTCGTTGCCGGCCGGGCGGCGCGTCGCCGACGAATCGTTGCGCGGCGATCTGGCCGCGATGGAGCGGACCGGCGTGACCCCCGACGCAGGCGCGGTGGTGGCAGGCGGTGTCGCCGGGCAGCGCGCTGCCGCACCGTGCGGCTGGCGGGGGCAGGGCAGCGGTTTGTCCGGCTGGGCGCGGCGGCCGATCGCGTGGGACGTGGTGCTGGCGCGCGGACGCGGGCGGCATCGGCCGAGCGGAACTGTCCGATCGAGTGGTGGGACGAGCTGCACGCCGGCTGGGCGCGGCGGCCTGCGGGTAGCGCGGCTGAGCGGCGACCTGTCGGCGGCGATCGCGCATTGCGTGGCGCGCGGCTGGCGGCGGGCGGTTCGACCGGCGGTCTGCACCTGGCGAGCCTGTGCGGCACGCCGCAGCTGGTGTGGGGTCCGGGCGACGACGAGCGGCTGGACCGGCCTTTCGATGAGCAATCGCCAGCGCACGAGACGCTCTGGAACCCGCTCGGGACGCCGGTAGGCTACCGGGCGTGGGGCTGGCGTCCGGGCGTGGCCGCGGTGGCGACGGCGATCGGGCAGGCCTTGCGGCAGTTCGACTCGCCGGGCGGGCAGCGGGCCTGGCGGGCGGCGTGGCGCGTCCGGCGGGCGCTGGCGCGGGCGTGGGTCGAAGGCGGCCCGGCGGGCGTCGTTCCGTGGCGGGCGCTGCGGCTGATCCGCCTGCGGCTGGTGTAGCGCGGCGCCGCGAAACGCAACGCGGGTGACGGTCGGAAACCATGCACGAGATGCTCTGGGTTTGTCACGCGTTTCCGCCGGCGGGCGGCAGCGGCGTGCAGCGCGCGGTGAAGATGGCGCGCTATCTGCCGCGGCACGGCTGGCGGCCGACGATTCTCTGCTGCGGCCACGAGCGATTCCCCCTGCGCGACGAGACGCTGCTGGCCGAGCTGCCGCCGGCGGTTGACGTGGTGCGGGTCGCCGGATGGGAGCCGGGCGGGCTGCTGGCGTCGCTGCGCGCGCGCTGGGGGCGCGGTCGGCGGCGTGGCAGACGCTGGAAGACCGCGCCTACTGGCGGATGCAGCGGGCGGTCGAGCGGGTCGGCCTGCCCGAGGTGCCGCTGCTCTGGTCGCTGGCGGTGCGCCGCACGGCCCGCGGGCTGGCACGCGGCCGCAACGTGCGCGTCGTGGTGACCAGCGGCCCGCCGCACAGCGTGCACGCCGTCGGACTGCACCTGAAGCGCCGCCTGGGGCTGCCCTGGATCGCGGATCTGCGCGACCCGATCACGTCCAATTTCGGCTATCGCCCCGCCCATCGCCTGGCCGACGCCTGGTGGCGCCGCCTCGAACGGGCGATCGTCGGCAGCGCCGATCGCGTGGTCGTCACCTGCGACGCGCTGGCGGCCGACCTGGCGCAGCGCCACGCGCCGCGCCGCGCGGAGCGGTTCGTCACGATCACCAACGGCCACGACCCGGTCGATGCGCCGCCGCGCGCCGCGCCCCCGCCGGCCGACTTCGGCCTGAGCTATGTCGGCGCGCTCTATCGCGGTCAGCCGATCGAGCCGGTGCTGTGCGGCTGCCGGCGCTTTCTGGCCGAGCACCCGTCGCTGACGGGGCGGTTCCGATTGCGGATCACCGGCTCGATCTCGGCGGGCGAGCGCCGCGCCATTCTGCCGGTGGATGGCGAGTACCTGGTGCATCAGCCGTATCGCACGCACGCGGTCGCGGTCGCGGAGATGCACGCTGCCGCGGCGCTGCTGCTGGTGGTGCCCGATCACCCCGGCGGGCGGCTCTGCATTCCGGCCAAGACGTTCGAATACCTGGCGACCGATCGGCCGGTGCTGGCGCTGGTGCCGCAGGGTTCGAGCGTGGCGCGGCTGCTGGAGCGGGCCGGCGGGGTGGAGCTGCTGCACCGCTACGACGCGGCGGCCTTTGCGGCGGGGGCAACGCGGCTCTATCGCCGCTGGCAGCGCACGCCGACCGTCGCCCGCGACGCGCAGTTTCTGCGCGAGACGCGGCGCGACCTGCTCGCCGGGCGGCTGGCGGAGCTGCTGACCGAGAGCATCGATCGGCCGGTCCGCGCCCGGCTGGCGGCCGCTGCACCGCGGACAGATGCCGAGGCGGTGGCGTAGTCTGTCGCGGTCGCGGCGGGGCGTGCCCAGGCAGGCCCGCTGTGGCACAGTTGGGGCCCCTATCGAGATCACGGAAGCATCGCAGGTGGAAGGGATTGCCTTCACCCGGTCCGGCCGGCGTGCCGATGGCAAATCGCCCCCGATCGGACCGCGCCGAATCTGCCGGGCCGACCGCGGCCCGCGGACCACCCATGCGCTTTGCCTTCTACGTCACGCTGCTGGTCGCCTGCGTGCCGGTGATTCTCACCCGGCCGTTTTTCGGGCTGTGCATCTACTACGTCGTGTCGCTGATGCAGCCGAAGGTGCTCTGCTGGCAGCCGGACTTTCAGGATTCGATGATCGTCGGTGTCCCGCTGGTGTTTTCCGCGCTGGGGGTCGGCGTGCGGCGGGTCGAGATTGAGCCGAACGTGAACCCGGTCACGGGGCGCGTGGTCGGGTTTCATCGCGCCTGGGCGCGCACGCCGCTGATCGAGCAGTCGCTGCTGCTCGTGCTGCTGGCGCTGCTGCTGGCGTACATCGGGCTGACGCGCTACGCCGGCGCGTTTCCGGCCGAACTGACGACCGCCGATTTCAGCCGGCTGCTGAAGATGTCGCTGGTGACGGCGCTGCTGACCGGCCTGGCGTCGGACGCGCGGCGGTTCCGCGTGCTGTACGTGGTGGTGGCGCTGTCGGTGGGGTTCTGGGCGATCAAGGGCGGGTTGAACGTCTTCCTCATCGGCCCGCACCGCGTGTACGGCCGCAACTACGACAACAACTTCTTCGCGCTGACCTCGGCGATGGTGCTGCCGATGGTGTTCAACTTCGGGCTGTCGCTGAAGCGCGCCCGGCTGCGCGGCCTGTTCCTGGTGTTCAGCGTGCTGATCTGCGTCGGCATCATCGGCTCGCAGAGCCGGGCCGGGTTCGTCGCCATGCTGGTCGTGCTGGCGGCGATGGCGTGGACCAGCCGGCACCGCTTCAAGGCGCTCACCGGCGTGGCGCTGCTGGCGATCGTCGCGGGCGTGGTGCTGGGGCCCGAGATTCGCGATCGCGTCGACAGCATCGTGCACTACGAGCAGGATCGATCGGCCCGCAGCCGGTTCGTGACGTGGGACACGGCGTTCGCGCTGCTGTCGCGCAACCCGGTGATCGGCGTCGGGTTCGCCAACTATGAGCGGGCGGCGCAGAAGCTCTCCGAAAGCCGCAAGGCCGCCCACAACATCTGGCTGTCGACGCTCGCCGAGCTGGGGCTGGCGGGCTATCCGCTCTACGTCATGCTGCTGATCGGCACGATGCTGCTGGCATTCCGGGTGATGCGCTTCGGGCGGCGCGGCCCGCCCGAGCTGCGCTGGAGCTACTACTGCGCCCGCGGACTGCTGCTCGGCCTGCTGGCCTATGCCATCCACGGCTTCTTCCACAACGAAGAGTTCCTCGACCTCACCTTCGCGATGATCGGGATGGTGATTGCGCTGCGCGCCACCGTCAGTCGCGAGATTCGGGCCGAGCGGCTGATCCGCGCCGCCCGCAGCAACCCGCTGGCGCCCGCCGCCAGCGTCTTCGAGCGGCTGACGGCGCCGGCGAGCTAGTCGGCCCCCAGGGAGGCCCCCGATGCACCTGCTCGACGCTCTGTCTCTGCCGGTCCGATGCCCGTTCGACGGCGCGCCGCTGGCGCTGCGGACGCCCCCCGCGGCGCTGCCGGTCTGGTCGTGCGCCACCTGCCGACGAACCTGGCGCCTGGCCGAGGAGACCGCCGCGCTGTTGCCCGAGCCGGCGCACGACTGCGCCGCGCCGGTCGAATGGCGCGGCGCCGCAGCGCCCCGCGCCGGCGGCGACCGGCCGGAGATCTCGATCGTGCTGCCGGCCCACGACGAGGCCGAGTCGCTCCCGACCGTGGTGCGCGACATCTGCCAGGCGCTGGGTGACGCGGACTTCGAGCTGATCGCGGTCGACGACGGCAGCCGCGACGGAACGTGGGAGATCATCGCCGACCTGGCGGCGGGTCATCCGCGCTGGCAGGCGGTGCGCCTGAGCCGCTCGTTCGGCCACCAGGCGGCGCTGCTCGCCGGGCTGTCGGTGGCGCGCGGCCAGGCGGTTATCACCATGGACGCCGACGGGCAGCATCCGGCCGCGCTGCTGCCGGCGCTGATCACCGAGTGGCGCCGCGGGGCCCAGGTCGTGCAGGCGGTCCGGCAGAACCACGGCACGCCCGGCTGGTTCAAGCGCGTCTCGTCGCGGGCCTTCTACGCCCTGTTTTCGCGCCTCTCTGAAACGCGCCTGAAGCCCGGCGCGGCCGACTTCCGGCTGCTCGACCGGCGCGCCGTCGACCTGGTGCTGCGGGCGGCCGGACCGGCCCCGTTCCTGCGCGGCCTGGTGGAGTGGCTCGGTCTGCCGGCGCGGACGGTGCCGTACGCGGCGGCGCCGCGAATCGCCGGGCGGACGAAGTTCAGCCTGCGCGCCATGCTGCGGCTGGCGGCGCGGGGCATCTTCAGCTTCTCGGTGGTGCCGCTGCGCTGGGCGACCTGGTGCGGGCTGGTGCTGGGGGCGGCGTCGCTGCTCGACCTGGGCTACATCGCCGCGGTGTGGTGGTGGTCGCCGCACGCCGTGCCGGGCTGGGCATCGACCGCCGGACTGGTGGCGCTGATCGGCGGCGTGCAACTGGCCTGCGTGGGGCTGCTGGGCGAATACGTCGGCCGGACCTACATGGCGATCCTCGGTCGCCCGGCGTTCGTGGCGCGCGAGCGGATCAGCGCGGTCGAGCCGATCGACGCCATCGATGCCCGCCCCGTGGCGCGCGAGACGATCTCCGCCGGTCGGGCGGCGTCGGTCGCGACGCTGGAGCTGGCCCATGCCGAGTGAAGCGACGGTTGCCGCTCCGCGCCGGCGCGCCGCGCCGCCCGCGCCCGCGGCGCCAGCGACGATCCGGGCGCGTGACCCGCGCGAGGGCTTCTACGACACCATCGCCGACGACTTCGACGCCGTGATGAACGGCTACGACGTGGCGCGGCGGATCGAGATCGTGTTTGACGAGCTGCTGGCCGGAGTCTCGCTTTCGGGCCTGCGCCTGCTCGACGCCGGCTGCGGCACGGGTCGCTTCAGCGCCGCGGCCTGCCGGCGCGGGGCACGCGTGGTCGCGCTCGACCTGGGGGCACGACTGCTGGGGCGGGTGCGGGCGCGGTGCGCCGCGCGGCCGGTCTGCGGCGATGTGCTGTCGCTGGCGTTCGCCGACGACAGCTTCGACGTCGTGGTCTCGTCCGAGTGCATCGAGCACACGCCGAGACCGGGCCAGGCGGTGATGGAACTGCTGCGCGTCTGCCGGCCGGGCGGCTGGCTGGCGCTGACCTGCCCGAACTATTCCTGGCGCTGGGCCTGCACGCTGGCGATGCACACCGGCCTGCGCCCGTACGCCGGCCTCGAGAACTGGCCGCGCTTCGGCGAGCTGGCGCGCTGGGTGGCGCTGGCGGGCGGCCGCGTGCGGCTCCACTTCGGATTTCACCTGCTGCCGTTCGTCTTCGGGCGGTTCAACGGGCTGCTGCGGTCGCTCGACCGGCTCGGCGGCCGCGCCGGGAGGCTGTTCGTCAACCAGGCCGTGCTGGCCCAGAAGATCGCCTGACGCATGAATCCGCGCGTCGTCCGCCACATCCTCCTGCCGCTGCACGAGCGCCTGCTCCGTCGCCCGACGCGCGCCGTCGAGCGCGGCCTGGAACAATCGCAGTGGTGGCCGGCCGAACGGCTCGCGACGCTCCAAGTCGCCAAGCTCCGCCGGCTGCTGTCGACCGCCGCGGCGAACATCCCGCTCTGGCGACAGCGGTTTGCCGACGCCGGCATCGACCCGGCCGGCGCGACACTCGATGAGCTCACCCGGCTGCCGCTGCTCGACAAGTCGCAATTGCGGGCCGGCGGCGCGGCCTTCACCTGGCCGGGCGTGCCAGGCGGACTCTTCCCCGCAACCACCGGCGGATCGAGCGGCGAGCCGCTGCGCTTCTGGACCGATCGCGCCCGCCAGGCCGCCGACCAGGCCGCGCGGACGCGCTCGCGTCGCTGGTATGGCATCGAGCCGGGCGAGCGCGAGCTGTACCTGTGGGGCTCGCCGGTCGAGCGGACCCGCCAGGACCGCCTGCACGAGTGGCGCGACTGGCTGGTGAATCATCGCCTGCTGGACGCCTTCCGCATGACGCCCGAGCGGATGCGCGCCGGGCTGGCGGAGCTGGAACGGTTCAACCCGCGCCACCTGTTCGGCTATCCGAGCACCCTGGCGATGCTGGTGCGGTTCGCGCGCGACGGTGGGCGCGTGCCGCGCGTCCCGGCGCTGCGGGCGGTGTTCGTGACGGGCGAGACGCTCCAGCCGGCGGACCGCGACATCCTCTTCGACACGTTTCGCGTGCCGGTCAGCAACGGCTACGGGGCGCGCGAGGCCGGCTTCATCGCGCACGAGTGCCCGGCCGGCCGGCTGCACATCACCGCCGAGAGCGTGATTGTCGAGCTGCTGCCGGTGGCGGGCGGCGCGGGCGACCTGGCCGAGGTGGTCGTCACGCACCTCGACGGGCTGGGCATGCCGCTGATCCGCTATCGCACGGGCGATCTGGCGCGGCGCGACTCGCGCCCCTGTCCGTGCGGTCGGGCGCTGCCCGTGCTGGCCGAGGTGGCCGGACGCTGCACCGACCTGCTGCGCCGCGCCGACGGCGGTGCGGCCCACGCGCTGTCGCTGATCTACGTGCTGCGTGACGAGCCGGCCGTCGGGCGGTTCCGGATCGTCCAGCGCCGCGGGCTGGACCTGGACGTGTCGATCGTGCCGGCGGGGGCGCTCGAACCCGCCGACCGGGCGCGCATTTCCGCGCGGCTGGCGGGGCAGCTGGGCGGCGTGGGCGTGACGCTGCGACTGGTCGATGACCTGCCGAGCGACGCCTCGGGTAAGTTCCGCTACGTCGCGAGCGAAGCCAACTGACCGCCGGCGCGTCAACCCGCGGCGGACGGTCCGGCGCCGCTCGTCGGTACGGCCGCCTTGCGGGCGACGGGCTGGCTGGTATCGATGGGGCGGATCGATCGACCTTCGGTGAGCTGCCGCGTGAGCAGGTCGTCCGTCACTCGCACCAGGTTGGCCGAGAGGTATTCGCGCGCGGCGCGCTCGACGACCACGCCGGTGGCCGCGCCGAGCAGCGCCAGCAGCAGGTTGGTGCTGTCCATCCAGCGGCCGGGGACGAAGGCGTGCAGCAGCTCAAGCAGCGTCGCCAGGGCGCCCGCGGCGCCGACGATGGTGAGCGCCTCGCGCCGCCAGGCCGTCTGCCGCGGACGGATCGCCGCTGCCGCCAGCCCCCACAGGAAGAACATCAGCAGCTTGTCGGTGATGGCGAGGAAGGCCGTGTTCGGCCGGCTGCGGCCCAGCAGCGAAAACGGCAGCCAGCTCATGTGGCCGAGCAGGCCGACGCGGTGACACTCGCTGAGCGTGAAGGTGAACGGCGCCAGTCCGCGGACGAGCAGGAAGATCGACGCGACCGCGAAGGTGACGGCACCGCTGCGGCCGGGGAAGATGAGCGTGCCGCGCCGCACGGGCGGGCCGTCGGGGCCGATGGCGGGCGGTCGGCGGGTCGCGGCGAGCAGCGCCGCGGGCGCCGCGCCCATCAGCGCCACGACGAAGTGGGCGGTGTCCAGTCCGCGGGTCGGCAGGAAGATGCGCAGCAGCGTCACGCCCGCGGCGACGAACGCCGCCGCGCCCACCGCGAAGCGCGCCGCCCGGGCGGGGCGATAGCCGTAATAGCGCCGCACCGCCGACGCACACAGCGCCGCGAACAGCCCGTAGAGCATTCCGTCGGCGACGCGATCCAGGGCGTAGTCCCAGCGCGCCCGCTGGGCGCTGGCGGTGACGCGCGGATCGGCGGAGAGCGGCGCCCGCGACAGCTTCCGCCACGTATAGATCGGACTGACGTGCGCCCCGCGAACGGCGCGGTACGCGCTCTTCGGCTCGAGCACCAGGCCGTACGGCCGCAGCGTGACGAGCAGCAGCGCCGCGCCGGCCAGCTTGGCGGCCGCCAGGCCCGGCTGGCGCCGCAACTGGGCGCGCCAGCCGGCGGCGACCCGCGCGATGATCGGCCCCGCGACCAGCACGAACGCCGCGCCGCCGGTGGTGCCCAGCACGTTGCAGACCACGTCGACGATGGAGCTGACGCGCGCCGGCTCGAGCGACTGCACCCCCTCGCAGAAGAGGCTGATGCACAGCCCGGACAGCAGCGCCATCAGCGACGCCAGCAGCGTTGAGTGACCGACGCGCCGCCCGGCGAGCACGCCCAGCGCGCCCACCGGCGCATAGAGCGCGATGTTGGCGAGAATGTCCGGCAGGCTGAAGTAGGGATAAAGGAAGTTCCGCCACGCCGCGGCGCGCAGCGCGTCGAAGTGCGCCCAGTCGAAATGCAGCGGCACCAGGCTGACCTGCAGCAGCACCGCGATGTAGCCCGCCAGCGCCAGGTGTATCACGCGGCGATGCAGCCAGGCGACGATCGGCTCGGTCGAAATCGGCTCGCGCGGCGCGGCCGCGGCGGACGCATCCGTGTTCATTCAAATCCCCCAAGACTGACCGCAGCGCGGATTGCCGCGTTGCAGCGTCCCCCAAACCTGCACGTCCGGCCGGCGCCCCCGCGCTACGGCCGGATGATGATCTCGCGCCCGCGCAGCAGCGGCGGCACGGTGTCGTGCGGCCGATAGCTCTGCCACGGGTTGGGCTGCGTGGTGTTCACCGGTCGATCGGCCCGCGACAACTGCCACATCGCCGCGACGACCGATTCCTCCAGGTCGCGCGACGCGGCGAACTCGGCGCAGCAACTGCGATAGTCGAGCGGGTTGTCGTGCTGGCAGGTTTCGATCTCGTCGCGCGTCATCTGCGACAGCGCGTGGAACACCGCCAGCGGGCGGCGTGCGGCCGCCTCGAACAATACGCCCATCAGCTCGGTGTCGGTGTCGGGGTTGCCGCCCTCGGCATAGACCAGGCAGAGCTCGCACCCCAGCGTGGTCGCCTGGCCGAGCACGTCGTCAAGCACGACGCTGCCGCGCGGCAGGCCATAGGGCCCCATCACCAGCGCCGCGCGAACCAGCGGCTGCAGATTGAGCAGATGGTTCCAGCGCGCGGCGTCCTTGCGGTTGACCTCGAGCAGCTCCAGCCGGCGGCGACCGCCCGCCGGTTCGCGGGCCGCCACCTTGGCGACCGCCAGCCCGGTCGGGAACCGGCCGAACGAAGCGCCCTGCTCGATCACCGCGAAGCCGCGCTTGGGGATGGCGCTCTCGGCGACGCCGAGTTCGCGCGCGGTGGGCAGATCATCGACCACCGCCAGGCGCGGCTGGGAGCGGTCCGGATGCGACGCACAGCCCGTCGCCCACAGCAGCGCCAGCATCATCGCCGGCCGTGCGCGTCCCTGCATGTCAGACTCTCCTGGTCGCAAGGCGAACGTCTCGCCGCCGCCGCGCCAATATCGGGCCCGGCCGACGACCGACGCCCCATCCACTCTCATCGACCACGCCGCCGGCCGGGGTGAGACACCCGGGTCGATCGCGTCTGGCGGCCCGCGGCGCGTCGGCCGCGCGGCGTCGCGCAGTTTTCGCCCCCGGCGGGCCAAACCTCATTCACCGGGTCGCGCGGTCCGATAGAACTTCTGACCTCGTGCTGTTGGGCCGCGCCGCCGGGCCCGCGTGGAAAGAGGCCCGTGACCGCCTATCCGTTTTCACAGGTTCAGACCGGGTTGTCCTCCGACCGCGCCGTCGGACGCGAGGCCGTCGCGCCGCGCGCCGAGCTCAAGGCGAAGCTCGGACGCTACATCCTGCGGTGGCCGAAGCTGGTCTGGATGATCGCCGACGCCGGCTGGATCGCGCTGGGATCGGCGCTGTCGATCGGGTGCGGGCTGGCGGGCCGGTCGCCGAGCCGCGGCGGTCGATCCGCGGATCAGCCCGCTGGTGCTGGCCTCGGCGATCGTGCTGGCGGGGATGATGTTCAGCCTCTACGAGCCGCAGACGCTCTGGCAGCTGCTCGCGGATCGCCGCGCGGTCGCTGCTGGCGGCGATGGTCGCCACGCTGTTGTCGACGCTGGTGCTGCACCTGCTGCTGCCGGGGCCGGTGCCGCATCGGGTCATCCTGGGCGGCCTGGTGATGTACCTGTTCGTCGGGCCGACGCTGCGCATCGCCGCGCACGAGATGGTTTCCAGCGTGCGGCGCGGGCTGCTGCTGATCGGGCTGGGCCAGACCACGGCCCAGGTCATCCGCTCGGTGCGACGCGGCGCCGTGCCCGGCTATCAGCTGGTCGGGCTGGTGGCCGAGTCGGTTGCGGACCTGCCGGACATTCCCGGGCTGCCGCACATTGGCACGCCCGCCGACGCCGCCGAACTGTGCGCCGCGCGCGACGTGCGCGAGGTGGTGGTGGCGGCCGGGCTGGACGAGCACCCCGCGATACAGGAGGCCGCGCTGGCCTGCCTGCGGCTGGGCTGCCGCGTGACCGACGAGGTGACGTTCTACGAAAAGGCCTTCGGCGAGGTGCCGGCGCCGCACATCTCGCCGCGCTGGTTCCTGCTGGCCGACCTGAAGGGCCATCTGCGCGAGCAGGTGATCGCCAAGCGAATCTTCGACCTGCTGGTGGCGGCCAGCGGGCTGGTGCTGGCGCTGCCGCTGGCGGCGCTGATCCTGCTGGCGATCCGTCTCGGCGGCCGCGGACCGATTCTCTACTCGCAGGTCCGCGTCGGACAGGCCGGAAGGCGGTTCCGGCTCTACAAGTTTCGCACCATGCGAACCGACGCCGAGTCGGCCGGCTCGATGTGGGCCGCCCGCAACGATCCGCGCGTGACGCGCGTCGGGCGGCTGCTGCGGCGCACGCGGCTCGACGAGCTGCCGCAACTGTGGAACGTGCTGCGCGGCGACATGTCGATCGTCGGCCCGCGCCCGGAACGGCCCGAGTTCGTGGCGCCGCTGGCGAGCCTGATCCCGTTCTTCGGCGAGCGGCACCTCATCAAGCCGGGCCTCACCGGCTGGGCGCAGATCAACTTCCGCTACGGCAACAGCATCGCCGACGCCCGCAAGAAGCTGCAGCTCGACCTCTACTACATCAAGCACATGTCGGTCGAACTCGACCTGGTCATCTGCCTGCGGACCATCGGGCTGATCCTGACCGGCGCGTCGTGAACCGCGGCGCGACCCGGGGGGCGGCCGCGGCGAACTAGTCCTCCACCGCCGACCAGCGCGATTCATACTGATCCAGCGTCTGCGGCGTGACGATCAGCGGGGCAATGCGCTCTTCGCGCAGTTGCAGCTCGGCGCCCCGCGCCAGCTCGGTCGCCATCGCCAGCCCGCGCCGCGCGATCTGCACCGCGTCCGGCACCACCACCGCCGCCGCGGCGCCGCCGCGCAGCCACGCCAGCGCCGCGACCTCGTCGCTGTACAGTACCAGCACCGCGTCGCGCGGCACCACCGGCTGACCGACCGGCCGCGCCGACACAGGCGCCGCGTCGAGCAGCGCCCAGCCCGCCATCCGCGGATACTTCTCCAGCTCGCGCTGCAGCAGCGCCCGCGCGTCCACCCGGCCGCTCCAGCTCACCTCGCGCAGCAGCGCCACGCGCGTGGTCGAGAGCAGCTCGTCGCGAAACGCCGTCCAGCGCGCCTGCCGGTGCGGATCGCTGTCGTAGAGCGCCCCGGCGCCGGCGTCGGCCTGGCTTGACAGCGCCGCCCCCAGCGCCCGGGCCAGCGCCTCGCCGATGTCATGCCCGTCGGTTCCGCAGAAGGCCGCGCGGCCGCAATCCGGCGAATCACGCCCCAGGAGCACGATCGCCGCCCCGGCGCGACCCAGCACGCCCAGCCGCTCGGCGACCGCGTCTGGATGGTCGGCCCAGACGCAGATGGCGCGATAGGCCCCCGGATCGATGTCGGCCAGCAGGCGGCTCGAGCGCTCATCGGTCGGCTCCGGCGCGCGACCACCGTCGTCACCGTCCGCCGCAGCAAGGTGTCGTGCCGCTTCGCGAGCGTGGCGGCCATCGAAAAGGCGCGGTCATGCTGGTGCCGGCCGACCAGCAGAATCGGCGCGCGGCGCTGGGCGGGCGCCGTTGATTTGCCCCCGCTGTGATCGCATGCCGGGGCGGCCGCCGCCAGCAGCAGCATCGCTCCGCGCAGCGCGCGGCGCGAAGCGCGGCCCGGGTGTCGCAATGTGAATGCAGCTCTCATGCCTCATCCGCGCCGGCGCGAACCGAGCGCGGCGGCTATTCCCAGCCCCAGCAGAACGCCCGCCGCGTCCGCCAGCCAGTCGGTCAACTGGCAGTGCCGGCCGAAATAGGGCTGCGTCAGCTCGTCGAACGCCCCGTAGCCCAGGAACACGGCGAACCAGGCCGCATAGGCCACCGCCCGCGGACGTGACGCCGCGTCGAAGAAGCGGCCGCGCTGCGCCCAGACGCAAACCCAGGCCAGCGCCGCGTACGAGCCGCCGTGCAGCAACGTGTCGGGCAGGTGAAACGACCAGCGGCTCGCCTGTGCGGGGGGCAGATGGGTGACGGTGAAGAGCGCCAGCCAGTACGCGATCCAAACCGGGCGGCGCCACGAGCGAATCGCGGGCGGCCGGGCGTCGCTCACGGCGCGGCGGCCCCCGCGCGCTGCGGCTCGGCCGGCTCTCCGTCGGGCGGCGGCGCGACCGGGCGGCGCGGCCGATCGGCGACGACCGCTGCATCGACCGGCCCGGCGGCGGGCGCGTCGCTCAGCAGTTCGTCGGCCAGTGCCAGGTAATCCTCCGCGCCGTGGCTGCGCGGCGCGTAGCCGAAGATCGACTGCCCGTAGCTCGGACACTCGGCGAGCTTCACGTTCCGCCGGATGCGGGTGTCGAAGATGCGGGCCGCCTCCCACGGCAGGTTGGTGCCGCGGGCCGCGGAGAGGTAGCGCGACAGGTCGTCGACCACCTCGCCGGCCAGCTTGGTGCCCGACTCGTACATGCACATCACCAGTCCCATCACGCGCAGCCCGGGGTTGATGCGCTTGCCGACCCGCGCGACCGTCTCGAACAGCCGCCCGACCCCCTGCAGCGCCAGGAAGTGCGGCTGCAGCGGCACCAGCACCTCGCGCGCGGCGCACAGCGCGTTGAGCGTCAGTACGCCCAGCGACGGCGGACAGTCGATCAGCGCCCAGTCGAACGGCAGCGGCTCGGCCGCCAGCGCATCGCGCAGGATCATCTCGCGCCCGATGGCGGTCGCCAGCTCGACCTCGGCGCCGGCCAGGTCGAGCCGCGTGGGGATGGCCGCCAGCCGATCGGCGATCGGGCGGATGACCTCGCGCGGTGCGACCGAGTCGGCGAGGATCTCGTAGGTGCCGGGGCCGGGTTCGCGGGCGTCGAAGCCCAGATGGGCGGACAGATGGGCCTGCGGATCGAGATCGATCAGCAGGCAGCCCTGGCCGCGCTGCGCCAAGGCCGCGCCGAGGTTGACGGTCGTGGTGGTCTTCCCCACGCCGCCCTTCTGGTTAATGACCGCGATGCATCGCATGGAGGGCACGCATCCTGCGTCGAACGCCTGGGCGGACTCCCTTGCCGGCGGGCGAAATGATACCCCGCGCCGGCGGCGGGTCCAATCGAAATCGGTGCCCGGGGGCGGCGGGCGGCGAATGCGGCGGCGTAACGGCGAGGACAGACCTGCGGCGGTGAACTGGAGGCGGCGGATGAGGACTCGACGCGGGCGCAAAAAAAATGGAAGGTGCTGCCGTGGCGTGAGCACCCTCCATTACAGCCAGGAGTCCCGCCTGAATCAGGTCGGGCTCCCGATCCGCGCGTATCGCGCGAGATCGGCTACTTCTTCTTTTTCTTCTTGGCTGATTTCTTCTTCGCGGCGCCTTTCTTCTTAGCCATGAGCGTCACCTCCTTTCTATAGCTGGCAGAGTGTATGAAGCGCCCGCGCCGTGTCAACACAATTCCGCGCGGAAAACGCTCCTATCTCTCTTTCGGCGTTTCGACCGCGCGATCATGATGGATCGCATGTCCGACCGGTCGTCGTCGCCCCGCTGCGATGCCATCATCTTCGACCTCGACGGCACGCTCGCCGATACGCTCGCCGACATCGCCGCCGCGCTCAACGATGCGCTGACCGCCCTCGGACGCGACGTGGTGCACACCGTGCAGGTCCGCACCTGGGTCGGCGAAGGCCTGCCCACGCTCTGCCACCGCGCCTGGCCCCAGGCCGGACCGGCCGACGCGGAACGCCTGATCGCCGCCGCCCGGACCGCCTATGACGATCATTTCCTGGTCCAAACCCGGCTTTACCCCGGCGTCGAGGAGCTGCTCGACGCGCTGGGCCGCGCCGGCGTTCCCGCCGCGGTGCTCTCCAACAAGCCGCACGACCTGACGGTCCGCACCCTGGAGGGGCTGCGGATCGCCGACCGCTTCGCCGTCGTCCGCGGCTATCGCAACGAGCGCGACAAGAAACCCGCCGCCGAGCCGGCGCTCGAGATCGCCCGCGCGATGGGGATCGAGCCGGCCGCGGTGGCGTTCGTCGGCGACGGCGTGGTCGATATTGCGACCGCCCGCGCCGCCGCGATGGTGCCGATCGCGGTCACGTGGGGTTTTCGATCACGCGACGAGCTGCGCGCCGCGGGGGCGGAGTGGTTCGTCGATCGACCGGCCGACGTGCTGCGATTCGTGCGGCCAGCCGATGCGAAATGAAGATTTACCAGATGATTCGCGTGGCGTCGAACACCGGCCCCTGCGTGCAGCAGAGGTCGTAGGCAAAGCCGGGCGGCGCGCCCGCGTGGACCTTCACCACGCACGACTGGCAGGTGCCCATGCCGCACGCCATGACGCGCTCGAGACAGGCGTAGCACGCCATGCCGTGCGCCGCGCACAGCGCCGCCACGCCGCGCATCATCGCCTCGGGACCGCACGTGCAGACGGCGGCGTTGCGCAGCACTTCGCCGCCGCGCGCCAGACCCTCCAGCGCCGTCACCACCGTGCCGCGCAGCCCGAGCGAGCCGTCGTCGGTTGTCACGATCAGCGGCGTGTTGCACGCAGCAAAGGCCGGCGCAACCAGCGCGGGTTCGCCGCGCGGCGACGGCTCGGCGGACAATTTCAGCGGCAGCAGATCGCCGGACCGCGCCCCGCAGATCGCCAGGGCCGCCCGGCCGGTCGCGTGCAGCCGTTCCGCCAGCCACAGCAGCGGCGGCAGCCCGACGCCGCCGGCGACCAGGATGACGCGCGCGAAGGCATCGAGCGGCGGAAAGGGACGCCCCAGCGGACCGATGAGGTCGATTGCGTCGCCGGGCTGAAGGTGTGAAAGAAAGCGCGTGCCGGGACCGACCACGCGCCCGATCAGATCGAGCGCCACGCGGTTGCGTTCGCGCCGCAAACCGGCGATGCTGAAGGGGCGTCGCAGGAGCGGGGCGCCGTCGCGCGAGCCGGCCGCGCTTTCGCCGGAGTGGCCGCCCGCGGATGCCAGACGCGCGCAGCCGACCTGCACGAACTGCCCCGGCTCGGCCGCGGGAAACTCGGGCATGTGAAATGTGATGCGGAAGTGTTCGCGGCAGAGGCTCTCTGCGTCGGCCACGACGGCCCGAAAGAGCCCCCGAATCGGCGGAGATGGCGCGGGCGCCATGCGGGTCGTCCTGCGGCGGCCGGCGGAGCGGGCGCGCGACAAAAAAATACCTCCGGAAACGAACCCGTGTTCATCTCCGGAGGTGCGCCACGGCTGAAATCAGCCGAATGTCGTGGCGGTTGCCGCTGTGTTGTTGGGCCGCGATGGAGATCATCGCCGCGGCGGAATATAGCCGAGGAAAAAAGCGCGTGTCAACGCGAAAGCTCGACCGATGCACGACGTGCACAAGACATGTAACATATTTAACAATAACGGTTTACATTTGATGACATTGGTGATTGACGATCGTCATTCGCGCGATAGACGGATTTGTCGCAACTCGCCGCGCGCCATGAACTTCGAGCTGTCGCACGATCGGGGATCGCGCAGGGATAATGATATAACGTTATTTTCGATAATATGTTACACTCATGCCGGCTGCCGCGGGCGCTTCCGGCGCTCGCCGCACGACCGCGCATCGGCCCGACGCCGGGCGGTTGCCAGCAGCCGCCGGACAACTTCTCACAGCCTGTCGCCGCATAGTCCCACGGGGGCCGATCGCCACCATGTTTGACGCACTGTCGGAACGGCTTTCGGGTGTGTTTCAGAAGATCCGCGGTCGCGGGCGGATCACCGAGGCCAACGTCGCCGAAGTGATGCGCGACATCCGCACGGCGCTGCTCGAAGCCGACGTGCATGTCGACGTCGTCCGCCAATTCCTCGACGACGTGCAGGCCAAGGCGCTGGGCGCCGAGGTGCTCAAGTCGCTCAGCCCCGACCAGCTCATGGTCAAGGTTGTCTTCGACGAGCTGGTCCGGCTCATGGGGCCGGTCGATTCGCGCATCCCGTTCGTCTCGAACCCGCCCACCATCATCCTCATGGCGGGGCTGCAAGGCTCCGGCAAGACCACCACCTGCGCCAAGCTGGCGCGCTACTGCCGCGAGAAGGGCAAGAAGCCGCTGCTGGTCGCCGCCGACCTGAAGCGCCCGGCCGCCATCGACCAGCTCGAAGTGCTCGGCCAGCAGCTCGACGTGCCGGTGCACGCCGAGCGCGACCACCAGAACCCGGTGCGCGTCTGCCGCAACGGGCTGCTGGCGGCGCAGAAGAAACTGCTCGACGTGGTGCTGCTCGACACGGCCGGCCGGCTGGCGATCGACGAAGAGCTGATGAAGGAAGTCGCCGCGGTCGCCGAGGCCACCCGCCCGCACCAGATCTACCTCGTGCTCGACGCCATGACCGGCCAGGACGCCGTCAACACCGCCAAGCGGTTCAACGAGCGGCTGGAGCTGGACGGCGTGATTCTCACCAAATTCGACTCGGACACGCGCGGCGGCGCGGCCCTGTCGGTCAAGCACGTCACCGGCAAGCCGATCAAGTTCGTCGGCGTGGGCGAGAAGCTCGACCGGCTGGAGGAGTTCCACGCCGACCGCGTGGCCGGGCGCATTCTGGGCATGGGCGACATCCTGTCGCTGGTCGAACACGCGCAGAAGCAGGTTGACGCCGATGAGGCGAAGCGGCTCGAGGCCAAGATGGCCAAGGGCAACATCACGCTCGACGATTTCATCGCGCAGATGGAAAAAGTGACCAGCGGCCGCTCGCTGAAGGACCTGGTGAAGATGATTCCCGGCGTCGGCGCGATGATGAAGGACGTCGAGTCCGACATCGACGAAGGCGAAATCGTCCGCATGCGCGCCATCGTGCAGTCGATGACCCCGCGCGAGCGGACCGACCCCAACCTGCTCGACGGCTCGCGCCGCCGGCGGATCGCCCGCGGCAGCGGCACCGACCCGGAGGACGTGAGCGGACTGGTGAAACAGTTCCTCACCATGCGCGACGCCATGAAGCGCATGGCGGGCATGTCGATGCTCGAGCGCATGAAGTTCTCCAGCCAGCTCGCCCAGATGTCGATGGCCGGCGGACGCATGCCCAAGCTCAAGGGCTCGACCGGCAAGTCGTTCGTCCGCAGCACCAAGGACAAGCGCAAGGACCGCAAGCGCAAGAGCCGCTAGGCGCGGCGGTCAACGTCATTTCGCGCTGGCGATCCGGTCCGTGGTTCTCCGAGGTCCGCCGTTGCGGTCGGGTCAACGCCGGCCGGCCCGGCCCGGCCAGCAGCAGCGCCAGCACAACCCCAGTCGAGACCAGCCCCTGCTTCGCGAGCCTGAACAACGAACCCTGCTTCGGCAGGTAGGGTGGGTCACCGCAGGTGACCCACCGTCGCTGAACCCGTGGGTCGCAGCAGCGACCCACCCTACTCAGCTGATGTTCGAGTAGGTCAGTGCGCTCAGGGCCCAGATCAGGATGGCGCCAATCTGTGTGCGAGTCATGATCGAACCTCCCTTGGTTCGGCGCGCGGATTCCCCGGGGCGACCTCCGTCGCCGGTTATGAGGTTGGAAACACCGTAGAAGAAACGAACTTACTTCGAACGCGCCGCGCCGATCAGAGCTAGGAGCATCAAGAGTCCTCCTGTGGGTTCGGGGGTCAATAGGCGGAAAGACAGGTCGTCCGGTTGATTGCTGATTCGCCAGTCGGTATCCACGGGGAAGCGTGTCGCGAACCGGTTGTCGCCTTGACTCGACGTTTCCCAACGAAAGCGACTGTTGATCTCCCCGACTTGCTGGGCCTCGAACCAGTAGGTCACGCCCGCCGCGGCCGCGAAGCAACTCGGCAAAGCCGCCTGGAACCGGTATTCCCTCCGCAAGGTCTCGCTGCCGCCGACGAAAGCGCCCGTTGAGACTCGCGTCGGGTTCAGGAACGTGTGTTCGGCCAGCACCGCGCCCGGCAGTCCGGCCGCATTCTCATAGAACCGCACCCGCATCGTCTCGTCGCCCGCCGGCGGACCGGGGTCGAGACCGAATGTCCCGCCATAAAACCCCCACCAGTTCACGCCGCACACTGACCCGCCCGAAGCTAGGGCGAAACTGTCGGCCACGATCTGGGCCGAGCCCTGACCAGCATCATTCAGGTACGTCGTGTCCGACGAATACCCGAAATTGTGGTCCGGCAACTTTTGATACAGCACCAACTGCCCCCACGCCCGCCCCGGCCCGGCCAGCAGCAGCGCCAGCGCAAACCCAATCGAGACCAAGCCTTGCATCGCGAGATTCGAACGTGCCGGCATGACGAGCGCTCCCCTTTCCACGCCATTCTACGCCCCGGAGGCGCTGGGACGCATCGGCGTGCGGCAGGATCGACACTCTCTCGAGTCGGCGGGAGCACCCACCCGAGTACTCATACTGTAGCCCCAACGCCCGAAAAGTCCAATCCCCTTTCACGATCATCAGATCAGCTTGTCGCCCCGCCGCGTCCCAGCGCGATGGAGATGGCGGCGTTGGTGGTCGATTCATCGGTCTGGTTGGCACAGTCCTGTCCGAACGTCGAAATCGGCGTCCCGTTCAGGCCGCCGGAGTAGGGCATGGCCGTGCCGTCGGCTGCGAAGCGCAGGAAGCGGACGTCGTACTGAGCGTCCACGAATGGGTTGGCGATGTCCTGCCAGGCGATCACGAACCGGCCGCAGCCGGGCTGCATCGCCACGCACGGGAATTGTCCGACCGGCGTCGAACTCACTGCCACGTCGACGGGTTGAGTCGACGTGGGTGCCGTGCAGTCCTGCGCAGAGCTGCCACTGGACCACGTCAGTGCGCTCAGGACCCAGATCAGGATGGCGCCAATCTGTGTGCGAGTCATGTTCAATACTCCTTTGCTTCGGCGCGCGGATTCCCCCGGGCGACCTCCGCCGCCGGTCATCACGTTGGAAACACCGTAGAAGAAACGAACCTACTTCGAACGCACCGCGCCAATCAGAGCTAGAAGCATCAAGAGTCCTCCTGCCGGTTCGGGCGTCAATAGGCGGAATGCAAGATCATCCGGTGGATCGCTAATGGCGCGCCAAGGCGTACTCACTGGGAATTGAACTGCAAACCCATTGTCGCCTTGACTCGACGTCTCCCACCGGAACCGGCTGTTCACATCCCCCACCTGCACCACCTCGAACCAGTACGTCGCCCCCGCCGCGGCCGCGAAACAACTCGGCAACGCAGCCCGGTAGAGATACTCGCGACGGAAAGGGCTATCGAACATGAGCATCTGCCCCGTCCACTGGCGGGTCGGATTCTCCAATGTGTGCTCGGCCAGCACCGCCCCCGGCAGCCCGGCGGAGTTCTCATAGAATCGGACGCGCATGGTCTCGCTCGCCGGCGGCGGCGGGTCGAACTGTACGAACGCCCCGCCGTAAAACCCCCACCAGTTCACGCCGCAGACCGACCCGCCCGAAGCTAGGGCGAAACTGTCGGCCACGATCTGGGCCGAGCCCTGACCAGCATCATTCAGGTACGTCGTGTCCGACGAATACCCGAAGTTGTGGTCCGGCAACTGCTGATAGAGCGTCAACTGCCCCGCCGCCGGGCCGGGCCAAACCAGCAGCAGCGCCAGCGCAAACCCAATTGAGACCAGGCCTTGCTTCGCGAGCTTGGATAGCGAACCGTGCTTTGCGAGATTCGAGCGTTCCGGCATGACGATCGCTCCCCTTTCCACGCCATTCTACGCCCCGCAGGCGCTGGGACGCATCGACGTGCGGCAAGATCGACACTCTCTCGAGCCGGCGGGAGAACCCGGACCGAGTACTCATACTGTAGCCCCAACAGCCGAAAATCCCCATCCCGTTTCGCGATCATCAGATCCGCTTGTCGTCAACACGACACAGTCCGCATCGAAACGCAAACGCCCCGGCGGTTTCCCGTCGGGGCGTGCGGTTCCTGCAATGCATCGGACAGCGGGCCCGCGGCCTGGACGGATGACTCGCCTACGGCGCGGTGCGGAAGCTGAAGACCTGTCCCTTCACCAGTCCGCCGGGGCCGATCGCATCGATCCGCCAGAAGTAGACCGTGTCGGCCATCAGCATGCCGGCCGGCGCGAAGCTGGTGCCGGCCTGGTTGCCGCGGAACTCGGCGCTGGGCGGCTGCCGGATCGCCATGTCGACGGCGGACGACGACGTGCCAAAGTAAACGTCGTACGTGGCGGCGCTCGACGCCGCCGGCCACGAGAGCGTCGGCATGTTGCTCACGCCCTGTTCGCCGGCGGTGGGCGAAGTGGGGGCGTTGACGGCCGACGGCGCGACCGCTGTCGTGAAGCGCATCACCGTGCCGGCCGTGGTGCCGCCGGCGTTCACTTCGTCGACGCGCCAGAAGTATGTGGTGTTGGCGGCCAGTGCGCCGGGGTTGAAGGTGGTTCCGGCCTGGTTGTTCTTGAACGATCCGGAGCCGTGCCCGCCGGTGGTGACGGCCGCCTGGTCGGTGCTGAAGTAGACATCGTGGCTGGTCGCGCCCGCGCCGGCCGACCAGCTCAGCGAGAGGCTGTTGGGCGGGTTGGGCGTGTTGATGTTCTGGTTCACGGCCATGTCGGCCGGGCTGAACATCGAGGCGACGGCCGGGGCGTTGGCGACGGTCGTGAACGAGAAGACCGAGCCGGGCGTGGTGCCGGCCGAGTTCTTCTCGTCGATGCGCCAGAAGTAGGTCGTGGCGTTCGCCAGCGCGCCGGGGTTGTAGGTGGCGGTCGGGCGATTGCCGCGGAAGACGCCGAGCGGATTGGCGGTGGTGGCGTTGGTGACGTCGGTCTGGCTGGTGCCAAAGTAGACGTCGTGACTGGTCGCGCCGGTGCCCGCCGTCCACGAGAGCTGCGCCGAGAGTGACACGTCCATCACGCCGCTGCCGGGGCTGGGGTTGCTGGCCTGGCCCGGGGCGACGACCACCGCGGTGAACTTCCAGATCAGCCCCTTGACGGTCGACACGCCGACCGAGTCGACCCGCCAGAAGTAGGTCGTGCCGCCGGTGAGCGCGGGCGGCGTGAAGTTCGACTGCGGGAAGTTGCCCTGGAACTCGGCCGACGCCGTGGTGGCGTTGGTGACGGCCGACTGGCTGGTGCCGAAGTAGACGTCGTTGCTGGTGGCGCCGCTGCCGGGCGACCAGCTCAACACCTGGTTGAGCGGCACGCCGGTGGCGTTGTGAGTCGGCGTGGGGTTGCTCGCCTGGGACGGATTGGCAGTGCGGAAGGTGAGCACGTCGCCCTTGTTGGTTCCGCCGGGCCCGACCTCGTCGATCCGCCAGAAGTAATTGGTGTCGTCGAGCAGCGCCGCGGCCGGCGTGAACGTCGTGCCGGGCTGGTTGCCCTTGAACTCGGCGCTGGACTTGGTGGCGTTGGTCACGGCGGTCTGCGACGTGCCGAGGTACACGTCGTGGCTGGTCGCGCCGGTTCCGGCTGTCCAGCTCGGCATGACGCCGGTCGAGACGCCCTGATCGTTGTTGGCCGGCGACGGGTCGGTCGCGTCCGTCGGCGCCTCGGCGGTGGTGAAGGAGAACACGTCGCCCTTGGTCGTGCCGCCCGGGCCGACCTCGTCGATGCGCCAGAAGCGCTCGGTGTTGGGCGGCAGCGACGGCCCGGGATCGAACCCGAGCGTCGCCTGGTTGCCGCGGAACTCGGGGCTGGCGTGCGTCGCCGCATCGACCGCGGCCGAGCTCGCGCCAAAGTAAACGTCGTGGCTGGTCGCGTCGGCGCCGGCCGCCCAGGAGAGCACGATGTCGACGTCGACGCCGGTGTCGTTGTCGGCCGGGTTCTGGCCGTTCGACTGGCCGGGCAGCGGCGCAGTCGAGAAGGTGTTGAGCGCGCCCTTGAGCACGCCGCCGGGGCCCTTCTCGTCGACGCGCCAGAAGTAGTTGGTCGCCGGGTCGAGCGCGCCGGGGTTGAAGCTGGTGGTGGACTGGTTGCCCTTGAATTCGGCGGAGGTGGTGTCGGCCGAATCGACGGCGCCGCCGTCGGTCCCAAAGTAGACGTCGTGGCTGGTGGCGTCGGAGCCGGCGGTCCAGCTCAGCGGCTGGCTGGTGGGGACGTTGAAGGCATTGTTGTCGGGCACGAGATTGCTGATGGCGCCCGGCGCGTTGGCGGTCGTGAAGGCCCAGACGTCGCCCTTGGTCGTCGTGCCGCCGGCGATCTCGTCGATCCGCCAGAAGTAAGGCGTGCCCGGCAGCAGCTCGGCGGGCGTGAAGTGGGTGACAGTGATCATGCCCTTGAATTCGGCGCTGCTGCTGGTCGCGGCGTCGACCGCGGCCATGTCGGTTCCGAGATAGACGTTGCGTCCGGTGGCGCCCGAGCCCGAGGTCCAGCTCAGCACCTGCGTGATGGCGACGCCGGTCGCATCCTTGGCGGGGGTGGGGTTGCTGGCCTTGGGCGAGGCCTGCACGGTCACGGTGCCGGTCAGCGTCTGCGTCAGGCTGCCGCTGCGGAACACGTAGGCGGTGACGTTGTAGGTGCCCAGCGCCAGGTAGCGATGCTGAATGGTGACGTTGCCGGTGGTGAAGCCCGGGCCGTCGCCGAAGACCCAGTTGACGTCGGAGATCGAGGCGGCGTCGGTCACGGCGTCGGCGATCGACAACTCGACCGTGAACGCCGGCGACTCGACCTTGAGCGTCGCCTTGATCTGGCCGGTCGTGGGCAGAATGCCCGAGTCGGTCTGGCAGGACGACACGCACAGCGCCGTGCACAGCAGCGCCAGTGTCAGGCCCGGGGTGAGATTGGTTCGGCATCGCGACATCATGGCTGCGCTCTCCGCTGACGGACCTTCTCCGATGCGAATCCGTCTGGTTTGCAAAGCTGCGGGAACTACGGCTGACGTGGCGAGGACCGCAAGCCGGCGATAGCAGGCGCCGCGGCGAACCGCCCCCCAGGGGCACGGCCCGACTTGGCGCGCGGCGGACGCTTGGGACGCCCGTCGCCTGCTACACCAATTTATTCCGATCCGGGTGCCACAATCAAGCCCGGCCGCAAATCGGCCACTCTCCGCAACGCTCCGCTAACTGGCGAGTTCGCGCCAGGTTATGACGCCTGCCTCGCCCGCGCCCCAATACCGATATCAAGCCGGCGCGTCTTCTTTCGTCGGCTGCAATTGAAGGTGATCTGAATAGCTTCGGACCCGCGCCCCGGTTGCGGCGCGGTTATCGGCTGTTGCGGCGGCCAGATCGGCCGATCCTGCCCGAACCGCCTAGCGCGGCGCGGCCTCGCCTGGCGCGACGCGGTGCTCGGTTCCGGCCAGAAGCCGGATGAGATTCGACCGGTGCCGGAACAGCACGACCAGCGCCATGCCCCCGGTCATGATCATCAGCGGATAGTCGGTCGCCAGCGCCGCACCGCGCCACGTCGACGCCGCGACGCCGCACGGCAGCGCCACCGCCGCGACAATCGACGCCAGCGAGACGTAGCCGGTCGCGAACCGCACCAGCGCCCAGAGCGCGAGCGCCGCCAGCGCCGGCCAGCGCGTCTGCGGCACCGCCAGCACGATGCCCAGCGAGCTGGCGACCCCCTTCCCGCCGCGGAAGCGCAGGTAAATCGGCGCGGTCGCGCCGAGCATGCACGCCAGCCCCATCCCCAGGCGGATCCAGTTGATCGTCGCCGTCCCCCAGT
This sequence comes from Phycisphaerae bacterium, assembly GCA_046350375.1. Classification (GTDB taxonomy): domain Bacteria; phylum Planctomycetota; class Phycisphaerae; order UBA1845; family UTPLA1; genus JAXMAO01. The sequence continues at coordinate 500,291 of JAXMAO010000001.1, forward strand.
CCGGAAGCGCGAACAGCGCGCCGGCGCGACCGGCGATCGACATCGGCGCGAGGCCTTTCAGCGCGTCGAGCGCCAGCACCAGCAGGCCCGTGCCGCGCCCCAGGGCGCGGCCGACGTTGGTCGAGCCGATGTTGCCGCTGCCGACCTGGCGGATGTCGATCCCCCGGGCGCGGGCCACCAGCAGCCCGAACGGAATCGACGCCACCAGGTATCCGCCGAGCCAGAGCAGTCCGACCGCGCACAGCGACATGACCGGGCATGAGAACGCCCGCGCGGCCGGCCGTCAAAGCGTCGCGGCAGCCAGCAGCTCGAAGAACGGCCGAATCGCGACGCCGCGCTGCCGGGCGCGCTCGACGACGGCGTCGAGCACAGCCAGCCGCGCCGCATCGGCCAGCAGCCACGGGTGATATCCGAGCGCCACGCACGCGCCGCGCTCCGCCAGCCGATCGACGACCGCAACATGCTTGTCGCGGAGCCGCGCCGCCTCGTCCGGATGACGGACGAAGTCCCAGTCGTCGGTCGCGACGGGCATGCGGATCAGTTCGGCCGAGAGCGCATACGGCCGATCGGCGCGGTCGTGCTCGGCGTCGTAGCGGAAGCCATAGCGCGGCAGGCGATCGAGCAGCGCCGCCGTCCAGTGCGACTGCGGCGCGCGGAACCCGACCGGCGGCGGCGCGACGGACGCCAGTGCAGTGCGGCAGCGATCGAGCATCTGGTCGAGCGCGTCGTGTGACAGGTCGCGCGGCGACTCGTGCGTGTAGCCGTGACAGGCGACCTCGTGCCCGCCGGCCGCGATGGCGGCGATGCGTGCGGGTTCGACCTCAGCGATTCGCGCGACGCAGTTGAACGTGGCGCGAACGGCGTGCCGCGCCAGCAGCTCGAGCACGGCGCTCAGACCGGCATCGGCGGCGGCCGGGTCTTCGCCGGCAAAGCCGCGCTCATAGTCGAAGGACAGCGTCAGCGTCGCACCGGGCGGCAGCGCGGCGCCGCGGTCGAACCTTCGCCGCCAACCGGAAAGCCACCGCCTCACGTCGCGCCCCCTCCGCTCATCGCCGCGCCCCGCGGCCGCTCACGCCCGCGCGCCGGCCGGCCGGCGCGCCGCGCAGGCGTCATAGACCGCCAGCATCTCGTCGACGTGCCGCGTCATGCTCAGCCGCGGCGCCAGCGCCAGCGCCGCGCGGCCCATCTCGCGGCGCTGCTCGGTGTCGCGCAGCGCCCGGATGCGCCCGGCCAGCGCCTCCACGTCGTCGGCGCTGTCGATCACGTAGCCGTGCACGCCGTCGCGCATCGCCTCGGCCGCGCCGTTGTGCCGCGTGGTGATGCACGGCACCCCGCGCGACAGCGCCTCGAGCACCACGCGGCTGCACGGGTCGTAATATGTCGGATGCACGCACACGTCGGCCGCGTGGTAGAACGCCGCGATCCGCTGTGTCGGCCCGGCAAACATCACCCGATCGGCCACCGCCAGGCGCTGCGCCAGCGCTACCATGCCGGCCGGGTTGTCGCGCCCGGCGACCAGCAGCCGCACGCCGGGTCCGCCCGCCGCCACGACGTTCGCCACCGCATGCAGCAGCGGCGCGACCCCTTTCAGCCGGAAGTTGTGCGCCACGCACAGCAGCAGCAGCTCGTCGTCGCGCACGCCATATTCGGCGCGAATGGCCCCGCGCTCGGCGCGGCGCTGCTCGGCCGACGCCGGCGCGACGTTCACTCCGTTGAACACCACCCGCACGCGCGGTCCGTCGATGCCATAGTGCGTCGCGAGCTGCCGCGCGACGTAGGCCGACACCGCGGCGATCATCGGCCCGTCCGGCTGCAGCGCCGCCTCCTCCAGCCGCAGCAGCGCGCGGTGCTTGACGTTCAGCGCCGCGGCGACGCGCTTCAGCAGCCGCGCCGCGCCGGCCGGACGCAGCGCCAGGTTGCGCGCCAGCGTTTCGCGCATCAGTCCGCCGCGCGGCTGGTAGAGGTCGGCCCGCGGCATGGGGGTGATGGCGTGTACCAGGTCGAGCCGTTCGCGCCGCGCGACGGCCGTCGCTTTGCGGATGAACCGCACCGTGCGCAGCGGGCGCGGCGTGGCGCCCACGGCGATCGGCACGACGCGCAGGTCGGGCGGTGACGGGCAGCGGCTGGACGTGAGGATCGACACCTCGACGCCGCGCTGCGCCAGCAGGTGGGCATATTCCAGCGTCGACGTCTCGGCGCCGCCGCGCCAGGTCTCGATCCGCTCGATGACCAGCCCGACTCTCATCGCGCCGCCGCCCCCGCCGCGCCGCGGCCGCGCCGCGCGTCGTGCGTCGCCATCCGCCGCGCCCGCCGCTCGACCTGCCCGATCACCCGCCGCATCCAGTCGTGCCGGGCGGCGCGCTGGCCAGGCCCGTCGAGCCAGCCCGCGTAGCGCCGCAGGAAGCGCAGCCGGTCCGTCCGGCCGACGATCGCCGGCGTGCCATAGTGCAGCGCCGCCAGGTCTTTCACGCGCCAGCGCTCGCGCCGCCGCGGCCGCTCGAGCATCCGCGCCACGTCGATCACGTGCACCACCGGGCGCCGCGGCGCGGGCCACGCGACGAAGAGGTGGGCCGGATACAGGTCGCGATGGAACAGCTCCGCCTGGTGCATCACCCGCGCCACCGCCGCCACCTGGGTCACCAGCGCCGTTCGGTCCGGTCGAGTCAGCCCGCCCCACGCGCGCGGCAGCCAGCGCTCCAGCGACTCGCCCGGCACGGCCGCCACCACGATCGCGCTGCGCCGCTCCCACGGGCCGGCCATCTCTTCCGCAACCGCCGCGCAGCGCATGGTCGGCAAGCCCGCCTCGCTCAGCCGCCGGATCATATGCGACTCGCGCCACGCCGTGCTGTCGCGCCCGCCGCGCGACGCCAGGCGGCGCAGCTGCTCGCCCATCGGCGGCCGCTCGACGCGCTTCACGAAGTAGCTCGCCGCGGCGCCGGCCGACTCGACCGTCACGCGCGCCCGCTGCCGGTGCGCCGGCAGGCCGTGCTTGTCGAGCCGATCGGCCCCGGGCAGCGGGCCGCGCAGCAGTGCGGCGGGATTCGCCAGGCCGATCGCCGCCAGCGGCTCCGCATCCAGCGCGTTCAGCCAGATGCCATCCGGCTGTCGTTCCAGTCCCTGGCTCGCCAGCCCGGCCGCCGGGCGATTCACCGCCGCCGTCCGCGACCCGGCCGGACACATTTCCGCCGTCGCGCCGAGCTCGGCAAGCCCGGCCGCGCGCCAGTGCGCCGCCCGCCCGCGTCGTGCCGCCGCGCCATCGCGTCCGGCCAGGTATCCGCACGCAAACGCACGCTGCTCCATGCGCGTCGGCTCATACGGCAGCACCCGCCGCAGGCAGCGCCACAGATCGCCCGCCACATCCCGCTTGCGCATCGACCCGACCCGTTCCAGGTCGATCAGACACAATTCCCAGCCGTGCGAACCGTGCGCCGCGAACACATGCCGCGGATGCAGATCGCGCCAGCGCCGCTTCAACGCGTGCAAGCGCCCCAGCTCCACCCCCATCCGCCGCAACAACCCGCGCCGCAGCCGCGGCGACAGCTTCGCATCCGCCAGCCAGTCGGCCGCCGTCCGCTCCATCGGCGCCGCCTCAACCAGCAGAAACGCGGCCACGGTCCGCCCGCCGCGCCGCTGCCGGCCGACCGCCACGCCCGTCATTGCCGCCAGGCCATCGGCCCGCAGCGCCACAAGCGTCTGCCACTCGCGCCACAATTCCTGCGGGGACGAACGGCCGGGCCAGTGCCAGCCCGGCCCGCTCCACCAGCGCTTGAGGTAGTACGGCCGCGAATCGCCGGCGTGCGTCAGGCAGACGGCGACACACTCGCGATCGACGTGCCGGCTGACCGGCACGCCGTCGCCGCGCAGCCGCATGAAGTCGTCGAACGTCCGCAGCCCGGCTTGCTCCAAGAGTGCCGCGGCGCCCGGGCGGACGATGACCCCGGCGCTCATGGCACACCGTCCTTGCGGCGGCGATCGGCCAGCACGCGCCGCGCGAGTCGCCGCGCCGCGCCGCGCGCGTCGGTCGCGTCATCGCATGCCGCCACGTAGCGCCGCAGCCAGCGGAACCGCTGCGGGCGCGTCAGGAACGTGCGGGCCGACTTGTCGAGGCTTGACAGGTCGCGCATGCGGAAATGCCAGCGCATCCACGGCAGGAAGCGCCGCCCGCCGCGCGACGAATCGAGCACCACCGGAGTCGGTCCGCCCAGCATGTCGCGCACCAGGATGTTCCGCCATTGCAGATCGACGTGGTAGAAGCCCGCGGCATGCATCCGCGCCACCAGGCTCGCCAGCTCGGCCAGCAGGCGTTCCCCGGCCGCCGTCCCGCCCGCCGCATGGCGCGGCCACCAGCGCTCCAGCGGCTCGGCGTCCGGCACGCCGCGCGTCAGAATGAATCCGTGCACCAGGCGACCGAAGCGCCGCCGCGAGCCGTGGGCGATCACGTCCGGCACGGCCGCGCCGACGCGGCTGCGCAGCAGCCGGTAATTGCGCGCCTCGATCGCGCCCTTGTGCGGCAGCAGCCGGTGGCGGGTCGCCCGCTCGGCGTAGTCGAACTGCTTCAGGTAGCAGGCCTCGCGGCGCCCGTTGACCTCGATCTCGACGCGCTGCGTCTGCGAAGTGCGCGTGCGGGCGACCGGCGTGCCGCGCCGCCCCGCGATGAAGTCGGCACAGCTCGCCAGCCCGGCCGCCGCCAGCCAGGCCGCATCCGCCGCCGATTCGATCGCCAGCCGATCGCCCATGCCCGCCGTCACGCCGCCGGGCTTTCGGCCAGGCGGTCGAACACCCCCTGGCGTGCCAGCCGCTCCTGCTCCGAGGCGCGCAGCACGTCGGTTTCGTCCTGCACGCGCTCCATCCACTCGCGCTCTTCCTCGCCGATGCGCTCGGCGCCGAAATAGGCGCGGATGAAGCGCAGCTCGTCGGCCCGCGAGCAGAAGCGCGGCGCCAGCACCCCCAGCGCCGCCAGGTCGCGCGCCACGTGGTCGCGCCGCCACTGCTTCACGCGGATCCGCCGCCCGACCGACGCATCGAGAAAGTAGAACTCGAAGTCCAGGTTCGGCAGCGGCCGGATCAGCACGTTCCGCCAGAACAGGTCGCGGTGCACGAACCCGGAGTCGTGCATGAAGCGCACCTGCCGCGCGAGCTGCGTCAGGATCCGCCGCCGGGCGGCCATCGCCACGTCGTCGGCCAGGCCCAGCCCGTCGCGGCTGAAACGCTGGATGAAGGTCGCCAGCGACAGCGCCTCGGGCACCGCCTCGGTCACCAGGAAGCAGCTGCGGACCATGCCGTACAGCCGCCGCTCGCCCCACGCCACCGGGCGGACCGCCTGAATGCCCCAGCGCCGCATCGCCGAGAGGATGCGATATTCGGCCCGCGCCCGGCTGTCGCGCAGCAGCCCGCCGCGCAGCGCCACCCGCATCCGCTTGCCGAGCGTCGGATAGTGATACCGCTTCACGTACACCGCCAGGTTCGACGGCGCCAGCAGCTGGAACACCGTGTCCGACGAGCGGCTCCATGCCACCAGCCGATCGCCCGGCATCGCCAGGATCGCTCCCGGCGTCGCCAGCCCCGCATCGGCCAGCGCCACGCGATAGGCCGGATCGATCCGCATGTGGTCGCGCTCGACAATCATCCGGCCGCCTCCGGCGCAGGGTGCCGCGCGGCCGACGCCAGCCGCGAGCCCGAGCGATCGCGCGCCCGATCCGCCAGCAGCGCCTCGGCCGCGGCCAGCACGGGGTCCACCTCCAGCTTGCGGAGGCAGTCGTTGTGGCCCAGCGGGCAGCGCTTCTGCTGGCACGGCATGCAGTCGAGCGTGAGCATCACGGAGCGCTCGCGCGCGCCGGCCGTCGCCGTCCAGACCGGATCGGTCGGCCCGAAGATCGTCACCACCGGCACGTCGAACGCGATCGCGAAGTGGCGCGGTCCGGTGTCGTTGGTCACCAGCAGGTCGGCGTCGCAAACGAGCGCCTTGAGCGGCCCGAGCCCCAGCGGCGGCTCGAAGCAATAGACCAGCGCGTGCCGCGCCGCGGCGCGAATGGCCGCGGCGATGGCGCGCTCGCCCGGCGTGCCGGTCACGATCACCTCGGCGTCGGCGCGCTCGACCAGCGCGTCGGCCAGCGCCGCGAAGCGCTCGGCCGGCCAGAGCTTCGCCGAGCCGAATGCGCCGCCCGGGTTGAGCACCACGCGCGGACGCCGCGGGTCGCGCGGGCCGAGCCGCCCGGCGATCGCCGCTTCGTCCGCGGCGCCGACGGCCAGCGTCGGGCGGCGCTCGGCGATGCGCGCGCCGAGCGGCTCGAGCAGTGCAGCGTAGTAGTCGACCATGGTGACGGGCCGGAAGCGCCGGCCGTCGCGCGGCGGCGCGAGCCGGTCGGTCAGCAGCCAGCCGCGTCCGTCGCGCGCATAGCCGATGCGGCGGACCGCGCCGCTCAGCCAAGCCGCCAGGGCGCTGCGAAACGAGTTGGGCATGAGCAGCGCCAGGTCGAAGCGCTCGCGTCGCAGTCGCCGGATGAATGCGGGCCAGCCGCGCGTGCCGGCGGGCCAGTGAATGCAGGCGTCGCAGAGTTCGCCGGCGCCGACCAGGTCGGAGACGTAAGCGCGGCAGAGATAAGTAATTCGGGCGTCCGGGAAGCGCCGGCGCAAGGCGACGAGGACGGGCGTCGCCAAGACCACGTCGCCGACCCAGTTGGGCAGAATGACCAGGATTCGCCTAACGTCGCTCAACGGCGCGATTCTAAAGTCGAGGCCCGCGGGGCGTCCAACGGCGGGCGGCGCACCACTGTGACCTGGCGATGCAACCCGCGTGAGGCAAACAGGTTGAAGAGCGACCGGCGCGTCGCCGCCCGGGCGGTTCGGGCCGGCTGGACAGTCCGGGAATGCTCGCATACAGTCTTGGATTGATCTGATCGACGCGAAGCCCCGGGCCCGCCGCGTCGCGAAACCGAAGCGAGGGAGCTTGTGTCATGGGTCTCATGAGCGGCAAGAAGGGCCTCGTCATTGGCGTGGCGAACGATCGCAGCCTGGCGTGGTTCGTCTCCGAGCGGCTGCACAAGGAAGGCGCCGAGATCGGCTTCTCGCACCTGCCGGGCGAGAAGATGGAGCGCCGCGTTCGCAAGCTGGTCGAGCCGACCGGCGCGAAATTCATCGAGCCGCTCGACGTCACCAACGACGAGCACTTGACCACGTTCTTCAACAAGGCGCGCGACGCCTACGGCCAGATCGACTTCCTGCTGCACGCCGTCGCCTATGCCAATCGCGACTCGCTGATGCACCGCTTCTATATGACCAAGCGCGAGGACTTCAAGCAGGCCATGGACATCAGCGCCTTTTCTCTGGTGGCCTGCTGCCAGCACGGCTTCGAGCTGTTCCGCGAAGGCGCGGCCGTACTCACGCTCACCTATCTCGGCAGCGTGCGCTTCGTGCCCGGCTACAACGTCATGGGCGTCTGCAAGGCGGCGCTCGAAAGCTCGGTCCGCTACCTGGCCGCCGACATGGGCGACCTGAAGCGCGTCCGCGTCAACGCATTGTCGGCCGGTCCGTGCCGCACGCTCAGCTCGGCCGGCATCGACGGCTTCGACAAGATCCTCGATCACTACCCCACCAAGAGCCCGCTGCACCGCAACATCGACCCGGACGAGGTCGGCAAGTCGGGCCTCTACCTGTGCAGCGAGCTGTCCAGCGGCGTCACGGGCGAGATTCACTACGTCGACGCCGGCTACAACATGGTCGGCTGGTAGCACTTGCGCACCGCTCTGGCCGCCAGCCGTTTCGGCCGATGCTGCCGCGCCCCGTTTGGCCCTAGAAAACCGCCCGATCTGGCCGCAAATGGGCCTAATCTGACCCACCCCGAACCACGGGTTATGAACGCCCGCCGGCCCGCACAAAAAAAGCTTGCGTGAACCTAATAGTCTGGTTTAGCATATCTTACGCTCGCCACGCGAAGGGACTAACAGGGCGGCGGCGGGCGCTACATCTCCGCGGCGACGGTGTGCAGGGCCAGGGCGCAGTCGATTGGGAATCAACGACATGGAAACGATCACGAAGAAAGACTTGATCGATCGCATCGCGGAGAAGACAGACAACAAGCGAGTGCTGGTCAAGCGGATCGTGCAGTCTTTCCTCGACGAAATCATCGACGAACTCGGCAAAGGCAACCGCTTGGAGTTCCGAGACTTCGGCGTATTCGAGAGCCGGCTGCGCGCCGCCCGCGTCGCGCAGAACCCCAAGACGCTCGAGCGCGTTCAGGTCGACGAGAAACGCACCGTCAAGTTCAAGGTCGGCCGGCTGATGAAGTTACGTCTCGCTGGCGAACCCATGCCCACCACCCCGCACGACGACGACAACGACGATTGACGCCGCCGCCACGCCGGCGGACATCGCCTGAGCCAACGCATACCTACCGAAGCCGTAATTGCGGCCAGCCGCCCGCATGGGCGGGGTCCGCGACTGCTTGCGGTCCGGCGCCTACCATTCAGTAGCGATTCCGGTCGCGCACTCCTTCCGCACGCCATGTGGAGGGCGCCATGCATGTCTTTCGCATCGTCTCCGGTCAACCGCCGGTTCTGATGGTCTGGGTCTGGGCGATCTGCGGCTGTGCGACAGAGGGTCCGTCTGCGCCCCCGAGCGCGACGCAACCTGCGCCGCAGTCATTCGTAGAGGTTCCCAATCCGCGCTCGAGCGACAATCCGCGATTCGCGCTCGAGCCGCTTCCCGCCCCGGCGCCGGGCGCGTCGATTCGCGATCCGCGATTCGGGACCGCGCAGCGGCGGGTGGTGCAGGCCGAGCGACTGCGGCACGAATACTCGCGGCACGATCCGTTCAATCGCGACCAGTCGCTGATTCTGCTGCAATACCTTCCGGATGGCGAATGGCGGATTTATTCGACGGCGGCGGTTCCGTACGACCAGTCGGGGTCCCTGCTGCGAACGGTGGACCTGGCCGAGCCGCGCTGGGACCCGGACTCGGCCGAGCTGTTGTGGGGATTCCGGGAATTCAAGATCGTCAGAATCAACGTGCGGACGGGAACCGCGACGGTGGTGAAGGATTTTTCAACCGACCCGGCGATTCGGCCCCTTCTGACGAGCAACCCCGATCTCTATCGCATCACCATGAAGGACGAAGGCGAGCCGTCGGCCGACTTTCGCCACTGGGCCTTTCTGCTTCAGGGCACCCAGGACGACTACCGCATGCGCGCCGTCGCGACCTGGGATCGCCAGGCCGACCGCGTCGAAGGCGTCTATCCGCTGCCGGCGGCGAAGTCGCGGATCGACTGGGTGGGGATGTCGCCGCGCGGCCAGTGGGTGTTGATCGGCGCGGACTTCGACAACGGCGGCCCGCTGGCCGGGCTGACGCTCGCCGACCGGGCGCTGAAGACGTTTCATCCGCTCGACGCGGACACGGCCCACGCCGACGTGGGGCTGGACAGCGGCGACCGCGAAGTCATCGTCATGCAGAGCAACCGCAGCGATTCGATCGACATGATCCCGATTTCGCCGGATTCAAGGCCCGTTTCGGGCCCGGACAGCGACGTCGCGGGCAGCGGGCGCGTGCGCCTGATCCGGCTGTTCTACGACTCAGAGTCGGCGCTGGGCCTCAACAGTGGCGTGCACATCTCGTGCAACGCCCCGGGCTACTGCGTCGTCTCGACCTTCACGGAGCCGGGCCGCCGCGAGCAGAACTGGCTCGACCGGACGATTCTGCTGGTGCGGCTTGATCCGCGCCAGCCGCGCGCGATCTATCTGTCGAAGGTCCACGGCACCGCCGGCGCCTACTGGGAAGAGACGCAGGCGTCGATCAGCCGCGATGCGCGGCGGGTGGTCTGGGCGACGAACTGGGGTCGAGCCGTCGGCGAGGAACGGGTGTGGATGATGGACATGCGGATTCCGCCGCAGTGGCTGTCGATGCTGGAGCGATGACGCGCGGGCGCGCCGCGCGACGGCCCTGCAACCGGCGGACTGGAACGAGAGGGCGTCTATCATGTCGCGCGCGCGATCGATCGGAGCGGCGCTGATCGGGGTCAGCACGATGTGCGGCTCCGCCGCGGCGCAGCCGCTGGATAGCTGCGGCACGCTGGTGAGCGGCGTGAATCAGTGCGTGCTGTTTCGGCTGGGCGACGGGACAAGCTACCTGCTGGACAACGAGGGCGGATACGCCGTCGGCGGCCAGGTGCACGTCGTCGGCACGATCCAGCCGACCTGCTTTTCGAGCTGCAACCAGGGCAACGGCTGCGTGACGGTGCAGTCGATCGGGCCGTGCGTGGTGCAGATCATCGAGCCGTCGCTGCCCGGCGACCGGTGCGGGTCGATGTGCGGTGTGGCGCTGCCCGGCGCACTGACAAGCGGCTTGCTGGGCTGGGGCGGGGCCCGCTGGCTGCGCCACCGGCGCGCCGCAGTCGCGGCCAGGCCGGGCCGCTGAACGGACCGCCGCGGAGCGAGCCGGCCATCAACGTCATGCACGCGCGGCGGCGCATCGCCGGACCCCTGCGACGCTAACTCGTCAGTCGCGTCGCCACCTGATTCGTCACCAGCGCCGCGCCGTAGGCCAGCGCCGTCATGTAGGCGAACATGAACACCGGCCAGCGCCACGAGTTCGTCTCGCGCCGCGTGACCGCCAGCGTGCTCACGCACTGGCAGCAGAGCACGTAGAACACCATCAGCGACAGCCCGGTCGCGACCGACAGCAGCGGCCGACCCGCGGTCGGGCCGCTCTCCCACCGCGCGGCGCGCATTCGTGCCCGCAGCGCCGCCGAGCCGGTCTCGTCGCCTTCGACGTTGAACACCACGCCCATCGTGCTCACGAACACCTCGCGCGCCGCGAAGCTCGCCAGCACGCCCACGCCCAGCCGCCAGTCGAACCCCAGCGGGCGCAGCGCCGGCTCGACCGCCCGGCCCATCTGGCCCAGGTACGACTGGTGCAGCTGCGCGCCGGCCGCGACGCCAGGCGCGTCCGCGTTCACCGCGGCAGCCGACGCCGGCGCACTCGGCACCGCTACCGCTGACCCGCGCGGAAAGTAGGCCAGCGCCCAGAGCACCACGCAGACCGCGACGATGGTCGTGCCGGCGCGCGTGACAAACAGCCAGCTGCGCTCCCACATCGCCCGCACGATCAGCCGCGGCCGCGGCAGGTGATAGGGCGGCAGCTCGAGGATGAACGGCGGCGCCGGCCCGGCCAGCAGCGTCCGCTTGAAGAGCGCGGCCATGCCCAGCGCCGTCGCCGTCCCCAGCACGTACATCGCCAGAATGACGCCCGCCTTGATCCACACGCCAGTGGGGAACAGCACGCCGATCACGGTCAGATAGACCGGCAGCCGGGCCGAGCAGCTCATCAGCGGCGCGACCAGGATGGTGGTCAGCCGGTCGCGCGGGCTTTCGATCGTCCGCGTCGCCATGATGCCCGGCACGGCGCAGGCGCAGCTCGACAGCAGCGGGATGAAGCTCTTGCCGTGCAGCCCGGCGCGGCTCATCAGCCGGTCCATCAGGAACGCGGCCCGCGCCATGTAGCCCGAGTCTTCCAGCAGCGCGACGAACAGAAACAGCACGCAGATCTGCGGCAGGAACACCAGCACCGAGCCCGCCCCGCCGACGACGCCGTCGGCCAGCAGGTCGGTGGCCATGCCCGCCGGCAGCCAGCGGCGCAGCGCCGCCTGCAGGGCCGCCTGGCCGACCTCGATGGCGCGCATGGCCGGCTCGGCGCCGGAGAAGATCGCCAGGAACATTGTCATCAGCACGCCCGCCAGAAGGAGCGTGCCCCACACGCGATGGGTCACAATGCGATCAATGCGATCGGTCCGCGATTCAACCGCCGACGCCGTCGCCGCCGGCCGGACGCGCCCCGCCAGCGCGTCGATCCAGCGGTAGCGACTCTCGACCAGCGCCGCGCCGGGATCTTCCACGCCCGCCGCCGCCAGTCGCCCGTGCTCTGCGCGCAGTACCGCCGCGACGACGTCGGGCAGCCCGGTCGATGCGGCGTCACCATCGCCGGCGGCATCGATCCACGCCAGGTGCGCCAGCCCGCGCACGGCCGCGGCAGGCGCGCCGGCGCCGCGCCACGCCTCGGCGACCGCCGCGATCGCCCCGTCCAGCACTCCACCGACCGCCAGCGGCACGCGCGGCCGCGCCACGCGCATCTGCCCGGCCACGGCGCTGCGCAGCCCGGCGCGCTCCAGACGACGGTCGCCACGACCAGCACCCCCAGCTCGGCCGAGAGCGCCCGCCACGTCGACGCCGCCGTCGCCGCGGCCAGGTCCCGTATTGCAGGCGGCGGCGCTTTTCTGGCGACCCCAGCTCTGCGTCGCCAGGTAGAGATTGCGCGGCAGGTTGCTGGCGTCGACCACGATCAGCACGCCGTCGGGCCGCGTCTCGCCGGCGATCCAGCCCAGCAGCACGTCGCGCGCCACGCGCTCGTCCGGCGACCGCGCCGCCAGGCTGTAGGTGCCCGGCAGATCGACCAACCGCACTCGCCGGCCGGCCCACGAAAAACGCCCCTCGTGCCGCTCGACCGTCACGCCGGGATAGTTGCCGACTTTCTGGCGCAGACCCGTCAGCCCGTTGAAGAGGGTGGACTTGCCGCTGTTGGGGTTGCCGGCGACGGCGATGCACAGCTCGCGCGATTCGGCGTTGCGGTCGACGGCGGCGGTCAGGCTCGACATGCGGATTGGCGACCGGCGGACGCGCGGCCTCGCGCCGCGGGCTACGGGGGCGCCGCGGCAGGATCGACGTCGACCAGGTCGGCCTCGCCGCGCCGCACGCTCAGCCGAAAGCCGCGCAGCGCCAACTCGAGCGGATCGCCCAGCGGCGCGACGCGCACCAGGCGGACCTCGACGCCGGGAGTCAGCCCCATTTCCATCAGCCGCCGGCGGACGTCGGCGGTGCTGCGATGGGCCCGGATGCGGGCCCGTTCGCCGACCGAAAGTTCCGCCAGCGTTGACATCGATTCTGCTCCGCGGCCGGCGCTACGACGCCGCCAGTGCCGCGCGGACCTGGATGCACTCCGCCAGCCGGCGACCCAGCGCGACACGCGACTGATCGATCTGGCAGATGACCGGATCCGGCGAGGAGACGATTCGCACCACGCGCCCTTCGTGCAGCCCCATCTCGCGCAGCCGGCGGGCGCATTCGCAGCCTTCCAGCCCGGTGACGACCACCTCGGCGCCGGCCGGACCGTCGCACAAAGCCATCGTTCCGCACGACCATGCCTTGTCGCAGAACTCTTTCACGCGTGCACTCCTGACGGGCGCCGGCCGGGGCGGGGCCGGGCCGGGTAATTGAGACTGATTCTCAATTACGCCAACGGAGTGTAGTCCATCCCGAAGCCGGTTGTCAAAGCCCCCGATGCGGCCGAATGGTCCCGCGCCGATGGGCCGGTTCCGTGGGCGCCGGGCCGGATTCCGGCGGATGTCGAGCCTCTGGGCGTGCCCCGCTGCGCCGGTCGTGCGACGGCGCGTAGAATTGGGGGGGCAGCGTGGCGCGTTTGCCTGCATGGTGCGGGGCGATGGGTCGAGCTCGTGCTGTTGTCGTCGCATCAGCCGGCGCACTGGCGGCGGTGGCCTTTGCGCCCGGGCTGGCGCGGGGGCAGTTGATTGGTCAGCCGCCGAACCACTTTGGCGGGCCGGCGGCGGATACCGACTTCATCAACATGTTCGGCCAGCAGAGCTGGCAGCAGTTGGCCGAGGACTTCACGCTCTCGGCCCCGGCCGACATCCGCAAGATCCGCTGGTGGGGGTTTTACGACCAGGACAATCCGCCGGCGAGCGAGACGATGCGGATCCGGTTCTACGCCGCCCGCCCGGGCGACGGGCTGCCGGGGGCGGTGTTGCAGGAGACGACGTTGTCGAGCCCGTCTCGGATCGCCACGGGCTTGATTGTCCAGGTGGGCATAAACCCGCACGAGTATCGCTACGAGGCGATCCTGCCGGCGTTGTTTTCGGCGGCGGCGGGCGTGCCGTACTGGATCGAGATCGTGCAGGTGGGGGACGTTTCGACCCATTTCCGGTGGGAGGACTCCGGGACTGGAGACGACAGATATGTGTTCCTCAATCGCATCGTGGCGGATTGGACAGAATCCACGTTGCATGTGGACCTAGCGTATCAGCTGGTGGCCGTACCAGAATCCAGCACAGTCACATTGCTCTTGTCGGCGCTTGCGTGGATGCGCCGATCGTTGAAGCGGTAGTCGCTCTCACAGCTTGAAGGAGACCAACCATGCCTCGCAACGACAACCGGGTTTCCATTATATTACAGTTATTGGTACTCTTGTGTGCCCTGTGTCTCTCGTATCGTGTCGCTCTGGCCGACGAGCCGCTCGTCTACGAATCCGGCGTGATCGAAGGCCTCGCCTCCGATCCCGTCGTCATCAGCGAGCTGCCGACGATCACCGTCGCTCTTGACAACAAGTTCATCCTCGCCTGGACGACGCGCTACGACGGCAGTCTGCGGGGCCTCGTGGTCCGCCGCTTTGACGACGACGGCAGCGCCCTGGACAACGCTCCCGTCCCGGTCGCGACCTCGCAGCCCCAGCACAAGTGGTACGATCCGTCGCTGGCGATCGAACAGGTCGCCAGCCCCAGTTTTCGACTGGCGTTCAGCGGATACAAGGAACCCCACGATCAACAGAATCGCGTCGAGCGCGTCTTCATCCTGGACTATCCATTCCCGAATTCGCCCTTTGCGCCGCCGGTGGCGGTCGGCCAAGCCGGACACGGGCGAGACGCCCGTGCCACGCGGCGATCCCGGTGCCACGCGATTCACGGGCTGAAAGCCCGAGCCACCCAAGAGCCTCAAGCCCGTGATTCCGAAGGGCCATAAGGCAGTGCGGGGGCAAAGAGAATCTTTGCACTACCGGGACTTGGCCGAGGTCGCCCGTGCCGCGCGATCGATCGCGCGAACCTCGCGCTACGGCGTCAGCCCCGGCACGAACGACATGTCCGGCGCAGCCGGGTCTTGACCGACGCGCACGCAGGGCGACCGGCGACTCAGTCGCGGAAGACCAGCGTCTTGATCTCGGTGTAGTCTTCGATCGCGAAGCGGACGCCTTCGCGACCCAGGCCCGATTCCTTCACGCCGCCGTAGGGCATGTTCTCGGCGCGGAAGGCGGGCGGGCCGTTGACGATCACGCCGCCAACCTCGAGGGCGTCGTAGGCGCGCCAGGCGCGTAACAGGTCGCGCGTGAAGAGGCCGGCCTGCAGGCCGAAGCGGCTGTCGTTCGCCAGCGCCAGCGCCTGGTCGAAGGTGTCGTAGGGCGTCAGTGTCGCCACCGGGCCGAAGACTTCGTGGCAGGAAACCTTGTCGGCGGCGCGGGCGTTTTCGAGAAGGGTCGGCGAGAGCAGCGCCCGGTCGCGCCGGCCGCCGCACAGCAGCCGCGCGCCGCCGGCGACCGCCTCTGCGATCCACGATTCGACGCGCCGGGCCTCGGGCTCGGCGATCATCGGGCCGACGTCCGTCCGCGGGTCGGCCGGGTCGCCGACCGACAGCCGGCCGGTCGCCGCCAGCAGGGCCGCGCGGAACGGCTCGAGCGCCGGGCGCTCGACGAAGATGCGCTGGACGCTGATGCAGCTCTGGCCGGCCTGGGCGAACGCGGCCGCGGCGATGCGGGTCGCGGCGTCGGCGAGGTCGGCGTCGCCGTGGACGATGACCGCGGCGTTGCCGCCGAGCTCGAGGACGACGTGCGCCCGGGCCGTGGCCGCCCGCAGGCGCCAGCCGACGTCGGCCGATCCGGTGAAGCTGAGCACGGCGGTGCGCGGATCGGACGCGAGCGGTTCGGAGTCGGCGCCGGGCAGCGGCAGGATCGACCAGGCCGCGGCGGGCCAGGCGGTGGTCGCCAGCAGGTCGCCGAGCAGCAGGGCCGACAGCGGGGTGAGCGACGCCGGCTTGAGCACGAACGGGCAGCCGGCGGCGATGGCCGGGCCGATCTTGTGGGCCACCAGGTTGAGCGGGAAGTTGAACGGCGTGATGCACGCCACCACGCCGCGCGGCACGCGCCGCCAGAGGGCGCGGTGGCCGGCGCCGCGCTCGGTCTGGTCGAGCGGCAAATAGGAACCTGCGCCGGCGGCGGCGGCCTGGCGGGCCGATTCGAGCAGCGTGTCGAGGGTGCGCGCGACCTCGAGCTCGGCGAACTTGCGCGGCTTGCCGGCCTCGGCGATGAGCGTGGCAACAAACGCGGCCCGGCCCTCGGCGACGCCGTCGGCGAGCTGTCGCAGGATTCGCTCGCGCTCGAACGCCGGGACGCTGGCGGCCGCGCCGCGCGCCGCGAATGCGGTGGCCAGGGCGCGGTCGCGGTCGGCGGATGTCGGGCGCTGCACGGCGGCGTGAACGGCGTCGCGGAACTTGTCGCGCACGACCAGCTCGCCGGAACCGGCGGCCGGCTCGCCGGCGACGTAGAAGGGGCGGGCGCTGGTCATGGTATTCTCGGGGGTGATTGCCGCGGGGCGATTGCGGCCCGCGCGGCCGGGCGGGGAGGTTGATTCCGCAGGCCGGCGGCGCCGACCGCGCGGCCAGGCAGGAGCACGATCATGGAAGTGCAGCTCTTCCGCATCATTGTGCCGGTGACCGACATTGACCGGGCGGCACGATTCTACCAGACCGTGCTCGGCAAGCAGGGGCAGCGCGTCTCCCCGGGTCGGCACTACTTTGATTGCGGCGGCACGATTCTGGCGTGCTTCGACGCCCGCGCCGACGGCGACCCGTTCGCGGCCGCGCCCAATCCGGAATGGCACTACATCGCGGTCGATTCGATCGACGAGGCGTTCGCCGCCTGCCGCCGTGCCGCCGCGACGCCGGCCCCGGGCGACGTTCATGGCGAACCGGCCGGCCAGATCGTGACGCGGCCGTGGGGCGAGCGGTCGTTTTATGTGCACGATCCGTTCGGAAACAAGCTCTGTTTTGTCGATCGCGCGACGGTCTTTCGGGGCCAATAGCCGGCCGCGCGGGCGGGGGCGCGCGGCGGCGCGCTTGGCGCGACTGCCGGCGCGGCGCAGCATAGGCCTGTGCGGCATGCGCGGCTGATCGTGGCGCTGTTGACGGCGGGGCTGGCGTACGCCGGGCTGTCGGCCGCGCCGTGGCATGGAAGCGTGCCGGTGCGGCGGGCGGCCGGGCTGGTGGCGGCGACGCTGGTGATGTGGGTGAGCGAGTCGGCGCCGCTGGGAGTGGTGGCGCTGGGCGTGCCGGTGGCGGCGACGCTGGCGGGGCAGCTGGCGTGGCGCGACGCCGTCGCGGTGTGGGGCGATCCGCTCATCTTCCTGAATCTCGGCGCGTTCCTGCTGGCGCGGGCGCTGGACAAGCACGGGACGTTTGCCTGGGTCGCGCGGCTGGCGCAGCCCGGCGGCGCGCCGCGGCTGGTGCAGCGCGCCGGGTCGGCGCCGATCGTAATGCTGGTGTCGGGCGCGATCTCGACCGTTCAGAACAACACCGCCGTCACCGCCATGCTGCTGCCGGCGGTGACGCAGCTGGCGCGGCGTGCCCGCACGCCCGCCGCGGTGCTGATGGCGCTGTCGCTCGGGGCGACCTTTGGCGGGATGGCGACGCCGATCGGCACCGCGCCGAACTTCCTCGGCTATTCGCAGATGAAGCGGATCGATGCGTCGGTGTCGTTCCTGTCGTGGATGCGCGTCGGAGTGGTGGCGTGGATCGGGACGACGGTGATCGGCCTGGCGGTGCTGGCGGCGGCCGGACGGATGTGGCGGCGCTCGGCCGCGGCCGGGCCGGCGTGGATCGACCCGCTGGTGGTCACGGATGTCGGTCCGGAGCGCGGGCCGGCGCGCGAGTCGGCAGACGAGCAGCGCGTCGGGCGGCGCGTGGCCGTGGCGGCGCTGGTGGTCGCCGCGCTGCTGTGGCTCGTGCCGGGCATCGTGAAGGGCTGGACCGCGGAAGGTCACCCGTGGCGGATCTGGGTCGATCGCTATCTGCCAGAGTCGCTGGTGCCGATCGGCATCTGCTGGACGCTGTTTCTGATCCCGACCGGCGGCGGCCGAACGGTGCTCGATCGGCACGACTTCCAGGCGCTCGACTGGGACACGCTGTTTCTGTTCGCGGGCGGGCTGTGCCTGGGTCGCGTGCTGGAGGTGAGCGGGGCGGATCAGTCGCTGGCACACGCCGTGGCGGCGGCCCGCGTGGCGCCGTGGGCGGCGACCGCGGCGCTGGCCGGCGCGACGGTGCTGCTGTCGGAGATGACGAGCAACACGGCGACGGCGGCGCTGATGGTGCCGATTGCCGCGCCGCTGGCCGGCTCGCTGGGGTTGACGCCGGGCAGTGCGGTGATGCTGGTGGCGCTCTGTTCGAGCCTGGGGTTTGCGCTGCCGGTGTCGACGCCGCCCAACGCGCTGATCTACAGCACGCGCCTGGTGCCGCTGCGATTCATGGTGCTGTGCGGCGTGGCGGTCGACCTGCTGGCGGCCGCCTGGGTCGTCATGTGCGTCGGGTGGCTGGCGTGACGGCTACTTCGGCCCGGCGTCGAGCACGTCTTCGACCAGCGCCCGCAGCGGCTCGGCGACCGACCAGGCCTGGAACGGGCAGCCGTCCGGCCGATGGGGCGGCTCGGCCTCGGCGACCTCGCTGACGGAGCCCAGCCCGGCCGCGTCGAGATGGGCCTCGAGTCCGGCGAGCCAGCCGCGCGCGGCGCGCCGCGCCGCGGGCGTATTTCCGGCGGCGCGAACCGCGGCCGAGATGAACGGACCGAGCAGCCACGGCCAGATCGTGCCCTGGTGATAGGCGCGGTCGCGATTGGGCAGGTCGCCGCGGTAGTGAGCGCGGAAATCGGCGTGGTCCGGATCGAGCGTCCGCAGGCCGATCGGCGTGAGCAGCTTCTGGCGGCAGACCTCGACCACGCCGGCCCAGCGATGTGGTTCGAGCACGGGGTAGGTGAGCGAGATCGCCAGCAGCTGGTTGGGCCGGATGGCGGGATCGACCGAGCCGGGCACGTGGTTGGCGTCGACCACGTCGAGGCAGCAGCCGGCGTCACCGTTCCAGTATCGCGCGTTGAAGGAGTGGGCGGCGGCGTAGGCGGCGTCGGACCAGCGTTCGGCGCGGGACGCGTCGCCGATGCGCTCGGCGAGCTGCGCGCCGATCCGCAGGGCGTTGTACCAGAGTGCCTGCACCTCGACCGGCTTGCCGATCCGCGGGGTGATGACCTGGTCGCCGACCTTGGCGTCCATCCAGGTGAGCTGAGCGCCGGGTTCGCCGGCCGCCAGCAGGCCGTCGCGATCGCAGCGGATCTGGTGGCGCGTGCCGGCCTGATAGGCGTCGAGCACGGCGCAGAGCGCCGGCCAGGCGCGCTCGGCGACGAACGACCAGTGCCGCGAGTAGGCCAGGTAGCGGTCGATGGCGTGGACGAACCAGAGCGCGGCGTCGACGGTGTTGTAGTCGGGCCGCTCGCCGACGTCGGGGAAGCGGTTGGGCACCATGCCGCGGTCGATCGCGCCGACGAAGGCGTCGATGATGTTCCGCGCGACGTCGAATCGCTGCGTCACCAGGCACAGGCCCGGCAGCGCGATGAAGGTGTCGCGCCCCCAGTCGGCGAACCACGGATAGCCGGCGATGACCGACTGCCCGGTGCCGCGGGCGACGATGAACGGCGCGGTGGCGCGGGCCAGCGCGGTCGCGAGCGGGTCGCGCACCGCCTCGGGCAGCGGCGCCGCCGAGGCGCCCGCCAGCGCGGCGTCGCGCGTGGTGCGCCACTCGGCCGCCGAGACGGGTTCGCTGCCGGCCGCCACGATCAGTCCGGCGTCGTCGCCGAGCCGCAGCGAGCCGGTGAGCGGGCCGGGCATGAACAGGTCCTGCCGGTCGGCCTGGCCGCGATCGGCCTCGGCGGCGAGCACGAACTGGTAGTACCAGTCGGGCAGGGCGCGGAACTCGCCGCGGGCGTCGACGTGCAGCGCGGGTCGGTTGTTGAACTGCACCGAGAAGCCGTGCGGCCGCGCGTCGATCCGCGGCTCGCCGAGCTGGCCGCGCTCGGCCAGCGCGTGCATCGATCGGCTGGTGCAGAGCGGGCGGAGCTCGAGGCCGACCTCGGGCGGGCCGGCCAGCAGTCGGAAACGGACGAAGGTGGCGTCGCGCCCCGGCGCCATCCAGAGTTCCTGCTCGACGAGTGCGCCGGCCGGTCCGGCGAAGCGCCAGGCAGGCAGCGGCGCGGGGGCGAAGCTGTCGAGCGCCTGGTAGCCGTGCGGATGGACCGCGCCGACGTAGTCGTTGGTTGCCAGATCGACCCGCTCGCCGTGGACGATGAGCGTCGGTTCGAGTTTCGCGAGCAGCAGCCAGCGATCGGCGGGCGGATGGATGGCGGCGATCAGCAGTCCGTGATAACGGCGGGTCAGCAGGTTGGCGGGGGTGCCCATGGCGAACCCGCCGCGGCCATTGGTGGCGAGCCACTCCAGGCTGCGGAGGCGGAGCAGATCGCGGGCGGCCGGGCCGCGCACGGAGTGGGGCAAGGCGGTGGTCACGCGCGTGCGATTGTCGGTGGCAGCGTGCGGGGCGTAAAGAGAGGCGCGGTCGCGCTTGGCGCGGTGCGGCCGAGTCGCGACACTAGCCGGAATGACCGCCGCGGCGCCTCCGAGAATTGTGCTGGCCAAGGTTGGGCTGGATGGCCACGACCGCGGGGTGCGCGTCCTGGCGCGGGCCTTCCGCGACGCAGGGATGGAGGTCATCTACACCGGGCTGTGGCAGACGCCGGCCGCCGCGGTGAAGGCCGCCGTTGAAGAGGACGTCGACGTTCTGGGGGTCAGTTTTCACAGCGCGGCGCACCTGACGCTGGTGCCGCTGATCCGGCAGGAGATCAACAAGGTCGGGCGCGGCGACATTCCGGTGGTGCTGGGGGGGATCATCCCGGCGCAGGACCACGCCGCGATGCGCGACTGCGGCGTGGCGGCCGTGTTCGAGCCGGAGTCGTCGCTGGCGACCATCATCGAATCGTGCCGCGCCCTGGGCGCGAAGACTCAGGCCGCCCGTCGCGCCGAGCTGGCGAACGGCGCGGTCGATCAGTGGCTGGGCGCGGCGGGGCGCGGCGAACGACCGGCGCTGGCGCGGCTGCTGACGTGGATCGAATCGTACGCCGGCCCGGCCGACGCGCAGGCGCGGTTGCAAGCGCCGCCGCCGAAGAGCGGGCGGTTGATCGGCGTGACCGGCGCGCCGGGCGTGGGCAAGAGCACGCTCATCGGGCAGCTTATTCGCGCGGTGCGGAAGCGCGGGCCGTCGGTGGGGGTGATCGCGGTGGATCCGGCGAGCCCGATCACTGGTGGCGCGCTGCTGGGCGATCGGGCGCGCATGACCGCGTCGGCCGAGGACACGGGCGTGTTCATCCGCTCGGCGGCCAGCCGCGGCGCGATGGGCGGCGTGGCAGGGGCGACGCGGCCGATGGCGGCGGCCATGCTGGCGGGCGGACTGGAGCGCGTCGTGGTGGAGACCGTGGGCGCCGGGCAGAACGACGTGGCGGTGCGCGAGTTTGCCTGGCCGGTGGTGCTGGTGCTGATGCCCGGCGCGGGCGACGATTTGCAGCTCGACAAGGCCGGCATCACCGAAATCGCCGACGTGTTCGTGATCAACAAGGCCGACCTGCCGGGCGCCGACCGGCTGGAGGGGCAGATTCGCGACACGATCGGCGGGCACAAGCCGATCGTGCGGACGATCGCCTCGCACGGCGAGGGGATCGATCGGCTGGCGGACGTGTTGTTGGGCCTTTCCGGCAAGTCATAGGGCGCAGCAATGGGCATGAAGATTCTGGCGCTGGTGAAGCACGTTCCCGAGTCGACCGCGGCCATCAAGGTGAAGGCCGACGGCTCGGGCATCGAGTCGACCGGGCTCAAGATGGTGATGAACCCGTTCTGCGAGTTTGCGATTGAAGAGGCGCTGCGCATCAAGGAGCGCCACGCGGCGCTGGGGGCCGAGATCACCGTTCTGACGCTCGGCCCGGCGGCCGCGGCCGAAGTGATTCGCACCGCCTACGCCATGGGGGCCGACCAGGGGGTGCACCTGTGCGACGACGCGCTGGCCGGCGCGGACGAACTGATGTGTGCCAAGGCGATCGCGGCCGCGGTGAAGCCGCGCGGGTTCGACCTGATTCTGGCCGGCAAGCTGGCGATCGACTACGACAGCGGGCAGGTGGGTCCGGCGCTGGCCGAGTGGCTCGACTGGCCGCACGTGGGCGCGGTGCAGGCGATCGAGTGGGCGGGCGACTTCAAGTCGATCACGGTTCGGCGGCGGAT
The DNA here is from genome assembly GCA_046350375.1 of Phycisphaerae bacterium. Taxonomy (GTDB): domain Bacteria; phylum Planctomycetota; class Phycisphaerae; order UBA1845; family UTPLA1; genus JAXMAO01. The sequence goes on from JAXMAO010000001.1 coordinate 522,465, forward strand.
TGAGGGGGCCGAGGAGGTGGTCGAGGTGCAGCTGCCCTGCCTGATCACCTGCGAAAAGGGGCTGAACGAAGCGCGCTATCCGTCGCTGCCCGGCCTGATGAAGGCCAAGAAGCGGCCGATCGAGACGTTGAACCTGGCGGCGCTGGGGCTGTCAGCGGCCGATGTGAACGCTCCGGCGACGAAGATGGCCGAATTTGCCCCGCCTCCGCCGCGTCCGCCGGGCCGCAAGCTGGCTGGCAGCCCGGAAGAGATGGCCAAGGAGCTGGCCCGGATTCTGCGGGAAGAAGAGAAGCTCATCTAGCCGCTGTGCTGTGCGCCGCCCATTGGGGCACCACCGCCGGCCCGCGTTGCCGTGTTGCAGGGTCCGGGTTGGTCGGCCGATAGATTGGTATGGCCCCGGCGCCTGGCGGCAGCGCGATCGACGGCGTGCGGATCGTTCCGCTGCGCCGCATTCCCGACGAGCGCGGCACCATCTATCACATGCTGCGCTGCGACGATCCGCACTTCCAGCGCTTCGGCGAGATCTACTTTTCAAGCATTCATCCCGGGGCGATCAAGGGGTGGCACCGCCACGCCGAGATGACGCTCAACTACGCCGTCGTCGTCGGGCGGATCAAGCTGGTGCTGTTTGATGACCGCGCCGGCTCGCCGACGCGCCGCGGCCTGCAGGAGATTTTCCTG
>JAXMAO010000002.1:0-522525 GCA_046350375.1 Phycisphaerae bacterium
GCGCATCAGCTCGAGCATGCGCTTGCGCGTGCGGTCGATTCTGCGTTCCAGCCGTCCGACCGAGCGCAGCAGCGCCTCGGCCGACGGGTAGCGCTCGGCCGGATCGGACGCCAGGCAGCGTTCGATGAGCTTGTCGGCGGCGCGCGTCAGTCCGGGCACGAGCGTCGACGCGGGCGCGAAGCGCCCGGCCGGCAGCTGCCCGGTGAGCATCTGGTAGAAGATGACGCCGACCGAGTAGAGGTCGCTGCGCTCGGTGCACGAGGCGGCGTCGGCGAGCTGCTCGGGGCTCATGTAGCCGAGGGTGCCGAGCGGCGCGTCGGTGCGGGTGTTGCTGTCCGGGCCGCCGCGCTCGGCGACGATCGCCGCCAGGCCGAAGTCGGCGATGCGCACCACGGCGTAACGGTCGAGCAGGATGTTGCCCGGCTTCAGGTCGCGATGCAGGATGCCCTGGCGGTGCGCCGCGACCAGCCCGGTGACGATCTGCTTGAGGATCGACACGGCGGTGCGCGGCCGGACGCGATGCTTGCGCAGGATGCGCTCGAGGCTCAGTCCGGCGACGTACTCCATGACGTAGTAGTGGCGTCCATCGATCACGCCGGCGTCGATGATGTCGACGATGTTGGGGTGCGTCAGCCGCGTAAGGAGCTGAATCTCGCGCTGAAAGCGGGCGATGACGTCGGGCTGGCGCTCCAGCCGCGGAGAAAGCACCTTGATCGCCACGGCCCGCTGCAGCGATTCCTGCATCGCGCCGTAGACCACCCCCATGCCGCCCTGGCCGACCACGCGCAGAATCTGGTAGCCGGGCAGCTCCGGAAAGCGCTCCGGCGCCGTCGGGCCCGCGGCGCCGCCGGGCTGCGTGCCGGCCTGGTTGATGAACTCGTAGGCCTCGATCGCCTGGCGGATCGCCTCGGCGGCGTGCGGCGCGGCCGCGATGAAGCTCTCGGCCGACACCGGCTCGCCGGCCTGCTGCGCGGCGCGATAGGCCGACAGCGCCCGCGCGGCGGCCAGCTCGGTCTCGCTGCGTTCCTCGCCTTCGTCGGGCGCAAGATAGACGCGCTCAAACGGTTCGTTCGGGTTGGCAGGGACGCTGCTCATCGATCGATCCGCCGCGGCGAGGGTGCGTCAGTAGCGCGAGGCGCTCAGGCCGCGCTCGCGCAGCAACTGGCCCAACTTGACCAGGGCGCGATGGTAGAGCACGTCCACGGCGCCGGGCGATCGGTTCATCCGCGCGGCGACCATGTCGGAGGTGTGACCCTCGAAGTCGCGCAGCAGGATCACCTCGCGATAGTCCTTGGGCAGCTCTTCGAGCACGTCGACGACGATGCCGGCGCTCTCGCGCCGCCCCGCCAGGCTGCTGGGCGACCCGCCGCGGCTGCCCCCGAAGCCGGAGAACGACTCGACCGCCTGCTCGCGCCCGGCATCGCGCCGCGCCGCCCCGAGGTGGCGCTCGAAGACGCGCTTCAGCTCGCGCAGCGCGATGTGCACGATCCAGCGCCGGAAGACCTCGGGCGTGACATCCGGAATGCGCTTGAACCGCGCGAACGCGCGGGTGTAGGTCTCCTGGATCACGTCGTCGACGTCGACCCGGGCCCGCGCCGCGCGCGGCATCCGCGAGCGCAGCAGCACCTCCAGCCGCCCCACCTGAGACTGAAACAGCCGGTCGAACGCCGCCCGGTCCTCGTCGAACATGGCGCGCCGCAGCAGCTCGGCCAGTTCGAGATCGGCGGGCGGATCGGTCATCGCAGGCGTCGCCTCCACTCACAGATTCTAACATTACCGCGGCCGAAACGCTCGGCCCGGCAGAGCTGCCCGCAGGCGCGATAATCGCGCCACGCGACGGCGTTATCATGGTCAGGCGTGCGCCGCGCCATGCATGTTTCGCTCGGATTGAGATCACCGTGAACTTCGCACCCTTCAAACTGCTGACCTTTGACTGCTACGGCACGCTGGTCGACTGGGAAACCGGCCTGCTGGGCGCGCTGCGCGCGTGGGCGCGGCAGGCTGGCCGCGCGGCCGACGACGAGGCGCTCCTGGCCTGCTTCGGCGCGATCGAGCCGATCGTGCAGGCCGAGCGCCCAGGCGAGCCCTATCGACTCATCCTGCGCGAGGTGCAGCGGCGGATGGCCGGCGCGCTGGGCGCGCCCGCCCGCGAGGCCGACGCCGCGGCGCTGGCCGATTCGGTCGGCGACTGGCCGGTGTTCGCCGACACCCCCGCGGCCCTGCGGCTGCTCCAGTCGCGCTACCGGCTGATGGTCGTGTCGAACGTCGATCGCCTCTCGTTCGATCGCACGCGGCCGAAGCTGGGCGTCGAGCTGGACGGCCTGGTCACCGCGGAGGAGGTCGGCGCCTATAAGCCCGATCGCCGCATGTTCCGGCGGGCGATCCAGGTCGCCGCGTCGCTCGGCGCCGCGCCGGGCGAGATTCTGCACGTGGCGCAGAGCCTGTTTCACGACGTGGCGCCGGCGTCGGCGCTCGGGCTGGCGACGGTGTGGGTCGATCGGCGGGCCGGCCAAGCGGGCGGCGCCACCCGCGCCGCCGCGCCCGACGTGCGGGCCGACCTCGTCGTCCGCAGCCTGGAAGAGCTGTCGCGGCTGGCCGTGCCGGGCGGATAGGCGCGGCCTGCGCAGACTTTCGCCGCGGCGCCGCACGCCATGCCTGACCAAAGGAGAAGTCCATGCCAGGTGCTTCGCTGCCGCTGATCCAGGTTGCCGACGGCGCCGCCGACATGGCAATCACCCGCGAGCTGTTCACCGAATACGCGTCCAGCCTGGGATTTTCGCTCTGCTTTCAGGGGTTCGACGAAGAACTGCGGACGCTGCCCGGCAAGTATGCCCCGCCGCGCGGCGCGCTGCTGCTGGCGCGGTGCGACGGCGAGCCGGTCGGTTGCGTGGCGCTGCGGCCGATCGACGCCACGACGGCGGAGCTGAAGCGGCTGTATGTGCGGCCAGACGCGCGCGGCCGCGGGCTGGGCCGGGCGCTGACCGAGGCCGCCATCGCCGCGGCACGCGCGATGGGCTACGCCGCAATCCGGCTCGACACGCTCAAGTCGATGGTGGAGGCCAATCGGCTGTACGACGCCCTGGGCTTCCGCGAGATCGCCGCCTACTGCGACAATCCGCACGACACGGCCCGTTTCCTGGAGCTGTCGGCGAATCGGCCCGACGCGCGCGGCGGCTAACCCTTCTTGCGGCCGGGCTTCTTGCGGGCGGCGAGCCGTTCCTGCAAGTCGGATAGCTGGTGGCGCAGGTCGTCGACCGTCTGGCGCAGCTCGCGGGTTTCGTCGGCCTGCGGGCGGCAGCGGGGTCGCGCCGGCGGGCGGTGCCTCCTTGGAGTTTCGCCCGGACTGTAGCCACGACTGGGCCCAGTTGAGCGGGCCGGATGGCGTCGGCCAGGTGGGGAATCCGCTGCGGCGGAGGAAGTCGGTGAACTGCTCCTGCGAGTGGATGAAGGTGTCGAGGGCGCGGCCGAAGTAATTGTCGATGAACATCCGCAGGATGGACTGGTTGGCCTGGATGACCTGATGCAGCAGGTCGGAGCCGAACAGGGCGATCTTGGGCGGGTCGTGTTCGAGGATGATCTGGGTCAGGACGTGGGGGGTGATGTCGTCGCCGGACTTGGAGTCGGTGACGCAGATTTGCCGGCCGTCGCGGACGAGGCGGTAGAGATCGTCGAGGGTGACGTGTCGGCTGTGGGTCACGTCGTAGAATCGGCGATTGGGGTATTTCTTGACCTGCACGACGGCGGAATGGCTGGCGTCGGCCACGAGGCACCTCATTTGTGTTGCGGACGCAAAAAAACTTCTGCGAATCCGGCCTGCATTCCATTCATCTATCGACGTAAATTATTGCCAATAATATATCTACAGTCAACACAGATTATTTGTGCGTTTGCACAAAAAACTGTTGCCGCAGCAGCAGTGGGGCGATATACTTTGGACGTGGCGACTGGGACCACAGCCCAAATGGACAACGCCTACGCGGCACGGGAGCTTACGACCATGTTCACCGAGATGAAAGAGACGATGGACAACTTCTTCAAGACCTCTGGCGAGACCTTCCAGGCCACTTTCAACACCGGCATGCGGATGCAGGAGGACTTCATGAAGTTCTTCACCACGCCGTTCTCCGGCACCAAGTCGTTTGACGACCTGCGCAAGCGTGGCGAGCAGTTCTCCAGCGAGTTCTTCAACCTCATGCAGAAGAACTTCGCCGAGCAGCACAAGGCCTTCGACGCCACCTGCAAGGTCGGCGCCGAGTGGACCCGCCGGGCCATCGAGACCACCGCCGCGGCCGACAACGCCGATCTGCGGGACAAGACCTCGGGCATGCTGACCACGACCATCGACGCGATTCGCTCGGCGGCCGAGACCAACATGAACACCGGCCTCCAGATGTTCGAGAATTTCACCAACTTCGTGAGCCGCTCCTTCAATGGCCACGAGAAGCGCACCCCGGCGACCGCGAAGTAGTCGCGACAATCTCTCGGAGCCTGCCCCGACAGGGCTCGGGCCCAGTCCCTCCGGCCTCACCGCCGGAACCGGGCGCCTGTCGGCGGCAGGCTCCTTGCGTTTGCACCCGCCGGCGACGTACAACGTCCGTCCGCCGGCGCGGCGCGCCGAACCGATGCCGAGATCAGGCGCGCTGCTGGCAGGCCCGGCCATGCGAGGTCGATCCGTGCACACCCCATCCGACAACGGCAAGACGTTGGAACCGATGTTCAAATTCTGGCAGGACCTGATGGCCCGCATGCCGACCGGCGGCTTTGTGCCCGGCCAGATGCCCGGGCCCGAGGCCTTTCAGCAGGGGCGGCGCGTCTTCTTTGACGCCTTGGCCGCCTACTGCGACGAATTCATGCGCTCTCCGCAGTTCCTGGAAGGCATGAAGCAGACCATGGCCCAGTCGCTGGCCTTCCGCAAACAGCTCAACGAGTTCATCACCTCCGCCATGCACGCGGTCCAGATGCCGACCGCCGAAGACATGGGCGAGGTGCTCTCCACCTTGCGGGCGATCGAAAGCACGTTGCTGCAGCGAGTGGAAGAAATCGCTGACCGGCTCGAACGCCTCGAGCGTGGTCCGGCGCGCCCCGCACGGCCGGCCCGGCCGCGCAGCGCGCCGGCTTCGAAACGCCGCCGCTAGCCACGCGCCGCCCGGGCGCGCGGCTGCGGTCGCGGGAGTGAGTGCGACCCATGACGCAGACACAGACGCCGCCGTTTGGCTGGTTCGGCATGCCGCCGGACTTCGCCACCAACATCCAGGACTTCTTCAACAAGCTCGTCGCCACGCCGCGCGTGATGGAAATCGCCCGGCGCATTCCGAAAGGGGCGACACCCTGCGAAACCGTCTACGAAGAAGACAACCTGCGCCTGTTGCGCTACACCTGGGGCCCCGAAAAGAAACACCGCACCCCGCTGCTGATCGCCTTTGCCCTGGTCAATCGGCCGTACATCCTCGACCTCATGCCCAACAAGAGCGTGGTGCGCCACTTCCTCAACGCCGGGTTCGATGTCTACCTGATCGACTGGGGCGTCCCTTCGCATGGCGATCGCCACCTGGGGCTCGAGACCTACGTCGAACGCTACATGCACCACTGCGTCGATGCCATCCGCCGCCGCTGCAACGTGCCCCAGATCAACCTGATGGGCTACTGCATGGGCGGCACCATGGCCGCCATGTACACCGCGCTGCACGGCGACCGCGTCCGCAACCTCATCCTCATGACCGCCCCGATCGACTTCTCGCAGCGCGAGAGCCTGCTGTCGCTGTGGGCCGACGAGAAATATTTCGACGTCGATGCCTTCGTCGAAGTCTACGGCAACTGTCCGCCGCAGTGGCTCCAGATGAGCTTCCTCATGCTCAAGCCGGTCACCAACCTGCTCGAGAAGTACGTCACCTTCTACGAGAAGATGACCGACGAGCAATTCGTCGAAGATTTCATGGCGATGGAGCAGTGGGTCAACGACAACATCCCGCTGGCCGGCGAAACCTACCGCCAGTTCGTCCGCTACGGCTTCCAACAGAACCTGCTGGTGCAGGGACGCTGGCCGATCGGCGGACGCAACGTCAACCTGCACGACATCAGCTGCCCCATTCTGAACCTGATGGCGACCGCCGATCACCTCGTGCCGTGCGGACAGAGCCGCCTGTTCAACGACCTGGTCGGCTCGGCCGATCGCGAGTCGATCGAGCTGAAGGCGGGCCACATCGGCCTGGCGGTCGGCTCCAAGGCACAGAGCGAGCTGTGGCCCAAGGCGTGCGAGTGGCTGGCGAAGCGGTCTGAGTCGCGCTCCGAGCCGCGCCCGGCGACCCCCGCGAAGCCGCGCACGTCAAGAAAGCGCTAGTGTTGCGTCCGATTCGTTTTTTCGGGTAGGGCAAAGCTCCAGGTTCTCCATTCGGCAGCGGCACGGCAGCGCCTGACTGTGCCCGGACCCGAGAAGTCGGTTGTGACGAAGCGCTAGTTCGGCGAGCAATCGCCCCCAGCCGCCGACTGGCGGTTTCTTGACGCCGCCTGGCGCCATTCTGAGAATCCCGCCGTGTCGCACGGCGCCCAGAATCTGATCTCACTCACCGAGGCCTGGTCGCGGATCGCGATCGCGCCCGACCCGCGCGCGGTGGAACAGGTCCCGCTTGAACAGGCCGCCGGACGCGTCCTGGCCGAGCCGGTGCGAGCCGCCGGCAACTACCCGCCGTTCGCCAAGTCGGTCATGGATGGCTACGCCGTTCGCGCCGTCGACATCGCCTCGGCCCCCTGCACGCTGCGCGTGGTCGGCGCGATCGCCGCCGGACAGGCGGCCGGGCCCGCGCTGCAACCGGGCACGGCGGTCTGGATCAACACCGGGGCGCCGCTGCCGAACGGCGCCGATACGGTGGTGCCGGTCGAGCGGACCGCCGCCGCCGAGGCCGATGCGGTGCAGATCGGCGTGGCGCTACCTGTCGGCAAGCACGTGGCATCGGCCGGCAGCGTGGTGCGAGCCGGCGTCGAACTCCTTCGCGCCGGCGTGCGCCTGGGGCCGGCGCAGCTCGGCGCCCTGGCGGCCAACGGCACGGCCCGGGTCGCGGTTTTTGCTCGGCCGGCGGTTGCCCTAGTCATTACCGGCGACGAGCTGGTCGCGCCGGGCACGCGGCCCGCGGCCGGGCAGATCTTCGACAGCAACGGACCAATGCTGGCCGCCTTGGCGACGGCGTGCGGGGCCGAGTCCCGCCCGCTTGGCCGCGTCGGCGACACCGAGGCCGGCCTCCGCGAGCGGGTGGTCGCCGCGCTCCGCAGCCCGATCGCGGTGCTGGTCGGGGGCATGTCGAAGGGCACGCTCGACCTGGTGCCGGCCGTGTGTGAGTCGCTCGGCGTGGTGTGGCGCTATCAAGGCGTCGACATGCGCCCCGGGCGACCGACCGCGCACGGCGTCGGGCCGGCCGGGCAGCAGGTCTTCGGGCTGCCGGGCAACCCGGTCAGCTGCCTGGTCTGCTTTCTGGCATTCGTGCGGCGGGCGATCGACGGGCTTTCTGGGCTTCCGCCGACCCCGCTGCCGCGGGCGCCACTGGCGGCGCCGCTGCCGGCAGCGGGCGATCCGCGGCCGGCGTGTGTGCCGGTGCGGGCGATCCGCACCCCGGCGGGCGGACCGGGTCTGGAGCCGGTCGCATGGGCGGGATCGGGCGACCCGTTCGCGCCGGCGCGGGCCGACGGCTTCGCGTTTCAGCCGCGCGGCGACGCGGCGATCGCCGCCGGCGAGTGGGTCGAGTGGATGTCCGTTCCGGCCATCGGCGCACCGGTTTGACCGTGGGCGGCCGACCGAGCAGGATTGCGGGGATGTCTCCGCCACCGGATGCGTCGGCGCAATCGCCCGCGGCAGCCCGCGAACAGGGTCGGCGCTATCGCGCGCCGGCTCGGCTGATCGGCGGGCAGTTCCAGATTGAATCGCGCGCCCCGGTGGCGCTGCTCTCGGGGCTGACGCTGGCCGCGCTGTGCCTGATCTTCCCGCCGCTAAGCTGGTGGCCGATCGCCTATGTTGCGCTGGTGCCGTGGCTGGTCGCGGTGACGACGACCGATCGGGCGCGCTGGGTGTACGTGGCGAGCTATGCGCTGGGGGTGGCCTTCTTCCTGGTGAACGTCCGCTGGCTGGCGCCGCTGACCTTGCCGGGATACGCCACGCTGTCGATCGTCTTCGGCGGCGTATTTCCGCTGACCGCCTGGCCGCTGCGGCACATGTTCCGCCGGCACGGCACGTCGATGGCGATCGCCCTGCCGGTGGTCTGGACGGCGGTCGAATTCGTTCGCTCGCAGACGCTGGTGGGGTTTCCGTGGTTTCTGCTGGCACACTCGCAATATCGCCAGGTGACGCTGATCCAGATCGCCGACCTGGTCGGCGCGCTGGGCGTGAGCTTCGTCGTGGCGATGGTCAACGGCTGGGTGACCGACCTCTTCATTCAGCCCATTCTCATCTGGCGGCGTGACCAGCCCGAGCGGACGACGCGCCTGCCGATCGGCTCGCTGGTGACCATGATCGTGGTGAGCTTCGCGCTGACCTACGGCGCGCTGTCGCAGCGGCCGCGATCGCACGGCGCCGCGGCGAACCCGGGCGCGACCGACGCCGGGCTCGGGCCGCGCGTGGCGCTGGTTCAGCACGACTTTCCGTCCTACATCGACCACCGCGCGCGGCGCACCGGCGAATACCTCGTCTACGATTCGTACATGCAGCTCGTGCGGCACGCCGCGGCCGCCAGGCCCGACCTGATCGTCCTCCCCGAAACCGCCTGGCGCGGCTACTTCAACGACGAGTTCATCAACGCCGACGCGGCCACGCTCGAAAACATCCGCACGCGCGAGTTCACCCGCGACCCGCCCGGCGGCGCCGAAATGCGCCGCACCTGGAGCCGCCAGACCCGCACGGCGCTGCAGAAGGTCGGCGCGGCGGCCGGCGCGGCCATCGTCACCGGCGCGGCGGCCATCGAGTGGAAGCCGCTCGAGATTCCGCCGCGCATCGAGAAATACAACTCGGCGTTCCTGCTCTTGCCCGACGCGTCGCAGCCGATCCAGCGCTACGACAAGGTGCACATCGTGCTGTTCGGCGAGTTCGTGCCGTTCCGCTTCGGCAAGCTGCACTTTCTCTACCAGTGGCTGAATTCGATCACGCCGTGGGGAGCGACCGGCTATGAGTACTCGATCACCGCCGGGCGCGAGTTCCGCCCGTTCGAGTTCAGCGTGCAGTCGGCCCCCGGGCGGACCTTTCGCGCCGGCGCGCCCATCTGTTACGAAGACACCGAGCCCTACGTCGCGCGCAGCTTCTCCCAGGCGCGCTCGGCCGACTCGAACGGTCGCGGCAAGGCGATCGACATGCTGCTGAACATCAGCAACGACGGCTGGTTCGCCCACTCGTCCGAGCTCGAGTCGCACCTGGCGGCCTCGGTCTTCCGGGCGGTCGAGAACCGCGTCGGCGTCGCCCGCGCGGTCAACACCGGCGCCAGCGCGCTGATCGACCCCGACGGGCGCATTCACGCCCGCGTGGCGCTCTCCGACGCCCAGCGGCAGCACCTGCCCGCCGTCCGCCGCACGCTGGAGACCGTGCGCGACGGCGTCACGGGCGCTTCTCGACGCGACGCCATCGGCGAACTCACCCGGCTCCAGTCGCAACTCGCGGCCTATCGATCGATCGTCACCGGGCTGGGGGCCCAGTTCGGCTATCTCGCCGACCGGCTTCAGGCGCTCATGAGCGAGTCGGTCACCGGCCTGGCGACCGGCGGCGACGGAAATCGCGACCTGGTCGAGCAGATCGACGAAGACCTGGCGACGCTCGACCGCTGGCAGAGCCATCCCGACACGGCGCCCGGCGTCGTCATCGACCACCTGCGAATCGACGAGCGCTACACGCTCTACACCCGCTGGGGCGACTGGCTGCCGACCGGCTGCCTGGCGCTGGGCGGCGCCATGGTCCTGGACTGGATCCTGCACCGTGTGCGCGGCCGCCCCGCGGTCGCGGCGGCAAAGTAAGGCCAGGAGGGCCCGATCATGATTTCGGTTCCGCATCACAGTGAACCACGTCCTGCCCGGCGAACGGCCCGGCTGACGCTCATCGCCTGGGCGAACGCGCTGCTCGCGATGCTGGCGGCCGGCTGCGAGCCGGGCATGCGGTTCAACGTCGATCCGGCCGTGCCCGACCCGCGCGGGCTCGAGCTGCGGGCGCAGCAGTACCTGCTCAACGAGACGGGCGACGAGGCCTCGCTCTATCGCATGAATGCGATCGAGGCCCTCCAGGACGTCGCGCCGCGCGAAGGCGCCGCGCGCATCCGCACCCGCCACGGCGACGCCGTCGCCCCGGTCCGCTTCGCGGCGCTGATGGCGACCGGCGTCATTCGCGACTCGGCCGCCCTTCCGGCCGTCCGCCAGCGGATGTCCGACGCCAACCCCAACGTCCGCGTCGCGACACTCTTCGCCCTCCACCGGCTCGGCGATACGCGCCGCTCCGTCGAGCTGGCCGGGCTGATGATCAACCACGCCAGCGACGAGGTTCGCGCCAACGCGGCGCTGGCGATCGGCCTGCTCGGCGACCCCAAGGCGGTCGGCGTGCTGAAGAAGGCGTCCGGCGACCGCGCCGAAATGGTTCGACTTCAGGCGACCGAGTCGATGGCGATGCTCGGCGACAAGAAGGCGATTCGCGAGCTGGTGTTCGCCGGCAACGGCGGCGTCGGCCCGAAGATGGTGCGGGCCATCATGGCGCTCGGAACGGCGCGGGCCGAGGTCGCGCGCGAGCTGTTCGCCTATCGGCTGAAGGAAGGTCCGTACGACGAGGTGCGGCTGGCGGCGGCGCGCGGCCTCGGCCGGCTCGGCGACCGCCGCGGGCTTGACCTGGCGCTGCGGCTGCTCGGCTTCGTCGCCAGCGGCGCCGCCACCGAAACCGACCCGCTGCCTCAGCAGCAGATGCGGATGCGCGTGCTGGCCTGCGCGGCGCTCGAGGCGATCGGCGACGCGCACGCCCTCGCGAAGCTGATGACGGCCCTCGACGACCCGACCGAAGACCCGGCCGTGCGGATCGCCGCGGCGCGGGCCATCGTCGCCATCCGCCGCGGCATCGGCCGACCGAACGACGGCGGCTTCTGGGGGCGGCGCTAGCGGCACAACTGTCGCCGAGCACGAAGGGCGTAAATGCACTGGGTGGCGTTTGCACTGGTGACCTACGTCGTCTGCGTCTTGCAGACGACGCTGATGGGGTGGATCGAAATCCACGCCATCCGCCCCGAGCTGCCCGCGATGGTGGCGACCTTCTACGCCCTGCTGGCCCGGCGGCCCGACGCCCTGCTGGCCGCCACGCTGCTGGGGCTGGCGGTCGACTTGAACTCGGCCGGCCCGGCGACGCGCGGCGCCCTCGGCGTTCACGCCCTGGCGTTTGGCGTCGCGGCGCTGGCGGTCGTGCGCGTGCGCGAGGTTCTCGACCGCGACAACGTGCTGACCTACGTCATGCTGGTCGCCGTCTGGGTCTTCGCGGCCGCCCTGGCGATGGCCGCCCACGCCGGCTGGGCCCGGTCGAGCTTCGCCGAATTTCGCGCCGACGCCGGACGCGGCCTGCACGCCGCCCTCTACTCGGCGCTGGTCGCCCCCTATCTGCACGGCATCCTCCGCCGGCTGCGCGTCCGGCTGGGGCTGGAGCAGGCCCGCACCTACCGCGTTCGCACCTGACGCACGCGGCCGCGCCGCGCGCCCGTGCGAATCGGCCGGCCGCTCACTACACTCTCCCGTTTCACCCGTTCGAAGACGCTCATGTTCGTCCGGCGACTGACGCTTCTGTTCGCAGTGATAACCGCCGCCGCCGCGGTCGTGGGCGTGCGGCTGTTTCAGCTCCAGGTCTTGCAGACCGACCAGTTCCGCGCGCTGTCGGCCGCGGCCCTCGAAAGCACGCCCGAAACGCTCCACCCGCTCCGCGGGCGGATTCTCGACCGCCACGGGCGCGTCCTGGCGCGCGACGAGCCCGCCTTCGACGTGACCATCGACTACGGCGTGCTCAGCATGGACCCCGCGGACTCGACGCCCTGGCCGCGGCCGACGCGGCCTGCCGCCATCCGCGGCGCGCCGCGGCCCGCAGCGCCGAGCCGCGCGCATCCGCGACGAGCTGGGCGCCGCCTGGGCCCAGCTCAGCGCCGCCAGCGGCGTGGCGGTCGCCGAGCTGCGCGCCCGGCGCGACGCCGTCTGCCGGCGCGTCGAGTCGCTGCGGCAGTATGTCTGGCGGGCGCGGGCCGAGCGCGGCTTCGACGAGGCGCTCGAGGACGTGCGGCTCGCCGAGGACGAGATGCGCCACGCCATCATCCGCGACGTGTCGCCCGAGGTACGCGCGCAGATCGAGCTGCAGCTCGGCGACGGCGGATTCGCCCGGATCGAGCCTTCGGTCCACCGCGTCGCAACCGATGAGCCCGCGCTCTGCCACATCATCGGAAAGCTGGGCGAGGTCTCGGCCCGGCAGCTCGAGGCGGACCCCTTCCGCGAGGACGAGTTCCGCCGCTACGCCCCCGGCGACCTGGTCGGCGTCTCCGGCGTCGAGGCCTGCGCCGAGACCGCGCTGCGCGGCGGGCGCGGCGAGCGCCTGCGCGACCTGGACGGCCGCGTGCTGTCGCAGACCGACGCGTCCGACGGCCAGGACGTGCCACTCTCGATCGACGTCGACCTGCAGGTGAAGATCGCCGCCCTGCTCACCGACGCGGTGGCCGCGAATCCGCCGTCGACCGGCGCGGCCTGCGTCGTGCTCGACGTGCGGACGCGCGAGGTGCTGGCGCTGGTCTCGGTGCCCACCTTCGACCCGCGCACGCTCGCGACCGACTATCGCACCCTGCGCGACGACGCCCGCGCCCGGCCGCTCCTGTTCCGCGCCGTCGCCGAGGAATATCCGCCCGGCTCCATCTGCAAGCCCCTGGCGCTGCTGGCCGGCATGGCGACCGGCGGCATCGACCCGCGGCAGACGGTCGAATGTCGCGGCCGGCTGTTCGACAACGTCGACGCCTGGTTCTGCTGGACGCAGTGGCGCCAGCTTCCGCCGCACGGCACGGTCGACGCAATCGGCGCGATCCAGCACAGTTGCAATATCTACTTCTACCAGCTCGGCCAGCGCGTCGGCGGCCGGCGGCTGACCGACTTCTACCGCGGCGTCTTCCAGGCCGCGCGGCTCGGCCTGCCCGAGGAGCGCGACGGCAACGTCCCCACCGAGGCCGAGCTGATCGCGACCCGCGGCCACGGCTTCTCGCCCAGCGACGGGCGCAATTTCGCCCTCGGACAGGGCGAGATCCAGATCACCCCGCTGCAGGCCGCCAACCTCTTCGCCACCATCGCCGCCGGCGAGCTGCGCGCTCCCACGCTCATTCACAATGACCCGCGCCCGCGACCCGCCCTGCCGCTGCCCGGCGTCCGCCGCGAACACTGGGACGTCCTCCGCGAGGGACTCTTCCGCTGCGCCAACCAGCCCGGCGGCACCGCGTTTGAAGGCGCGCGGATGGACGAGCTGGTCGTCTGCGGCAAGACCGGCTCGGCCCAGTGCGTGCCGCGCGTGGTCGAGTGGGAAGTCACCTTCGGCGACGACGACGGCGCGCGCCACGTCGTGAACGCGCACACGATCGAATCGGCCCGCGAACGGCTGAACCGCCGCGCGCGCGAGCGGCCGGTTGCGCGCCGCGCCGTGGCGCGCTGGCCCGCGCTCGAACGGGCCGAGCGCGGTTCGATGCCCACGCACGCCTGGTTCGCCGGCTTTGCGCCGCGCGAAGACCCGCGCATCGCCGTGGCGCTGGTGATCGAGTTCGGCGGGTCGGGCGGCAAGGTGGCCGCGCCGGTCGGGCGGCGCGTGTTCGAAACGCTGCTCGACAGCCCCGGCGGCTATCTCGTGCAGGACGCGGCGCTGCCGAAGGCCGCGCACCCGCGCCAGCCGCGAAACAGCCCGGCCGACGTGGAGTAGCGCCGCCGCCCCCGGCCCGAGTCGCCCATGGACCTGCCCGATTCACGACCGTTGCTGCCGCGGACCGGCTGGGTGCTGCTGCTGGCGGCGACCGCGCTGGGGCTGCTCGGCATCGTCGGCATTCATGCCAGCGAGGCGCAACTGCTCACCGGGCCGATCCTCACGCTGCGCCAGGTGGCGTGGCTCTCGATGGCGCTGATCGCGTTCATCGTCACCTACGCCGTCGGGTATCAGCGCATCGCTCCGTGGGCCTACGTGCTCTACGGCGTCGTCGTCGCGCTGCTGGTCCTGCTGGTGGTGGCGCGGCGGGTGTCGCTCGAGCCGTTCATCCGCCCGCGCCGCAACACCTATCGCTGGATCGAGCTCGGGCCGATCCAGGTGCAGGTGTCGGAGCTGGCGCGGATCACCTGCGTGCTGGCGCTGGCCGAGTATCTCCGCTTCCGGCGCGATCATCGCCGCTTCAAGGGGCTGATCCGCCCCGCGCTCATGGTCGGCGTGCCGACCGCCCTCATCCTGCTCGAGCCCGACCTGGGCACCTCGCTGCTGTTCGTGCCCACGCTGTTCGTCATGCTCTTCGCCGCCGGCATGCGCGTGCGACACATGCTGCTCCTGTTCGCGATCGGCGCCGTCGCCGCGCCGGCGTTTTACTTCTCGCCCGTCATGTCCGACTACCAGCGCAAGCGCATCGAGGCCGTCCTGCGCCAGAACGAATCCGGCACCGCCTGGCACAAATCCTCCGGCTATCAGCTGCGCCAGTCGAAGATCGCCATCGGCAGCGGCGGCGCGCTCGGGCAGGGCCTCGAGCCGGCCAGCTTCTTCCGCCACCGCCTGCTGCCCGAGGACCACAACGACTTCATCTTCGCCGTGCTCGGTCACCAGTGGGGGTTCGTCGGCGGCGTGGCAATTGTCGGCGTCTACGCGCTGATGGGCGGCTGCTGCCTCGTCATCGCCTTGCGCACCCTCGACCCGCGCGGCCGGCTGGTCGCCATCGGCTTCGGCACGCTGCTTTACGTCCAGGCGATCGTCAACATCGGCATGACCATCGGCCTGCTGCCGATCACCGGCATGACGCTCCCGTTCGTCAGCTTCGGCGGCAGCAGCCTGGTGGTGAACTACGTGGCGCTGGCGCTGGTGGCCAGCGTGGCAGCGCGGCGGACTCCGTCGCTGGCGCCCAAGGCGTTCGAGTTTGACGTGGATGAATGATGCCGCTCACGCCGAGCGGTTATAATGGCGCGCGGTTCACAAACCGGAGCCCGACCCATGGCGACCACTGCTGCACCGAACTCCGCTCCCGCCGCCACGGCCGACTTTCTCCCCATCGAAAACTGGGACCATATCGAGTTCTACGTCGGCAACGCCCGCCAGGCGGCCCACTTCTACCGGCTGGTCTTCGGCTTCGACGTGGTCGCCTATCGCGGCCTCGAAACCGGCTGCCGCGACCGCGCCAGCTACGTGCTGAAACAGGGCAACATCACCTTCGTGCTCACGACCGCTTTGGGGCCCGACTGCGCCGTCGCGCGCCACGTCGCGCTGCACGGCGACGGCGTCAAGGTCATCGCTCTGAAAGTCCGCGACGTCGACGCCGCGCTGGCCGAAACCAAGCGCCGCGGCGCGACCGTGCTTCAGCCCGCGACCACGTTGCGCGACGACTCGGGCGAACTGCGCATCGGAACCATCAAAGTCTACGGCGACACCGTGCACACCTTTGTCCAGCGCGGCGACTATCGCGGCGCGTTCATGCCCGGCTACGCGCCGGCCAGCTGGCCCAAGGCGCCCGCCGTCGGGCTGGCGGCCATCGACCACATGGTCGGCAACGTCGAGCTGGGCGCGATGAACCACTGGGTCAGCTTCTATCGCGACGTCATGGGCTTCTCGCAGCTCGCCCACTTCAGCGACCAGGACATCAGCACTGAGTACTCGGCCCTCATGAGCAAGGTGATGGAGAACGGCAACGGACGCGTCAAGTTCCCCATCAACGAGCCGGCCGAAGGCCGCCGCAAGAGCCAGATCGAGGAATACCTCGACTACTACCACGGCCCCGGCGTCCAGCACATCGCCATGAACACCAAGGACATCTGCGCCACCGTCCGCGCCCTGCGCAGCCACGGCGTGCAGTTCCTCCGCGTGCCAGACGCCTATTACGACGCCCTGCTGTCGCGCGTCGGCAAGATCAACGAAGACGTCTCCGAGCTGCGCGAACTGGGCGTGCTGGTCGACCGCGACGACGAAGGCTACCTGCTGCAGATCTTCACCCAGCCCGTGCAGGATCGGCCGACTCTTTTCTTCGAAATCATCGAGCGCCACGGCAGCCGCGGCTTCGGCGTGGGAAATTTCAAGGCGCTCTTCATCTCAATCGAGGAAGAACAGCGCCGCCGCGGCAATCTCTAGCGCGTGTTTCACGGAAGCGCCGCGAGGCTTCTCTGCTGCGTGGCGCGGGCTTTCAGCCCGTGTAGCGACCCGGCGACGGTGCGAACGGAAACCGCCGCGTGAACCCCAGGCCTAGTTCGGCTTCGCCGCGTCCGCCTTCGGCCGCACGGCTTCGTCCAGCGCCGGATCAACTTCCGCCACCGGCCGATCGACCCGCGCCCCCGGACCCGCCGGAACCATCTGCGGGTTCTCCATGTAGAACCGCATCCGCGACAGGCTCTCGGTGATCTCGACAAAGCTCGGCTGCGGCAGCTTCCAGACCGACGCGTCCCGATTCGCCCCCAGTTGAGCCCACGGTCGATCGCCGCTCGACACGGGCGTGCCCGTCGACACCGTCGCCGGCAGCGGCGCCACCAGCCCCATCTTGCCGCCACCACCGACCGGCGCAGGCGGCGGCGCGCTGATGACCGGCGCCGCGCTCTTCTCCACCGGCGAAGCAGCCGGAATCGCCGGCGCTGCCGACACAACCGCCGATCCCCCGGCGGGAGCGGCCGCGCTCGGCGCTCTGGCTGCGGGCGGAGCCGCGGCGACCGCGGCGTTCTTATTCGGCGAGCCCGGCTCGGGCGCCTCGAGCAGCTCGGCCACCGTCGGCGCGGGGCGCGGAGCCGGTGCGACCGCCGCATTCGTCGCCGGCGCGACTGCCGGCGCCGCGCTGGGTGTCGCGGTGACCGCGCGCGATGGCGCGCCGATGGCGCCGGTGCCGCGGTGGCGACGCGCGCGCTGCCCGTCTTGGCGCTCTCCAGAATCAGGTCGATGTCCGACGGCGCGGCCTGCTCGACTGCGACGGCGTGCCAGACGCCGGCGTGATCTCTTCGATCTGCACATCCGGGCTCGATTCGCCGCCGGTCGAACCGCCCGCGTTCAGCGGCGTCTCCGTGCCGGTCGCGGCCGGGCTGGCGGCGGTCGGTGCCGGTGACGGCGCCGCGGCGCTGCCGACCGGCTTGAAGCTCGCACCGTTCGGCCACTCGCCGCCACCCGCGGGCGTCGTTCCGCCCGGGTTCGATTGCGTCAGCGGAGACCCCGGACTGGCGCCCTGCTTGGGCTGCGCCGACTCGTTCACCACCTGCACCAGGTGCGAGAAGCCGAACCCGAGATTCCCGGCGCGGTCGGCCGCCGCCACGCGGAAAACCAGCCCGCGCCCCACCGCGTCCATCGGAACGCTGTAGGTGTACTGCCCCTCGGCGGCCTGGTCCTTCTGCAGCACCGTCCAGTTCGGATGGTCGCTTGAGAAGTCCGCCGTCACGCCGATCTCGCACGGCTGCTCGATCAGGTGAAAGTCGTGCGCCTTGTAGCTGAGCGTGATCTGCTGCCCCGGGTTGTACCACGCCTGGTTCGGCTCGACGACCAGCTCGACGTCCGGCACCACGGTGTCGACGTGATAGACGCGCACCGGCTCGGCGACCGGCGTCTTGGCCGGCTCCTGCCCCGGTCCGGCGAAGCGAATCCCGTAGTCGCCGTCGGCCGGCGCTTCGAACCAGTAGTAACTCTGCGCCTGCCCGAAGTAGCCCGCCTTCTTCCACTCAAATCCGTTGTTGTCGGTGTACCACACCGCCACGCGCGGCAGCATCTCGGGCGTGTAGTTGCCCGGCTGGCGGATCGGAAAGACGCGCTTCGACGTGAAGAAGTGATCCGGGTCTTCCGGCCGCGCCTTGGGCGCCATCTTCAGCTCTTCCGCCGGCTTCTGGTAATAGGGCGCGTCGTGGGCCCATTCCGGGTACGAGTTCGGCGGATCGAACGGCGCCTGCTTGTCGGACCGCGGCGTGCGGTCCTTCAGCGCGAACGGCTTGGGCATCTGGCACCCCGCCGCGCCGATCAAACACACGGCCACCCCGGTCAACGCACGACGCACGTCGCAGACGATTCGAGTCATGACAGATTTCCCTCGCGGCAATGGCTGAAAAAGTCGCCTTGATATCGGAGCCGCCGCGGGAACAAGTCGAGCCGAAGTCGCACCGCGCCCCCGCGCGGCCCGACAGCACTGTGAAACGCGAAGCTCGGCCGGAAAACTCACACGCTAGCGGAATCGCGCGACCGCGCGCCGGAAGAACCGCAGGCCGTCGATTTCAGTATTGCCAACGCGGGTCCAGTCCGGCCGCTGCTCGGCCCGGACGAACCGCTCCGGGTGTGGCATGAGGCCGAACACCCGCCCGGACGCGTCGCACACCCCCGCGATGTCGCCTTCACTGCCGTTCGGGTTGTACGGCCCGTCCGACAGCCCGTTTTCAGCATTGAAATAGCGCAGCGCCAAGCAGCCGGCCGATTCCAGCATTGCCACGGCCGATGGCCCGCGCTCGCCCCCCGGGCCCGTCCCGATCACGAACTTCCCCTCGGCATGCGCGATCGGCAGCGACAGCGTCTCGCCCGGCTCGAACAGCGGACAGCTCGACTTCCCCGCCCGCATCGTCACCCAGCGCGCCTCGAACCGGCCCGAGTCGTTCATCATCAGCGTCACCGGCGGCAGGCCCGGCCCGGGCAGCAGCCCCGCCTTCACCAGCACCTGGAACCCGTTGCAGATCCCCAGCACCAGCCCGCCGCCCGCGACAAACGCCGCCAGCTCCGCCGCCAGGTGGCGACGCAACTGCTGCGCGAACACCGTCCCCGACGCTATGTCATCGCCGTACGAAAATCCGCCCGCAATCGTCAGAATCTGGTAATCGCTCAGCCGGCCGGGCTGCTCCACCAGCCGGTTGATGTGCGCGCGGGTCGCCGCAGCGCCCGCCAGCGACCAGGCGAACTGCGTCTCCTCGTCGCAGTTGGTGCCGGCCGCCCGCAGGATGAGCACGCGCGGAATCGCCACGGCGCGATTCTACCGGTCCGCCCGCGTCGCACCATCGCGATTTTGACGCCCCGCGCCGCGAATCGCACAATGTCCCGCATGTGGCGAACCGGCGCGCTGCTGGCGGCGGCCTTGGCGATCGCGGCGGCCGCGACGGTCGCCCGGCTGCGATTCTCCACCGACGGCGTCGTCCGCCGATCCGCCACCACCGCCCCGCCGCAACGCATCATTTCGCTCGCGCCCGGCATCACCGAAACCTGCTTCGCGCTCGGGCTCGGCGATCGCCTGGTCGGCCGCACCGAGCATTGCGACTTTCCGCTGCAGGCGCACGCCATTCCCGCCGTCGGGTCGCTGCTCGATCCCAATCTCGAAGCCATCGTCGCCCTCGACCCCGGCCTCATCCTCGTCGCTCGCAGCGGCAAGGACCTCCGCGGCCGGCTCGACGCCATCGGCCTGCCCTACCTCGCGCTGCCCAACGACAAGCTCGACGACGTCTTCGCTTCCATCCACCTGATCGCCGAGCGCTGCGACTGCGGCGCCGCCGGCGAGCGGCTCACCCGCGCCCTCCGGCAGCGCGTCGCGGTGGTTCGCACGGCCGCCCGCGGCACAGCCCCGCGCCGCGTGCTGGTCTCCATCTCGCCCAGCCGCGTGCCGATGCAGGCGCCCTACGTCGCCGGACCCGGCTCGTTTCTCGGCTCGCTCATCGAGCTGGCCGGACACACCGTCGTGCCCGCCGACCTGGGGCGCGACTACGCCGAGGTGCCGCTCGAAAGTGTCGTCGAAACCAACCCGGACGTGATCATCGAATTCCGCGGACTGGCCGGCGAACCCACCGCCCTGGCGGCCGATCCGCTGACGGCCTGGGGCACCTTGCCCGAGTTGCAGGCTGTGCGCGACCGGCGCGTCTATGTGCTGCACGGCACCCGCTACGTCATCCCCGGGCCGCGAATCGTCGACACGCTTGAAGAACTCGCCGCGCTGCTGCGCCGCTGAATCACATCGCCCGTGAATTGCGTGGCACGGGCAATCGAATGGGTGGCACAGACGTCCCGCCCGTGTCCGGCCCGGTGAACCGCAGCCCTCTCCCGGTAGCGGGAAAGATTCTCTTTGCCGCCGATGAGAGCTTGTCGCGCCGCACGGGCGTCCCGCCCGTCCGCGTCCGGCAGCCTGCCCGGCCTCGGCGGAATCGCGCGCCGGCGGCCCGCTACAGCAGCTCGCGCAGCTTTCTCTTGAACAGCTTGCCCGTCGGGCCGCGCGGCAGATCGGCCTGCACGATCACCCGCCGCGGCACCTTGTAGGCCGCCAGCCGCGCGCGGCAATGTTCGCGCAGCTCGATCTCCGCCACGCTCGCCCCCTCGCGCGGCGACACGAAGGCCACCACCACCTCGCCGCGGCTCGCATCCATCTGCCCCAGCACCGCCGCCTCGGCCACCGCCGGATGCTCTTCCAGCGCCCCCTCGATCTCGCGCGGATACACGTTCTCGCCGCCGACGATGATCATCTCCTTCTTCCGGCCGGTGATCGCGATGTATCCGTCGCCGTCGATCCGCCCCATGTCGCCCGTCTTGAACCAGCCGTCGCTCGTCATCACCGCGGCCGTCTCGTCCGGCCGCTTGTAGTACCCCCGCATCACGTTCGGCCCGCGGACGTACAGCTCGCCCACGTCGCCCGCCGGCAACGCCGCGCCGCCGTCATCGTGGCTTGTCACCTCGACGCCCGGAATCGCCCGCCCCACCGTGCCGCGCCGGTGCGACCACGGCAGATCGAGCGACACCACCGGCGATGTCTCCGTCAGCCCGTAGCCCTGCACCAGCGTCTTGCCGAACCGCTCCGCCATCGCGGCATAGACCGTGTCGGACAGCGGCTCGCCGCCGGAAATCAGGTACTCCAGCGACGCCAGGTCCGCCGGCGCGGCCGAGCGCTGCCGCACCAGCGCCTGATACACCGACGCCACCGCCATCATCACCGACAGCCGCTGCTCGCGCACCGTTTGCAGCACCGTGTGCGGCGAAAACCGCGGCAGGTAATAGGTCGTCGCCCCCAGCGCAATCGGCACCAGCAGCAGCGCCGTCAGCCCGAACGTGTGAAACAGCGGCAGCAGCCCGAGAAAGCGATGCTCGGCCTGAAGCTTCGCCGCCGCGATGCACCCGTCTACATCAAACGCCAGGTTCCGCTGCGTCAGGCAGACGCCTTTCGGCTGCGCCGACGTGCCCGACGTGTACAGAATCACCGCCAGGTCGTCCGGCGACACGCGCGGCGCCGCCGGCCGCCGACGCAGCCGCTCGAGCACCATCGCGCGCCGCATCGGCAGCTCGTCGAGAAACACGCTCCGCACCGGCAGCGGCGCCAGCAGGGTCGCGAAATGCCGAATCGCGATCACCAGGTCGATGCCCGAATCGGTCACAATGCCCGCCAGCTCGGCCGGCTGCAGCAGAAAGTTGATCGGTATGGCCGTTCGACCCGCCCACAACACGCCGAACAGCGTCCCCACGAACCCCACCGACGACGGCAGCATGATGCCGACCCGGTCGAGCCGCGTCTCGCGCTCCACCCGCCGGCGAAGCACGTCCGCCAGCCGCACCAGGTTCGCGTAGGAAAGTCCGCGCGTCGGGTCTTCGGCGGCGATGCGGTCGGGCACACGGTCGGCCGACGCCAGCAGTTTCTCGATCAGCACCCGTCCACCTCGCGCGTCGCGGCGGATGGTAGGTGCCCGCGCCGAAAGCGTCCAACCCCGCCGGGGGCGCAGCGGCGGGGTGGCGCAACGCGGTGCTCGCGCCGGCAGCCGGGCTTCCCCGGCCCACGTCGACGCCGCAGCCGCGATCTGCTCAAACGCGCGGGAACGCTATTCGACCAGGTAGCACGGGGGCTCGGGCGCAGCGTGCGGCGCCGGACCATGCGCGGTCGCCAGTCGGGTGGAAAGCCAGCGGCGAACGGCCGAGAACCAGGCGCGGACACGCGGCGTGCGGCGCGGCCGCCATTCCCGCTGCGTCACAACAATCGGAACCGAAGTCATCAGACACCCTCCGCGCGAGGTGGGTTGCCTTCGGCCGGACGACCCGTCTCCGGCCAAAGCCCCGAGTTGCAAGCGCTGTGCCATGCACAAGTTGTCGTAAATCGCCCCGTTTTGCGAGGTCGGCGCCCCCGGCCGCGCGTGTCTCTACCCACCCCCAGTTCCCCAATCCGCGGCAATCTTCACCCCGCCCGCCCGCCCGCCGACACTTGGGTGCACCGTACGATATTCCTGGAAGACCGGGTCGCGGATCGGCGACGGGCGGCGGAGCCGCGTCCGCCCGAAATGAATCGCCGCCGCCACGACCATGTCAGCCGGCACATTGCGGAGGGCGTTTGAGGATTCGAGCGGGCCCGTCGATCGCCATCATTCTCTCCATTCATCGGCCCTGCCGAGTCCGCCCCCTGCCCCGCCCGCAGTTGCCCGCCGACGCGGTTCTGCTTCCGGCCGCCCCCGCGCGGCCGCCGATTATCGCGGCGGGATGGGTTTGATGGGCCAACTCGCTGATGAGCTGGTCGTGGTCCGCGACCTGGGACGCGGTGCGCACACCCGCATCTCCCTGGCCCGCCACCCCAAGACCCTGGCGCTCTACTGCCGCAAGTCCGTGCTGGCCGGCGCCCCCAACTTCCAGTCGCAACTGCGACAACTTCGATCAGAATACGACGTCGGCCACGACAACCGCCACCCCGCCCTGCGCCAGACCCTCGAGTTCGGCCTCGTCCGCAGGTTCTTCCGCGTCGCCGAGGCCTACGTCATCCTCCAATACGTCGATGGCACGCCGCTGGTCGAATACGGCCCGCGCGCCACCCTCGACCGCCTCGTCCGCATCTTCTGGCACGTCGCCGACGGACTGGTCGACCTTCACCACCGCGGCTTCGTCCACGCCGACCTCAAGCCGCACAACATCCTCATCACCGCCGACGAGCGCCCCGTTCTCATCGACTTCGGCCAGTCCTGCCCCATCTGGCACTCCAAGGCCCGCATCCAGGGCACCGCCGACTTCATCGCCCCCGAGCAGGTCAGCTGCGAGCCGCTCGACCCGCGCACCGACGTCTTCGGCCTCGGGGCCACCATGCACCTCGTCCTGCTCGGCAAGCCCGTCACGACAGAGCTCAACGCCACCAGCGTCCGCAAGGGCGGACGCATCACCCTCGACCGCCGATCCGCCGAGCCCGCCGCCGAGCCGCGCACCCTCGACCCGGCCCTCAAGAAGCTGATCGACGACTCGCTCCTGCCCGACCGCGCCGCGCGACCCGCCAACATGACCGCCGTCCGCGATCGGCTCGAGCTCTGCCTCCGCCGCCCGCAACGCACCGCGTAGCAGCCCGGCACGTTTGACGAATAACCCAATTGCCTCGCGCCGCCCGGCCGACTGCGGCCATCCCGGTAGCGGCGAAGATTCTCTTTGCCGCCGAAGTCAGGGCCGGCACGTGCGCCTCCGCGTGGCACGGGCGACTACTTTGGGTGGTACGGGCGTCTCGCCCGTGTGATGCCCCGGTAGCGGCAAAGATCCTCTTTGCCGCCGAAGTCAGGGGCGGCACGTGCGCCTCCGCGTGGCACGGGCGTCTCGCCCGTGTCCTGCCTCTGCCGTGCGGATCGCTTCCCGCCTGGCCCGCGCAATCCGTCACTTGCCAGCCGGCGACAGACCATCGAGCCAGCCTTGCAGTTGGACAACCATCGGCTTGGCGCCAATCTTGATGTACAGGTCGCGCGACAGCGTCCACAGCCGCCGGGCCTCGGCGATCTGGCCGCGCTTTTCGGCGATCGCGCCGAGGTTGCCGTAGTCGGCGGCCACGCCCTCCAGCCGGCCGAGCTTCTCCTCAATCTCCAGCGCCTTGCGGTGCATGGCCTCGGCCTGGTCGAGCTCGCCGCGGGTCCGGTAGATCAGGCCGAGGTTGCCGTAGTTGTCGGCCATGCCCTCCAGGCGGCCGAGCTTCTCGTTGATCGACAGCGCCTTGCGGTGCATGGCCTCGGCCGGGTCGAGCTCGCCGCGGGTCCGGTAGATCAGGCCGAGGTTGCCGTACTGGTTGGCCATGCCCTCCAGCCGGCCGAGCTTCTCGTTGATCGCCAGCGCCTTGCGGTGCATGGCCTCGGCCGGGTCGAGCTCGCCGCGGGTCCGGTAGATCAGGCCGAGGTTGCCGTAGTTGTCGGCCATGCCCTCCAGGCGGCCGAGCTTCTCCTCAATCTCCAGAGACTTGCGGTGCATGGCCTCGGCCGGGTCGAGGTCGCCGCGGGTCTGGTAGATCAGGCCGAGGTTGCCGTACTGGGCGGCCATGCCCTCCAGCCGGCCGAGCTTTTCGTTGATCTCCAGCGCCTTGCGGTGCATGGCCTCGGCCTGGTCGAGCTCGCCGCGGGTCCGGTAGATCAGGCCGAGGTTGCCGTAGTCGGCGGCCATGCCCTCCAGGCGGCCGAGCTTCTCGTTGATCGCCAGCGCCTTGCGGTGCATGGCCTCGGCCGGGTCGAGCTCGCCGCGGGTCCGGTAGATCAGGCCGAGGTTGCCGTACTGGTTGGCCATGCCCTCCAGCCGGCCGAGCTTCTCGTTGATCGCCAGCGCCTTGCGGTGCATGGCCTCGGCCGGGTCGAGCTCGCCGCGGGTCCGGTAGATCAGGCCGAGGTTGCCGTACTGGTTGGCCATGCCCTCCAGGCGGCCGAGCAGCTCCTCGATCGCCAGCGACTTGCGGTGCATGGCCTCGGCCGGGTCGAGCTCGCCGCGGGTCCGGTAGATCAGGCCGAGGTTGCCGTAGGCAATGGCCTGCCACGACTCGTCGTCGGCCGACAGCTCCAGCACCCGCCGATAGGCCGATTCGGCCTCCGGCAGCCGCCCGCGAAGTTTATGAATGTGCCCCAGGCTGTTGATCGCGTCGCGGTCGTTGGGATCCGCCGCCAGCAGAATCCGAAGCGAACCTTCGGCCTCGTCAATCTCGCCGGTCAGGAAGGCGAAATCGGCGATGTAGCGATGGACGGTGAGAACGTCTGCCTGCGGTTTGGCGATGAGGGCCTGCAACCCGGAGACGACGGCCGATGGGCCCTGTTCTCGCAACCGCTCGACGAGGCCCGGCACCTTCGCGGCCAGCAGAACCGCCTGCGCGGCCCGTTCGGCGGCCTGCCGGGCATCGCGCTCGGCGGCCAGGCGCTCGCCGTACTTCTGCTCGAACCTGGCCTCGAGCTGGCGCTCCTTCTCCGCATCGGACAGTCGTTGATTGTCCAGAATTTCGGCGAGCATCTCGCCGATGGGGCGCTCAGACTTCAACAGGCGAGCGAGTTGGTCGCGCGTCAGGTCCCCGTCGGCCTGAACGATCGCGCGAGTTTCGGCGCCCTCGTCGCGAACGGTCTCCTTGAGACCGTCGAGCTTGCGGTTCATCAGGCGGAGTTCGGCCTTGAACTCGGCGACATCGGCCCGCAGTCGCTTGGCCGTCTCGGGCAGGGCGGCCACGCAAGGCTTGATCTGATCGAAGCGGTCCAGCAGCAGGTCGCGCAGCGCGTCGAGCTGCTCGCCGTGCGCGGCGAAGTGATCGCGGAGACGCTGGTCGAAGCCGTCTGAATGGCCGGCGACGACACCGCCGAGCCCGGCGACCGCCTGGTCGAGGGCGGTGAAGCGCCGGTGCATCTCCGGGAAATTGACGCTGGTGACCTGGTAGCCGAGGTCTGCAAGGCTGCGCTGCGTGTCCTTCGAACGCTTGCGAAGGAGTTTGAGCGCGGCGCGAGTGGAAGTGTCGTTGTCCTCGCCAGGCTGGCACGGCTGGGCGCGCTTCAGGCCGATGTAGCCGGCGATGCAGGTCAGCGCCACGCCGACCGGCAGAGCGACGCCCATCGATGCGCCGGCCGCGGCCGCGGCGGCGGGCGCGAGCGCCTTGGTCAGCGCCTCCCAGAGGCCGGACGCGGCCAGGTTGGGCAGAAGCTGCTTGATGCAGTCGAGCGTACGGTTGCCGAGCTTCGCCACCGGACTTGGGCCTCCGGGCGGAATTGTAGCCGGGACGGTCGGGATTCGGGATGTCGGACGCGCGATCGCACACGCCCGCATGCCCGCACCCGTCCGCCCGCGCGGCGAAACGCGCCCGCGCCGCGCGCCACCGCGCCCACCGGGCATCTCTGGCCACCCAGGCCGACCGAATCCCCGCTTCCCGATTCCCGACCCAGGCTCCGCGCCGTGCCCGCGCGGCGGTACAATGGCCACCTTCGGACGCCCGAAGCGGAGGAAGCCATGCTGGTCCCCATCGTTCTGCTCAGCACCGTTTTTGGCGGCACGCCCGCCCCGTTGCTCGCCAGGCTCGAGCTTCAATCCGACGCGCGATTCCTCCTGCCGTCGCCGATGCCCGCCCAGGTCGAGCTCTCACCGACGCCGCCCAACGAGGCCACGGGCGCCGCCCCGGGCGCCCTCTGGGGTCGCATTCCGTTCGGCGTCGACGACGGGCCCGGCCTGCTGGTCGCCATCGACGACGCGGCCGGCACCTGTCGCATCGACCTCAATCGCAACAGCAACCTCGCCGACGATCCGCCCGTCGAATGGAAGCTTCTCGACGACGGCTCCCCCTCGAAGCGCTGGGAAGGCACCTGGAAACTCCCGCTGCCGCGCCCCAAGGCCGACGCCGGCGTCGTCGTCTATCACTATCACCCCGAAGCCGCCAAGGTCCGCGGCCTGTCGGCCAACGTCCTGTTCTGCTATCGCGACCACTGCCTCCGCGGCTCGGTCCGCATGGACAACCGCGACCTGCTCCTGGTCGTCAGCGACGAGGAGACCCGCGGCGACTTCCGCTATCCGCGCGGCCGATCCAACCGCATTCGCTTCGGCCTCGACCTCGACGGCAACGGCCAGCTCGACCCGACCAGCGAGTGGTTCGACGCCGCCGGCTCGGCACCCGCCGTCGGCACGCAGCAGGTCAAGCTCATCAGCGTCAAACCCGACGAGGGTACGGCGGAATTGCTGGTGGCCCCGCCCGGCACGCGCCTGGCCGTGCCGTTCGCCGGCACCGACACCGACGGCAAGCCGATCCGCTTTCCGGAGGATTTCAAGGACCGGCTGGTCTTGGTGGATTTCTGGGGTTCGTATTGTCCACATTGCAAGCGCGAACTCCCGAACCTGATCGAGCTCAGCAGGAAGTTCGGCGGCCGCGCCGACTTCGCCATCGTCGGCATCAGCGTCGACACCCCCGGCGCCAAGGAACAGTTGCTCAACCTCATCAAGGAACAGAACATCGGCTGGCGCAATCTCTTCGACGGCCAGAGCTGGCAGACCCCCGCCGTCAAGGCCTACGGCGTCAGCAGCGTGCCGCGACCCGTGCTCATCGACACGCGCACCATGACCATCGTCGCCGACGGCGGCGAACTGCGCGGCCCGAACCTGATTCAAACGGTCCAGAATAAACTCGAAGCCCGCGCCGGCTCGAAGTAGTGCCCGCCGGACCGCGGCCTGGCCCGCGTCGCGCCCATGCCGGCACTCTGTCCGCGCATCTTCGTCACGCGCTTCGAGATCAACCTATTCACATCCATGCGACGCGGGGAACGCTGCGCAACTGCCTGAAAAAAATGATGTTATGGATAATGGCAAGAATTGCCCGCAATTTCGATACATCCGGCATAAACGTCATTGCAACACGACATTTGCGCTCATACACTCGGCTCGGTCCTGCGGGACCCTGGATTTGGCTTCTTTCCCCTCCGGAAAGCACCCGACGCCGAGTGCGGCGGGTGTTTTCTTTTCTCGATTTCGAGATGTGCGGCGGCGAATTGGCGCGCGGCCTGTGTGCGGTGCGCCGCGCGGCCGTGTGCGGTGGCGCAGTCGCCGATCAATGGCGAATTTCGAACGCCGCGAAGCCGCCCGACGCCGGAACGCTCGGCGATTCGTGCACGTCACGAATGTAGCCGGCGAACTCGCGCCGCACGGTCGCCAGAAACTGCGTCAGCGCCGACTCGACGCCTTCGACCACGACTTCCACGCGGCCGTCGGGCAGGTTGCGGACGTAGCCGGCGACCGGGAAGGAACGTGCCAGCGCGGCGGTCGTGGCCCGAAAGCCCACGCCCTGCACGCGACCGGCAAACAAGATACAGCGACGCATTCTTGAACCCTCCATCCTGCGCCTCCCTTCAGACCGTTGAAGAGCGCCCGCTGGCGGGTGTATGCTCGCCGGTTTGAGACAACCGATCGATTGAAAGGACCCCACGCATGTACAAGAAGAAACGCAACGCCGTCAAGAAACATCGCAAGCGCCAGGCACGCCTGAAGCGGATCCGCAAGACCCGCCGCAAGGCGGCCGCCAAGTAATCCACGATCGGGCCGAATGCTGCCTCGGCAGCCGCGCTCATCGGCGCGGCCCCGAGTTCACGGGCTGAAAGCCCGTGCCACCCCGGTCATCCGCGGTCAGCCGGCGTCACGCGACTCGACGCGCACCGTCCGCGGCTGGGCCGCGTCGATCTTGGCGATCTCAACCTCCAGCACGCCGTTGCGGCAGGCCGCGCCCACGCGATCTGCGTTCACCGCCACCGGCAGCTCAATCGTCCGGCAGAAAGAGCCGTAGCGACACTCGCTGCGCAGCCGCCGGCCCGCGTTTCCGCCGGGCAGCGGCGCCGCCTTGGTGCCCTTGATCGTCACCACGCGCTCGAGCACCGAGACCTCGACATCGCTCGCCGACATTCCGGGCACCTCGGCGCGAATCAGGAACCGGCCGGGCTCCTCGATCACGTCCATGGACGGAGCCCAGTCCATGCCGTCCAGCGGGCGGGTCGACAGCCCGCCGTGCCAGAGCCGCTCGACCAGCCGATCGAACTCGCCTTGCAGGTCGCGCAACGAAAACGATCCTTCGCCGAAGAACTGGTTGGGTTTCACGGTTCGCCTCCCGCGGTCGAGTCCGACGCGGCGCCCGCCTCGGCGGGCCAGCGCCGCAGGTGCTTCATCGACATCGTGCCATAGCCGGGCACCGCCAGCGCCGAGCCGGCCCGCAATTCGTACCAGTCGACGCCCGGCTGGGAACGGACAACATGAAACGTCTGCGCCGGCGTGCCGCCCTGCCCCAACAATACGCAGACGCCGCCCGCGCTGTTCGTGGCCGCGTCCAGCACCAGCACCACGTGGCCCGGGCGGCCGGGAACGGCGAACAGGTCGCCGGGCTGGATCGAATCGTCGCGGACGGGCACCGTGTCGGCGATCAGGCTGTAGACGCTGCTGTATCGGAAGAGCGTCTCCATGTAGCCGGCATACGAGACGCGCGGATCGTCGGCCTTGGTGGCGCGGGCCCAGTCGACCGACCGGCCGGAGACGATCGGGCGCTGACCCGAGTCCCAGCGCGCGAAGGGGAAGAACTGTCCGTTGGTGAATCGGAAGTTGGCCGAGCGCCAGGCGCCGCTGCCCCAGAGATACTCCGCGCGCAGTCGCAGCACGATGTTGGCGGCATTGAGCAGATTCGAGTTGCCCGGCTGAAGGTCGACCACGGCCGCCAGCTGCGCGGCAGTTCCGGGCATGACCACTTTGCGCCCGCCGGAGACGACCGGCGTTCCGGCCGGCTTGACCGGCAGGTGACGCAGCCAGTCGGCAAAGCTGTTGCGCTCGACGCGCACGCGCACGAAGCCGGGCGGCGGAGCGAGTCGATCGGCCAGCGGCACAAAGCTCTTGGCGGCGGCGCGCGGGAGCCAGCCATACTGCCGGGCGCGTTCGGCGTCTGACAGGGCGGGTTCGACGACGACGGGCGCCGGCGACGCGACCTCGCTCGATTCGGCCGGCTGCGGCGCCTGGCGCGGCTTGGCGATCATGACGGCGACGAGCAGCGCAGCGACGAAGAGCCACGCCACGGGGTGGCCTGGGAAGAGCTCGTGCCAGCGGCGTCCGAGCGGAGCAGGCTCCATCATCGGCATCATTCCGAAAGTGTACGAAACCGCGGCGGCCCCGCCAACACCGGTTATCGGAACACACAGGCCACTTCGTCACGAATTCGGGGCGCTACTCGCCGCGGGCCTGCTGCGGGGGCGGCGGAGGCGCGGGATCGCCGGCGGCGGGAGCCGCGACGGACGCGATGATCGGCGACGCGCCCGGCGGCGCGGTGACGGTGGCGTCCTTCGTGCCGGAGCGAGCCAGGGCGAGCCGCTGCAACTGGGCGAGCGCTTCCTTCGACGAAGGATTGAGCGCCAGGCTGTGGCGGAACGCCTCCTCGGCGGCGGCGTAGCGCTTGTCGGTCGCCAGGATCAGCCCGAGGTTGTAATACGCGGCGTCGCGCGGCACGACCTTTTCAAACTCGGCGACGGCCTCGGTCGAGCGGCCGGTCTGCGCCAGCACCGCGCCCAGGTTCATGTGGGCGCGCTGATAGTCGGGCTTTAGGGCGAGCGCGTGGCGGAAGGAGGTCTCGGCGTCTGCGAGACGGCCGGTGAGGACGTAGGAGAAGCCGAGGTTGTTGTGGAGCGTGGCGCGGTTGGGGTCGATCTCGATGGCGCGGGCGAAGGCGCGGATGGCCTCTTCGAAGCGGCGCATGCGGTTGCAGGCGACGCCGAGGCGCGCGAGCGCGTCAACGTTTTGCGGGTCTTCGGCGAGCGCCTGCTGGTACTGCTCGATCGCGCCGGCGAAGTTGCCTTCCGATTCGAGCATCTGCGCGGCCGAAATGCGGGTCTGCGGCAGCAGCTTGGGCGGCGGGGCATCGACGGTGGGATGGGCAGCATCGCCGCGGGCCTGGGCGCCGGGCGGAGTGCTGACCGCGGGGGCGGGCCTGGAGCGCGCCTTGAATCGTTCGAGAAAACCGCCCGGTCCGCAGCCGGCCAGCAGCAGCGGCAGCAGCGCGATCATCGGCACGTTTCGGGCGCGGGTCATTCGTTGGACCCCGAAGAGCCGCCGGACGGCGAGTCCTGTCCGCCGCCCGAGCCGCCACCGCCACTGCCCGAGCCGGACCCCGAGCCGGAGCCTGTCGAGCCGCCGGAGCCATATTGCGTGCGCTTGGGCGGCTTGAGCATGGCCTTGCGGCGCTCGATGGACTCGACCGCCTCCATGCCGCGACCCTGTGACTGACCGAGGCGGACCTCGATGCGCTTGCCATCGGGGACGGTGTCGGCGAGGACCTGCCGAGCGCTGATGCCGCGCGAGCAAGCGCGTCGTCGTCGATCAGGGTGTCGTAGTGGAGCGTGCCGCCGCGGGTGGAGAGCAGCTCGGCGTGCCGCTGCAGACGGGCGACGCCTGTGCCGCTGGGTTCGGCGGAATGGGGGATGAAGTGCAGGTCGGTGATGCTCATGTCGGCCAGCAGGGCCTGGTCGGTCATGGCGTTGTAGTAGTCGGCGGAGGGGGGCGGCTGGTCTTCGGCGCCCTGGGGCGGGGCGTTGAGGCGCACGGGCTTGGAGCAGCCGCACGGCGCCGCCAGCGCCGTCGCCAGCAGCCACGGCCCGCACGCACGAGTGAAATGGTTCTTGAACATGGTTGCTGCGCGGAATCGCCCCCGGCCACGGCGCGGCCGGACCGCTGGTGTGATATCGGCCAATGGAGCGGGCGCGGCTCGACCGGAAATGGGGGACGGGTCGTGCTATAGTGTGGCCACTGCGGCCGAAATCGCCCGACAGTCACCCGGAGATGCCCGATGCCGAGCCCGACTCGCGACCAGGTTCTCGACGCGCTGCGGCAGGTGCAGGACCCCGAGCTGCACAAGGACCTGGTCACGCTCAACATGGTCAAGGAGGTCGCGATTCTGGACGGGACCGTCCGGCTGGGAATCGAGCTGACGACGCCGGCCTGTCCGCTGAAGGAAACGATCGGCAGGGACGTGGAGCGGGCGGTGACGGCGATTCCGGGCGTGCACGCGGTGACGATCGACTGGTCGGCGCAGGTGCGGCCGATGGCGCGGCCGGCGCAGTCGCTGCCGGGAGTGAAGAACATCCTGGCGGTCGGCGCGGGCAAGGGGGGCGTGGGCAAGAGCACGATTGCGGTGATGCTGGCGGCGGGGCTGCACCGCGCCGGGGCGCGGGTGGGGCTGATGGACGCGGACGTGTATGGCCCGTCGATTCCGAAGATGACGGGCTGCGAGGCGGCCAAGCCGGCGATCGACGGGGAGAAGATCCTGCCGATCGACGCCCGCGGCATCCGGGTGATGAGCATTGGCTTCATGGTGGAGGCGGAGCGGGCGATCATCTGGCGCGGGCCGATGGTGCACGGGGTGGTGAAGCAGTTTCTCGACCAGGTGGCGTGGGGCGAGCTGGACTACCTGATCGTCGATCTGCCGCCGGGGACGGGCGACGTGCCGCTGACGCTGTCGCAGTCGATTCCGCTGTCGGGCGCGGTGGTGGTCTGCACGCCGCAGGAAGTGGCGCAATTGGACGCCGTGCGGGCGTTGCGGATGTATCAGCAGCTCAACGTGGACATTCTGGGCATGGTCGAGAACATGAGCTACTTCATTGCGCCGGACACGGGGCGCGAGTATGACATCTTCGGGCGCGGGGCGATCGAGCAGACGGCGGCGCGGCTGAAGGTGCCCTACCTGGGGGCGATTCCGATCAACGTGGCGATTCGCGTGGCGGGCGACCGGGGCAGTCCGTTCGCGGCGTTCGAGCAGGCCGACGGCGCGACGGCCAAGGCGTGCGAGGCGTTTGTCTCGGCGGTGGCCGGGCAGGTGTCGGTCCGCAACGTGCTGCGCCCGGCGAAGCTGGAACTGAAGATCACTTAGCGCGGCGGCGACGCGCGGCGCACCGCGCTGCGCCGCGGCGAGTGCGCGGAGCGCGGCGCGGCGGGAATCGGCCGATGGCGGTGCGGATCAGCGTGATGGCCTTTGGCCCGGCGGC
This sequence comes from Phycisphaerae bacterium, assembly GCA_046350375.1. GTDB lineage: Bacteria > Planctomycetota > Phycisphaerae > UBA1845 > UTPLA1 > JAXMAO01. Next base: position 32,863 of record JAXMAO010000002.1, read on the forward strand.
CGATGCGCTGGGCGGCGGCGAGCAGTCGCTGTCGCTGGAGGCGGGGGCGACGGTGGCGCAGCTGGTCGCGCGGCTGATTCGCGAGCGGCCGGCGCTGGGCGGCGTGGCGGGGCTGAGGTTCGCGGTCAATCGCAGCTTTGCGACGGGCGATCGGCCGCTGGCGGATGGCGACGTAGTGGCGCTGATTCCGCCGGTGTCGGGCGGATAGAATCAGACTCATGTCCAGCGGCCCGCGAGCGAGTGCAAGTCAGCCGGCGGATGTGACGGCGTCGACGCGGCTGACGCGGGCGCCGATCTCGGCGGCGGCGCTGGCGGCGCCGCTGGTCGTGCCGGCGGGCGGAGCGATCGTGACGTTTGAGGGGGTCGTGCGCGGGGAGCGGCGCGGTGACGGCGTGTCGCTGGCGGCGCTCGACTACTCGGCCTACGAGGCGATGGCCGAGGAGATGCTGGCGCGACTGGCGGAGGAGGCGCGGCGGCGGTTCGACGTGCTGGCGGCGGCGTGCGTGCACCGGCTCGGCCGGCTGGAGGTCGGCGCGGTGTCGGTGGCGGTGGCGGTTTCGGCGGGCCATCGCGGGCCGGCGTTCGATGCGTGTCGCTGGCTGATTGATGCGCTGAAGCGCGACGCGCCGATTTGGAAGCGCGACTGCTGGGCCGACGGCGGCGAGTCGTGGTCGCCACCCAACGCGAGTTAGCCATGCCGGCGGCGAAGCGTGCAACCCGGGGTCGGTTGAAGAAACGGGCGACGCAGCGCCGCGCGCGGCGCCCGGCGCGACCCGAGCCGGCGCGCGTGCGGGCGATCGTGAAGGCGCTGCACAGGCTCTACCCGGACGCCGAGTGCGCGCTGCGGCATGGCAGCGCGTGGGAGCTGCTGGCGGCGACCATTCTCTCGGCGCAGTGCACCGACCAGCGCGTCAACCTGGTGACGCCGACGCTGTTTGCCCGCTATCCGACGCCGGTGGAGATGGCGCGCGCCGAACCGGGCGCGGTGGAGGCGATCATTCAGTCGACCGGGTTCTTTCGCAACAAGACGAAGAGCCTGATCGGCGCGGCGCGGGCGGTGGTCGAGCGGTTCGGCGGGCGCGTGCCGGAGACGATGGACGAACTGCTGACGCTGCCGGGCGTGGCGCGGAAGACCGCCAACGTACTCCTCGGCACGTGGTTCGGGCAGAACGCGGGGGTGGTGGTTGATACGCACATCGGCCGGCTGGCGCAGCGGCTGGCGCTGACGTGGTCTGCCCGGGATGACAAGGACGCGGTGCGGATCGAGCGCGACCTGATGCAGGTGCTGCCGCAGGCGGAGTGGACGTTTGTCGGGCACGCGCTGATCTGGCACGGGCGGAAGGTGTGCGCGGCGCGGAAGCCGGACTGCGCGCGGTGCGCGCTGGCGGAGAGCTGCCCGTCCGCCGATCGGCCGGGCTGACTAGCGCGCGATGGCGTCGACGCTTGCGGCGACTTCGAAGAACTGGTCCAGCTTGGTCGTTCGCAGGATTTCGGCGACGAACAGCGACGGGTTTACAATCACCACGCGGCCCGACTGGCTGTTGACCATGGCGGTGACGCGGACCAGCGCCCCCAGCCCGGCCGAGCTGAGATAGTTCAGCGCTTGGAGATCGAGGGCGATCTGGCGCTTCCCGGCGTCGACCAGGCCGGCGACGCGCGCCGCGAACTCGTCGTCCACCTGGTGGGTCAGCTCGCCGGTCAGCACCAGCACCACCCAGTCGCCGCGTTCATCGACGTCCATTCGCATGCGCTGCGCTCCTGCGCGGCCCGAGTCCGGTGGCGGCCCCCCGCTACTCGGCGCGCTCCAGTTGCACACCCTTGGCGCCGGCCACCGCCCGCCAGGTGGGCCAGTTCGGGTCCTGCCCGAGCAGCAGCGTATACCCCCCGGCGAGCGCTTCGTCGAGGATGAGCCGCTTTTTCAGCATGTTCCCGAACGGGTCCAGGTCGTACGCCATGTTGTATCGCAACCCGACGTGGGCCGCAGTGGGGACCAGGTCGGCGGTGTGCAGCAGCGTGCGACCGCCGCCGCGGATGACGACCCCCTGCTGGTGACGGGTGTGGCCGGGCAGCGGGCGGACCGAGACACCGGGGGCGATCTCGGCCTCGCCATCGACCGGCGCCAGCACGCCGGCGGCCTCGAGCGGCTCGAGATTTTCGCGGCGATAGGTGCCGGTCATGACGGCGTGGCCGGTGGTCGCGTCGGCCCATTCGCCTTTCTGCACGACGACCCGCGCGCGGGGGAAGGTCGGTCGCGGGGTTTCGCCCGGCACGGCGCGGGTGATGCCGCCGGCATGGTCGAAGTGCAGGTGGGTGAGGATGACGGTGTCGATCGAGGCCGGGTCGACGCCGGCGGCGGCGAGCGAGTCGAGCAGCCAATATTCGGAGATCGCAAAGATCGAGCGCTCCTTGTCGTCGTACTTGCTGCCGACGCCGCTCTCGATGAGCAGTCGCCGGCCGGCGGTTTCGACGAGCAGGCAGGTGGTGGTGAGCGGGACGCGGTTGGAGGCGTCGGGTGTGGCGAGGCGCTCCCAGAGCGGCCGGGGGATGATGCCGAACATGGCGCCGCCGTCGAGGCTGAGTCGGCCGCCGTTGAGGAAGGTGACGCGCGTGTCGCCGAGGATGAGCGGCGGGCGCGACGAACCGGGGCGAGCGAGGTCGGCGGGGGCGTTCACTCGGGCATGGTATTCGGCCCGACGGCGGGACGGCAAACCGCCGTCAGCGAAGAAAGGCTGGAAACGATCGCATTTTCGGAACCTGCTCGCTACACTCCAGACGCCACCCGGGAGTCGGCCGCGGGCGGCTTGTAATCCGGGCTGCGGCATGCAATAGTATGAACAGTCCCCCGCAGCAGAGACCGAGGCGAGCTTCCCCGCCCGCACCGCGCCTCGCGATCGCCCTAGATTCGGCCGGCGCAGACCCTCCACCGCTGGCCGCGAGCCCGGACCGCATGGCAGACGCCGCACTGAGCTCTTCGCACGATGAGCGCCTGACGGTCGCTCCGCGCATGGTGGAGCGGGCCGGGTATGTGTGGTGCGTGCTGCCCGACGCCGCGGAACTGGTGGACGGCGACGGGGTCGATTTCGCGGCGCTGGTCGAGGGGCCGGGCATCCGGCGAATCAAGCGGAACGGGCAGCGCGACGTGTGGCGGCTGGACGTTCGCTGCGGCAGCTACTTTCTGAAGCGCTATCGGAACGAGTCGCTGGCCTCGCGGCTGAAGACGGCGTTGCGCGGGCCGGTGGCCGAGCTGGAGTGGAGCGCCGGGCATTACGCGGCGCGGCACGGCATCGCGGCGGTGCGCCCGGTGGCGTATGCGTGGCGCGGCACGCACCGGTGGTCGGCGCGGTCGCTGCTGGTCACGCGGGCAGTGCCGGGGGCGATGCCGCTGTGCGACTACTGGCTGTCGGTTCGCGATCAGCCGACCCGCGCCGGGGCGATGACGCGCGGCGTGGCGCGGCTGGTGGCGCGGGCGCATCAGTGCGGCTTTCATCACCTCGACATGCACGCCGGGAACATCATCGTGCAGACCGAGGGCGCGGGCGCGCCGCGGCCGATGTTCGTCGATCTGCACAACGCGCGGATCGGCGCGTCGGTGCGGCCGCGGGCGATCGTCGCCAACCTGGCGCAGCTCAACCAGTGGTTCCGCCGGCATGCGACGCGCGCCCAGCGCCTGCGATTTCTGAAGGCCTATCTGGTGGCGCGCGACGAGTTCGCCCAGGCGAGCCCGTTTGCGCGGAACTGGCACATCGAGCCGCGGACGCTGCTGGCGACGCTGGCGCTGGCCGCGCGGCGGCACGCCGAGCGGCTGTGGGCGAAGCGCGACCGGCGGTCGATGCGCTCGGGGCGATACTTCGCCCGCATTCAGCTGCGCAATGGCTGGACGGGGCACGCCGCCCTGGTGACCAAGCATCCGCGGGCCGGGTCGCGCGTGTCGCACCTGGTATGCGAGCCGGCGCAGTGGGCCGAATGGCTGGCGGCGCCCGAGTCGTGGGTGGCGCCGCAGAACACCACGGTGCTGAAGGATTCACACAGCGCCCGCGTCTGCCGGGCGACGCTGCCGACCGATCCGCCGCTGCCGATCATCGCCAAGCGGCCGATTCCGCGGTCGTTGTTCAAGCGCCTGCTGTATTGGATTGGCCCGTCGCGGAACCGCCGGGCCTGGCGCCGCGCGAACATGCTGCTGCATCGCGACTTGCCGGCGGCACAGCCGCTGGCGCTGGTCGAGCGGCGGACGCTGGGGCTGTGGCGGCGTGACAGCATTCTGCTGACAGAGTTCGTTGAGAACGCGGTAGACCTCGAGGCGTTCCTGGTGCGCGAACTGCCGCGGCAGCCGTCGGACGTGCAGCGCCGCATGAAGGACCGGCTGATCGGCGCGGTGGTGTCGCTGGTGGTCGACCTGGCCGAGCGCGGCTTTGCCCATCGCGATTTCAAGGCGCCCAACATCCTGGTTCGATGGGACTCGCCGTACACCGGTCCGGCCGAGCTGGTGCTGATCGACATGGATGGCGTCAGCCATCGCGGTGGGGTGCAGCGCGCGGCCGCGCGGCGGGCGCTTGTTCGGCTGAGCGTCAGCCTGGCGGACGTGGGGCTGGTGACGCGGACCGACCGGGCGCGGGCGCTGCGGGGCTTCCTGATTCACTCTGGCCAGGCGCGGGCCGAGTGGACGCGGGAATGGGGCGCGTGGCAGGCCGAGTCGGACGCGAAAGCTGACGAGAAGGATGCGCGGCGCGACTGGAAGCTTGCGCGGTACGGACGGGCGTAGCGGCGGGCCGGTCTTCATTTCTCTGACGACTTGAGCTCAATGAAAACCGCGGTGCGCAGCCGGTGCGCGCGAGCGGCCCGCGCGTGCAACACGCGACGAGAGGTTGGCGCGGCGCGGCATGCGCGCCAGCCGCCACGCGGTGATGGGCGGCGGCCGGCTGTCGCGCGCAAAAAGAAACCGGCCCCGGTGGAAGATCCACCAGGGCCGGTCGGTCGTCGAGGGATAGGCCCGATCGCCGAGGCGATCGGGAGGTTCAACTGCGCTCCGTCCTTACGGACAGGTCGGGTTGCTGTCACCCGGCGGGTTCCTGCCGAGCAGCTCGGCAATGAACGTTCCGATGTCCGCCGTGGTGATGGTCCCGCTGCCGTTCAGGTCGGCACACTGGCAGCCAGCCGTGATGGCCGGGCCATTGATCAGACAGCGTACGAAGCCCTGGATGTCGTTGCCACGGACGGCGTTGTCACCGTTGACATCGCCCTGGCAGGTCGCACAAGCCGGGATTTCGCAGCTATCCGGGATGCCGTTCGTGTTGGCATCCGCCGCCGTACAGGCCGGGGTGTCGCAGTAATCGTCGCTCTCATCGATGCGGACGTTGTCCACGAAGATGCCACCCGGCATCGTGAACGGGTTGGGCGAGATCTGGTTGTTGTAGACCAGGCTCACCGTCCGCATGTTCGTGGAGCCGTAATCGCCGACCAGGATCGAACCTTCGCCGGCGTCGACAAAGTCGCCGTCGGGCGGGCTGGACCGATCGAGGCCGATGAGGACGTTGCTTCCGCGATTGTCGAAGCCGCCCGTGGTCGAGCTGCTGCACAGATCAGTCCGGACGCAAATCCGCATACAGGCGTTCTCAGCCCACGTCGCGCCGGGGATCGGCGTGAACGCGATGGCGCCGGTCGTGGTCAACGCGAAGCCAACCTGCACTTCGTTCTGCTGCAGGAAGCCCTTCGACTGGAGGGCCGAGTCGAAGTCGTTCGTGTAGTTCAGGCCGGCCCGTCGGAACGAGACCTCGGCCACCACGAACGTATCGCCGGCCAACTCAATCCGCAGCGTTGACTTACCGGGCTGGATGAGGATGTCGCTGTAGTACGTCTGGCGCGACAGGTGAGCGACATCGTCGCCCAGGCCGTACGTGCCGGACGTGAGGGCCCAGGCGCCCGAGCTGTCGGTCGGCAGCGCCGGATCCACGAACAGACCGATCGACCGCTCGTTGCCGCCCACGACCGGGCAGAACGCCGCGGCCGAGACCTGCGCCGAAAGGCCGGTCGGAACCAGGGCGGAGGTGATCGTCCAGCCCGGAGCGCCGTCCGCGAGCGGATCGGTGGTGGGCTGACCGATGACCGACGCCGGGAACTGGAAGTTCGGCGGCGGCGGAGTGGCCACGGTTTCCATCGTGTGGAACATGCGATTGATCGTCTGCTGCACGCCCACTTCGCACTCGTCCGGAATGTTGTTGCTGTTGCAATCCGTCGAGCACGGCTGAGTGGTCGGCTGCGTCGTCGACGTTATCGGCAGCGAGACCGGAGCGAAGGTGCTCCCGCCCGTGCAGGCGATATCGCAGAGATCCGGAACGTGGTTCCAGTTGCAGTCGAGCTCGGCGCCGATCGGCTGCAGGCGGCAGCCGTTCTTGGTCGAGCCACTGCAGGTCGCCAGGAGCGGATCGAACGGGGTGGCCACGAAGAAGGCCAGGTTGTCCCACTCGCATCCGATCGGGTTGGCGGCCGACGCGGCCGTGTCACCGGTACCGATGCTGATCTTCGTCGGGCGCAACGGGCGGTCGCCCGCGGGGCCGTCGGTGCGGACCAGCGTGAAGCTGCTGCCGGTGCCGGTGGTATCGAGGAACAGGTTGATGGGCGTCGCATTCTGCGTGTTGATGTCGTCGAGCTCGACGCGGAACCGGACACACGTGTTGAACGGCACCTGATCGCCGAACGTCACGATGCCCTGATCGCTGAACGTCCAGATACCGATGCCGGTATCGGTCGCATTGATCTTCCGCAGACGCAGACCCCAGATGAGGTTTGCGCCCGAGTTATCGACGAGCCAGCACGACTCGCGATCGTTGACCGTCTCGCCCGAATCCGCACGGAAGGTACCCTCGATGCGGGTCAGGCCGGCGACGGCGTTGTTCATCTTCGGGCTCTGGTAGCCATAGGACCAGAACGTGCTCGATCCGGCGGCGGCATCCTTGGTCAGGTAGAGCCAGCGGCCGCTGAAGCCGGAGCAGACGAAGGCCGACGGCAAGGTCTGGGTGATCTGACCACCGGTCGTCGGGCTGAGCCGCGGCGGGCCGATGATCTGGAACTTATCACCGAAGACCAGGTCCCAACCCTGCTGACCCGGGGTGGGCTCAGGCAGGTTGCCCGGATCCAACAGGCCGACGTTGTAGTTCGGCGCGTTGAAGTCGATCGCACCATTCACGATGGTGGCGAAACCGGGGTTGTTGATGTTGGGAGCGGCCACGAAGACACCCTGCGTCTCGCAGGTGTCGGGGATGCGGTTGCTGTTGCAGTCGAGCAGCGGGTTGCCGGCAACCTGGCACGGATCGATGGTGCCGTTGTTGTCGCAATCCGACTGGCAGATATCCGGCTGCAAGTTGGTGTCGCAGTCTGCAAACGTACCGCCATGACCGACCACGTCGCACGGGTCGATGATGCCGTTGGTGTTGCAGTCCGGCTCACACTCGTCCGGAATCTGGTTCGAGTTGCAGTCCGGGCAGGTCGGACAGATGCTCGGCACCTCGCAGAGGTCGGGGATGCCGTTGCTGTTGCAATCCTGCGCCGCACCGCTGGCAATCTCGTCTGCATCGTCGATCGTGTTGCCGTTGCAATCCTTGTTCTGGTACATGACCCAGTAGAGACAGCGGCCCAGAGCATAAGGATTGGTCGTCACGAGCGTGGTCGGCAAGCCGATGCCGAACACGTCGAGGTTGTTCTTCAGCAGGAAGCCAGCGTCGATCGTACCGCCCGGATAGTCCTGGCCATCCGGCTGGCGGCAGATCTGGGTGATCGTGCCGGTGACGCCGTTCGGGTCGTCATAGCCGACCTTGGCGGCGAAGACACGATCGACGACCGACGCACCCAGGGTCGTGATGAGCTGACCCGTCTCGCACGACAGACCCGGGGCCTTCGTGCCGAGCAGGACGTTCAGCTTGGTCAGGACCGACGGGTCGTTGGCCGGCAGGCCGGCCACGGTCAGGTCTTCACGATACTTGTTCGTCAAGCCCGGCTTGACCAGTGCGACGACGCTGTTCCAGCGGTTGAAGAAGAACGGGGTCGAAGACTTGGTCTCCTTGCCGTTGATCTCGAGGCTGCCGCGGCCATCCGCGACGCCGTTGAACTTGTAGCTCAGGCCCGTCGGAGCCGGGACGCACGAGTTGGCGACGCTGTCGCCACAGTAGGCCCGGGTCTGCGGGATCTGACGGAACAACTGGTAGGCCAGGTTGTTCGAGCCAGCCGAGAAGATGTTGCCGTTCGTGAACCGGAAGCCGGCAACGTTGTTGCCGTCGCCGATGCCGACGGCCGCCAGGTTGAACCAGAGCCAGCGACCCTGGATGGTCGCGATGCCCGTCAGCGGCGGGCTGGTGGCGCTGCAATCGTTGGCGACCTCGAACCAGTACTTGGTGGTCGGCAGACCGGTCAGGCTCACGGCCGGGAAGTCCACCTCGTAGCGATAGATCCGCAGCGTGCCGATACCGAGCGTGATGGTCAGGCCGGTGTCGATACGAGCGATCGAGGTGAAGCTGCCCTGCGTGATGTTGACAATCGCGCCGCCAGTGAGGTCCGGCTCGGACGGCGTGACGCCGCGGTCGGGCCAGAACTTGATCTGGAACGCGTCGATGAAGCCCGCCGGAACGGCGTTGGCCGGCAGCGGCCCGCCACCGTCCTGGTCGGTGCACTGATAGCCGCCCCAGTAGAAGGCCCGGACGATGTCCGAGTTGGCGGTCAGAGTGAACTGATCGAGCGCGGCCACGGCGACCTCAATGCGAAGCTCGGACGTGAACGCACCACCGGCCGCGTTGGTCGGCGGACCGGCCTGGTTACCGCCGGACGTAAGCGGCAGCACATCGAGGAAGGCCGGAGCCAGACCCCACGTGCCACACACCATGTCGCACGGCAGCGGCTTCTGGTTGGACGGCGGCGAGCCACACATCGGGATGCGCATGGCCGGCCGATAGCCGATCGCGAACCAGTTGCGGATGACGTAGGTACCCGAGAGCGGCGGCGATTCCACGCGGGCCCGCATGGTGGCCTCGACCTTGGCGAAGGCCGGTGAGGCTGAGACGCCCGGGACGAAGTTCTTGTCGCCCGGAACGATCGCGTTCGGGTTGGCGCCGAGGGCGTTGCTGCCCAGGTTCGGGTCGTTCACATAGACGCTGCGGCAGGGGAACGAGCCGGTGTTGCACGGCGGGTTCGCGCTGCCGTTGACCTCGTCACCCAGTTCCATGTCGAGCTGAGCGTTGAGGACGGTCGCCTCGTTCGGACCCCAGCGCTTGATCATCGTCGGATCGCACGCCTTGGTGAACACGAAGGTCGGGACGAGCCGCAGCGACGCCCAGTAGCGGCCATCGGCCGAGGTATCCGGAGCGCCGTTGTTGTAGAGCGTCATCGAGCCGCCCGGCGTGACCTGGAAGAGCGGGTCGAGCGTGACCGCACAATTCCACATGTCGCCCCACGGGCGATCGCTGTAGGTCACGGGAATCGGCTGGCAGCTCCGCAGGCTGACGCTGACGATGCGAAGTTCGGCGGTGTGATCGGGCGAGGTCAGATCGACCGGCCACGGATCGCCACCCGAAGCCGGGCGGGTCGTGACCATGTCGGCATCCGACGTGGCGGACGCGATCGGCTCGCCTTCGAACGAGACGGCGCCGCTGGTGGCGGTGCTGGTCGTGTCGAAGAAGCCGGCCGGAATCGCCGGGATCGGGTTGCCGGCATCACCGCTGCCGAAGCGGAACCAGGTTGCGCCGGCGGTATCGACCGTGCGGCAACCGAGGTTGCGGAACTGGTCGACGCCCTCCTTGACGATACCGACGACCGGCGTGCCGAGCTTCACATGCAGCGACCACTGCGTCAGCGTGCCGCTGTCACCGATGAAGCGATCGGACACGATCAGGCGGTAGTCGCCCGAGCCGGTGCCGGTGACATTGGTGCCGCCGCCAAAGATGCGGCCGACATAGGCCGAGAGCGGATTATTCGGCTTGTAGCGCCCGAAGACGCGGAACTCGGACCGAGCGAACTCGACCGGAAGGGTCAGGCCGCCACCCGGGCCGCCGGAGCCGTCCGCCTCGCCGTCGTCGAGCAGGATGCGCTCGCCGGAGAAGCCGACGCCGCCGTTGCGCGGCAGGGGCTGGTCGACCAGGGTCTGCGTGACGCCGGAGTGGGCCAGAGCGACCACGAGATCGGAATTGAAGGTGTGGTCGATCCGCACGTCCACGTCGATGTCGGAGATCCCGTTGGGCGGCGTGACCGCGACGTTCTGCGTGTTGGTCCGGCCGAACGGGTTGTTGTCCGGGATGTCGATCGGCAGGGTCGCGGCGGTCTCACCCGGCGGGGCGGCGAGGGCGCCACCCGAGGTGAAGTCGCGGATCGTGTCGACACAGCCGCGGGTCGTCATGGTGCCGGGCGGCGAAGCGACCGGCGCACAGATGGCGACGTAGCTGTTCCAGTCGTTGCAATCGATCAGGCCGTTGCGATCCACGTCGGCACACTTGACGGCCGAGAAACCGGGATCGTTGATCGTGAGGTTGAAGTTGGCGTTGATGAGGAAGGCCAGCGTGTTGCTGTCGCCGGCATCCAGCGCGCCGTTGCCAGGGGTCTCGCACTGGTTGGTGTCGGCATCGCCGTTGTCGATGTCGCACGCGGTCGGGGCGGTCTCGTTGCCACCGGTGGTCGAGTTCTTGTTGTTGATGTAGTCGGTGGTGTGGAGACGGACGTGGTAGCCGGAGTAGGCGCCGGTGAATCCGAGGCCGCCGGCGAAGAAGTTCTGGCTGTAGATACCGACACAGTCGGTGTTGCCGTTCGAGTTCGTGATGGTTCCGTCGGCATCATCGTTGCCGGGGCCGGCCAGGATGAACCCGAAGGCCTGGGTGTTCGGGTCGATCGGCTCGGCAAAGCTGCTCTGGATCGACAGGTCGATCGCGCAGGTGCCCAGCGGAACGCTGACCGGGGCGGCGAACTTGAAGTTCGCGTAGATGATTTCGATCAGGTTCGGGTCGCCGAGGACTGAACCGCGGGTGCAGAAGGTCTCGTTCAGGACGGCCGGCTGGCTGGTCGCATTGTTGGCACAATTAAGGCCCATGCCGGGCTGGCGAATCTTTACGGTGATGCGGTGCAGGTCGGGGTTGTTGGTGGCGTAGAAGAGGCCGACGCCGGTGATGTTGACCGTGGTCGCGCCGGGGACCGGCGAGGCCAGCGTCGCATCATCGAGCGAGCCGAGCTGAATTTCGTTGTTCAGGAAGGAGCTGGTCCCGCCGTAGCCGCCATCCAAGGCGAACACGAGCGTCGCGCTGGCGTTGCCATCTTCGTGATAGATGTCTTCGCCGGCCGCCGCATCCTGCGTGGTCGAGACCGCGCACGGCGGAGTGACCGTTTCGGGGCCTTCGCCGGCGTGGAAGTTCGGCTCAGCGACGACGACGCCGCCACTGCGCGAGACGATGCGGGCAGCGCCCGACGAGACCGTCGAGACGACACCCGACGTCACGCCACGCATGATGTTGACGTCTTGCAGCGAGAGGGCGCGACCGCCATGCGGCAGCTCGCTCGACGACCGCGCTTCCGGCGTACCGGAGAGCTGCGGGTTGAGCACGACGCCGTTCTGGACGACCGTGACCGGCAGCTGCGGCCGCTGCTCGCCCTGGGCGGGCGTGGCAGCCTGGTTGCCGAGCAGCGACTGGGCGGGGGTTGACGCGCGGGCGGCGGTGGCCTGGGCCGACTGCCCATGCTGCCGCACCGGGGCGTCATCCGTCACGCGGTTCGCCTGCTTGGCCTCATTGGCGGCCTGGATGTCGGGCCGCAGCAACGACGCATGGCCCGGAGCGACCGTGTCGCTCGGGCGATTGAGGCCGACGGCGGCCCCAAACAGGGCCAGGGCGGTCCCCAACCCGATACACCAGACGGCTGCCTTCTTCGCTGTCATAACCTTCTGCTCCTTCCGAAGTGATCGAACCCTTTCGACCTACTTGAAACCAGTTCCGTACTACCCCGTTTACACAGCCGGCACCGCGGACGCGGCGCGGCTAATTTGACATCAATAGTCTTCAATCCCCATGAAAATGCGTTTGTGGCCCCGATCGTGGTCCGCCGAGCCAAGCCCGGCCGCGCCCGAGTTATCGCAGCCCGCGGCGTAAAAACAGCCACGCTCCCGAGACTTTTCGCCCGGAAGCTGACCCGTCGCCCGAACGGTGCGATACTGCGCGAAAACCACTCGGCTCCCCACCGTTTCCCTTCCTGTCGAGAGTGAAAGCCGTTCGCGGATGGACCCCTCCAGCGAACAGGCGCTATCCCACTCCGTTGCGAGCTATTGGACCAAAACCCATACCTCAAGTCAAGTTCAAAATCGGCCGCCGCAGGCCGCAACTCGCGTCCGTAATCCGCACCGCCCCGGAATGCAGTGCCCCGATAAGTAACGGCCACAGAAGTAGCTACGACATTTCGCCGGCGTAACCCAACCGGCCGATTTCGGACGGACGCTGGCAACATTATCCACCCGTGGGGATCGACGAACGAGCGCTCGTCGCCCCTGTGTTATCGCCCTGTGATGTGAGTGAGCCAGCCCTGCCTGCGGTAGTATCCGGACCCCATGAGTGTCCGACCAGTCTTTCCGCGCATCTCTCCGGCTTTTGTCGGACTCGGTCTACTCGCCGCCGCCTGCGGGACGACCCTTCTTTTCCGTAACTCTCTCCGCGCCCGATATCTCACCCGGCAACTCCGTGTCAGCACCGAGCCGGCGCAGATCGCGACGTTGATTGCCCGGCTGGCGGCGCTCGACGACGCCGCCGTCTCGCCCACGGCGAAACTCCTGAACGAACCCGACGAAGCCACGCGCGTCGCCGCGGTCCTGGCGCTCGGACAGATGCGCGCGATCGCAGCCGGTCGGGCGCTGATGACGGCGCTGCCCGATGCGTCCGCCGATGTCCGCGTGGCGGCCGCCACGCACCTGGGGGCGCGCCACGGGCCCGCTCTGCACGCGGAGCTGCTGCACCTGGCGGAGAGCGGACCCCGCGACGCCGCGACGGCGGCGGTCTACGCGCTGCAGAAGTCGGCCGATCCGCGGGCCGGGCCGGCGCTGGTGACGCTGCTGGGTACGGCCGGCAGCGGCGCGGTCCGCGGGCAGGCGGCCGAGAGCCTGGGGCTGCGGCGCGAACCGGGCGCGTTCGAGCCGCTGCTGGCGCGACTGGCGGATGCGGAAGTTTGTCGCGGCCCGCTGTTGAACGAATATCGCGGCCTGGCGATCGGCCGCAGCGCTGCCCGCCGCGCGGGGCTGGCGCCGGGCGACGATCGGCCGGACGGTCCGGGTGCGGTGCGGGTCTGCGACGTGGCGGCGACGGCGCTGGTGCGGCTGACGGGGCGCGACTGCGGCGTGGCGTCGGCCGAGCTGCCGCGCGACGCGGATCGGCTGCGGGCGTGCTGGCGGCAGGCCGGGATGCAGCCGGCGTCGGCGACGGCGGACCCGCCTTGACAGGCCGGACGGCGACCGGAGAATTTCGAGGGTTTGGCGCGGAACCAGACCAAGAAGGTCACATCAACGAATCGAGGAGTACGGTCATGCGCATGAGAGGCACGTGGGCTGCGCTGCTGGGCGTGGCATTGATGTCGGGCTGTGCCGGCGTGAACGGGACGTGGACGAGCGCCGGCGGGACGGACCCGGCGAAGAACCCGATTGCGCGGGTCACGTTTGCGAATGATGGCACGTTCACGGCCGAGGCCGACTACGGTCCGCACGGCAAGCAGGCCATGAGCGGCTACTGGTGCATGTGCGGCGGCAAGCTGCACCTGGACGCCGACGGGAAGAAGCGCGATTACCCGGTCGAGGTGAAGGGCGACGAGATGACGATCGGCGAGCACAAGGCCAAGATGCAGCGGATGAAGGGCAAGGGCTGCTGCTGCATGTGATCGGCACGCCGCGCGCGTGCAGGCGCAGCGGGCCCGGGCACGGTCGAATGGCTGTGGCCGGGCCCGTTGCATTTTCTCGGGGGTGCGGGCGGCGGGCCGGGTGTGCGGCCGCGGGTCTGCGTCGCTCGTCAGGCCGGACCGCGACAACTAGAATCGCGCGGAGGATCGGCTGAGGCGCCCGCGCCGCAAGACACAGCCGCCGGGAAACACGCATGGGTCGTTCGACCGAACCGGAACTGCCGATGGCGAAGCTGGAGACCGTCGAGCCGATCGGGAAGCGGGTGCTCGTTCGCAAGGACGAGGACAAGAAGCGGACCAAGGCGGGCATTCACCTGCCGGACAGCGTCGAGATTCCGACCATCACGGGGCGGGTGGTGGCGGTTTCGGCGCAGGTGGAGCGCGACGCCGACTTCCCGCTGAAGCAGTACGACAAGGTGCTGTTCAACCCGAAACACGCGATCCCGGTCGACTTCGAAGGCGACAACCGGCTGTTCGTGGTGCCGATCGAGGACGTGGTGGCGGTCTTCCGGCGATCCAAGTAGCTGCGCCGGGCAGAGTCAGCGTTGCGCCGAGCGTCGCGCGCGGGGAAGGTCACTCCTCGTCCGAGTCGCCGGCCGGTTCGTCCTTCCCGTCTTTCGACCTCGCCGGTTGGGCGCGGCGGACCGAAACCTTCAGCGCCACGTCGGTCGGCTTGTACCTCGCGTTGCGCACGCTGGTCACGCTCACGGGTCGGCCGAGCGGAATTTCGTCCAGTTTCCCGGGCGCGCCCTCGACGCGGATCTCGGTCTTGTCGTTGGTGCGAACGGTAACGGGGCGGCGGCGGTCGCGCCCGGCGGTGCCCGGCTCGCGCCTGAGCACCACCAGCGTGCCGCGTTCGGCATCGACGGCGGTCACGTGGCCGTAGAGGTCGGGGTAGGGGTCGCCGATGGTCAGCCGCGCGGCCAGGTCAGACTTTGCACCCTTGTCGTCGTGATTCAGATAGACCCAGGCGCGCATGTCGGGGCGGATGTCGGCCGCGAGGAACGGCTTCTTCGACTTGATGATGGTGGTGCGGCCGTTCCAGTGGACCGAGTGGCGCTCGTAGTTGCGGGCCTTGCCCGAGCGGACGATCAGCAGGCGCTGCTCGACGTCGACCTTGACGACGACGCCGGTGAAGTCGTAGGTCTCGCGGCGCGGCTGGGCGGGCGGATCGGGGGCGGCCGGGGCGGCGACGGTGCCGCCCAGCGCGGCGGCGGCAAAGAGCGCCTGGGCAAGCCGGCGGCGGGTGAGGGCGGGCATCATGAGGGCAGTCTACCGCGCGCGGCGGGCCGGAGTCACGCGGGCGCGGTTTGACGCCGGCCGGGCGGACGAGCTAGAAAGCGCGGCCGCACGGTGCGGCGTGGAACGCGCCGTGAGCGGGTCGCCGGGACGAGCGGCAAGCGGACGAACGCATGTCAACCGCGGAATGGATCGTGAAGGGGTTGTGCGTGGGCTACGCGGGCGGGATCGCGTCGCTGACGTGGCAATGGCTGCGGGCGCGGCGCGGCGTCATGCGGCAGCATGCGCTGGCGCCAATCGCGGCGGCGGCGGAACCGCTGCCGAGCCTGGACGTGGTGGTGCCGGTGAAGGACGAGGAGGGGCACATCGCCACCTGCCTGCGGTCAATCTATGCGCAGGAGTATCCGAACCTGCGCGTGCTGGTGGTGAACGACCGCTCGACCGATCGCACGGTCGAACGGGTGGAAGAGGTCCGCCGCGAGCATGCCGACCTGGAGCTGCACACCATCCGCGAGCTGCCGGCCGGGCTGTACGGCAAGCCGCATGCGATTCACACGCTACGCGACCGGCTGCGCGGCGAGTATGTCGCGTTTGTCGACAGCGACCTGACACTGCTGCCGGGCTGCCTGCGGACGCTGGTCGATCACATGCAGCGCGGGCGGATCGACTGGGTGCCGCTGGGGGGCACGCCGGAGCTGACGGGTTTCTGGGAGCGGCTCATCATCCCGGTGTGCGGCGCGGTGGCGCTCACGTGGTATGACCCGGCGCGGACGAATGATCCGAACTGGGACGACGCGCTGGGCAGCGCGTTCATGGTCTGCCGGCGGTCGGCCTACGAGGCGCTGGGGGGCCACGGCGCGGTGATCGACCGCTATGACGAGGACAGCGAGCTGGTGCGTACGGCCAAGCGGGCCGGGCAGCGGGTGGAGTTCGTGATGGGTCCGCAGCTTTTCAGGCAGCGGTTCTACGGCAGCCTGGCGCGGACGATTCGCGGCATGACACGGACGTTCGCCGGCGGAATCAAGACGCCGTTCAAGCTGCTGGTGACGATCCACTCGCTGAACTTCGTGAGCCTGCTGCCGATCGGGCTGCTGCTGATCCTGGCCGGGCTGCGGGCGGGCGGCGTGCATATTCCGTGGCACGGGGTCTGGGCGGCGCTGGCGGGCACACACCTGGCGGTTTCGACGGCGCTGGCGCACATGGTCTATTCGGCGGCCCGCGAGCCGCGGCTCACGTGGCTGCATCCGCTGGGGGCGCTGCTGACGATGTGGATCACCCTGAATGCGCTGCAGCATCAGCGGACGCGGCGGCCGATTGCCTGGCGGAACACCACCTACACCGGCACGACCTACGCATGAGCGAGCGGCTGAGCTGCGGGCTGTGCGGCGGCGGCGCGGACCCGGCCGACGCGGCGGCGTTTGCGACGTTTCGCTGCAACGTGCGGGCGTTCAGGCACGAGCGGTTTCGCGTGTGGCGCTGTCCGCAGTGCCGCTGCCTGCACTGCCGCGACGTGGTGGACCTGGCGAAGTACTACGCCCCGTATCCGTTCAAGAAGGCGCAGCTGAACTGGGCGGTGCGGGCAGTCTATCGCAACCTGCTGTCGCGGCTGCGCCAGGCGCGGCTCGACAAGCGCCGGCCGATTCTCGACTACGGCTGCGGCAACGGGAACTTCGTCCGCTTCCTGCGCGAGCGCGGCTTCGCCGCCGTCAGCGGCTATGACCCGTATGGCGCGCCGGACGGGTTCGGCGACCCGGCCGCGCTGGAGCAGGGCCCGTTCGACTGCATCGTGCTGCAGGACGTGATCGAGCACGTCGAAGAGCCGGCGACGCTGGTTCGCGAACTCGACCGCCACCTGGCGCCGGGCGGGCACATCCTGATTGGCACTCCCAACGCCGAGCGGATTGACTTGGCGCGACCGGACGACTTCATGAACGAAGTGCACGTGCCCTATCACCTGCACATTCTCACGCCGGCGAAACTCGAAGAGCTGGGCGGGCTGGTGGGCTGGCGGCCGGTGGCGTTCTTCGACCGCGCGTACCACGACTACCCGCTCCACGGGCTGAACACCCGCGCCGGGCGGGCCTACCAGCGGCTCTTCGATGACACGGTCGACGTGCTGTTCGATCCGCCGCGGATCGGCCGGGCGCTGACTTCGCCGCGCTACCTCTTCGAGGCGTTTTTCGGCTACTGGCTCAGCCGCAAGGCGGACATGTCGATCCTGTTCCACAAGCCGCGCGGCTGAGACGGGCTACTTGCGCGGCGGCGTCGGGCGGCGCGGCGTTGCGATGGTGACGCGCGACGGGCGGCCGAGCGTTTCGGTCAGGGCGTAATCCAGCAATTGCCAGGCCTCGTCGAGCGCCGCGGGGTCGGGCGCGGCGGCTGCCCGGCGCAGCAGATCGAGCGCCGCGCGCGACACGCGGCGTTTTTCGATGTGGGCCGGCTCGCAGTCGCGGCAGAGCAGCCCGCCTTGCCGGGCGCTGAAGTAGGCCGCGCCCGGTTCGGCCGCCGCGCCGCAGCCGACGCAGCGATCGAGGGCCGGCTGGAGCCCGATCTCGCGCAGCAGCGTCCAGGCGTAGGCGGTCAGCGGCGCGAGCGGAGCGTTCGCGTCGAGCGTGGAGAGCAGCTCGACCAGCGCGTCGAACAGTCCCGGGTGGGGGTCGGATTCTTCCAGTGCCTGGGCGGTGCGATCGGCGGCATACTGCGCCGCGTACCAGGCCTCCAGGCTGGCGCGAATGGCCGGGAAGCTGTCGCGCTGGGTCCACTCGGTGAGCGTTCCGAGCCCGGCCTCGCCGGCGCGCGAAAGATAGATCACGTCGCCGAGTTCGAGCAGGTCGATGCCGGTGGCGAAGCGCTTTTTCGTGCCGCGCTTGGCCCCCTTGGCGATCAGCCGCTGGAGCCCGGTCGCGCGGCCGAAGGCGGCGAGCACCTGGGAGGTCTCGCTGTAGTCGAGCCGCCGCAGGACGACGGCCAGGTCTCGAACGCTGCCCACGCGGCGTGCCTCAGGCCGATGCGGCGCCGGTCTGCACGCGCAGCCGGCTGATCCGGCGATCGTCGGCCTCGACCACGCGGATGTGAACATTGTCGCAGTGCAGCGTCTCGCCGGCGAGCGGGATTCGACCGAGGCGGCTGAGCACCAGCCCGGCGACGGTGTCGTAGGCGTCGGCCTCGGGCAGGCTGAGGTTGAGGGCGGCGTTGAGCTCGTCGACGCGGACGCGGGCGTCGACATCGGCGGTGCGGTCGTCGATGCGGCGGATGGATTGCGGCGTCGGGCCTTCGTGCTCGTCGGCGATGTCGCCGACCAGCTCTTCGAGGATATCTTCGAACGTGACGAGGCCGGCGGTGCCGCCATATTCGTCGAGCACGATGGCGACGTGCACGCGGCTGGTCTGGAATTCGCGCAGCAGCTCGGCCAGCCCCTTGGTCTCGGGGATGAAGGGCACGGGGCGCATCAGGGAGCGGATCGAGAACGCGGTTGCATCGTTCACCGAGAGCAGGTCTTTCGCATAGAGCATGCCGAGGACGTTGTCGATCGTCCCTTCGAAGACGGGCGTGCGCGAGTGTCCGCCGGCGACGAACGACTGCCGCGCTTCGTCGAAGGTGGCGCCGACGTCGACGGCGATGATCTCGGTGCGCGGCGTCATGATCTGTCCGACGGTGCGCTCGGACAGGTCGATGACCGAGCGGATGACGCGCGTCTGCGTGGCGCCGACCGCGCCGGACTGCTGGGCCTCGGAAACGATGTCGAGGATTTCGCGGCCCAGCTCCTCCTCGGCGCGCTCGCCGCCGGCCGGCGCGCCGCACAGCCGGCGGATGATTTCGTCGCACCAGTCGGCCACGAGCAGCACCGGCAGCCCCAGCCGGCGGAGCAGGTCGAGCGGCGGCAGCAGCAGCGCCAGCAGCGCCTCGCCACGGTAGCGCGCCACGGCGCGCGGCAACGCCAGCCCCAGCAGCAGCGAGCCCAGCAGGCCGGCGAGCGGCAACATGCCGCGACCGGCGTGCGGCGCGACGCGCTGCAACCAGGCGGCCAGCGCCGTCCAGGCGCAGAGCAGCGCGACCAGCGCCGCCGCGCCGGCGACCAGGGCGTAATCGCGCTGATGGCGATCGAAGACGGCGAGCCACTCGGGCCGGGCTCGGCGGCGCAGGCGGGCTTCGAGCCGGGTGCGCGAGGCGTCGGCCAGCGCCGCGGCGAGCGTCGCGAAGACGACCAGCGCCGCGCCGGACGCGAGCAGCAGTCCGAGCGCGCCGCTCATGGGGCGCCGGCCCGCGGCGCGGCGGCCGCAAAAACGGATCCGAAGCCGAGCTCGGAGAGCAGCGCGTCCTCGCGGCGATGCATGCGGCGGAAGTCGGCCGGCCGGGCGTCGTCGTAGCCCAGCAGGTGGAGGCAGCCGTGCACGACGTAGAGCGCCAGCTCGGCAGCGAGCGGCGTGCCGCGCCGGCGGGCGACGCGCCGCGCGACGTCGGCACAGACGACCACGACGCCGCAGACGCGCGGGTCGGTCGGTGCATCGCGCAGGTCGAACGAGAGGGTGTCGGTCGGGCCGGCGCGATCCTTCCAGCGGCGGTGAAGCCGGGCCATCGCCGCATCGCGCACGACGACGATTTCCAGTTCGCCGGCGGTGCGGCGCTCGGACGCCAGGACGTGCCGCGCCGCGCGGCGCAGCGTGGCCGCAAGCGCGCCGCGACATCCGGCGACGACCACTCGCGGCCGGCGAGCGTGGCTCCGCCGACCGATCGGCCTGGGGCGCGAAGCGACGGTCATGCGGTGCGCGTCTGGCCGACGAGGTCGGGCTCGGGCTCGGTGGCGGGGTAGGCGATGCGGCCGTGGTAGATGGAGCAGAGGCTGCGGACGAGGCTTTGCTCGATGCGGGCGAGTTCCTTGAGGGTAATGTCGCAGTCGTCGAGCTGGCCGTCCATGAGGCGGGCCATGCAGATTTCGTGGACGACGGCCTCGATGCGGCTGGGGGTGGGCTCGCTGAGGGAGCGAACGGCGCCCTCGACGGAATCGGCGAGCATGAGGATGGCCGATTCGCGGGTGCGCGGCTTGGGACCGGGGTAGCGGAATTCGGCGTCGTCGATGGGGCGGTCGCCGTTGCGCTGGCGTTCGGCCTGGCGCGCGGCGAGGTGATGGAAGTATTTGACGAGGGTGGTGCCGTGGTGTTCGGCGATGAACTGGTGCAGGACGCGCGGCAGGCCGTGCTCGACGGCCAGCGCCAGGCCGTCCTTCACATGGCCGACGATGACCAGGAGGCTCATGTGCGGGGCGAGGCGGTTGTGGACGTTCTGCCGGGCGGACTGGTTTTCGACGAAGTATTCGGGTTTGCACATCTTTCCGATGTCGTGGTAGTAGGCCCCGACGCGGACGAGCAGGCTGTTGGCGGCGATCTCCTCGGCGGCCGACTCGGCCAGGCTGCCGAGCAGATGGCTGTGCTGCCAGGTGCCGGGCGCCTTCTGGATGAGCTGGCGCAGCAGCGGCGAGCTGGTGTCGGCCCACTCGAGCAGCGTCATCGAGGTGGCGACGCCGAAGAAGCGCTCGATGACCGGCAGCAGGACCATGACGGCGCAGCAGGCCAGCAGCGTGGCCGCGGCGCCGATTCCGGCCTGGGTGGCGACGAAGCCGAGCGCCTGCTCCTGGGTGAGTCCGACGGCGAAGGCCATCGCGCCGGCGACCAGGGCCGAGATCAGCCCGACCTGGATGAGCCGCATGCGCGAGCGGAGATCGCCAAGCGGGAAGACCAGGACGCCGACGGCGATCATGAGCAGGAAGAGCCTGGAAACGAGCCGTTGGCGCCGCCAGGGGGTGGCAGGGCGCCGTGCCGCAGGCAGCGTCGAAGGCGAAGCGATGCGAGAAGACGATGGTGAGGATGCAGGCGGCGGTGGCGGTGGTGGCGACGGCCCAGAGAGCCTGGACAGCTGCTGGACGACCGTCAGCCGCTGTAGCAGGAGCATCGAGAGAATGGAGCAGCGAGAACGACAGGCATGCGTCGGGTGGCGGGCAACGCTGGCCTGATAGCGGCGGGTGTAGAGCGCGCCCGGCGTAGTCGACTACGACCAGCAGCGCCTCGCCGATTCGCCGGTAGAGCCACGGCTGGTAGAGCGCGAGGTTGGTCTGCCGCGCGGTCATGTAGCTTTCGTGCTCGGCCGCGAGCAGGTTGAGCACCTCGGCGGAAAGGCGCGTGCCGGCGGGCGCCAGGACATCGCCGCGGCTGTAACGATCGGAGACGGTCGAGAGCCGGCCGGCGGCCTCGAGCGCCGCCGAGGTGGCGGCGGCATCGAAGACGAATACCGGCTGGTATTTCTCGGCGGCCGGATCGACGCGGATCGCCCGCGTGATGACCTGGGCGACCGTTTTCTGCAGGTGCGCCGGGAAGATCTCGGCCAGTTCACGCGCCAGGCGGGTGACGTGCTGCTCGTTGCTGGCGTAGCTGAGGCGCGGCTTGGGGACCGATTCCGGTCCGTTGCCGCGATTGAGCACCACGTCTTCGGCCGATTCGCGGGCCGGGTCGCGCTCGGCGGCGGTCGGACGCTGAATGAGGTTTTCCCTGGCGAGCTTGGTGAGCAGCCGCTCGACCAGGTCGTCGAACGAGCTGGTGGTGGGTCGCGGCAGGTTGCTGGGCTTGTCGTCGCCGCTGATGCGCAGCAGGGTGTCGAAGGCGGCCCGGTCGATCGGCCAGCGGCTAGCGTTGGCGGCGGCGAACTTGTCGAAGTTCTCGGCGGCGCGGACGGCCGTCTGGGCCTGGCGCAGGTCGCCGGCGACGGCATTCAGCAGGGCGGTGTTGAGCCGGAACGAGCTGGGGGTGGCCCGCCGGGCGGCCTCGCGGGCCTGCTCGGTCTTGGTGGGGTTGGGCCGTTCGAAGGAGACTCGGGCGGTGATCGGGGTGTCGATGGTCTGGTTGAGGACGTAGGGCAGGCGATCTTCGCCGGACAAGACGATGCTGACGGCGGCGGCGAGGAACCCGAGCATGACGACGATCGGGCCTGTCGCGCCGGAGACGCGGAGGTAGTCGAGCGGTCCGCGGGAGACGGGCGACTTGAGGCGCGCGCTGGCCCGTCTGCTGCGAAACCTGTTTGCGAAGGACATTGGGGAACTACTTTCAGCGGTCGCTCACCGCAGGACTCCGACAGGATGCCCAGATTATACGGCAATGGGCGCCCGGCTGTCAGAGATATCGAGCGTGCGGCGGGACGAGTCAAGGCTGGTGGCGGGCGGGTGGGTTGCGAAGGAGCGTGGCATGAGAGGGGGAAGCGCACGCGGGCTATCGGTGTAATCTATTGTTAATGATTGAGTTAATGTGCTGGCTAGCCGGCGGAGGCCCAGGCGCGGGGCAAATCGCCTCGCGGGACGGGCCAGGCGCCGCCGTAGTAGGATTGCAGCCGGGCGTATGTTTTCGGACGGTGCTTTTGTACCCATGCGGCGAACTCATCCGGTCGAGTGAAAAGGGTCTTCTGGCCGGAGCCGGGGGCGTAGGTGGTGCAGTCGGCCACGGCGTAGTCGCGACAGAGCACGGGACGGCGGTCGTAGATGCCGCAGCGCTGATCGCGGAGTTGCAGGCAGGGCGTATTGAATTGGATGAACCAGTCGTCATCTTCGTCGATGAATATCCAGACGTTGCGATGCAGCAGGAACCAGAAGAGCTCGTCGTAGTCCTTCCGGGCGCGGGGTCGCGCGAGCGGCACGGCGACGTATTCGCAGCAGTCGGAGCATCCGCGGCAGGGGTTCGGATCGCGCGGGTCGAGGGTGCGCTTGACGAGCACGGGCAGGTTGATCGGGAAGATCGACATCGGTTCGAGCCGCAGACTGTACCGCCGGGCGGCGCCGGGCCGCAATGGCGCGGCGGCGCGGCGCGGTAGTTTCTGCGGGGCCGCCGGCGCGGCGGCGTGGAAGCGCGGATGGCCATCGTCACGCTGACCAGCGATTTCGGCATCAGCGACCACTACGTGGCGTGCATGAAGGGCACGATTCTGCAGGTCGCGCCGAACGCACAGCTGGTCGACGTCACGCACCAGATTCAGCGGCACGACGTGGTGCACGCCGCGTTCGTGCTGCGGCAGGCATTCGAGCACTTCCCGCGCGGGACGATTCACGTGGTGGTGGTCGACCCGGGCGTGGGCACGACGCGCCGGCTGCTGGCGCTGCAGTATGGCGTGAGCGTCGTGCTGGCGCCGGACAACGGGATCGTCAGCCTGGTGCACCGCGACTTCGCGCTCAACGACATCCGCCGGATCGAAAACCGCGAGCTGCTGCGGCGCGAGATCAGCCACACGTTTCACGGGCGCGACATCCTGGCGCCGATCGCCGGCTACCTGTGCGCCGGCGGGATGCTGGTGAACGTCGGGCCGCCGGTGAGCGAGCTGGAGATTCTCAACCTGCCGCGGCCGATCGTCCTGCCGGACGGTGGGCTGGAAGGCCAGGTGCTGTACACCGACACGTTCGGGAACCTGATTACGAACATCGCGCGGGCCGAGCTGGCGACCTGCCTGTCGCGGCGGCCGGGGGCCGAGGTGTATGTCGGTCCGCTGCGGATCGGCCCGGCGCGGCGGACGTATGCCGACGCGGCGGTGGGCGAGATCATCGCGCTGACCAGCAGCGCGGGCACGCTGGAGGTGGCGATCAACCAGGGCAGCGCGGCGGCGCGGCTGCGGGCTGGGCCGGGGACGAGCGTGATCGTGCGCTAGCGCGGACCACAGCGCGGCGCGCCAGTGGCTTGTCACGCTCGAATACTCGGGGCGGGGTTCGACAGGGCGCTGCCGCGTCGCTGCCGAAGGGCAAAGCTGGAGCTTTGCCGTACCGGACTGAAGGCGCTTTGCGGTACCGGATGGAATGAGCTTTGCCGTACCGGTTGTAATGAGCTTTGCCGTGCCGGACGGAATGAGCTTTGCCGTACCCGACTCAAGGAGCTTTGCCGTACCCGAAACAACGAATCGGACGCGACACTAGGCGCCCTTCTTCGTGCGGCTGACGGCGCGGCGGCGCAGCTCGGCGTCGATGAACTGCTGGATGTCGCCGTCGAGGACGCGCTGCGGGTTGCCGACTTCGACACCGTTGCGCAGGTCTTTCACGCGCGGATCGTCGAGCACGTAGTTGCGAATCTGGTTGCCCCAGGCGATCTCGCCCTTGCTGCCGTAGATCTTTGCGAGCTCGGCGTCGCGCTTGGCCTGCTCCATCTGCTCGAGCTTGGATTGCAGAACCGAGAGCGCCACGCGCTTGTTCTGCTGCTGGCTGCGCTCGTTGACGCACTCGACCACCAGGCCGGTCGGCAGGTGCTTGACGCGCACGGCCGTCGAAAGCTTGTTGACGTTCTGGCCGCCGGCGCCGCTGCTGCGGCGGAAGAAGACGATCTCGACGTCGGCGTCGGCGATTTCGATCTTCTTGTCCTCGAACACGGGCAGGACGTCGACCGCGGCGAAGCTGGTCTGGCGCTTGCCCTGGGCGTTGAACGGGCTGATCCGCACCAGGCGGTGGACGCCCATCTCGCACGCCAGGTAGCCGTAGGCATATGGCCCGGAGACTTGCAGGTTGACCGACTGGATGCCGGCTTCTTCGCCGTTCTTGCGGTCGAGCTCTTCGACGGCCCAGCCGCGCTTCTCGAAGTAGCGCAGGTACATGCGGAAAAGCATCTCGGCCCAGTCGCAGGCCTCGGTTCCGCCGGCGCCGGCCTGGATGGCGAAGTAGCAGTCGCGGGCGTCGTCCGGCCCCGAGAGCAGGGCCATGAGCGAGACCTGCTCGATCTGATCGGCCAGCGCGGCGCGCTCGGCCTCGGCCTCGGCGAGCGTGGCCGGGTCGTTGGCCTCGCGGGCCAGTTCGTAGAGCACGTGCAGGTCTTCGATTCTCCGGCGGGTCTGCTCGACCGGGTCGATGAGCCCCTTGAGCGCCTTCAATTCCTTGACGACGCGCTGGGCCGACTCCTGGTCGTTCCAGAAGTCGGGCGCGGACATGCGGGATTCGAGGGCTGCGAGCCGGGCCTGCTTGGTGGGCAGGTCAAAGGGTGTCCCGGATCGTGTGAATCCGGGCCGCGAGTTCGGTGGCGGACGGTCCTTCGGCGGCGGTCGGCATGGTGGCGTTCTCGCAAGCGGGCGATCGGCTACGTCACGGGCACTGGATCGGGTAGCATCGGCGCGCGTCGGAAGCGGCGTGGCCGGCCGATGCGCGGCGCTCGGAATCGCGCCGGTCCGGCGGAGTCTAGTTCATGGATACGGCGGTCGCAAGCAACACGGAGCGGGCGCGACACACGCGGCGCCGCTTGGCGTGGGCGGCGCTGTTCCTGCTGATCGCGGCCGGAACGGGCGGCTATTCGTATCTCGACCGGCGCTACCAGCCGGAGCTGGTCGCGGGTCCGATGGTGCAGATGCCGCGGGCGGGCGAGCTGGCGATCGTGTGGCGGGCCGAGGCGCAGGGCGAGACAGAGGGCGCGCTGCGCTGCCCGGCGAGCGGCGCGGCCGTCAAGGCGAGCGTCAACCAGGCGGGCTACTTCGTGGCGCGGCGCGAGACGTCGGCAATCGGCGACGGCGGCCAATACGCCATCTTCAACAGCGGACTGTTCAGCCGGATGCACGAGCTGAAACGCGGCACGCTGGCCGCCCCGCCACCGCGCGACCACGCGATCCGCTTCCTGGCGTTCGGCGACTCGGGCAACGGCAGCCACACGCAGCGCGGCCTGGCCGAGCGGATGATCGCCGCCCGGCCGGACCTGGTGATTCACCTGGGCGATTTGATCTATCCGGCCGGCTCGCCGGAGGACTATGTGCGGAACTTCTTCGAGCCGTATCGCGAGCTGCTGGCGCGGGCGCCGTTCATGCCGTCGCTGGGCAATCACGACGTGGCGACGCAGCACGGGCAGCCGTTTCTCGACGTATTCACGCTGCCGGAGAACGGGCCGCCAGGCCTGCCGGCCGAGCGGAACTACTGGTTTGACTTCGGTCCGGCGCGGTTTGTGGCGCTGGACACGAACCGGGCAGAGGAAGGCGGCGCCATCTCGCAGGCCGAGATGCGAGAGAAGGTGGCGCCGTGGCTGCGGACGGTGTTGTCGCGCTGCGATCGACCGTGGAAGTTCGCCTATTTTCACCATCCGCCGTTCACGGGCAGCACGCACAAGGCGTCCGAACAGGAGTTCGTGCGGGACATTTTCGTGCCGCTGTTCGACGAGTTTGCGGTGGACGTGGTGTTCGCCGGGCACAACCACCTCTATGAGCGGACGCAGCCGCTGCGGCGCGGGCAGGTGGCGGCGCCGGGCGCGGGCACAGTGTACGTGGTTTCGGGGGCCGGGGGCGTGAGCCGCTATCCGGAGGAGCCGGACGCGCCGGCGTACATCGCGACTTCGAACTCGGCGGTCTTCTCGTTCACGCAGGTGGACCTGTCACCGGCGCGGCTGGAGCTGCGCCAGGTGTCGATCGACGGCGCGGTGATTGACGCGCTGACAATTGAGCGCCCCGCCGCCGCGCGGTGAGCCGCGGCCTAGCGCGGCGCGTGAGGGCGGACGGCGGCGCGCCAGTGGCGCAGGTCGTAGCGCATGACGCCGGCGCGGACACAAGGATCGGCGTCGATCCAGCCACGAACTTGCCTGGCGGCGGAGGCATCGAAAACGCCCAGGCCGCCGAGGTCGTCGACGAACGGGCCACCGATGGTCATGCGGCCATCGGCCAGCAGCGACTGCATGTAGGCACGATGCTCGGCGATGTGGGGCTGCTGGTCGCGCGGCTTGTTTGGGTCCCACCTGGGGCCGGGCATGAGGCGGACGACCAGGTATTCGCCGTCGCGCAGGGTGATTTCCGCCGGCGCGGAGGTGACCGGCACGGCCCGCGAGGCGCTGGCGAGCAGCGCGATCGTGACGGCCGCGGCGGCGGCGCACGGCAGCAGGGTTCGGACGGCGATGCGCGGCATGGGGGCTCCTTGGATGTCGGCGCGAGGCATGGTAGCCGCGCGGTGCGGACATGCACGCGGGAGGGCGCCGCGCGTAAAAACGAACCGGCCACGCTGTACCCTGCCAGGCAAAGCGTGGACCGGTTGCATCCTGTAGCCTGACCGAACGTCGGAGTACCGGGATTTGCTCGGCCGCCGAATGCTGTTTGACTTCCCGACGACGCGAGCGGCCCGGACCCGTCGGCCGCACTGATCTTTCCGCGCGAATATGGGCGAATCCACCGCGGCCCGCTTTTTTCGGGCGGCGATCTTCGAAGTCGGGAACGGCCGATAATCGCGGCGGGGATCGGGGGGTGGGGCGAACTGGACGATCGAGGCCGCGTCGCCGGGCTAGCGAACGTTGAAGTAGCGCGCCTCGGGGTGGTGGACGATCATGGCGCTGGTGCTCTGTTCGGGCACCAGCTGGAACTCTTCCGAGAGCGAGATCTGGATGCGCTCGGGCTCGAGCAGCGGCCAGAGCCGCGCCTGGTCTTCGAGATTCGGACATGCGGGATAGCCAAAGCTGTAGCGGCTGCCCTGGTAGCCCTGCTGAAACAGTTTGCGGATATCGCGCGCGTCGTTCCCGGCGATGCCCAGCTCCATGCGCACCTGCTTGTGCAGGTATTCGGCGGCGGCCTCGGCCAGCTCGACCGACAGGCCGTGGAGGTGGAGGTAGTCCCGGTAGCGGTTGGCGTTGAACCATTCGCGGGCGACGTCGCTGGCGCGGGCGCCGACGGTGACGATCGTGAAGGCGACGACGTCGCGGACGCCGGCGTCGATCGGGCGGAAGAAGTCGGACAGGCACCAGAAAGGCGCCTGGCGCTGGCGCGGGAACGTGAAGCGCTGCACCTCGCGCGCCGGGTCGCGCGGATCGAAGATGACCAGGTCGTCGCCGGCGGCGTTGCACGGCCAGTAACCATAGACGGCCTGCGGAACCAGGATTCGCTCGCGCGCGGCGGTGCGCGCCAGGTTGTGTAGGATCGGCCGAACCTCGGCGTCGACGTAGCGCTCAAACTCTTCGCTGGAGCGGCCGGCCTTCTTGTACTGCCACTGAACCTGGAAGAGCATCACCTCGTTGAGGTAGCCCAGCAGCGCGGCGACGGGGATCTGTTCGATCACGCGGCTGCCCCAGAACGGCGGCGTCGGAATCGGCGCATCGGCGCGGACGGCGGAGCGCTTGGGCAGTTCGACGGGCGACTTGTCGGCCGACGCGGCGGCGCCGGGCGAACTCGTCGCCGCGGCGCGCGGCTGGCGGACCTGGTCGTCGATGCGACCGCCGGCCATGAGCTTGTCCATCAGTGCCAGTCCTTCGAAGGCATCTTTCGCGTAGGCGACCGGGCCGCGGTAGACCCCGCGCAAGTCGTGCTCGACGTAATTGCGCGTCAGCGCGGCGCCGCCGAGGATGATGGGGGGGACGAGTTCGCGCTCGTTGAGCACTTCGAGGTTTTCGCGCATCACCAGCGTGCTTTTCACCAGCAGGCCGGACAGGCCGATGGCGTGGGCGTCGTGCTGGCGGAAGGCGTCGATGATGGTGTTGATGGGCTGCTTGATGCCGAGGTTGAAGACGGTGTAGCCGTTGTTGGTGAGGATAATGTCGACCAGGTTCTTGCCGATGTCGTGCACGTCGCCCTTGACGGTGGCGAGGACGATCCGCCCCTTGCCGCCGCCGGCGGTCTTTTCCATGAAGGGCTCGAGATGGGCGACGGCGGCCTTCATGGTTTCAGCGCTCTTGAGGACGAAGGGCAGCTGCATCTTGCCGGCGCCGAAGAGCTCGCCGACCACCTTCATGCCATCAAGCAGGATGTCGTTGATGATGTCGAGCGGTCGCAGGCCGCGATCGAGCCGGGCCTCGTCGAGGTCGCGCTCGATGTTGACGCGGTTGCCGTCGATGATGCGCTGCTTGAGGCGCTCTTCGACGGTGCGGGCGGCGGCGGCGTCCGGCGCGTCGGCGGGCGCGGCGGCGGCGTCGCTGAACATGCCGCTCAGGACCAGCAGCGGGTCGTAGTCTCCGCCGAGGCGGCGCGCCGCGGCACTGGTGCCGGCCGGGCCGCGGCGGTCGAAGATCAGGTCTTCGGCGACGAGCCGCGCCTCGTCGTCGATGCGGTGCAGCGGGATGATGCCCGAGGCATGGACGATGGCGGCGGTCAGCCCGGCCAGCCGGGCGTGGTGCAGGAAGACGCTGTTGAGCACCTGCCGCCCCTGCGGCTGAAGTCCGAAGCTGATGTTTGAGACGCCCAGCACGGTGCCGCACTCGGGCATGGCGCGGGTGACCATCTCGATGCCGCGGATGGTTTCGGCGCCGAGCCCGCGGTCGGCCTGTCGCCGGTGGTGACGGGGAAGGTGAGGAAGTCGAAGAGAATGTCGCCGGGCGACAGGCCGTGGGTGTGGACGGCGAGGTCGAAGATGCGCCTCGCGATGGCGAGCTTGCGTTCGGCGGTCTTGCCCATGGCCTCGACCGGGTCTTCGTCGATGGTGAGCGCGACGGCGGCGGCGCCATATGTGCGCGCCAGGGCGCAGACGCGGGCGAGCTTCTCGGGCCCGTCCTCGAGGTTCATGCTGTTGATGATCGACTTGCCGCCGGCCAGTTGCAGGGCGGCCTCCAGGACGTCGAGCTGGGTGCTGTCGATCATGAGGGGCAGCTTGACCTCGGTGGCCAGGCGGCGGACGACGGCCTGCATGTCGGGCACGCCGTCGCGCCCGACGTAGTCGACGCAGACGTCGAGCACGTGCGAGCCTTCCTGCTGCTGTTCGAGGGCGGTGTGGACGATCTCGTCGAGGTTCTGCTCCAGCAGCAGGCGCTTGAATTTGCGGCTGCCGTTGGTGTTGCAGCGCTCGCCGACGATGAGAAAGCTGTTGTCCTGGCGCAGCTCGGCGGCCTGGTAGACGCTGGAAACCATTGGCACGGCGCTGGGCGTGCGCGGCTTGGGCGTGCGACCCCAGACGGCGTCGACCACGGCGGCCAGGTGTTCGGGCGTGGTGCCGCAGCAGCCGCCGACGAGATTGACGCCGTCGACATCGACGAACTCGCGCAGCCAGCGGGCCAGCTCGGCGGGGGTGAGGGTGTAGTGCGGGCGGCCGTCGACCAGTTGCGGCAGGCCGGCGTTGGGCACGACGCTGACGTAGCGGCGGGACGCGCCGCACAGGTAGCGGACGTGTTCGCTCATTTCGGCCGGGCCGGTGGCGCAGTTCAGGCCGATGACCTGCACCTGCGGATAGGCCTCGATGGCGACGCGGGCGGCGGCGATGTCGGTGCCGACGAGCATGGC
The DNA here is from genome assembly GCA_046350375.1 of Phycisphaerae bacterium. Classification (GTDB taxonomy): domain Bacteria; phylum Planctomycetota; class Phycisphaerae; order UBA1845; family UTPLA1; genus JAXMAO01. The sequence goes on from JAXMAO010000002.1 coordinate 63,148, forward strand.
GCCGGTGGTTTCGATGGTGACCTGGACGATGAGCGGGACGGCGCGGCGTTTTTCCGCCATCGCCCGAGTGGCGCCGCAGATGGCGGTCTTGGCCTGGAGGATGTCCTGGCAGGTCTCGATGCTCAGCGCGTCGACGCCGCCGTCGAGCAGGCCGCGGGCCTGTTCGGCGTAGCTGTCTTCCAGAACGGCGAAGGTGGTGTGGCCGAGCGAAGGCAGCTTGGTGCCGGGGCCCATCGATCCGAGCACGAAGCGCGGGCGGTCGGAGGTCGAGAAGCCGTCGGCGGCGCGGCGGGCAAGCCGGGCGGCGGTGCGGTTCAACTCGTAGGTGCGCTCGACCAGGCCGAACTCGGCGAAGACGACCTTGTTGGCGCCGAAGGTGTTAGTCTCGACGGCGTCGCAGCCGACGCGCAGGAAGCTGGCGTGGATCTCCTCGACCACGTCGCCGCGCGAGATGAGCAGGGCCTCGGGACAGTTTTCGTGGCCATGGAAGTCGGAGAGCGGCAGGTTGCGGGCGTAGATGCTGGTGCCGGCGGCGCCGTCTTCGACGACTACCCGCTGCGACAGCAGTTTGAGGAACGGCGAATCCACGCATCACCCGCCGGCCGCGACGCGGGCCGAATCAGGCATGTTAGTCCATCGGATCGCGTTCGCCCACCGGCGGCGGCGATCGGCCCGCGCGGCGCGCCGTCAGGCCGGGCGCGCGACGACGACCAGGTCATCGGATTGACCGGCGAAGCGCGCCACCGTGGAGACGAGGCCGGTCGCCCAGCGCTGCGCGGCCAGGACGCGCCAGCCGAGTCGGCCGGTGGCGAGCGCGGCGAGCCGCGCCGTGCGACGCCCGATATTGGGGCGGCGGCGGAAGGCGAGTCGCTCGACGCGCCAGCCAGTGCGATCGAGCAGGGCGGCGAGCGTGGTGGGGGAATAGTGGCAGCACTGCCGCGGCAGGTCGTAGCCGATCCAGAGCGGCCCGGCGAGCCGCGCGAACCAGCCGGCGGAGTTGAAGGCGTTGAGAATGAGCAGGCCGTCGGAAGTCACGTGGCGGCGGAGCGTGGCGAGCGTGGCGCGCGGCTCGGGCAGGGCGCCGAGGGCGCCGAGCAGCGTGATGAGCTCGAAGCGCTGGTCGGCGAGATCGACGCCGGGAATGGCGCCGCGCCGCGCGTTCAGGCCGCGGGCGCGACAGGCGTCGACGGCGGCGGCGACCGGGTCGATGCCGAGCGCGGTCCAGCCGGCGCGGGCCATGCGTTCGAGATAGGCGCCGGCGCCGCAGCCGAGGTCGAGCAGGCGGCGCTGCCCGAAGGGGGCGACGGCGTCCCAGGGGTCGCGCGAGCGGGGCGTCGCGCGGCGGTTGCGGCCGTAGTCGGGGGCGTGGGCGGCGTAGTCGGCGGGGAAGTAGGCGTCGAGCGCCGCGGGGGCGAGGCGCGGGGCGTTGTAGACCAGGCCGCAGGCGCGGCAGCGGACGACCGGGAACTCGCCGGCGAATCCGAACTGGTGATCGTGGCCGAGAAAGAGCGGCGCGGGGTCGTCGGCGTCGCAGAGCGGGCAGCCGGGGAGCGGGTGGAGCTCGACCGGGGGCGCCGGTCGGGCGGGGGCGAGTCCGTGCGCGACGGAGGGGAGCGGGCTGGGCATGGCGGGAGTCTCGTTAATTGCGGACGCGCGGCAAGTTTGCCCGCGGCGGATACGTATTCTACGGTTCAACTGTCCGCAGCAGTGCGGACGCCGGCCGCCGGTGGAGGTCAGTGGGAATCCTCCCGGCGGGATAGAACGGTGGAGGCGAGGGTTCCCGACGACTCACTGCAAGACTCTCAAAGGGGCCCCGGTCTGGCTGCCTCCTTCAGACCGCGGGCCCCGCTTTTTTCATGCGCGGCCGATGCGGCGGCGCGAAACCGGATTGAAATTCGGCGCGGCGATCGTATCGTCTGCGGCGCGATGGATCGAGCCGCGACGATGCACGTGGCCTACGTCGGCCTGGGGTCGAACCTGGGGCCGCGCGAGAAGAACATTTCCGCGGCGCTGAACGCGCTGGAGCGGACGCGCGGCATCGTGGTGGAGAAGGTCTCCAGCCTCTATTCGACCGACCCGGTCGGCGGGCCGGACGACCAGCCGCAGTTCATCAACGCCGCGGCCCGGTTGCGGACGGCGCTCTCGCCGCGGCGGCTGCTGAGCGTGCTGCAGCAGGTGGAGACGTCGCTCGGCCGGCGGCGCGACGGCGTGCGCTGGGGGCCGCGGACGATCGACCTGGACCTGCTGCTGTATGACGACGTCATCCTCGGCGACGACGACCTCACCCTCCCCCATCCGCTGATGCACGAGCGGCGATTCGTGATGCAGCCGCTGGCCGAGATCGCCGCCACGGTGCGGCATCCGACGCTGGGGCTGACCGCGGCCGAGATTCTGGCCGGGCTGGGTCAGAACCTGCCCGAGGATTGATCCGTTCTGGATGCTGGCGGGCGGGTGAGTGCGGCACAAGCCGGCGCTGCGCGATTGCGGCGCGGCGCGGCCGGCACACTAGAATGGCCCGCCACGATGCGAACGAAGATCATGCCTGCGGCCTGGGTGAGCGCGTGCCTGCTGGCGGCCGGGTGCGGCCCGGTGCGGCTGACGCTGGATGACGCGATCGTGTCGCCGCGCGGCACGACGATCCGCTGTTCGGCGAGCGTGGAGCAGGAGTACTGGGGCGGGCTGCGGACCGACATCAACGGAACGCAGGTGGCGTTCTTCGCCGACGGCCGGCCGCTGGGCAGCGCGGTGACACGCGGCGGCGCGGCGACCCGCGAGCTGCCGCTGCCGCGCGACGGCGCGGTGCGGATCGAGGCGGAGTGCATCGCGGGCGGTCGGCGGCTGCGCGCCACGGCGCACGTCTACACGTTCGACCCGCGGCGGGTGATCATCGCGGTCGACATCGACAACACCATTTCGTCGACCGACTACAAGGAGCTGTATCGCAAGCCCGAGGACGAGGAGTCGGAGCCGAAGAAAGGCTCGCGCAGGACGCTGGCCCGGCTGAAGAGCGACTATGACATTGCCTATGTCACGGCCCGGCCGCGGCTGGTGCTCGACAAGACGCGGCAGTGGCTGCACGAGGAGGAGTTCCCCAGCGGGCCGGTGATCTGCGCCCCCGGGCTGCGCGAGGCGCTGCGCCGCACCTCGTTCAAGCGGCAGGTGCTGACCGAGCTGCGGCAGCGCTGGCCGAACCTGCTGATCGGCATCGGCAACTCGGAGTCGGACGTCGAGGCGTACAGCGAGTGCGACATGCTGCCGGTGATCGTGTTCGGCAAGCCGTCGCGCGCCGCCGAGCGGATTCACGCCGTGCCGCTGCGACACTGGAAGGACGTGGCGCGGTTCTTCGCCGACAACGCGGGCGTGCTGGCGGAACCGGAGCGCCTGCGGCGCCACCTGGCTGAAGATCCGGACCACCGCGCGTTGCGGGCCGAGCGGCGGTGACGCGCATGCCCCCTATCGCGGAGCCGATTGCGCCCTAGAATTCCGGCGTTGCGCCGCAAGGCGCGGAGAGGGTTGCCATGTTCACGCCGTTTGCCAACGAACCGTACGTCGACTTCACCCAGGACGGGCCGCGACGCCAGATGCTGGCGGCGCTCGAGGCGGTTCGCGGGCAGCTCGGGCGGAGCTATCCGATGCGGATCGGCGGTCAGCGGGTCGAGTCGGCGGGGGCGATCAAGTCGCTGAACCCGGCCAAGACCAGCGAGGTGGTCGGCCAGGCCGGACGGGCGACGCGCGAGAACGCCGAGCAGGCCCTGCGGGCGGCGAGCGGCGCGTTTGCCGGCTGGGCGCGGGTGCCGGCCGAGATGCGGGCGCGCTACCTGGCGAAGGCGGCGGCGATCATGCGGCGGCGGATTTACGAATTCTCCGCGTGGATGTGTTTCGAGGCGAGCAAGCCGTGGGCCGAGGCGTACGCTGACGCGGCCGAGGCGATCGACTTCCTGGAGTTCTACGCCCGCGAGGCGGTGCGGCTGGGCGGCCCGCAACCGACGACGCCGTATCCGGGCGAGGCGAACGAGGTGCGCTACCTGCCGCTGGGCGTGGGGGTGGTCATCCCGCCGTGGAACTTTCCGCTGGCAATCTGCGTGGGCATGACATCGGCGGCGATCGTGACCGGCAACACGGTGGTGCTGAAGCCGTCGAGCCAGACGCCGATCATCGCCGCGAAGTTCGTCGAACTGATGGAAGAAGTGAGCCTGCCGCCGGGCGTGCTGAATTTCTGCCCGGGCCCGGGCGGCGACGTGGGCGACACGCTGGTGGACAGCCCGCTGACGCGGTTCGTGTCGTTCACCGGGTCGCGCGAGGTGGGGGTGCGGGTGTTCGAGCGCGCGGCGCGGGTCGCGCCGGGCCAGCGCTGGCTGAAGCGGACCGTGCTGGAGATGGGCGGCAAGGACGGCATCGTGGTCGACGAGACGGTGACCGACCTGGAGTCGGCCGCGGTGGCGATCGTGCAGGCGGCGTTCGGGTTCCAGGGGCAGAAGTGTTCGGCGTGCAGCCGGCTGATCGCGCACGAGCGGGTGTACGACAAGCTGCTGGAGCGCGTGGTGGACCACGCGCGGCGGATCACCATCGGCAACCCGACCGGCGCGGAGAGCGTGGGCATGGGGGCGGTCATTGACGAGCCGGCGGCGGGCAAGATTCGCGAGTACATCGCGATCGGCAAGAGCGAAGGCCGGGCCGTACTGTCAGACGGGGCGGTGCCGGCGGGCGGGACGTATGTTCCGCCGACGATCATCGCCGACGTGAAGCCCAAGGCGCGCGTCGCGCAGGAGGAGATCTTCGGCCCGGTGCTGGCGGTGATGAAGGCACGCGACTTTGACGAGTGCCTGGCGATCGCGAACGACACGGATTATGGCCTGACCGGGGCGCTCTTCTCGGCCGACCGGGCGCGGCTGGAGCGGGCGCGGTACGAGTTCCACGTCGGCAACCTCTATTTCAACCGCAAGTGCACCGGGGCGCTGGTGGACGTGCAGCCGTTCGGCGGCTTCAACATGTCCGGGACGGACAGCAAGGCCGGCGGGCGCGACTATCTGCAATTGTTTCTGCAGGCCAAGAGCATCTGCGAGCGGCTGTGAGCGCGGCGACCGGCGGCGAGAACGGCGAGCTCAGCAGCGGATAGTCCAGCGCGTAGGGTGGGTCACCCGCGGTGACCCACCTTCGCCGAATCGGTGGGTCGCCGCATGTGACCCGCCATCGCCGAAAAAGTGGGTGGCCGCTGCGACCCACCCTACTCAGCTTGCCGTCCGCTAGAATCAACAGTGTCCCCAGGGCCATCACAGGGTAACGGGTAAGGACAGATATTGGGACGTTAATCATGCGGAATGCAGCGTGCGATCTAGGGGGGGGGCGGGTGGAGCTTGGCCCTTGTCGTTCTCGCCGAAATCCTCGCGATGGCGATTCCGGTGCGGGCGGCGCATTTGACCACACTGACACAGATAGCCAGCGGTAGCGAGACGCCGCATCCGACGGCCGTTTCGAATGCCGGGCGCGTCGTGGTTGGCGATGTGAATACGGCGATGGGCCTGGAGGCCTTTCGCTGGACGCCGGCAACGGGCACGATCGGTCTCGGGGACTTCCCGGGCGGCAACTTCCAGAGCGAGGCCCGCGGCGTTTCGGCCGACGGCAACATCATCGTCGGGTATGGAGTCGTCGACGCGGGCGGACAGGGCTTCATGTGGACCGAGGCCAGCGGGATGATCGGCCTGGCGGGCGACTTGCCCCCGCCGAACAGCATGGGAGCGCTGGGCCTCTCCGGCGATGGGCTGATCGTCGTCGGCAGTCGCCAGACGAGCTCCGCGACCAGCGGCGAGGGCGTGCGCTGGACCGCGCGCGGCGGCGTCATGGCGCTCGGCGGCCTGCCCGGCGCGACCTCGGACGGAACGACGGCCTGGGCCGCCAACTACGACGGCTCGGTCATTGTGGGAGTCGGCGAACTGCCCAATTACTCCGGGGGCGAGCCAATGCGCTGGACCGAATCCAACGGCATGGTTGGCCTGGGTCACCTGCCCGGCGTTACAAACCCCAGCGGCATCGCCAGGTCGGTCTCGAACGACGGAACCATCATCGTCGGCAATGCCGCCGGACCGCACGGCTCCGAGGCCTTCCGCTGGACACCCGAACTCGGCATGGTCGGCCTGGGCGACCTGCCCGGCGGCATCTTCCGCAGCGTCGCCAACGGCATCTCCGGCGACGGCTCGATCATCGTCGGCAACGCCAGCGTTGACGGGCCGCCCGGCTTCCCCGATCCCTACCAAGCGGCGTTCATTTGGGACCCGGCGCACGGCATGCGGCGCCTGATCGATGTGCTCGCCAGTGAGTACGGTCTGGCGCTACCCGGATGGCAATTGATCAGCGCCGCTGCCATTTCCAACGACGGGCTGGCGATCGTCGGAGGCGCACAGCCGCCGCAAGGTCCCGTCGTTGCCTACGAAGTCCTCCTCCCCGAACCCGCGACCGCCGCGCTGCTCGCCCTCGCGACGCTGCTCTTCCGCCGCCGATCACAGACGGCGTAAACCGATCTTCGCGCATTCACGGCGGTCGCCGACTGGTCACGTCAGACGAGGACACGGGCTGAAAGCCCGTGCCACCCAGCGGAGAACTTTCGCGACGCTCGCGTGAACAACGCGCTAGCCGCGCGTTGGGCGCCGCGTAGCGGCCGCAGGGCAAAGCTGGAGCTTTGCCCTACCAGATTGCTGGAGCTTGGCCCTACCAGATTGCTGGAGCTTTACTCTACCGGGAGCGGGCCGGCGCCGGCCGAGCCATGGAATTCACGGGCGGGACGCCCGTGCCACCGTGCAGGCTGAATGCCCGTGCCGCCGGTGCCCAACCGGATTGCTCGAGCTTTGCCCTGCCCGAAAAACGAATCGGACACACCGGTAGTTGGACGATAGCCGCCGCGGGCGCGGCGCGCACGAAAACAACCGAGCCGGGGAGTGCCCCCGGCCCGGTCTGCGAAAACGACCCACCAGATTGATCGATCCGGCGCGGATCGAAATTGTCATTACCGCAGGAGCGAAAGGATCTGTCCGGCCTGCTGATTGGCCAGCCCCAGCAGCGACGTGCCCGACTGGATCAGGACGTTGAGCCGGTTGAGGTTGGCGGTTTCGGAGGCGAAGTCGACATCGTTGATGGTGCCGATGGCGTCCTTCAGGGCGGCCTGCGTGGCGGAGAGGCTGTTGATGGACGTATCGACCTGGTATTTCTGGAAGGCACCGATGCGTCCCTGGGACGTGGCGACGACCTCGATGGCCTTGCGGGCGACGGCGACCGCGTTGGCGGGGTCGCTGGAGAGGTCGTTGGCGCCGCCGGACTTGAGCGTGTTGAGGTAACCGAGATTGGCGTCGCCAAGCTTGTGCGAGGCGAGCGACTCGATGCCGAGGGTCGAGCGGCTGTTGGCGTCGGTTCCGAGCTGGAAGGTGGCGCCCCCGCCGCTGACGGTGATGTTTCCGGCGCTGCCGGCGACGTTGCCGGACGAGGTGAGGGTGAACTCGCCGCTGACGCCGCCGGTGTTGAAGCTGACGTGCAGGCCGTCGACGAAGCCGGTCTGGCCGCCGACAGTGACCTGGGCGTCGGAGCCGGTGGTCTGCGAGACGTTGCCGAAGTCGCTGTCGCCGCTGATGTGCGAGACGGAGAGGAAGGCGCTGTCGCCGAATTCCGCGCGACTGGAGGTGAACCTGTCCGCTGCTGACGGAGGCGGAGACGCCGGTCTGCGAGGCGGCGGCGATGATCTTGTCGCGGATGGACGCGACCGTTTCGCTGTCGGCGATATCGATGGTGGCGGTGCCGAGCGCTCCGGCGATGGAGATGCTTGCGGCGCTGACACTGGTTCCGGCATAGAGGGTCGCAGAGGCGACGGTTCCGGCGACGTCGACGTTCACGGCGAGCGTATCGGACGAGCTGCTGCTGCGGCGCGAATAGACGCGCACGTCCGCGACCTTGCTGCTCTGGCTGGCGCTGGAGCGAATGGACTGCGTTCCGTCGAGGATGTGCGTGCCGTTGAAGGTGGTGGTGCGCACGATGCGGTCGATTGACTCGATGGCGGAATCGATCTGGGCCTGGTTGGCGGCGATTTCCGAGGCCGACAGGCCGCCCGAGCTGGAGCTCGCGGCCGCCAGCGACTCGACCTGCGACAGCAGGCTGCTGATTTCCTTGACGGCGCCGTCGGCGACGCCGAGGAACGAGTTGGCGCGCTGGGCGCTGCCCAGGGCTGCCTCGGTGGCGGTGAGCTCGCCGTCGAGACTCTGAATGGCGATGAGCCCGGCCGGGTCGTCGCGCCCGCCGTTGATCCGCCTGCCGGTTGAGAGCCGCTGTACCGATCGTGCCTGCTCTGCCGACGTGCGGTTGAGCACGTTGAGCAGGAGCAGCGTATTCGTGTTATTGACCGAAAACGCCATCTGGCTGGTCCTTTCGCTCGGCGATCCCCCTTGGCGAGCGAACCCTACGATATATGTTCGCGCGGGCAAACGCGGCGGCGGTGTGCGGCGGGCGTGTCGCAAGTGGTGGCGGGCACGACAGTTGCGCCGCAGGCGTGGCGAGGTGACTGAGTCCGAAAGCCGCGGCGCGAGAGAACTGAGCGCGCATCAGGTCCGAGATGGCGCGATCGAGGCACAGACGGGCGGGCGCTATTCTGGAGCGATGGTGTCGGCGGGCTGGGTCGTGCCGGCGAGCAGGGCGTCGAGCTGTTCACCCGATCCGCGCGGCAGCGGCGCGACCGCCCATTCGCCGCCTTCCTGCACGACCGCGACCTGGAGCAGGCGGGTCTTCTGACTGCGGCGGACGGCGTAGTCGGCCAGGTCGATCTCGAGCCGCAGCCGATAAACCGGCCCGGAGAGCAGCCGCAGCGGCGGGAGCTTGTCGAGCGACTGGATGCGGACGGCCTCGACTGCGTTGAACATGGCGACGAAGGTCCGCTCGCCGGGTGGATCGAGCCGGCGGGTGTACATGAGGCGGAACTCGCTGTAGCGCCCCTGGGTGCATACGCGGATGAAGCGGTCGATGAACTGGTTCAGGGCCGGGTCGAAGCTGCGGGCGAGGGTGGGAAAGGCGACGCGCGGCGCCCGGGCCGGATCGACCGGCGGATCGATCAGCCGCACCTCGGCGAGCGGATCGAAGCCGCGGGTTTCGCTGACCAGCACGTAGGTGACGATCGACAGCAGCCCCAGCGCCAGGAGGATGAAGGCCAGCAGTCCGGCGCGGCGGATGATCGGCTGTCGCGAGGCGGTCGCCATGACGTGCGACACTCTACCGGGCGGCGCGCGGCGCGACCACTTGGGTCACTCGACGGCGAGCCAGAGCGCCTTGAGGTATTCGGACTCGGGGCAGTCGAGGGCGACGGGGTGATCGCCGGCGGCGCCGGTCGAGCCGGTCAGCCGGACGCGGCGCTGGGCGATGCGTGCGGCGTGGCGGACGACATCGAGCAGTCCGTCGCGCGAGAGCAGGCCGCTGCACGAGCAGGTGAGCAGCAGTCCGCCGGGGCGGACGGCTGCGAGCGCGAGCTTGTTGAAGTCGAGATAGCGCTGGCGGCCGTCGGCGGCGTCGTCGCGGCTGGCGATGAGGCGCGGCGGATCGAGCACGACGGCGTCGAAGCGCCGCTGGTTGGACACCATCTGCCGCAGATAGCCGAACACGTCGGCGTGGACGGCCTGCACGCGGAGCTGGTTGAGCCCGGCATTCTCGCGCGCCAGCGCGACGGCGGACTCGTCGAGGTCGACGCCGGTGACCGAGCGGGCGCCGGCCTTGGCGGCGTGGATGCCGAAGCCGCCGGAGTAGCAGCACAGGTCGAGCACGTCGGCGTCGCGGCAGAGCGCGGCAAAGGCGCGGCGGTTGTCGCGCTGGTCGAAGAAGAACCCGGTCTTGTGGCCGCCGCGCGGGTCGACGCGGAACCGCAGGCCATGTTCGCGGATGAGGAGGTCGGTCGCGGCGTCGGCCGGGTCGGTCCGCGGCGGGAAGCCTTCGAGATCGGCGGCGCGCTCGTCGGCGCGGACCACGACGCGCCAGCGGCCGGCTCCGCGGCGGGGGGCCGGCGGCGGGCCGAGCTGCTCGACCAGCCACGCGCCGAGCTGCTGCGTGCGCTGCCAGATGCCCAGCGAGAAGACCTCGAGCACGAGATGATCGGCGTAGCGATCGACGACCAGGCCTGAGAGGCCGTCGCCTTCGGCGTGCACGAGGCGGTAGCCGTCGGTGACGTCGTCGAGGCGGAGCGTCTGGCGGCGGAGGTGGATGGCGGCGGCGAGGCGGTCGCGCCAGAAGGCGTCGTCGATCGGCTGGGGTCCGAAGCGGAGCATGCGGACGGCAATCTGCGAGCGCGGGTTGTAGAGCCCGTGCCCGAAGAGCGCTCCGTGCTTGTCGTGAACGGCGACCAGGTCGCCGGGGCGGGCGTGGCGGTCGGCCGAGTCGATCATGCGGCGATAGATGAAGGGGTGATAGGTCGCGGAGCGCAGGCGTACGACAGGCGGATCGGCGGCGCCGGGCGCGGAAGCAGGGGCGTCGGGGGCAGGCGGGGCGCGGCGCGGCACGGGCACATGTTCAGGGCGATGCGACCGCGCGCCAATGGTGCGGCAGACCGGGGCGGCGCGATCAGTTGTGGAAGAGCGATTCGGCCATGCGAACCTGCTCGGGCAGCTCGGCCTGGATTTCGGCGGCTTTTTCGGCGGTCAGGCCGACGGTCTGGAGCTTGGCCTCGGAGAGCTCTTCGTGCGCGGCGGGGCGCGAGAAGCCGATGTCGGCCTTGCACGCCAGGATGTCGGCGACGTGGACGATCTCGACCATATGCTTGAACTCGGGCTGGAGCAGGTGCGGCTTGTGGTGGTAGCCGATCACCGTGCAGAGTCCCTTCGGGAAGCGCCATTTGCCGGCAAGCGCCTGGCCGAAGGCCTGGTGATCGGCGCCGACGATTTCCTCTTCGATCTGCGAGAAGGGCTTGGGCGCGGCGCGGTGCCGGGCGATGATTTCGGCGAGCTTCTTGGGCAGCGCCTGGCGGAGGATGAGCAGCCCCAGGTCGGCGATCAGCCCGGCGAGGTACAGCTCTTCCATCGCCTGGGCGCCCTGGTTCTTGGCGATCAGCCGCGCGGCCGAGCCGACGGCGGTGCTGTGGCGCCAGAGGTCCATTCCGGTAAAGCCTTCGACGTTGGCGCCGCCTTGGAAGAGGCGCGTCATGGAGGCGGCAATGGCGATGTTCTTCACGGCCGAAAGCCCGAGCAGCACGATGGCGCGATCGACGTTGCTGACCTGTCCAGGCAGGCCGTAGAAGGCCGAGTTGACGACCTTGAGAATCTTCGACGACAGGGCCGGGTCATTCTTGATGACGCCGTGCAGCTCGCGCGCGGTGCTTTTCTGATCTTCGACGATCTGGATGATGCGGACGGTGATTTCGGGCAGCGTGGCGATCTCGCCGATGCTGGCGATCGCGTGATTGATGACCGCAGCCGCGTCGCCGCTGCCGTTAGGTTTCAGCGTGCCTTGCATGCGCCTCGCTCCAAACAACCCGGCCCCGCAGACGCACGGTCTGGCAGGAGGTTCCGCAGGGGCTATCGGCCCAGCATTGCCCTTGGCTTACATAGAAGGCCCGGATCGGGCCGGGATGGGGAAGACCCTGAGCGGCGCTACGAACTTACGGAAGCCCAGGTGATGCGATCGCCGGCGGCGACGTCGCGGGCCGCGGTCCGTCCGAAAAGCGCGGCGAGGGCGGCCGGCTCGAGTCCGCCGGCCGGCCGGCGCACGGTCAGGTTCTCGGGCGTGAACGGCTCGCCGCTGCGAATGGCCCGCGCGGCCACGACGCTGCAGCGGGCCGCGGCGCGGGTCTCACGCTGTTCGGCGGACAGCTCGACGGGGCCGTCCGATCCGAGCGCGGCCGCGGCGCCGCGCAGCCGGGCGACGTAGTCGCGCAGCGCGGCGGGTTCGAGCGAGAAGGCGTGGTCGGGCCCGGGGGCGGCGCGGTCGAGCGTGAGGTGCTTTTCGACGATCTGTGCCCCGGCGGCGACGGCCAGCGCGCCGGTGTCGGTCTCGGCGGTGTGATCGGAGTAGCCGACGCAAACGCGGTGACGGCGCTTCAGCCGGCCGATCGCCGCGAGGTGGGCCGCGGTCTGCGGCGTCGGATAGCTGCTGACGCAGTGGAGCAGCGCGAATCGGCCGGGCGCGGTGAGGCGTCGCAGCCGGGCGACGGCGGTGTCGATCTCGGCGTCGTCGGCCGCGCCCAGTGGAACAGATGAGCGGCAGCCCGGTTTCGGCAGCGGCCTGCACGAGCGGGACGTTGACCAGGTCTGGCGACGCCAGCCCAGGCGCGCGGACGCCGAGCGCGGCCAGCTCGCGCACCTGGCGGACGCCGAACGGCGTGCAGAGGAACTCGATTCCGGCGCCGCGGGCGTGGTTGCGCGCGACGAAACGCGTCGGCGGGCAGCTCAAGCCGGCGGAGCATGGCGTGCACTGCGTGGTGGCGGCCGGGTCGCGGCGGCGGCGGTAGTCGCAGGCGGCAGCGGCACGCGAGACGAGCTCGTCGGCGGAGAAGGCCTGGAACTTGACGGCGTCGGCGCCGGCGGCGCGGGCGGCGTCGATCAGCCGGCGGGCCTGGTCCAGCGCGCCGTCGTGGTTCACGCCGGCCTCGGCGATGACGTAGGGCTGCCCGGGCACGTCAGCGGAAACGACGGCGGCCCGGCGAGCTGCGCCCGACAGCAGCGGCTTCGGCCAGCAGCAGGTCGCGCCGAGGTCGTCGATGTCGACCGTGGCATCGGCCTCGACCACGATCGCCGAGCGGCGCGGCCGAAGAAGGCGTGGAAGTCGGCCGCGTGGGCGGGCGTCGTGAAAAACGCCCCGCGCGCGTCAGCACCACCACGGCGCCATCGTGATAGAAGAGCGGCTCGAGCTCCTGCCGGCGGTAGATGGAGTTCTCGCGGAACTGCAGCCAGTCAGCCGACAGGCGGTGGATCCAGTCCGGGTGCTGCTTGGTGACCAGGGCGACGGTGCGGACGGAGTCGGCCCGCGCGCGCAAGCAGGTGGTCGATGGCGCGGTCGATCGCGCCGTCCGGCCGGAGCGGGACGTTGCCGTACAGCAGCACGACGATGTCGGGGCGGAAGCCGTCCGGGCGCGTCGCGAACTGCTCGACAGCGTGGCGGACGGCGGCGTCGACGGTGGCGGTGTCGGTCGCCAGGTCGGGCGGGCGCTCGACGACGGCGATGTGGCGGGCGCGGGCGAGCTGCTGCGCGGCGGGCGCGTCGGTGGTGAGGCAGACGGCGTCGACGCGGCGGGCGGCCTGGGCGGCGTCGAAGGTGTATTCGATCACCGCGCGGCCGGCGAGCGGCGCGACGCACTTGTTCGGCAGCCCCTTGCTGCCGGCCCGGGCGACGATGACAGCCAGCACGTGCGGCATACTTCAAGATCGGCGGGGGGGCGGCGCGGGCTTAACCGGCCGCGGCGGGTCCGCGCGGCGGCGCCAGGCGGTCGAGCCGGTCGGTCAGCCGGGCCGCCAGCGCGGCGCGATCATAGGCCCGCAGCGCCGGCGAGTCGTCGAGCGTTCGCCGGGGGGCCGCGCGCGCCAGGCTGGCGACGTCGGCGAGGCCGCGTTCGATCGAGGCCGGGTCGTCGAACCGCGCGAAGACCGAGCGCTGCGGAGCGATCTGGCGGAGCAGCGCGGCGTCGTTGCTGCCGGGCGACTCCTCGACGCACAGGATCGGCCGAGCGGCGCGGAGGTATTCGAAGAGCTTGGTGTTGTGTCCCCAGCGGCCGACGTATTCGCCGACGAGCAGCAGCGGGGCGTCGGCGGCGAGCGTGGCACCGCGGCGTCGAGCGAGCATGCCGGTGGTCTCGACGGTCTGCGCGAGCCCGAGGCGGGCGACGTAGCCGGGCGAGAGGTTTCCGACGAACCGCAGGCGGCAGGCGCGGCGCGGTTCAGGAATCGCCGCGAGCGAGGTCAGGAAGCGATTGGGACAGTTGCGCTGGTGACGCTGCCGACGTGGGCGAGCGTCGGGCGATCAGCCGGTAGCGGCAGATCCAGCGGCAGGCAGCGGGCCGGGTCGAACCCGTTGGGGATGACGATGCCGCGCTCGCGCGCGCACCGCGGCGGCTCGGCGACGTCGTGCCACATCGCCTCGGAGACGGCGGTCACGGCGGCGGCGGCGCGGACGGCGCGGCGCTCGAGCGCCTGGTGCGTGCAGCCGGCGCGGGCGATCCGGGCTGTATCCGCCGGGACCGATCCATGGGTCGCGCCAGATCGAGGACCAGCGGCCGGTCAGTCGCTGCCGCGCGTCGAGGCCGACGAGCACGGCGCTGGCGGGCGGAAAGGTGGTCCAGACGATGTCGAAGGGCTGGTCGGCCAGGTCGCGCGCCGCGCAGCGCATGGCGCGGCGGGCCCAGAAGCGGAAGCGATCGGGAAAGAGCCGTTGCGACAGCCAGCGCGGGCAGCGCGGCGGCGGCCCGGCGAAGTCGGAGAAGAGGTTCGCCGGCAGCACCAGGTCTGGCACGCACCAGGCCGTCACACCGTCGTCGGCCGGAGGCTGCTGGCGGGCGGCGTCCCGGGCCAGAGCCGGGCGGCGGCGTCCTCGGCGGCCAGGACGGTGGGCGACCAGCCGAGCGCCGGCAGGTGTCGCGCACGAAGCCCGCGGCGCGCCGCTGCAGCGGGCTTGCAGGCGGATACCAGTAGGTGACCATCAGGATTCGGCGCGGCGGCGCGGCGGCCATGCGGGTCGCGATTCAACCGCGGCGCGGCACGACTGTCACGCGCGGCACGGCCGGTCGCCGCCAGGCTTCGGACGGCCGATGGTCAGCAGCACGCTTTTTTCGCTCACCATGCCGGGCGTGCAGGTCGTGCTGCTGCCAAGCTGGTATCCGACGGCGGAGCTGCCGTTCGCCGGGTCGTTCATGTGCGATCGCTGGCGGCAAGTCCAACGGCCTGCGGGCACGAAGTGACGGTGCTCTTTCCGCAACTGGCGTCGCTGCGGACGTGGCGGCCCGGCGAGGGCAGGCGGCGCGTCGCGGCGTGCGACGGGCCGATCGTCGAGCAGCGGCACGGATCGGCTATCGCTGGTGGCCGCACGAACGGCACGGGTCGATCGCGTTCACGTCGGCGGCGCGGCGGCTGTTTGCCGACCACGTGTCGGAGCGCGGCCTGCGGACCTGGTCCATGCGCACACCGTGCTGCCGGCCGCTGGGCGGCGGCGACTGCGAGACGTGGGAGGTGCCGTTCGTACTGACCGATCAGTCTGGCCCGTTTTCGATGATGGTGCAGACGGCGTGGCAGCGGTGGCAGGTGGGCCGCGCGCTTGCGGGCGGCTTCGATCGTGACGACGGTCAGCCCGGCACAGCGACATGACACGCCCGCGGGGAGTAACGCGCGGCGTGGAACTGGTGCCCGACGCATGGACCCGCTCTTTGCCGAGCCGCTGCCGCCACGGCGTAGCCGCGCTTCGGCTGACGAAACGCGCTTTCTGTGCGTCGCGAGCCTGCTGGAGATCAAGGGGCACGACACGCTGCTGCACGCCTTTGCGCGGGTGGCAAACGAGCTGCCTCGGGCGACGCTCACCCTGGCCGGCGACGGTCCGCTGCGCGGGCCGCTCGAGGCGCTGGCGGCCGAGCTGCGGATCGCCGGGCGGGTGCGGTTCCTCGGAAAACTGTCGGGCGCGGCGGCGGTTCGGCCGGCGATGCTCGACGCGGACGTGTTCGTGCTGGCGAGCCGGACCGAGGCGTCGGGCGTGGTGCTGATCGAGGCGCAGTCATGCGGGCTGCCGATCGTGGCGACGCGCTGCGGCGGACCCGAGGCGATCGTGTCGCCGGCGGCCGGGCGGCTGGTGCCCGTGGACGACGACGCGGCGCTGGCGGCGGCGATGTGCGCCGTGGCGCGCGACGCGGGACGGTTCGACCAGGCGGCGATCCGCGACGCCTGCCTGGCGGAGCATGCGCCGGCGGCGGTCGGGCGGCGGCACGTCGAGCTGTACGAGCGCGCCCTTTCCGCGGCGGGGGCGATTCCGGATGATGCGGGCCGGCCGGCGGTCGATCGCGCCGCGCCGCAGCGGCCGGATGCGTAGCGGTGCGCGGCGCGGCCGGCAGCGCCGAGCCATTCCCCGGGACAGGCCATGTGCGGCATTGCCGGACTGATCTGCAACGATGCGCTGCCCGGCATGGCCGCGCTGACCACGCGGATGACGCAGCGGCTGCGGCATCGCGGGCCGGACGACGGCGGTGTGGTGGCGTTCGGTCGCGGGGGCAGTCCGGCGACGCTGAAGTGGCTGGGCGCGGCGGACGAGCCGGTCGAGTGGGGTGCGAACCGTGCGGCGGTGACGCTCGGGGCGCGGCGGCTGGCGATTGTCGATCGCTCGCCGGCGGGCCGGCAGCCGATGGCGGCGCCCGATCGGCAGGCCTGGCTGGTCTTCAACGGCGAGATCTACAACCACGACGCGCTGCGCGGCGAGCTGGCGGCGCGCGGCATGGCGTTCGCGGGGCACAGCGACACCGAGGTGGCGCTGGCGGCGTATCGCGCCTGGGGCGGCGAGTGCGTGCGGCGTTTTCGCGGGATGTGGGCGCTGGCGATCGTCGACTGGGTCGCGGGCCGACTGGTGCTGTCGCGCGATCCGCTGGGCATCAAGCCGCTCTACCTCGCGGCGTTTGAACATGGCTACGCCTTTGCGTCGGAGATCAAGTCGCTGCTGCTCCTGCCGGGCGTGACGCGCGACATCCACGCGGCGCGGCTGCGCGATTTCCTGGTCGACGGGCGGCTCGACCACACCCCCGACACGCTGTTCGAGTCGGTCTGGTCGCTGGCGCCCGGCTGCCGACTGGAGATCGATCTGCGGCCGCCGTCGCTGACGGCGACGCTCGGCCGGCTGGCGCGCGACTGGCCGGTCGCGGGGCAGAACGCGCCCGGCGCCTTGGCCGGCGCGGCGGCGGAGGCCGAGCTGCGCGACCGGCTGGACGACGCGGTGCGCGTTCATCTGCGCGGCGACGCCGCGGTCGGTTCGTGCCTGTCGGGCGGGCTGGACAGCAGCGCGATCGTCGCGACGATTCGCGCGGCGCCGGCCGAGCGCCGGTCGCCGAACTGGTCGCAGCACTGTTTTTCCGCCGTGCTGCCGGGCGACGCGCTGGACGAAGGCGCGTATGTCGATGCCGTGCACGCGGCCCACCCGGGGCTGATCGACCACCGCGTCGTGCCCGAGCCGGCCCGGCTGCTGGACCAGCTCGACCGGCTGCTGTGGTTCCAGGACGAGCCGTTCGCCTCGCCGTCGATCTTCATGCAGTGGGAGGTGATGCGGGCCGCGCAGGCGGCGGGCATTCGCGTGCTGCTCGACGGGCAGGGCGGCGACGAGCTGTTCTGCGGCTATCCCGGTTGTCGGCCGGCGTACGTGGCGGATCGCGTCGGGCGGCTGCGGCTGATAGC
Organism: Phycisphaerae bacterium; assembly: GCA_046350375.1. Taxonomy (GTDB): domain Bacteria; phylum Planctomycetota; class Phycisphaerae; order UBA1845; family UTPLA1; genus JAXMAO01. The sequence goes on from JAXMAO010000002.1 coordinate 80,502, forward strand.
GGCGCTGCGCGAATGGCGCGCGGCGCCCGCGCCGGGCGAGCTGTCGCGCGGGGCGCTGCTGATGCGCGCGGCGGGGCAACTGCTCCCGCGGCCGGTGGGCGCTGCGCTGCGCGACTGGCGCGATCGCCGCGCCGCGCCGCACCTGGCGGGCGAATTGTGGACGGCCCAGCCCGAGGCGCGGCCGCCCTATCGGCAGCGCGTGCCGCAGACGCCCCCGCAGGCCAGGCCGCCGATCGCGCGGTGCGGGCGGTTCGAGGCGTTCTGCTGGCGGCTGCTGGTGGCCGACAGCCTGCCGGCGCTGCTGCATTACGAGGACCGCAACTCGATGGCCCACGGAATCGAGGCCCGGGTGCCGTGGCTCGACGGGCCGCTGGTCGAGTTCGCGCTGCGATTGCCCAGCGATGAGAAGCTGCGCGGCGGCGAGCTGAAGCGGATCGTCCGGCGGGCGCTGGCCGATCGGCTGCCGCCGGCGGTGTCGCAGCGGCGCGACAAGATCGGCTTTGCGGCGCCGACGGCGGCGTGGCTGGCGGGGCCGCTGTCGGGCTGGTGGCGCGACCTGTTTGCGTCGAAGTCGTTTCAGCAGCGCGGCTGCTTCGAGCCGCGCGGGGCGGCCGAGCTGGCGCGACGCTTCGACGCCGGGGCGCCGGGCGCGGCGACGCAGGTGTGGCGGGCGGCGATCGTCGAGGCGTGGGCGCGGCGGATGCTAGATCGCGCGGTCGACGCGGAATAGGCGTGGGTCAGTCGCCGCGGCGGATGCGTCGCGCGAGCTTGAACAGTTCCCAGAACGCGCGGGCAATGACCGACAGCTTGGCGCCGGTGGCGACGCCGGCCTGGCGCGGATAGTGATGCACGCCGACCTCGGCGATGCGGTAGCCGCGCCGCGCCGCGCGGGCGAGCAGCTCGGTGCTGATGAGCGCCCCGCGCGATTCGAGGCGAATTTCGTCGACCAGTTTCCGCGGCAGCAGCTTGAAGGCGCAGTCGACGTCGCGCACCTTCAGCCCAAACAGCAGGCGGACCAGCGCGTTCCAGAGGGCCGCGTTGATCTTGCGGTGCAGCGGGTCTGCGCGATCGAGGCGATAGCCGACCGCGACGTCGCAGCGATCCAGCAGTTCGATCAAGCGCGGAATTTCGCCCAGGTCGAACTGCCCGTCGCCGTCGGTGTAGAAGACCCATTCCTTGCGCGCTTCGCGCAGGCCGCGAATGACCGCGCCGCCGTAGCCCTGATTGGGGCGATTGTGCGCAACCCGAATGCGCGCGTTCGCGGCGGCGAGGGCCTCGGAGATCTCGCCCGTGTCGTCGCGGCTGCCGTCGTTGACGATGAGGACTTCGAGGTCAGAAGTGAGCGGTGAACCGGCGGCCAATGCGGCACGCGTAACGCGTTCGACGTTCGCGGCCTCATTATAGCACGGGAAGAATATCGTAAGCGATTTTAGCATAGATAGTTACTGCAGATCAGCCGGACTGTGAGTCGCCGCTCGCGCGGCCGGGTCAAATATTCAGTTCGGCCATCCGAATGTAGGTTATCCTCCCGCGCTGGGAAGACCAGCGTTGCCGGCGATTACCCAATCGGCGAACGCTGGAATGGGTAGCCGTCCACACAAAAAACCCAATAATGCACTCATCCGGGGACACAGTTCGATAAGATCGGGCAATTTGACCCAGTGTTTGAGTCGCCGGGTTCTGGCACGTATGTTGCTCCGCCTTTAGCGAGCGAGCCGCTCTGTTGGGGCAGATATGAGCGGTACCTCGCCTTTGGAAGGAGTGTTCGATGAGTCTCGGTGCATTGATTTCCAGCATTTGTTCGCAGGTTGCCAGCTTGGTTGGCAGCTTCCCCTTTGTCGGCACGACTCTGGCCGCGATCGTCAACCAGATCTGCTCGCTGCTTGTGAGCTTGGTTGGCGGCAGCACCTAAGACCGGAATGACAGCAGCGGAACGACGACTCCGGTCGCCGGGCCGCTGCTGCATGCTCTCCCGGCATTGATCGACGGCGCCGCGGCGCCCGCGACGCGGGTGCTGCTGCGACCCGGGCAACGCCGGGGACAGTGCAGCGCGAACATGCGAGGTCGACGGCGCCACGCGTCGTCGGCCTCGTCCTTTTTTACCCGGCGCGGCGGGCGCTGTCGGCGGCATTACAATCGCCGGCCATGTCGGTGGCCACGCCGTCCACGTCGGGCCCGTTTGTCCGAAACATGACGGCGCTCTATCGGCGCGATTCGCGGCTGGCGTATCGCATCGACCTTCTGGAGCACGCGGATTCGCCGACGGTCGAGCCGTCGCGCGCCGGTCCGCCGACGGCGTTTGTCCGCAGCGCCGAAGGCAGGCCGCTCCACCTGCACAGCCGTCACGACCCGGTCGACGAGGCGCGGCGGCTGATCGAACCGGGCGCGGGCGAGCCGGCATTGTGCGCGGTGCTGTGCGGGCTGGGGCTGGGCTACTACGCCGCGGCATTGTTCGACGCGCTTGGGCCCGACGGGATCGTGATCGTCAGCGAGCCGGACCTGGCGACGATTCGCGCGGCGCTGCAGGTGACCGACCTGTCCGCGCCGCTCGAGGCCGGCCGGCTGGTGCTGCTGCATTCCCTCGACAAGCACGAGCTGCACGAGAAGCTGACGCCGCACGCCACGCCGATGTTGCTGGGGACGCGCATGGTGGTGCCGCCGGCGGCGCGGGCGATCCGGGCGGACTTTCACGCCGCGGCGCGGCAGGCGATTGCCGACTTCGCCGCCTTCTCGCGCATGTCGATCGTCACGCTGGTCGCCAACGGGCGGATCACCTGCGACAACATCGCCTCGAACCTGCCGGCCTACCTGGCGACGCCGGCGATCGACATTCTGGCGCAGCGCGGCGCGGGCGTGCCGGCGATCGTGGTTTCCGCCGGGCCGTCGCTGTCGCAGAACATCGCCGCGCTGCGCGCCGCGGCCGGCCGGGCGGTCATCATCGCGGTGCAGACGTCGTTCAAGCCGCTGCTGGCGGCTGGCGTGCGGCCCGACTTCGTGACGACGCTGGACTTCAGCGACCTGTCGCGCCGCTTCTTCGACGACGTGGCGGACTTCGGCGAGACGATCCTGGTGGCCGAGCCGAAGGCGTCGCCGGCGGTGATCGACCGCTTTCGTGGCGGCGCCGGGGCGGCGGCGCGGCCGGTGCTGATTCTGAACAACGATTTTGCCCATCGATGCGTGGGGGCGCCGCTGGCGGCGCGGGCCGGGCTGCGGCCGGGCAGCACGGTGGCGCACCTGTCGCTCTACCTGGCCGAGTACCTGGGGTGCGATCCGATCATCTTCGTCGGACAGGACCTGGCGTTTTCCGGCGGCGTCTACTACACGCCGGGCGTGGCGATGCACGACGCGTGGCGGCCGGAGCTGGGGCGGTTCTGCTCGCTGGAGCAGAAGGAATGGGAGCGGATCGTGCGGCATCGGCCGATCCTGCGGCGGGTCACCGGCGTCGACGGCGAACCGCTGTACACCGATGAGCAGATGTTCACCTACCTCGAGCAGTTCGAGCGCGACTTCGCGACGGCGCGGGCGCGGATCATCGACGCCACGCAGGGTGGCGTGCAGAAGCGCGGCGCGACCGCCCTGCCGCTGGCCGAGGCGATCGCGCAGTTCTGCCAGCGGCCGCTGCCGGCGGCGATGGGCGAGATTCGCGCGGCGGCGCGGCGCTATGACGTCGAGCGCGTCCGGGCCGGTCGAGCGGAACTGCTGTCGCGACAGGGCGAGCTGACGGCGTTTCGCGAGCTGTGCCGGCAGACCGACGCGCTGCTCGCCGAGCTGGAGTCGCGGGTGGACGATCCGCCGCGCTTCAACCAGCTCATCATCCGCGTTGACGAGCTGCGGGCACGGGTTTCGGAACATGACCGCGTCTTCCGCATGGCCAGCGACGTGTCGCAGATGGCGGAGTTGCAGAAGATCAGCGCCGACAAGCGCGTCATCGCCGGGCGGCTGGCCGGTCGCGACCGGTCGCTGGCGCAGCTGGCGCGCGACCGGCGTTTTGTGGCGGCGCTGATCGAGGGGTGCGACGCGCTGGCGGGCATCTTCGCGCGGGCGGCGGCGCGGTTCGACGCCGAGCTGGCGGAAGGGGCGGCGACGTGAACGTCATTGCCGTGGTGACGGCCGATCTGCAGCGCGCCCCGCTGGGCGGGCGCTCGCGGCTGGGCGAGGTGATCGCAGGCGAGCCGGTGCTGCGGCGGACGGTTCGCCGGCTGCGGGCCGCGCGCGAGCTGTCGGACGTGGTGGTGCTGTCGCCGCCGGGGCAGGTGGCGGAGGTTGGGGCGCTGCTGACGGGGCTGGCGGCGCGGGTCGAGCCGGACCGCTGGGGCGCGGCGCGCTATGCCGCGCTGGCGCGGTCCGGGCGAATCTGGGCTCCGGACGCATGGCGCGGCGGCGCGGGCGGGCTGACCTGGTTCGACGAGGATACCAACTGCGTGGCGCTGGCCGAAGTGGCGCGCGACCGCGGCGCGGCGGCGGTGGCGTGCGTTCCGGCGGCGGCGGCGCTGGTGTCGGCCGAGCTGTGCGACGCGATGGTGGCGCACTATCGGCGCCATGCCGACGCGCAGCGGATGACCTTCACGCAGGCGCCGCCCGGGATCGGGCCCGTCGTGCTGAGCGCGGAACTGCTGGCGGACCTCGCGCCGACGGGGCAGCCGCCCGGCGCGCTGCTGAGCTATCGCCCGGACCATCCGCTGGCCGACCTGACCGGCAAGGATGCGTGCCATCGCCCGGCGTCGGTGCTGATCGAGGCGAGCGGCCGGCTGATCGCGGACACGCGGCGGAGTTTCGAGCGCGTGGCGGCGCTGATTGCCGCCGGGGCGGAGACGTGGCCGGCGGAGCGCATCGCCGGGTGGCTGCGGCGGCAGGAGTTCGCCGATCCGCCGGGCGTGCCCGAAGAGATCGAGATCGAGCTGACGACGCGCGACCCGTTTGCGAGCAACGAGCCGTGGCGGCCGCGCGGGCCGGACGTGCCCGAGCGCGGCCCGCTGGCGCTGGCGAGCGTCGAGCGGCTGTGCGCGTCGCTGGGCGACGCCGACGACGTGCGGATCGTGCTGGGCGGGTTTGGCGAGCCGACGGCGCATCCGCAGTTTGCCGAGGTGGTGCGGCTGGTGCGGGGGTCGGGGGCGGCGGCGATCGGGCTGCGAACCGCGGGGCTGTTCGACGAGTCGCTCGACGGTGTCCTCTTCGATGCGCCGCTGGACGTGCTGATCGTGACGCTCGACGCCGCGACGCCGGAGACCTATGCCCGCGTGCGCGCGGTCGATGGCTTCGAGCGCGCCGCGGCGGGTGATGGCGTGGTGCCGAGCGGCGCGAGGCGGAGCATCGGCTGCGGCCGCTGGTCGTGCCCGAGTTTGTGAAGACGCGCGACAACTTCGCCGACCTCGAGGCGTTCTATGATCGCTGGATGCAGTCGCTCGGGACGGCGGTGATCGCCGGGGCGAGCGCGTTCGGCGGACGGCGGTCCGATCGCCGCGTGACGCGCGTCACGCCGCCGGGGCGGACGCCGTGCCGGCAGGTGTTCCGCCGGGCGCTGCTGCTGGCCGACGGCCGGCTGGCGAGCTGCGATCAGGACTATCGCGGCGAAGTGTCGGTATCCACGGAACCCGAGTCGGGGCTGGCGGCGTGGACGGGCGGGCGGATGAAGGCGCTGCGCTGTGCCCAGCGCGACCAGTCGCTGGGTGGTTGGCCGCTGTGCGGCGCGTGCGAGGAGTGGCATCGGCCGTGACGCGCGGGGTGGTGACGGCGCGGGCGGGAAGCGTCAGCGGTCGAGCGGCAACTGTGCCGCCGGCGGCGCGGATCGCTCGACAACGACGGTATTTTCGCCCAGCTCATCGTCGGCGCGGGCCGACCTGCGGGCGACGGCCTTGCCGCTGGCGTCGATTTCCTCATCGGCCCGGGCGGTGACGCGCCGGGCGATGGCGAGCAGGTTCTTCTCGAGCTTGCCGGTGTCGATCTTGCGGATGGTGTTGCACGCGGCGACGACTTCGCCGATGTAGCGCTCGAAGATGTTGCGGCGTTCGCCTTCGTACTGCTGGCGCTTGCGGCGGTTGATGTAGGCCTGGAGCTTGCGGCCGCAGTCCTGAATCGCGAGGCGCATTTCCTTGCGGATTTCGTCGTAGTCCGCGACCGCCTCCTTGCTCTCGCTGGTGAACGGCACCCAGACGCTCACCATGTGCACCAGCACCAGCACGGGCGCGGCCGGCAGACCGCCGCCGGGCTGCGACAGCCCGTAGCGGCGCCAGTCGACGTCGAGCACGCTCTTGAACGCGCAGCAGGCCGACTGCTGGTAGAGCAGCGGCACGCGGTTGGCGAAGCGGATGATCTTGGCCTGGGCCGGCTCGGCGGACTTGCCGGGCGGCGTCGCGCCGGGCGCGGCGGCTTCGTCGTCGTCGGGCGTTGGGCCGAGGTCGCCGCCGTAGGCGAGCGCGGCCTCGATCTGGAACGGATTGCCGCGATAGACGGCCGGCGGGCGGGTGCTGGCGGTGTAGAACTCGGCCTGGACGCCCTTGAGCAGGCCTGAAAGAAGCTGCTGCGCCCCGATCGGCACGAGGCAGTTGGTGGGCGGGGCCATGAGCTTGGTCTGCTGGATGGCCTTGTAGAGCGTTTCGGCCTCGTGCTTGGCGATGCGGCGCGGGTGGGCGCGCGGGCTGAGCTTGGCGGCGGAGCAGATCTCCTCGGCGGTCTTGGCGCCGACGCGGCAGAATTCGTGCTGCAGGAAGCCGGAGAGCCAGTGGCTCTTGGTGTCGTGCAGCAGGCGGATCAACAGCCCCAGCTCGATGCCGTGCGGATGGGGTTTGATCTCGATCGGCTGCTCGGGCAGGGCTTCGACGCCGCGCGGGAATTCGACGCGCTCGCCAGAGGGGGCGACATATTCAATCCGCGCGTGCGGATTAGCGATGGCGGTCAGCTCGAGATATTCGTCGACGCTCTGTCGCCCCTTGGCGTAGCTGGCGACCAGCTCGATTTCGACCTGCGTGCCGTGGGGCCAGTCGGTGGTCACCTCTTCGTCGCGAACGATGGTCGGCTCGTTCTTCTTGGTGTCGATCTGGATTTCGAAGCGATGGGCGCCCTTCTTGGCGCCGGTGCGGCTGACGACCACCAGGCTCTTGCCGGTGGTGAGCAGGCCGTACATGCCGGCGGCGGAGATGCCGATGCCCTGCTGGCCGCGGCTCATGCGGAGGCGGTGGAACTTGGAGCCGTAGAGCAGTTTTCCGAAGACGTTGGGGATCTGCTGCTTGACGATGCCCGGCCCGTTGTCGCGGACGCAGACGCGGAAGCGCTCTTCATCGATCTGGTCGATGCGGACCCAGACGTCGGGCAGGATGCCGGCTTCCTCGGCGGCGTCGAGGCTGTTGTCGACCGCCTCTTTCACGGTGGTGAGCAGCGCCTTGCGCTTGTTGTCGAAGCCGAGCAGGTGGCGGTTCTTGGCGAAGAATTCGCTGACCGAGATCTCGCGCTGGGCGCGCGAGAGCGACTCAGCCGTCGCGACAACGCGCGGCGGCTTGCGGCGCGGCGGACGGGCGGTGTCGGCCTCTTCGGGTATTGCGCCGCGCGGCGCGGCCGACGACGCACCCTTGGGCGGCGCGGCCGGTGGGCGATTGGGCGTGGCGAACTTCAGTTCGAGCTGCGCGGCCGGCTTCTTGCCGCGGGCGGGCTTCCGTGCGGTTGCGCTGGCCATCCGTGTTCCCCGGTTGCGCGGCGCGGCGTGCGCCGTCCGGGGACGTTACCGCAGTTTCGGCGGGCTGTTCAACCCGGCGGAAGCGGCGGGTCCGAAATCGCGAAATCGGCGCGGCCGGGCTTGAAATGGTCGCGCGGCCGGCCAACAGTCGTCTGGGAGCGGAGGATTCCGCGAGACCCGCAAAGAGTGCGGGTCGTTGATTCTCGGCCCGGCGAGGCCCCCCCTGCGCCGGGCACCTTGGGGGCGGGGGCGATCGTCGGTGTGTGCCGGTCGCCCCCGCATTTTTTTCGGGCAGAGCGTCAACCATTCGCCGTGCGCCACCCGCACCCCCGGACCCCGGCCGGTGGGCCCCGCCCGTCCGCACGGGCCGAACCCCCGCTCGCCGCGCCGATCTGATTCCCGTAACTGAATCGCCCCCGTCTTCGGATCGATGATCGACACGGACCGTCGCTCGCCGCAGCGCCCGCAACGGAGTGCACCATGCCGCCCGCCGTCGCTCGCACCAGCTTCTTCAGTTCAACCGCGGAATACCAGTCCGGCGTCGCCGCCTTCGAGGCCGGGCGGTTCGCCGAAGCGATCGCCATTCTCGGTCGGGTCGCCGGGCGCGGCGACCTGCCGGGTTCATTGGCGAAGTACTACCTGGGGCAGGCGCACTTGCGCTACGGGCTGAACGAGCTGGCGGCGCGACGCTTCGCGACCGCCGCCGAGCACCTGCAGGCCGCGTCGACCCTCAATCCGCGCAGCGACGACCTGGGGCGGCACCTGGCGGCCTGCTTCATCGGGCAGAACCGCTTCGACCTGGCGGCGCGCGAGTTCGAACGCGACCTGGCGCGCGGTCCGGCAAACGTGATGACCGAGATTCGCCTGGCGCTGTCGCTCTGGAAACAGGGCGAGGCCGCGCGGGCGATTGAGACGCTCCAGGCGGCGACCCGTCACCATCCGCAGCGCTCTGAGCCGTTCGTACAGCTCGGGCTGCTGCACGCCGCCGCCGACGACTATCGCCTGGCGCTGGAGGCGTTTCGCGCGGCCGCGCGGCTGGCGCCGCTGGACGCCGGCGCGCTGCAGCACCTGGGGCTGACCTGCGCCGCGCTGGCGGACTGGAGCGGCGCGCTTGAGCACCTGGGCCGCGCACAGCAACTGCGGCCGCACGACGCACACCTGGCCATGCAACTGGCGCTGGCGGCGCGGAGCGCGGCGGCGAGCGGCGTGACGCCCGCGGTGACACCGGCCACGCCGGACACGGCGACGCTGGACACGGCGGCGATCGAGCGGCTGGGGCAGGTGGTGCTGAACGAGCCGGATTTCGTCGAGGCGTTCCTGGCGCTACCGCGGACCGGGCTGGACCGCGAGGTGTTCGCCGTCTTGGCGCGGACGCTGGAGTGGGCCACGGCGCGCCAGCCCGAGCTGGCGGACCTGCACTATCACTGCTCGCGGATCTATGAGCGACTGGGGCAGACACGGGCGGCGATCGACGCGGCGCACCGCGCCGTGTCGGCCGAGCCGCGCTTCGTGCAGGCGCTGATTCAACTGGGGCGGCTGTACGGCGAGACGGACCAGACGCTGGACGCGATCGACCGGCTGCACGCGGCGATCGACGCGGGCGGCGACTACCCGGACGTGCATTACCTGCTGGGGCGGCTGCATCAGCGGCGCGGCGAGACACCCAGCGCGCGGCGGGCCTTTGAGCGGGCGCTGACGCTGAACGCGGGCTACCGCGCGGCGCGCGAGGCGCTGGCCGAACTGGCGGCCGCGTAAGGGGGCGCTCTCATGTCGTTCCTGCTCGAAATCCTCGGTCGCGGGCTGCTCACGCAGCTCTCGAGCGCCTACGGCAAGCTGCTGCGGCTGGACCGCGGGGCGTCGATCGAGCGGCTGGCGCAGCGCGTCCGCGACGAACCGGACGACGACGACGCGCGGCTGCGGCTGGGCGGGGCGCAGCTGCTGGCGAACCGCGCGGTCGCGGCCAAGCAGACCTTCGGCACGCTGCTGGCGTGCGACGAGCTCAGCCTGCCGGCGCACATCGGCCTGGCGTGCGCCCACGACGCGCTCGGCGAGCGCGACGCGGCGCTCGACCACCTGCGCGCGGCGCAGAAGCTCGACCCGGGCTGCCCGGCGACGCTGTTCGCGATCGGGTTCTGTCACGAGCGGACCGGCGCGACGGACGACGCCGAGAAATATTACCGCGACGCGCTCACGCTCTGTCCGACGCTGCGCAACGCGCACGAGCGGCTGGCGGCCATCTCTCTGCGGGCCGGCCGAGCGGACGAGGCGATCCGGCACTACGAGCGGCTGTGCGAGCTCGATCCGCAGCTCACCGACCTGCACCTGACGCTGGCGAACCTGCTGCTGGCGGCGGGGCTCTACAACCGCGCCATCGATCGCTATCAGCACGCGCTGGCGCTCGACCCGGGCAACTGGGAGGCGCACGGCGACCTGGTCGCGGCGTATGAGAAGGCCGGCCTGCTGCGCGAGGCGATCGAACATCTGCACGAATTGCAGGCCCGCGAGCCCACGTCGGCCGACGTGCAGACGCGACTGGGCGAGCTGTACGGGCGGATCGGCGACGACGCGGCGTCGCTGCGCCACCTGCAGCGCGCCGTCGAACTCTCGCCCGACTATCTCGAGGCCAACGTCAAGCTGGCGATGCAGCACCTGCGCGGCGGCCGGTTCGACGATGCGGCGCGGTGGTTTAACTTCGCGACCGAGATCAACGACCGGCTGCTGACGGCCTACGTCGGGCTGGGCGTCGCCCAGAACGCCGCCGGGCGCGAGTCGGAGGCCAACGCCAGCTTCGAGATGGCGGCCAGCGTCGAGCCCAACAGCACGCTGCTGTTCAGCGAGATGGCGCGGATGCACCTCAAGGCGGCGGCGGCGCGCGAGGCGCAACGCGTCCTGTCGTCGACCGAGACGCCTGCGACCGACGCGGCGACCGAGCCGCACGCCGACCTGGTGGCGATGCAGATCGACCGGCTGCGCGCGGCGCTGGCGCGCGCGCCGCGGCACGCCGACCTGCACTATCGGCTGGGGCTGCTGCTGCGAAACCGCGGTCAGTTGCAGGAGGCGATCGACGCGTTCCGCACGGCGGTGGCGATCAACCCGAACTACGTGAAGGCGCTGGTCAAGCTCGGGCTGGCGCTGCGCGAGTTCGGCGAGATCGACGAATCAATCGACTACTTCCAGCGCGCCACGGCGCTGCGGCCGGACGACATCGAGACGCACTACCAGCTCGGGCTGCTGTTCGTGCAGAAGCACCTCTTCGAGCTGGCGATCGAGCAGTTTGAGTTCGCCTGCGCCGGCGACCCGGACAACATCGACTTCCAGGCCAACCTGGCGCTGGCGCTGCAGAACGCCGGGCTGGTCGATCGGGCCGCCGCCAGCTGGCGCCTGATCGCCGATCTCGAACCGGACTCGGTTCGGGCCGGCGAGGCCCGCGCCATACTCGCCAAGCACCCGGGCAGCGCCGGCTAGCGCGGCGATCCCTCCCCGCTCTCCATCACGCGGCTGCCCTTAACGGGGGTGATCGGCCAGCGCCTCGAAAAGCACGCGACCTTCCGCGCCAAGCGGCGGCTCGATCCCCAGCACCGCCGCGATGGTTGGCGCAATGTCGAGCGGATCGGCCGGCGAGTAGAACTTCCCGGCGCGGACGCCCGGCCCGGCCAGAAGGATGGGCACGTGGCGGTCGTGGTTCCAGCCGACGGTGTGACCGGCAATGTTCTCGTCGCGCTTGTACCAGCCGGTCGACAGGCAGAGGCACAGTTCGCCGCCGCGCCCGGGCGACCAGGCGCGCCACGCCAGGAACGCCAGTTCGTCGTCGCGCGGCGGGGCGGCGCCGGCGAGGCGCTCGCGCCCGATGACCGCCGCGACGCCGGGCGTGCGCGCCAGTTCGGCCTCGACGATGGCGAGCACGCGGCGCCGCGCGGCTTCGTCGAGGGCATAGAAGCCGGGCGTGAAATAGACCCACGGCAATTCGATTCCGCGGACCAGGTCGTCGGTTGCGGCCGGCGAGACGCCGCTGGCGCGAAGCTGCGCGACCAGGCGCTTCGTGACGCCGGCGAGGTCGATCACACCGGCCGGCAGGTGTACGCCGCGGAGCACGGACGGCGGGAGGCTGACGCCGTGGTCGGCGCTGAGCGCGACCAGGCAGCGGTCGAGCCCGACGCGGGCGTCGAGCCGGTCGAGGAATGCGGCGAGCTGCCGGTCGGTCTGCACGGCGAAGTCGAGCATCTCGGCGCTCTGGGGGCCGAAGGCGTGCCCGGCGACGTCGAACGACGAGAGACTGATGGCGAGCAGGTCGGTCGCGGGGCCGGCGCCGAGCTGTTCGCCGTCGATCAGCCGGCCGGCGATCTCCAGCGTCACGTCGTTGCCGTACGGGGAGGCCTCGATTGCGACGATCGGGTTCGGGCCGGCGCGGCCGTCGGGCACGTGATGCGGAAACGCGGCGCCCAGCCCGGTGTGCGGGGCGTCGGCGTCGGGCGCGGCGCGGCAGCCGGCGTAGGCCGACTCGGGCAGCAGCGGCGTCCAGTTTTGGCCGAAGAAGCGTGCCGGCCAGCGGTCGCGGTTGAAGCCGGCGAGCGCCGGCGGCAGCGCGGCGCGGTAGTAGCTGCTGGTGACGCACTGCCCGGAGGGATCACTCCACCAGAAGGCGCCGTCGGCCAGATGACCGCCCAGCGCGATCGCCGAGCGCGGCTTGAGCGCGACGGAAAAGACGCGCGCCCGCCGATCGGTGAGCTTGAGCTGGTCGCCGAGGGTCTGCGCCAGCAGGCGGCGTGGCGAGAAGTGCCGGTCGTGGTCGCCGGTCGCCTGGCCGACGAGCGCGCAGGCCGGGTCGTCGAAGGCCGGCGCGGGCTTGGTGGCGTCGGGGGTGAGGTACCACTCGTTCGCGACGATGCCGTGGCGGCGCGGCGTCTGGCCGGTGGCGATCGTGGCGTGCCCGGCCGCCGTGGCGCTGGCGGCCTGCGAGTAGTAGGCATTGGCGAACCAGGCGCCGCGGTCGATCAGCCGGCGGAAGCCGCGCTCGCAGAAATAGGGCGCGGCGCGGGTCAGGAAGTCGGCGCGGAACTGGTCGATGACCAGCAGCACGACCAGCCGGACGCGCGGTTCGGCCGGCGCGCTGGTCGGCGTCGCGGCGCGGGCGAGCGACGCACTGCACACCAGCATCGCCGCGACCCGCGCGATGCGAACCCTGGCGGCGGCGTGTCGGCCGCGAACTCGATTCATCCGGAGCAATTGCATGGAGCCCTCCGCTCGGCGGGCAGTCTAGTTGTTGAGGGCGGGCCGTTTCCATAGCATGGGCCCGCAGCCCGCCGCGCGGCCTGTTTTCCGCCGGCGGAGAGCGCTCGATGTCGGCGATGCTCAGCATTTTTCTGCTGCAGATGGCGGCCGGCTGCATGCTGGCGGCGGCGCTTCTGCGCGTGCAGGAGGTGGCGTGGCGCTACCTGCGGCTGCTGGCGATCGTGTGCATCGCGGCGCTGCTGGCGGCCAATGTGCCGTGGCTGATCGAAGAGGGGATCGGCATGTTTCGCTACGCGGAACACGTCCTGCCGCCGGCGATCGCCATCCTGCTGGCGGTGGGGTGGCTGATCGTGATTTCGCGGCAGGCAGCGGTGGTGCGACCGATCCAGCGCGTGTGGCCGGCGGTCGGGCCCGGACTGCGCCTCCGCGTTTCAGCCGGCCGAGGTGACCTGGACGGCGGCGCGGCTCTTCGGCCGCCAGCGGTCCGCTGGCGGTGTTCACGAACCTGGTGCTGGGCGCGGCGATGATCGGCATTCCGACCGCGGCGATGCTGCTCGGGCATCGATACCTGACCGACACGGGGATGACGATCGCACCGCTGCGGCGAATGGCCGGGCTGTTCGTGCTGGCCGTGGCGGCCCGCGCGGCGTGGGTCCGGCTCGCTGGCGCTTGCGGCTGGAGCGAGCTGCACGCGACGCGCGACGTGTGGCTGATGATGATGCTCGCGGTGCGTGTCGGCGTGGGGCTGGTCGGCACCGGCGTGTTTTCGTACATGGTGTGGGATTGCGTGCGGCGGCGCACGGCGCGCAGTCGGCTTCCACGGCCATTTTCTACCTGTCGATGGTCTTCGTGTTCATCGGCGAGCTGACCGGGCAATACGTCAGCGCGCGTGGGATTGTCGATCTAGATGAGCCAGCCACCCATGTCCGCCGCGCCCGCAGCGAGCGACACCCCGTCCACCGACGTGCGGGTCGATGCGCCGTGCGCGCAGCGAATTGCGTCAGGCGACTGCGCGGCGTGACGGCGAACGCGACGACGCTGGACGTGACCTGCGACCACTGCGGCGCGGCACGCCCTGTCGATCGACGCCGGGCTGGCGAACGATGCCCGCGTGACGCGGCTTGTCCGGCCTGCGACGGGGTGAATTCTTCGTGCGGCGGGCTTTCCGCAGCGGCTGGGGCTGGCGATCGTGATGGCGGCCGGGCTGGCGTCGTGCGTGCTGTTCGCAACGCAGCGTGACGGCGGCGTGGGGGGTGCTGGCGGGGGCGGTGGTGGTCGATGCCGCGGCTCGCGATCGTGACAGGCAAGGTGACGGTCTGCTATCGCTGCCGGGCCGAGTTCCGCGGCGTCGCCTATAATGCGGACCACGCGGGCTTTGACCTCGCGACCTCCGAAGTAGCCGCGACGGTGAACCATGGACAGAAATCCGGCCCCGGTCGATGCAGAGCAGATCGCGCGCGGTGCGCGAGATCTGCTGGCGGTCGGCGAGGCCCGGACCGCGAGGGGCGCTGGAAAGCACGCCGCAGCGCGTCGCGCGGATGTACGCCGAGATGTTCGCCGGGCTGCACGTCGACCCGCGCGTGGAGCACACGCGCACCTTCTTCACCGAGGCGTATGACGAGCTGGTGGTGCTGCGCGACATCAGCTTCTTTTCCATGTGCGAGCATCACCTGCTGCCGTTCGAGGGCAAGGCGCACGTGGCCTATCTGCCGGCGGGAGCGCGTCATCGGCGTGTCGAAGCCTGGCGCGGGTGGTCGAGTCGTTTGCGCGGCGGCCTGCGGGTGCAGGAGCGGCTTTGACGACGCAGGTGGCCGAGCTGCTGATGGCCGAGCTGGAAGCCAAGGGGGTGGCGGTGGTGATGGAGGCGACGCACAGTTGCATGACCTGTCGCCACGGCGTCCGCAAGCCGGGCAGCGTGATGGTGACCTCGGCGGTGCGGCGAGTGCCGCTCCAGCCCCAGCACGCGCGCCCCGAGGTGATGAGCCTGCTGCACAACGGGGGCACCCGCGATGAGCCGCGGCAGGTCAGCGGCTGCGCGGTGCTGAAGCGCTGTTGGTCGCGGCTGCTGGCGCCCGGCTGCGACCGCGCGGCGGACCCGACCGGCGGCGACGACCAGGTCTGCCGGCGGGACGAGCGTTCGCGTGGCGGCGCTGCACCCGGCCCCGGAGAGCGATCGCGGCTGGAACGAGTTGGCGTATCGGGCGCTTGCAATCGCTGGCGACGCGCGGCCAGGCGTGCAGCACACCTATGCCCCCAACAAGACCGCCTTCAAGAGCGAGATGCGCGACTACGCCCAGCGCGGCTGCACGCTGGTCATCTGTCACGGCAGCGAGTTCGTCAAGGCAACCCCGCGGGTGGCCGGCGACTTTCCCAAATGCCGCTTTGTCGTCACCGGCTCGTCCGACGCCGGACAGGGGGTGACGACGATCGACTTTCGCCTGTGGGAGGCGGCCTATCTGCGGTGTGCTGGCGGCGCACCTGTCGCCGAGGGGCCGGCGGGGCTGATCGGCGGACAGGATTTCGTCTCGGTCAGAAAGACGCTCGACGCGTTTGCCGAGGGGGCGGGATTCGGTGCGGAAGGAGTATGGCGCGTACACGCAATACGTGGGCAGCTGGGACGACGTCGCCAAGGCCGCAGCAGACCGCCCGCTCGCTGATCGAGACGCGGCGTGCGAATGCTGTTTCAGAACACCGACGCGGCGGCCAGCGGCATCTTCCAGGCGGCCGACGCGGCCGTGCTGGCGTTCGGGTGCAACAGCGACCAGGCGTCGCTGGCGGCGGTGTTGCCGCCAGCGCGGTGATCGACATGGAGCGGGCCTTCGAGCTGGCGGCGCGGACGCGACGACCGGGTCGTCGCCGGCAGCGGTAATCGTCGGCGACCTGAAGAACGGGGTGATCGACGTGGCGGCTCAATCCGGCGTTCGCAACGAAGTGGCCGGCCAGGGCGGCTCGACGCGGCACGCCCGCGCGAGGACGAGATCGTGACGGCTCGGCGCGGTGCCCGGTGGGTGACCTGCGGGGAATTCGGCGGCAGGGACGCGACCGCCGGGGCAAGCGAGGCGACGGACGCTGGAGCGTTCCTGGCGCGTGATGGCGGCTCGGCGGACGGTCTCGCGGTGAAACGAGGAGACGGGCTGAAAGCCCGAGCCCCCCAAGAATGCAGTTTCGCAACGCGCGTGAAAAACGCGCTGGCGTTCGGAGCGCGCCGGAGCGCTTTGGCGGCGCAGGCAGGTGCCGCGTGCGGCTCGACGAGGCGGCTGGGCGATGGCGGGCGGCACCAGCCGGGCGACGCGCTTGCGGTCCGCCGCCGAACTCGACCACCTGGCGAATGAGCGTGCTGCTGGTGAGCGCATGCTGGTCGCTGATGAGCAGGAAGACGGTCTCGATGTTGCCGAAGCGATCTGGTTGACGTTGGCCTGCTGAAGCTCAGGCCGAGGTCGGACGAGTCGCGGATGCCCTTGATGATGGCGGTGGCGCGCGGCTGTTTGGCGAAGTCCATGGTCAGCCCGGGGTAGGCCTCGACGCGAACGTTGGCCATCGACGCGGTGATCTCGCGCAGCATGGCGACGCGCTCAGGCTCGCTTGAAGAAGGCGCTTTTTCTCGGGGTTGCGGCCGACGGCGACGATCAGCTCGTCGAACAACCGCCGAACGCGGCGAATGATGTCGAGATGGCCGTTGGTGGGCGGGTCGAAGGTGCCTGCGAAGACGGCGATCTCTTGCGCGACGATCGACTGGGTGCGGCATTTCGCGCGGCCATGCGGAGGAGAGTTGGCCAGCGCCCCGGGCGAGTTGTCGACGCGCCCGCGGCGAATAATCCGCGGCATGTCCGACCGCGCCCGCGCCCCGAGCCGTCGCACCTCCCACGCAGTCCGGCGGCGCGTCGCCGGGCTGCGCGATTATTGCAGTTGAGTTTCGACAAGCAGCTTCGCACGGCTGGCAAGCAGCTTGTCGGACACGATTCGATCGCCGTCGCAGAGACCCTCGCGAAGGAGCTGCGCCCGCGCGGGTGTGTGGGGACTCAAGCGCTCCCTGACGAAGTTCGAGGCCGAACACGGGCCGCCGCGGCCGGTGATTGCCCTGTCTCCCGCCATGACGCAGAGACTGACGGTCCCGCCGGCCATCAACGTGCAATTCGAGCCGCTGCTGCTGGACGAGGGCGATCCGACCGTGCGGCAACTGCTCGACGCGCCGTCGGCAGAGGCGGCCGCGCCGCGCGGTCACTTCCGGCCGTTCTCGATCTTCCGGCGTGTCGGCGTGCGCTACGGTCTGCTGGCGATGTTTCCTTTCCTGTTCCAGCTTCCGAACCTGCTGATCCAGGCGCGGCGACACTGGTGGGTGGCCTGCATCACTCTGGGGTCGATCCTTCTGACGCTGGTCATCGTCGCGCTCGTCAATCGGCCGATGCAGTGGTTTGTCGTGCCCGGCGGCGTGATCGTGCGGCGTGGTCGCGGATTGCGTGGGCCGAGCGTGCTGCGGCGCTACACGGCGGCGGACGCATCGCTGGTACTGATTGGAATGCCGCGCATCTACGGTGGCGGCTGGAAGGTGACGCTGGGCGCGGCGCGCGGGTCGCCCGCGCGGCTGATGACGCCGCTGGAGGCGGGCGTCCTGCTGGCGGCGTGGCGCAGCCCGCTGCCGGCGCCGTCGGTCGAGAGCGTGAGCGACCTGGCGTAGCGATGTGCCGCGGTTTGTCCGCGGGTCGAACAGATGCAAAGAAGCGCGCCCGGCAGGACTCGAACCTGCAACCTACTGGTTCGAAGCCAGCCACTCTATCCAATTGAGCTACGGGCGCGGATGGTTCATGGGGAGGATAGCCGCGGGCCGTGCGGCGGTCAACGCGGTTGGTGGCCGCGGGTTCGAGTCCGCGATTCCGCCGCGGGCGCGGCCAATCCGGCGGCTCAACGCCGGGCGTCACATCAGCTCGGCGCGGCGCTCCTGCGGCGGCGGATCGAGCGGGCTGAACCAGAACCGGAGCAGGATTTCGAATTCACGGTCGGTCAGGATGCGCGAGGCGACGTGCGTGCCATCCGAAACGCTGACGATCCACTGTAGCCCCTCGGACTTGGCCGCACACAGGGCTGACTCGCGGGCGCGGTAGAGCCGCCGGCCGCCCCGGTCGAGCACGCCGGCCGGGACGGCGTACCAGGCGCGGGGGTCCAACTGGATCCGGGCGACGACAACCACCAGCAAAGCGACGGGCCAGAAGATGTCGTGCCACGAGACCGCGCGTGCGGCAAGCAAGTGAAAGATATTCGTGATCATCATTGGAGAAACGAACAGCCACACCCAGTTGCTTTTCACCAGCACCCACCAACGCCGGGCGCTGCTGCCGGTCGGCGACGAGGGATCGTCGTGCGGCGTCGCGCCGCGGCCCTCGTGCAGCGCGAACCAGAGCTGGCGGAAGGGCGCTTCGAATTCGTTCAGTCCGAGCGGCTCGATCGGAAGCGCCAGCGGCTCGACGGCGAAGGGCTCCCGCATGCGGCCGGTCCGCACGGCGACACCGGCATGCCCGGCGCGCGCCAAGGCGGCTGCCAGAATGCTGGGGCGACTGGCAATGAGATCCAACGGGTAGTTTCGAGCCACATACTGGAGAATCTCCTGAGGCGTGGGCGGCGGCGATTGACGTGCGAATAAATCGAGGCGTTGCAGCCTGCGCCGGCTGCGGACGCCGAAGACGGCCAGAGCGAGAATGAGAAAAACCACACCGCCGACGCAGAGCGTGGCCACCCCCGGATGAAACGTCTGCGTCACCAGGCGCGCCAGGAAGACGACGATCGCGCCGGCAACGACGATCAGCAGAAACAACCCGACCGCGAGCAGCGGAATCCAGGCGCGAAACAACGGCTGGTTCGATGGCACGTCCACCAGGCGGCTTGCGGGCGGCGGCGCCACGGTGGCAGGCGGCGAATCGGACATGTCCATACGATAATCGCCGGCCGGCTCGGCCGCGACGCGGCGGGGCGACTCGGCGTCGCGACGTCGGGCGTCAGCCGTCTCATCGCGCAGCCGAGCAGCGGGGAGCGTCAGCCATCCGGCGCTGCGGCGGCCGCGGGCAAATCGGCGGGCGTTCGGGCGAACGGCGTGCCGCACTCCGGGCAGGTGTTCGACGCGAGCTGATAGAGCGGATAGCCGCACTTGGCGCAGTGCTCTTCCTCGATCTCGATCGAGAATTTCAGGCCGCAGCCGGCGCAGTGCGAACGCCCGGCCGGCAGCGTCTGCGAGCGATTGCAGCGCGGGCAGGTGAGCGTGAGCATCAGCTCGGTGGTGCGGACGGCCTCGCGGCGCGACAGGCCGGCAATGCGGTGCAGCACCATGACGGCGACCGAGCCGCTGATCAGCAGGATGGCGAGCGTGCCGAGGATCTGCGCTTCGTCGGAGCCGTGCAGCACGTTGCCGAGTGTTTCGGCGATGATGAAGCCGGCCAGCGTCGCCGTCACGGCCACGGTGATGATGCGGACCCACTCGTCGCTTCGCCGCAGCCGCGCGCCCGTCAGAATCGATATGATCGCCAGCGCGACCGCGACCGTCCACGCGACGACGATCCAGTCGCCGTCGATGCTCGCCCAGGTCTGCCGCGCCCAGATTTCGAACAAGGTCAGGCCGCACGCCAGAACGGCCGCCAGCACGGTCGCCGGGCCGACCGGCATCCAGCGCCGCTTGACCCAGGCCTGCACGCCCACCATCGCCAGCAGCACGGCGGCGAGCAGGTCGACGCTGGTCGCCACCATGTCGCCGGCGAAGCTGGAATGGAAATCCGTCAGCAGGAACCAGATCGCCTGGGCGGCCGAGGCGACCACCAGCAGGATCATCAGCCACAGCAGGCGGCGCTGAATCTGGGTCGTGACGGGCATGCGCGGAATGATACTCGGCCGGCGCGCCGCGCGGGCGCGACGCGACCTGCGATCAGCCGGGCGTCAGATTTCCTCGGCCTCGGGCGAGCAGTCGACGTTGCGGAGGTAGAACGCGATCATGCCGGGCTGGTCGAAGGTGGCGAAGTCGTGCTGCGCGTCCCACGAGACGGCCATGAAGGGCACGGAGAGTCCGGGGAAGCGCGTGATGACGATCTGCTTGATGCCGAACTGGTTGGCCGGCGCGGCGGCGAACAGGTTGCGGAGCTGGTCGAGCGTTTCGGGCGGGCAGTCGCCGGGGCAGTCGTAGAGAAAGACGACGTAGCCGTGCTCGAGGTTGTGGACCCAGACTTCGGGCTGGACGGTGGTGTCCTTGAATCCGGGCGAGATGGGGGCGACGCCGGCCTGGGAGTAATGATTGCCGGAGGCCGGCGGATGGGCGCGGTAGTTGACGGTGGTGCCGACGGCGACGTGGGTGTTGCCTTCGTCCGCCACGCAGCGATCGCCGAACGGATTGGGGGCGGAGTCGGCCGTTCCGCCGACGGGAATGTCAACCGTCGTGTGGGTGGAGAAAGTGGAGCCGTCGGCTCGCGTGGCGACGAGCTGCACCTGGTAGGCGCCGGTGTCGTCGAAGGTGTGGACGACGTCTTCGCCGAACGGGGCCACGCCATCGGGGAAGAACCAGCGGAAGGTCACCCCCGGCTCGGAGCTGATGGCCTTGAGCCGCGCCGTGCGGCTGTAGATGTTGCAGCCGACGCGCGTCCGGCTGATGGTGAGCGTCGGGGGGGTGAGCGGCAGGACGGAGCCGGTCTGGCAGCCTGTCCAGGCGGTCGCGGCGACCAGCGCGCCGAGCGCAACGCCGGCGCAGGCGCGAACGGAAATTCGATCCATTGGCAGCACCTTCATTGAATTCGGCCCAGGCGAGAGACGGACGCCTGATTCTAGGTCGCCGTTCGGCCCGCGGACGATTGAATTTCGGGGTTCGCGGCGGGCGGCTTGAGACCCGACCCGGGGCCCGATATCTTGCGGGTCGAGATGCCCATCCACGCTACCGCTATCATCGACCGGCAGGCCGAGGTGGATTCATCGGCCGACATCGGACCGTTCGTGGTGATCGAGGGGGCGGTCCGAATCGGCCCGCGATGCAAGATCTATCCGAACGCCTATCTATCGGGCTGGACCGAGCTGGGGGCCGACGTGCAGGTGCACCCGAACGCGGTGGTCGGCCACCTGCCGCAGGATTTTCACTTTTCGGGCGAGCGGTCGTACTGCCGGATCGGCGACGGGACGATCATCCGCGAGGGGGCCAGCGTTCACCGCGGGACGCAGCCGGAGTCGTGGACGACGGTCGGCAAGAACTGCTTCATTCTGGCCAGCGCCCACATCGGCCACAACTGCGTGGTTGGGGATGGGGCGAAGATCTACAACTGCGCGGCCTTGTCGGGGCACGTCGAGGTCGGCCAGAACGCGATCGTCTCGGGGTATTCGCTCGTGCACCAGTTCGTACGGATCGGCGACTACGTGATGATCGGCGGCGGCTCACGGATTACAAAAGACGTGCCGCACTTCTTCGCCGCCTATGGCGAGAGCGAGTGTTACGGCTACAACGTCATCGGGCTGCGGCGCAGCGGGCAGTTTTCGACCGTGGAGATCGCCGAGGTGAAGCTGGCCTATCGCACGCTGTATCGGTCCGGGCTGCTGTTTCGGGCGGCGGTCGAGGAACTCGCCGCCGCCGTGCAGACGCGCACCGGCCGGGCGATCGTGGCGTTTCTGACCGCCCCCAGCAAGCGCGGGATCGTGGGGCCGTCGCGCAATGGGTCTGAGGAGGCCGACGCGAGCGCGTCGGTCTGAAGCGCCGCCCGGCGGCGCGAGACAACCGATTCCAGGATGACACAGCCATGCTGAGCAAGAAAATCGAAGCGGCGCTGAACAAGCAGTTGAACCACGAGATGACGGCCTTCTATCACTACCTGGCGATGGAGGCCTGGTTCGAAGAGCACAACCTGAGCGGCTTTGCGAACTGGATGCGCGCCCAGGGGCTGGAGGAGCTTGAACACTGCCGGCGGATCTTCAAGTATGTCTCCGACCGCGGCGGCGCGATCGACCTGCAGGCGATCGGCAAGCCGCCTTCGACGTTCAAGTCACCGCGGGCGGTGTTCGCCAAGGCCGCCGAGCTGGAGACCGACAATACGCGCGCCATTCACGCCGTCTATGCGCTGGCGGTCGATGAAAACGACTATGCCACGCAGAGCGCGATGAAGTGGTTCATCGACGAGCAGGTCGAGGAAGAGAAGACGACGCGCGAGATCGAAGCGCTGCTGGCGATGGCGGGGGACAATCAGAGCGCGATGCTGCTGCTGAACAGCAAGCTGGGCGAGCGGG
Source organism: Phycisphaerae bacterium (assembly GCA_046350375.1). Taxonomy (GTDB): domain Bacteria; phylum Planctomycetota; class Phycisphaerae; order UBA1845; family UTPLA1; genus JAXMAO01. Next base: position 102,628 of record JAXMAO010000002.1, read on the forward strand.
CCGCCGGCGGCGAGAGCTGAGCCGGCCGGACTATCCGACCTCGCGCGTCTCGAACAGGGCGGCCGCCAAGGCGACCAGCGCGGCGAGCTGGGCCGCGGTGTAGCCCGCCACCCCCGCGACGTAGCTCCAGGGGATGACGCGGTCGTCCGACAGCGCGTCGATCATCCACAGCAGCTGAAAGTTGGGCAGGACGCGGTAGGCCACCTTGGCCCACAGCGCGCCGGCCACGTCGAGCGGCTGGAGAAAGTGATCGGTCACCAGCCCGGCGCACAGCGCCACCACGCATAACAGCAGCGTCGGCACGATCGCCAGGCGCGTCGACGCGGCCAGCGCCACGGCGCAGAGAATGAGCACGGCGAGGAAGACCAGGAACGACGCCTTGAGCAGATCGGGCGTGGTGATCTTGCGCGACTCGACCACCAGCCAGTCGATGCGCTGGTGCCACGATTCGTCCGGCGACAGGTCGCGCAACTGCGTGCGCTCTTCATCGGTGATCGGGCCCTTCCAGTTGTGCCGCACCAGCCGGCCATCGACGCCCGGGCGCGGCGGCTGCTGGTCGTAGGACTCGAACTCGACGATTCCGGCGAGCTTGTCGAGCGGGAGGATTTCGGCCGGCAGGCGGACGTTTTCCTGCACGGTGCGGTAGCGGCTGACGGTCCAGTCACGGTCGATGAAGAACAGGATGGTCATGGAGATGACCAGGGCCGGGGCGATCAGGCCGACGGCGGTCGGCAGATACTTCCAGTCGAACAGGTAGTTGAGCACGGCGGCGGCGACGAGCATGAGCAGCACCACGCCGGGACCGAGCACCAGCACAGTGGGGTCGGACGAATCGGAGGCCGTTTGCAGGACGCCGTGGCGGACGGTCATGAGCAGCGCGATGGTGGCGATGAGGTGGGCGACGGCGGCGGCTGCGAACACGCCGAGCGCCTTGCCAAGGATGAACAGGCCGCGCGGCAGCGGCTTGGAGACGGTCGTGAGAACGGTTTTCTGGTCGATCTCCTGGCTGAGCACGGCCGAGGCCGAAAAGGCCGCCAAGAACAAACCCTGCATGAGCAGCGTAGAAAGACCGATGTCGCGGAGCAGCTTGTTGTCGTCGTCGAGCGTCCAGCCCGTGAGCGGCGGAGCCATCACGAACGCCCCGAGCATGGTGAGGATGATGACGGCGTAGATCGGCTGGCGCACGGTTTGATGAAACGTGTTGACCGCGATGGCCCGCAGCTTGTTCACGACCCGTGTCTCCCGGCAACATCTTCTACGTTGCCGGCGCGGCGTGGGTCAAGCCGGGATGGCACAGAAGCGCTCGACCCTAGTCGAAAGCGCCGGGCCACCCTAGAATTGCCCGCCGCCGGATGCGGCACCGCAACCGGCCCTCGAAACTCAAACTGACCGGCCCGTGGAACCGCCGGACGCTCCGTCGCGTCCAACCCGCCGGCAGCGGAACCCTCAACCCATGCAGACCGACGACCGTCGCGGAGAATCAGTGGCCGGTCTGGGCCTGGCCGTCGGCCTGGCCGGGTTCATCACCTTTGCGTTGCTGGGGCGGAGCAACCTCAGCCTGGCGACCTACGCCACCGGCTGGCTGCTGCTGGGGAGCGTCGGAATCTGGGCACTCATCTGGGTGCGGCTGCACCAGGTGCGCCTGCTGGCGCGCGAAAAGCAGGAGGTGGCCGAGCTCGAGCGCGAGCGGCGCGAGCGGCTGCGCGGCGCCGGGAGCGTCTTCTCGGAGCAGGACGCCGACCAGATGGAAGCCCTGTCGATGGGGCGGCGGCTGCAGACGCTGGAGCGCTGGTTCATTCCAGTGCTGGCGCTGGCGACGGCGGCCGGGCTGACGTTTGCCGGCGTTCGCTTCCTGCCGGGCGTGCTGCCGTGGCAGTTTGCCGTAGATGCGGCGGCGGCGGGCGCGCGGAACGCGTCGATGATGGCGTTTTTCGCCGGCGCGACCGCGTTCATCACCTTTGCCATTTCGCGCTACGCGCTGGGGATGAGCCGCGTGGCGTCGGCCGCCGACTGGACGCCGCTGCGGGCGGGCGGGGCCTACTTTTTCGGGGTGGCGATCACGTCGCTGGCGCTGGCGGTGGCGCTGATTCTGGCGCACAACGGCTATGCCGACTGGGAGCGGCGCGTGGCGGTGGCGGTGGGCGGGCTGATGGTCCTGCTGGCCGCCGAGATTGCGATCAATTTTGTGCTCGACTTCTACCGCCCGCGCGTCGCGGGGCAGCCGCAGCGCGTCTTCTACGAAAGCCGCGTGCTGGGCGTGTTCTGCGAGCCGGAGGGCATCATCCGCAGCGTCGCGCACACCATCGACTACCAGTTCGGGTTCAAGGTGAGCGAGACCTGGTTCTACCAGTTGCTGGGCCGGGTGATTGTGCCGCTGCTGATCTTTCAGGCGCTGGTGCTGGTGTCGCTGACCTGCCTGGTGGTGGTGCCGCAGGGGTACGAGGCGGTGGTGGAAGTGACGCCGCCGTGGGGCACGGGCTATCGCTGGGTGGCGACGCCGGGCGTGGGGCTGAGCTGGCCGTGGCCGGTGGCGCGGACGACGCTCATTCCGGTCGAGCGCGTGCAGCGGATGGAGCTCGGCTATGACCGCGCCGCCGAGAAGCCGCGCGACAAGGCAAAGCTGGCGCGCTGGCAGCTCGAGCAGATGGAGGTGACGCTCTGGACGCAGCGGCACCGCGTGCGTGAGTATCAGCTGCTGGTGGCCGACCGCCGCGCCTCGGCCGACACCAAGGTGCCGGTCAACCTGCTGTCGGTCACCATGCCGGTGCACTGGCGCGTCAAGCCGGACAAGGCGCTGGAGTTCTACAAGCAGTCGGATCGCATCGGCGAGATCATCGAGGCGCTGGCCTATCGCGAGCTGACGCGCTACGCGGCCCACGCCGACCTGCTGGACATGATCGGCAGCGGCGGGATCGAGGCGGCGCAGCAGATTCGCGCCAGCCTGCAGGCGGCCTGCGACCGCGGCGGCGCCGGGCAAGGCGACCTGGGGGTGGAAATCGTCTACGTCGGCGTGGGCGGCGTGCACCCGCCGACCGACGTCGCCGAGGCGTATGAGAACGTGGTGGTCGCCTACGAGCAGCGCGACACCAAGATCAAGCAGGCGCTGACCGACGCCGGCAAGATCCAGATTCTCGCGGCGGGCGAGAAGTTCCAGCAGATCTACGACGCCATCATCTCCGAGGACGCGGCCCGCAACGCCGGCGGAGACGGGCTCGAGGCGCGCACCGCGGCGGTGGACCAGCTCATCCGCAACGGCCTGGCGGGCGACGCGCGCGAGGTGGCGGCCGCGGCCGAGGAATATCTCTATCGCCGCGTCACGCTCGAAGGGGCGTCGGCCGAGCTGTTCAAGATTCAGCGCCTGGCCTATGCCCGCGCGCCGCGCGTGTACAAGACGCGCGCCTACCTGCGGACGCTGGTCGACGGTATGGCCGACGTGCAGAAGTACATCGTGGCGGTTTCGCACCCCGAGCGCGTGCTTTACCAGCTGGACGTGAAACCGCCGCCGCCGCTCGAGACGCTCAGCCAGGAGATCAAGTCCTTCCAGGAGAGCGGCGGAAAGTAACCGGCCGGCGCGCCGGTCACGGGAGACCCCTGCGATGCGATCCACCGGAACCAAGCTGGCCGCACTCTTCGTGGTGATTGTGCTGCTGCTGGCGATGACGGCCCACCAGGTGCGCTTCACCGAGACGGCCGTCGTGACGCGCTTCAGCCGCGTGCAGCGGGTCATTCCGGTCGACCAGGCCGGGCTGATCTTCACCGCCCCTTGGCCGATCGACAGCGTGCACCAGTATGACGCGCGGCTGCGGATTCTGACGACCGACTTCTCGCAGCTGTCGACCGAGGACCAGAAGACCGTGACGGTGTCGGCCTATGCGACCTGGCGGATCGCCGACGCCGAGCGCTTCCTGCGGGCCGTGGGCGTCGAGGAAGGGGCCGACGCGAAGATCGGCGACCTGCTGAAGAACGAGATCAGCAACGTGCTGCGGCGCCACCCGCTGGCCGACCTGGTCAACGTCGACCCGGCCAAAATGCGCTTCGACGCGGTCGAGAAAGAGGTGCGCGAAAGCGTCGCCGGGCAGTGCATGCAGACCTACGGCATCGAGGTGGTGACCGTGGGCATTCAGCGGCTGGGGCTGCCCGAGTCGAACACGCGCGAGGTGTTCGAGCGGATGAAGGCCGACCGGCAGAAGGAGAGCAACGCCCTGGTCGCCGAAGGCGACGCGCGGGCCAAGCAGATTCGCGCCGACGCCGACCAGGTCGCGTCGCGCATCCTGACGCGGTCGCGGGCCTATGCGAAGAAGCTGCGGGCCGAAGGCGACGCGCGGGCGGCGCAGTACTTCGCCGAGCTGCAGAAGTCCGAGGAGTTCAGCGCGTTCCTGAAGAGCCTCGAGGCGCTGCGGTCGATTCTGCAATCGGGCAAGACCACGATCATCATCGACGCCAACCGCACGATTCCGTTCAACCTGCTGACCGACACGCAGACCAAGCCCGGCGCCGCCGCGGCCCCCCGGCAGGATTCCGACACCACCGCCCGGCGCGGAGAGTAGCCCATGTCGCACGGACACGATCCGCACGCGCCGCACGACCCGGACCACGCCCACGGTCCGGCCGCGCCCGGCGCCGGCGCGCCGGCCCGGCCGGCGGTCGAGCCGGCGCTGGATGCCGCGAACCAGTCGCTGGCCGACGCGCTGCGGCGCAGCTTCGCCGTGCTGCGCGGGCTGATGCTGGTGCTGCTGGTGGCGTACGTTCTGTCGGGCTGGACGCGCGTGCAGGAAGGCGAAGTGGGGTTCATCGTGCGCCTGGGCAGCGTGGTCGGCGGAACGACCAACCGCATCCTCAAGCCTGGCTGGCACTGGGCCTTTCCCTATCCGATCGACCAGGTCATCACGGTCGGCACGCAGAAGGAGCGGCGCGTCGAGGGGCGGTTCCTGTTCAACATCACCGACGACGACAAGATTCGCGGCGTGCGGCGCGTCACCTATGCGTCGCTCAGCCCCTATCGCGACAACTACCTGCTGACGGGCGATCTGAACATCGTGCACGTCCAGGTCGCCTGCCGCTATCGCGTGGTCGACCCGATCGCCTACGTCACGCACGTGCACGACCTCTCGCCGGCCGACGACCGGCCCGGCGAATACGAGCTGCTCTCCAGCGTCGTCAGCGACGCAACCATCGCCGTCGCCGGGCGGACGCCGATCAAGGCGATCATCGGCGCCGGCCAGCAGGAGTTTCTCGAGGCGATCGCCGAGGCGGCCCGGGCGCGGCTGGCCGAGCTGGCGCGGCGCGGGCAGCCGCTGGGGCTGGAGATCATCGCCGTGATCGCGCCGCAGATCGGCGGAGTCGAGGGCATCCTGCCGCCGCGGCAGGTGATCGAGCAGTTCGACCTGGTGCTGGCGTCGGAACAGAAGAAGATCCGCCACATCGCCGACGCGCAGGGCGCCGCGCAGGAAACGCTGCGCCGCTCAGCCGGCGGCAACTATGCCGAGTTCGAGGCGGCGATCGAGGCCGAGTTCGACGCGCTGCTGGCCGTGCTCCAGGCCGAGCAGACGCCCGGCGCCGCGCCGGAGGTGCTGGACAAGGCGCGGACTACCCTGGCCGAGCGGCGCAAGACGGTCGATACGCTGCTGCACCAGACCACCGGCGAGGTGCAGAAGATCATCAACGATGCGATCGCCGATCGCGACCGCGTCATCTCCGAGACGCTCGCCGACGTGCAGCAGGTCAGCCGGCTGGAAGGCGAATACCGGCGCAACGGGCCGTTCCTGGTCAATCGCCTGCGGACGGAGTTTCTCGAGTCGGTCCTGTCGGACCCGGAGCTGGTGAAGTTCTTCGCACCCGACACGGGCGACAAGATCTGGCTGAACGTGCCGCGCGCGCCCGAAGACCTGCGCACGCAGGAGCAGCGCGACCAGGATTCCGCGCGGCGCGAAAACCTGCGCGGCCGCGAGGGCTTCATCAACCCCAAGCCGCTGAAGACCACGCCCGAGTACACGCCCAACTGAGCCATGTCGATCAACCCGGCTGCGCCGATCATCGAGTGCGATTCGCTCACCAAGGTCTTCCAGGACTTCTGGGGGCGCGGCAAGGTGCTGGCGGTCGACGACCTGAGCCTGCGCATCCTGCCCGGCGAAGTGTTCGGCCTGCTGGGGCCCAACGGCTCGGGCAAGACCACGACCATCAAGATGCTGCTCGGGCTGCTCTACCCCACGCGCGGGCGGGCGCGCGTCTTCGACCGGCTGCCGACTGACACCGCCGCCAAGGCCCGCATCGGCTACATGCCCGAGGAGTCCTACCTCTACCGCTTTCTCGACGCGTACGAAACGCTCGACTACTACGGCCGGATCTTCCGGCTTGACACGGTTGAGCGCCGCCGGCGGACCGAGCAGCTCATCGAAATGGTCGGCCTCCAGCGGGCCGCGCGGCGCCCGATCGGGCAGTACTCCAAGGGCATGGCGCGGCGCATCGGCCTGGCGCAGGCGCTCATCAACGACCCCGACCTGCTGATTCTCGACGAACCGACCACCGGGCTCGACCCGATCGGCTCGCGCCAGATCAAGGACGTGATCGTCGAGCTCGCCAAGCGCGGCAAGACCGTGGTGCTCTGCAGCCACCTGCTGGCCGACGTCGAAGACGTCTGCGACCGCGCGGCGATCATGTACGGCGGCCGGCTTCAGGCGCTGGGCACGATGCGCGAGCTGCTGTCGCGGCGCGACGTGACGCAGATCACGCTGAAGCAGCCGGCCGAGCCGGTGCTGAGCGGCATCCGGCGCTACATCGAGCAATCGACCGGCCAGCCGGTGATGTCGGTCGATCATCCAACCGACCGGCTGGAGGACCTGTTCCTGCGCGTGGTGGCGCAGGCGCAGCGCGACCAGCTCGCGACCAGCGGCGCCGAATCGGGCCGCGGGGTGAGCGACTTCCTCGCCGCGCCCCAAGGGGCGCAGCGCCGCCGGCCGGAAGAGTTGCTACAGTCCCTCGTCGCCGCGGGCGTGGCCAGCGAGCCGGCCGAGCCGATCGAACCGGGCGCGACCGAGGCGGCGCCGCGCGTGGCGCCGAAGTTCGAGGTCCTGGAGGAGCTGTCGGCCGCCGGCGCGCCGCCGACGGAATCCGAGCCGGAACCGGTCGACGGGCCGCGGGCGCTGCCGTCGAAACCGGCGGAGCCGAACCGCTCGGTAATCGAGCGGCTGACAAGGCCGGACGACCAGTCTTAGTTGGCCCGGGTGCGCCCGCGCGTCGCCGGCGACGGGGCCGCGGCTTGGGGCAATGCGCGGCAGATCGCATGGGAATTGTCTACGACATCTTCATCAGCGCGACGCTGGGCATCCTGGCGCTGACGGCGATCGTGGTGGTCTACCGCTCGCTGACGGGGCGCGGCGGCGAGATCGGCGGGCTGCAGCTGCGCGGCGCCGCGGCGCGCATCCGCGCGGTCGCGCGCGTCACCTTCGCCGAGGGCATCCGGGCGCGGGTCGCGGTCGTGTTCATCGGGCTGCACGTGGTGACGCTGCCGGTGCTCTGCCTGGCGGCCCGCGGCGACGGCACCATCAAGGGCCAGGTGCAGATGTTCCTCGGCTATTCGCTGGGGCTGACGGCGTTCTACCTGTCGCTGCTGACGGTTTTCTTCGCGGCCCGCACGCTCTCGACCGAGATCGCCAGTCATCAGATCTACCTGCTGGCGGCCAAGCCGCTGCCGCGCTGGCAGCTCCTGGCGGGCAAGTGGGTCGGCATCACCGCGCTGAACGTGCTGCTGGTGCTGTTTGCCTGCGGCGTGACCTATGGCGGGGCGCGCTGGCTGGTCTATCGCTTTCAGCGCACGCTCGCCCGCGAGCTCGTGCAGCGCGGCGGACTGTCGGCCGACCAGGCCGATGACTGCGTGGCCGCCATCAGCGGCGTCCGCGGCCCGGGCGGCAAGGGGGCCGACAGCCCGGTTGTGCCGGCCGTCGCCCGCGCCCTGGGCTGGACCAACGACCAGGTCATCGCGCTGTTTCGCCGGCTGCCCGAGGCGCTGCGGCTGAACCTGCGCCGGCTCGACGAGCTGCGGCGACAGGTGTTCGTGGCGCGGGCCGCGGTCCGCCCGGAGCCGCCCGACCTGACCCCCGAGATCGACAAGGAATATGCCGCGCGGCTGAAGGCGGGCACGCTGCCGCAGGGTCCGGCCTGGCCCGTGAAGACCATCCGCAAGGAGATCGAAACGCAGTTGCTGGCGCCCTACAGCAACGTCAGCTACCTCGAGGCCCGCGGCTGGCGGCTGAAAGGCCCCGCGCCGCGCGGCGACGACGAACAGTTCCTGCTGTCGGTGCGCTACAAGGTGCACTGTGCGGCCTACTCGCCCGAAGTGGCGCTGCCGGACGGCACCCACCTGCCAGAGAATACCTTTCTGGCGCAATGGATCGTCGGCGACCAGACCAAGTCGAGCGTGTTCGTCTGGCCGTCCGAGCCGCAGCCGGCGCCGGTCGATGCGTTTCAGGAGATCGAGGTGCCCAACCGCGTCGTTGAGCCCGACGGCACGATTCAGCTCATCATGCGCAACATGGACCCGCGCGGGCTGATCGCGATCATCGGGTTCAACGAGGGGCTGGAGGTGCTCTACCGCGTCGGCTCGTTCGAGCAGAACGTCGCGATGGCGGGGCTGGCGCTGCTGATTCCGCTGGGGTTTCTCGCGGCGTTCGGGCTGCTGATGTCGACCTTCTGCTCGTTCCAGGTGGCCGCGCTGGTCTGCCTGGTGATGCTGGGGGTCAGCGCCTCGGGCGGCATTCTGAAGGATGCGCTGGAAATCTCGAACTGGAACCAGCCGGACGCGCTGTCGACGCACGACGAGATTCGCCTGGCCGTGACCGATGCCGTGCTGTCGGCGGCGTGGCTGGGCGACGTCGATCCGTCCGAGCGGCTGCTGGACGGGCGGGCGATCACCTGGGGCGACCTGGGCGCGCTGGCCGGCCGCGTGCTGGGAATTCGCGGCGGCGTGGTGATGCTGGTGGCGATTCTGGTGTTCCGCCGGCGCGAGCTGGCGGCGGTGACGGTGTGAGGTCGGCGCGATGAAGCCGGACATCAGGCGACTGATCTACGCGGGCGCGTCGGTGGCGCTGTTTGGCGTCGCCGCGGCGTGGGTGCCGTCGCTGAACGCGCAGCGGGTCCGCGCCAACCTGGTGCACACCGACGTGGCCGATGCCGCGACGCCGGGGCTGATGCTCGGCCCGCTGCTGGCGATCGGCCGCGCGCCGCTGGTCGACTATCTGTGGATGCGCGCCTCGTCGCTGAAGGAGCAGGGGCGCTACTTCGACGCGCTGCAGCTGGCCGAGACGATCGGCCGATTGCAGCCGCGCTTCGGCGCGGTCTGGTCGTTCAACGCCTGGAACATGTCCTACAACATTTCCGTGGCGATGAAGACGGCCGAGGACCGCTGGCGGTGGGTAAAGAACGGCATCGACCTGCTGCGCGACCAGGGGCTGCGCCACAATCCGCGCGACACGCGGATGTACAAGGAGCTGGCCTGGATCTACTTCCACAAGGTCGGCGACTTCATGGACGACAAGCACATGTACTACAAGCTCCAGCTGGCGCTGCTCATGGAGGACATCCTCGGCCCCGGCGCGAACCCGGACTTCGCCGGCATGGCCGCGGCGCCGCAGAGCCTGGACGCGCTGCTGACCGACGCCGCCGTCGCGCGGCTGGTCGAGCGGTTCAAGACCGCGGGGGCCGACGTCAGCCAGCCGGGGGTCTATCTCGGCCTGCTGACGCGCCTCGACCGGCCGGCCGAGCAGAGCGCCATTCTCGCCGACGCGACGGTCGCCGACGCGCGTCACCGGCTGGAGATGTTCTGGCGCGCCAAGCGGCTGCGCGAAGAGGCCAAGCTCGACCCGGCCCGCATCGTGCGGCTGCGCGAGGTCTTCGGTCCGCTCGACTTCCGCACGGCCGACGCCAACGCGCTCTACTGGTCGAACATGGGCGTCGAGATCGGCAAGGGCACGCGCGTGGCGCTCGACATCGACAAGCTCAACACCGACCGCATCGAGCTCTACTGCCTGCAGAACCTGTTTCGCCACGGCCGGCTGGTGATGTCACCGCGCGCCCGCGACGGCGAGCTGCCGATGCTGCTGCCCGACGTGCGCTACGCCGACATCATGCGGCGGGCCTTCATCGCCGCCAGCAAGAACTACGAGCGTCACGCCGGCGAGGGGCCGGTCACGTCGACGTTCGAGTCGGCGTTCATCAATTTCATGCGCGAAGCGATCATGCGCTTCAACGAGGCCGGGCAGATCGGCAAGTCGCGCGAGTATTTCGACTGGCTGCGGGAGCACTATCCGGAGAGCTCGGTCAAGGGGCTGACGTACGATCAGTTCGTCGCCAAGGAGTGGCGGATCGCGCGCGACTTCGTGCAGCACAAGGAGGTGCAGAACCGCATCCTGAGCGTGCTCGCCGAGGCGACGCAGCTTATCGCCTACAACGACCTCGAGGAGGCCGCGGCGCGGATCGCCTTCGCGCGGCGGCTGTATGCCGACTATCACAAGTACCAGTCGAACCGGCGCTACGACCTCGAGCCCTTCCCGCGGATGTTCGAGTTTGTCGTGCACGAGCTCGGCGCGCGCATGCCGGCCGAGCAGTACCGGCGCGTCCTGAAGTACACCGGCTTTTCACCGGCCGCGACCACGCAGCCGGCCGCCGCGACCTCCGCCCCGGCGGCGTGACGGCGGGGGCGAACTCTCCCCGGGGTGGCGCTGGGATGGAATCTGCGCTCGGCCGTGGGCGACCTTCGCCTTGCGACGGCCTCAGGGCAAAGACATCAGAATCGCCGCGACGAACGGCTGAACGTCGGCCCCGTCGACGCGGCCGTCGCCGGTCAGGTCGGCCAGCGCGACGAGGTGGGGATCGTCGACGCGACCGACCAGCAGGTCGAGCAGCGGCGGCAGATCGTCCGGCGCGGCGACGCCGTCGAGATTCAGATCGGCGGCGATGGCGAACTCATCGGCTCCGATGTCGCCCCGCCCATAGATGCGCCGCGGCTGATTCTGGAAGTCGCCGTCCGTGGGGTCCGCGACGAATGCCGGGTCGCCGGCGTTGCGGCAGGGGGAGTCGGTTCGCAGACGGACGTCGTTGTGAACCAGGTCGGCGAAGCGCGGATCGGCGTGGATGACGCCGGCGCCGCTGTCGAAGGAATCGGTGTCGCAGAATGCCAGCGGCAGGCCGCCGCCCGCCGTGCCGCCGATGATCGCGTTGCCGACGTTCTGCCAGAAGATGGAATTGCGGATGACGAAGTTGGCCGAGCCGTCGATGCGCAGCGCGGCGCCCTGGCCGGCCGATCGGTTGGCGACGAAGGTGTTGTTTCGCAACTCGGGGGATGAGTCGGCGATGTACACGGCCCCGCCGCCATCGTTGGCGAAGTTGGCGACGAAGGCGTTGTCGGTGATGGCGCCGAACGAGCTGACGAAGGCGATCCCGCCGCCGTCGCCGGGGATGACCGTGTCACCGGAGTTGGCGATGAAGCGGTTGCGGCGGATCTCGACCGGGCCGCTGTTGAACGCGTTGACTCCGCCGGCGCTCAGGCCGGCATTGGCGGCAAAGAGGTTGTCGGTGATGACCATGGCGCAGTTGTTGCCGTTAATGGCGCCGCCGATCTCGAGCTCGGAGACGTTGTGATCGAACACGTTGCGCTGCAGCGTCGCCGACGCGTTGTGGCAGAACAGCCCGGCCCCGCCGGCCGCGCCGGTGTTATCCGAAATCACGTTGTCCGTGACAAGCGGATCGGCCCCGTCGATCGCGCCCAGCGCTCCGCCGACGAAGCCGGAACAATCGGTCAGAACGTTATGACGAATGGTCGGACGGCTGCCGGCGCAGTGCACGCCGCCGGCCGAGCCGGAGCCGCTGCCGTTGCGAATGGTGAAGCCTTCGATGAGCGTTTCGCGCGGCTCGTTGCTGGTGCAGCGGATGACGCAGTTGCCGTGGTCGCCGTCGAGAATGGTCACGGCGGGGCCGGCGATCGAGCGCAATTCGATGCTTCGGCCGAGCGGGTTGATGCTTTCGTGATACACGCCTGGCAGGACGAAGATGTGATCGCCGCCGGATGAGGCCACGATCGCCTCCTGCACTCGATCGAAGGGGTGCGCCGGCGAACCATCCTCGAGCGGGTCGCTGATGTTGGGGTTGTTCGGACCCGGATCATTCGGCGCATCGGCGGCGACGAAGCGGGTGATGGTCGCGGCGGCACCGCGGGCGACCGGGGACGGGACGACGACCAGCACTGCAAGGAACGGAACGCAGAAGCGAGCGAACGTCAGCAAACGCGCCATGGAAAACCCCCAGGACGATTGGCCAGATGGCTCGATCTGGCATGCGCGTCGGCTGCGCAGCAGCGTATCCGATGCGCGGCGGCAAAGTCAATCTCGTTCGCGGCGTGGCCAACGGCGGGAATTGCTCGCAACCGGACCCCATGCAGCCGGTATCATGGAGGCCAGCTGCACGGCGCCTGTGCGAGCGCCGCACGCGCCCCCATTCGAGCACCGGGCTGCACCGTGTCCGACTCTCCCACCACGCCTGCGCCGCAGGACCGCCCGCGCCCGCCGCAAGGCGCCCGCACCACGTCACAGATCGGCCCCTATCGCCTGCTGCGGCGCCTCGGCGCCGGCGGCATGGGCGAGGTGTTTCTCGCGGAGCAGTCGGAGCCAGTCCGTCGCGAGGTCGCGCTCAAGCACATCAAGCTGGGCATGGACACGCGCGACGTCATTGCGCGATTCAACGCCGAGCGCCAGGCGCTGGCGCTGATGAGCCACCCCAACATCGCCGCGGTCTATGACGCCGGCGCGACGCCCGCCGGTCGGCCCTATTTCGTCATGGAGTACGTGCCCGGCGAGCCGATCACGTCGTTCTGCGATCGGCACCGGCTGTCGGTGCAGCAGCGCCTCGAGCTGTTCATGCAGGTGTGCCACGCGGTGCAGCACGCGCACACCAAGGCGGTGATACATCGCGACCTGAAGCCCAGCAACATTCTCGTGACGCTGCCCGCCGGCGGCCCGGCGGCGGACCCGGCGGCGGCGGTGCCGAAGATCATCGACTTCGGCGTCGCACGGGCGACCCACGCGCGCCAGGCCGAGCGCTCGTACTTCACCGAGCTGGGGCAGATGATCGGCACGCCGGAGTACATGTCGCCCGAGCAGGCCGAGATGAAGACGCTCGATCTCGACACGCGCACCGACATCTACGCGCTGGGCGTGCTGCTGTATGAGCTGCTGACCGGCACGCTGCCGTTCGACGCGCGCACGCTGCGCCGCGCCGCCCACGCCGAGATTCAGCGGATCATCCGGGAGGTCGAGCCGCCGCGCCCCAGCGCCCGGCTGAGCAGCCTCGGGCCGGCGCCACGGGGCGAGCGCCCGGTCAGCGGTCCGGCCGCCGAAACGCTGCCCTCGCCGCGCGCCGGGGCGACGCAGCAGCGCCAGCGGCAGCTGGTGGCCGACGCGGCAGCGCAGGTGGCCGAGCTGTCCGCCGGGGGTGCGGCCGCGGCGCCGGCTGGCGCGGTCGCCGCCGAGGTCGCGCCGCAGGCGAGCGTCGACGGCATCGCGGATCGCCGATCGAGCGACGCGAAATCGCTGGTGCGGATGCTGCGCGGCGACCTGGACTGGATCGTGATGAAGTGCCTCGAGAAGGACCGCACGCGGCGCTACGAGACGGCCAACGGGCTGGCGATGGAGATCCGGCGATACCTGAACGACGAACCGGTGCTGGCCGGTCCGCCGGGCGCGGCATATCGCGTGCGCAAGTTCGTGCGGCGCAATCGCGGCGCGGTGGCGGCGACGGCGCTGGTCGCCGTGACGCTGGTCGCCGGAGTCATCGGCACGAGCTACGGGCTGGTCAAGGCGCTGCGCGAGCGCGACCGCGCCGACCTCAACGCCCGGACCGCGCGCGACGAAACGACGCGCGCCAAGACCCAGACGACCATCGCCCAGGCCCAGACCGCGATCGCCGAGGCGACGCTGAACGTCATGGATGACATGCTCAAGGGCGCCGACCGCGGCGAGGAGAAGGGCCGTGCCGACGTCACCGTCCGCGAAATGCTCGACCGCATGGCCGAGCGGCTCAAGGCGGGCACGGCCATGCGCGGCGGAGACTGGGAGAAGATCGACCCCAAGGCGCGCGCCAAGGTGGAAGGAACCGTGCGCGGCACGATCGGCCGGCTGTACGACGCCCTCGGGCTGCACGAGCGCGCCGAGCCGTTTCATCGCAGTGCCATTGAACGGCTGAAGGAGGTGCACGGACCCGAGGCACAGAGCGTGGCCGCCGGCATGTCCAATCTCGCAGAGTGCCTCATCGATCAGGGCAAGTTCAAGGAAGCCGAGCCCCTGCTGCACCAGTCGCTCGAGCTGCTGGAGAAGCTCTACGGCCCGGACGACATCGACGTGGGTGTCGCGCTGAACAACCTGGCCGACCTCGCGCACCGCGCCGGCAAGAACGATGAGGCGGTGCGCCTCTATCTCCGTTCGCTCGCGATCCGCGAGCAGAAGCGCGGAGCCGTCAGTCTCGACGTCGCCAGCGGCCGGATCAACCTCGGCATGGCCTACGAGTCCATGGGAAAGTATGCCGAGGCGGAGGAGTCGTTCCGCAAGGGGTTGGAGATCGCGCAGCGCGCGGGCGGTCCGGAGCATCGCGAGACGGCACGCGCCCTGGCGCTGCTGTCGCATGTCCTGTGCGCGCGGGGGAAGCTGGCCGACGCCGAGCGGCTCTGCCGCGAGGCCCTGGCGCTGCGCCGCAAGCTCTTCGGGCCGGAGCACTCGGCGACGGTGGATTCGGTTAACGACCTGGCGTCATTGCTGCAGGCGCAGAAGAAGTTCGACGAGGCGCTCCCCGTGCGGCAGGAGACGACCAAGCTGGTGGCCAAGACGCTCGGCAAGGCGCACCCGACCTACGCCCTGGCGCTGGCGAACCAGTCGAACCTGTTGCAGGAAATGGGACGCCTCGCCGAGGCCGAGCCGCTCCTGCGACAATCGCTGGAGCGCTGCCGGGAAATCTTCGGCCCCGATCACCCGAATGTCGCGATCCTCACCGGCAACCTGGCGATGCTGCTCAACGATCTTGGCCGGCACGCCGAAGCCGAATCGCTCTCACGGTCAAACCTCAAACTGAAGCGCAGGATCTTCGGTCCGCGTCACCCGATGACGGTCCTCGAGCTCAACAATCTCGGGCACATCTACTCGGCCGAAGGGCGATACGACAAGGCCGAGAAGACCCTGCGCCAGTCGCACGAGCTTGACGAGGAGATTCACGGACGGGATCACCCCAGCACCGCGACCGGCTGCGTCAACCTGGCAAGAGTGCTGATGCTGCAAGGGCGCCTGGGCGATGCGATTCCGCTGGTCGAGGAAGCCGTCGAGATTCGCACCAAGGTGTACGGGACAGATCACTCTGTGACGCAGGACGTCCGCTGGATGCTGGGCGACTATCTGCTCGCGAACGGAAACGTCAAGAAGGCCGCCCCGATTCTCGAAGATGTCTGGCAGCGGTCGAAGAGAACGCTCGGCCCGACACACGATCTGACGCTCAAGGCGCAGCGGTGCTGGGCGGAGGTACTGGTGCAGCGCGGCGACTGGAAGCAGGCCCTGCCCCTGCTTGATGACTGTATCAAGAACTCTGCCGGCGACGTGTACGTCAATCGCTCGCGCCGCGCTGCGGCCGGCTACACGCTCGGTCAGCTGCATGCCGAGCAACAGAAATTCGCCGAGGCCCGCGACGCCCTCACCGCCGCGCTGGATGCGGCCACTGCCCCCACGCCGCTTGAGAATGGCCTGCGCGGCCGAATCCTGAAGGGGCTGGTCGAGGTCTACCGCCGCTGGAACGAGGCCGACCGCGACGGCCACCACGACCGCGACGGCGCCGAGTGGCAGCAGAAGCTCGACGAATGGCGCACCACCACGCGCCCGGCGGCCGAAAATGCAGCCTCTCAGCCAGCGTCCGCGGCGACGCAACAGGCCGGCTCCCGCCCCGCGTCGCAATCGGCCGACGAATGATCGATGGCCCGATGCCGATTGGGCCGGTGAACGGGCCACTCGGCGCGCGGTGACGTCCAGGCCAGCCGACCGGCCGGCCGCGAAATCGTGTCAGGCCGCGCCGTCGCCGGGCGTAGAATGAACTGGAGGGCCCGCAACCGCCGCGTGGCGCCTGCCGCATGCAGGTGCGGCGCGATTGTGCGGAACTCGCGGGCAGACACTGGCCATGCGATCGATTCAAACTCTGTTGCTGCTGATTGCGATTGCGGCCGGAGCGCTCGGCGGTTCGGGCTGTGCGGTCGTCACCACCGAGCGCGTCGCGACCTTTGTCGTGAAGGAAGTTGCCAAAGACGCCGCCAAGAACACCTGGGACAAGCTTCAGGCTGACAAGAAACAGCGCGAGCGCCAGCAGAACCAGCAGGCCAAGAGCGGCACGACGCGCACGACGAACTGAGCCTGCGGCGCGCGGCTACGGCGGACACGCCGCGCCGGACATCAGCCGGGCGACCATCAGCGTCACGTCGACCGCGTCCACGGTCGTGTTGTTGTCCAGGTCGGCGCATCCGCAACCGTCGCCGGGCGCGGGCAGCGACAGCAGGCAATCGACGAATCCCTGCACGTCGGCGCCGTTCACCACGTTCGATCCGTCCACGTCGCCCGGACAGTGACACCCGCACGGCGGAGGCAACTGCGGCTCGCTCGTAAGCAGCGCGAACGCCATGTTGGCGGGCGGCACGGCGCACATCGGCGGCGCGATCGCCCACGGGCCGTACATCCACTGCGGGCCGACCATCATCACGTGGCTCATCAGGGCCGCGCGCTGGCCGTTCTCGAGCGTGGTCGAGTGCCAGCCCCAGACGTCCGGCAGGTTGGCGCTGTTGGGCGACGCCGCCGCGACGCAGCCGCCGGTCTGCGGGTCGCGCGAATAGCCCTGCCCGATCACCGCCTGCACGTCGAGGTCGTACCAGTAGCAGTGCTGCTCGTGGAATGCATCGGGCTGGGCCGGAATCTGGCCGCTGCGGCTGTCGGGCATGGCGTGCAGCAGGCAGCAGTCGACGACGTATACGGAGAATTGATAGACCGGGTGACCGTCGCAGGCCGGCGTCGGCGCAGGGGTGATCCGCACGCGATCGGCCGAAGCGAAGTAGAGCCCCAGCGGCGGCAGCGGCGGCGCGCCCTGGGCCAGCGGCTCGTGGAAGCTCAGCAGCCAGCCGTCGAGCGCGGTCGGCGAGCCGAGTCCGCCGTATTGCACCGGCGCGTAGCGCGCGTCGATGTATGAGCCCCACCAGCGCACCACCGCGATCGGCCGGCCGTCGGACTGGAAGTCGTCGGCGGCGACGCGATTGGTCGGAAAGAACGCCCACGGCAGGCTCGAGGTGATGTCGGCGCCGTTCTCGGTCGGCGGCTGCGAGAACTTCGGCACGATCGGCGGGCAAGAGGTCGTGGCGCAGCTCGTGCCGTCACCGCGCGGCGTGCCGCCGGCGAGCAGGCAGTCGGCGGGCGGCAGGTCGCTGCACTGGCCGCTGTCGAAGCAGCAGGCCTGCGGACAGGGCGGCTCCGGCGCCGGGTTGTTGGTCAGCAGCTCGAAGGCCATGTTGACCGGCGCCGGCGCACAGAGCGGCTGGGCCGGCACCCACGGGCCGTACGCCCACTGTCCGCCGGGCATCATCATCGTCTGGCTCATCAGCGCTGCGCGGCGACCGGCCTCGGTGGGGGTGGTGTGCCAGCCCCACACGGGAAAGCCGGCGCCGATGTTCTGGGTCGGCATGGGCAGGCAAATTCCGGTGCCCGGCTGACGCTGGTAGGCGCCGCCGACCGCGGCCTGAATGTCGATGTCGTAGTAGAAGCAGTGCTGCTCTTCGAACGCCTCGAGCCGGGCCGGAACCCAGCCGCTGCGGCTGTCGGGCAGGGCGTGCAGCAGGCAACACTTGTTGATCTCGACCAGGTATTCGAACACGACGTGGCCGTCGCACGCGGCGATGTTGGTCGGTCGCACCGTGACCGCCGCCGCCGGCGCGAAGTAGAGCCCCAGCGGCGGAGCCAGCGGACCGGCCTGCGCGAGCGGCTCGTGGAAGCTGATCAGCCAGCCGTCGAGCTGGAACGGCGCACCGAAGCCGCCGTAGATCACCGGCTGGTAGCGCGGATCGAAATACGAACCCCACCAGTGCACGACGGTGATCGGCCGGCCGTCGGACTGGAAGTCATCCGCCACGACAATCTTGGGGTTCATCGTCGCCAGGTCGATCTGCGACGGCAGATCTTCGTGATTCTGCGTCGGCAGCTGCGAGAACTTGGGGACGGCGATCTGGCACGGCGTCGTCAGACAGGTCGTGCCCGGTCCCTGGACCAGCCCGCCGATCATCTGGCAGTTCTGCGGCGGCATGTCGGCGCAGGCCGGCGCCGGTCCGGGGATGCAGCAGGCCTGCAGCGCCGGCTGGCATTGCGTGGTGCCGCAGTTCGTGCCGACGCCCTGCGGCGTGCCGCCGGCCTGGGTGCAGTTGGCGGCCGGCATGTCGGCGCAGGCGCCGTTCGGCATGCAGCACGCCTGAGTGGGCGGCGCGACCGGGCACTGGGTGGTGGCGCAAGTCGTTCCGGCGCCCTGCGGCGTGCCGCCGCTGGCCGTGCAGTGGGCCGCGGTTGTGTCAGTGCAGCCGCCGTTGGGAAAGCAGCAGGCCTGCAGACCGGCGAGTCCGTCGCAGAGGTCGGGTCGGCCGTTGGCGTTCGAGTCCATCGCCGGCACGAGCGAGCAGATGGCCTTGGGCACGTCGGGCCGCGGGCCGATGTTCTGCGTCGCCGGATTGGTCCCGTTCTGCTGCGGCGAGCCGGTGGTTTGCAAGGCGTTCTTCACCTGCGCGGGCGTCAGAAACGCGCCGCCGGCGACCTTGTAGGCCGACTGCAGCGCCACGCACGCGCTCGCAACGATCGGCGACGCGCTCGACGTGCCGGAGAAGACCGCCGTGAACCAGTTGTTCTTGCCCTCGGCCGCGTAGGCGTCGCCGTAGCCGGTGGAATAGACCTTTTCGCCCCAGCCCTGCAGGTCGACGGTCGAGCCATAGTTCGAGAAGCCGAGCCGCGAGCGGTCGACATCCGAGCCGCCGGGCACGGCGCCCGCCCCGACGATGAGCGCGCCCGAGTCATTCGCCGCCAGGAACGGCCAGTGACCGCCGTTGCCGGTGCTGTAAACGGCGGCGTCGAGGTTCTGCGAGCCGTTGCCGCCCGCCTCGACGACGACGATGCCGTTGCCGACCGCGGCGACGATGGCGTTGTAGATGCCGACGTTCCACTCGACCGGCACCAGGCCGACCTGCGTTCCGGCCGGCACGCCGGTGTAGTTCGGACCGGGATACTGCTGCTCGATGAGGATGACGTCACCGCCGGCCAGGTTGGCCGCGGCGGTGGTGATGGCGCCGGCGACGTTTTGCACGCCGCCGACGTTGACCGCGACCACGTACATCGTGGTGCCGTAGACGATGCCGGTCACGCCGTTGCCGTTGTTCAGGGCGCCGATCTCGCCGAGCACGGCCGTGCCGTGGTTGTCGTTGTTGAACGGATCGGTCGGCGCGCCGCCCAGGAGCGTCGTGGCGCCCAGGTCGTTGTGGTTGCGATTCCAGCTGTATTCGGCGTCGGCGATCTTGGAATTCGCACCGGTGCCGCCCGGCACGTTCCACATGCAGGTCGCGCCCACGCCGGCGGTCGCCAGGCCGAGATAGCCCTGGTTCGCCTGGAAGTTGGGCGGAACCGGCGCGGCGACCGGCAGCGCCACCGGCTGCGCCAGCTCGACCGACGCCAGCGCGTTCAGAGCGCCGATGGCGGCGGCGGCCGATTGACCCGCCGGCAGGTGGAGAAAGTAGTCGGTGTTCAGGTCGGCCACGGTACGGCCGGTGGCGCGCTCGGCGGCTGCCCGCATCTCGTCCAGCCTGGCCTCGGGGACGGTATGGACGCGCTCCCACCGGCCGCCGAGGTTCGCCAGCGTGGCGGCGGCGGGCGCCAGCGCGCCGCTGCCTTCGTCGGTCAGGCGTCCGGCGCGAAGCCGCACGCGCAGATCGTCGCGGAACTTCACCGCGATCACGTCGGTCCGGAAAACGGCGGGGTTCACGACCGTGCGGGCCGGCTTGATGACCGCCGCGCGCGGAACCAGACCGGCCGCCAGCAACCCGGGGACATGCCACGCGCTCAGCGCGACCACGAGCGCGACCCACTCAAACCGTCGGACGGCCCCATTGCGGCGACACGGCATGACGCCCCTCCCGATTCGTCAATGTTATCCGCCGCGCAGCCGCGGCCGGCGCGCCGAATTCCGATGCGGCGCTTGTATCCGCCCCGGGGGAATGCGAAAATCGTGGCTGAAATCCGCACACGTGCGTCATTTCCCGGGGAGCGCCATGCCGCCCACGACCGAACCCAGCGCTTCGCGGCCCGATCCGGACCCGGTCCGGGCGGGGCCCATTCCACCCGCCGGGCTGACGCGCCTGGTCTATGACGAGCTGCGCGCCCTGGCGGCCGCCTACCTGCGGCACGAACGGCCCGGACACACGCTCCAGCCGACCGCTCTGGTCCACGAGGCCTACCTGCGGCTGTTCGACTCCGCATCGCCGCAGTCGATGAACCGCACGCAGTTCTTCGCCGCGTCGGCCAACGTCATGCGGCGCGTGCTGGTCGAGCATGCCCGGGCGCGCGGCGCCCAGAAGCGCGGCGGGCAGCTCCGGCGACTGCCGCTCGAACCCGACCTCGCGTTGGCCGCCGACGCGCACGACGAGCTGTTGGCGCTGGACGACGCGCTCTCGCAGCTGGCCGCGCTCGACCAGCGCCAGGCGCGGGTCGTGGAGCTGCGCTTCTTCGGCGGACTGACGGTCGACGAAGTCGCCGAATCGCTCGGCTATTCCAAGCGCGCCATCGAGTCTGACTGGCAACTGGCGCGGGCCTGGCTGCACCGCGCCCTGTCGCCGCAGGACGAATCGGCCCCGTAGAACGCCGCAGATCGCATGGACCCGCACCGCTGGCAACAGGTCAAGGCGCTGTTCGACGCCGTGCGCGATGCCCCGCCCGGCGAGCGCGACGCGGCACTGCGCGCCGCCGACGCCGACCTGCGCGGCGAGGTGCAGTCGCTCCTGGCGCATCACGACCGGCTCGGCGGCTATCTCGAGACGCCTGCGCCAGCCGGTGGAGCGGCCACGGGCGTCGACCCGGCCGCCACCGACGCGCCCGGACGCGTCGGGCCGTATCGCATCCTCCATCCGATCGGCAGCGGCGGCATGGGGGCGGTCTATCTGGCCGAGCAGAACAATCCGCGCCGGCAGGTGGCGCTGAAGCTGTTGCGGGCCGGGGCCCACTCGCCCGGGTCGGTGCGCCGCTTCCGCCAGGAGGCGGCGCTGCTGGCGCGGCTGCACCACCCGGGCATTGCCCAGGTGATTGAGGCCGGCGCGACGCCCGCCGGCCAGCCGTTCATCGCGATGGAGTTTGTCCCCGGCGAGCCGCTTACGGCGTTTGCGCGCGAGCAGCGGTTGTCGCGGGTCGAGCGGCTGCGACTGTTCGGCGATGTCTGCGCCGCGGTGCAATATGCCCACCAGAAGGGGGTCATCCATCGCGACCTGAAGCCGAGCAACATCCTGGTGACGACCGACGACGCGACCGCCGGCGCGGTGCCGACCGTCGACGGAACTCGCCGCGCCCTGGTCGCGCGGCCGAAGGTGCTGGACTTTGGAATTGCCCGCGCGATCGACGGCGAGACGTCGGCGACCACCGCCCAGACGCACGTCGGCCAGTTGCTCGGCACGCTGCCCTACATCAGCCCGGAGCAGCTCGGCGGCGATCCGCTCAACATCGACACCCGCGCCGACGTCTATGCCCTGGGGGTGATCCTGTTCGAACTGTTGACCGGCCGGCTCCCGCACGACGTCGGCGCGCGGCCGCTGCCCGACGCGGTGCGGATGGTCGCCGAGCAGGACGCGCCGCTCGCCGGGTCGATCGACCGCACGCTGCGCGGCGACCTGGAAACCATCGTCGCCAAGGCGCTCGAGAAGGACCGCGAGCAGCGCTACGGCTCGGCCGCCGAGCTGGCAGCAGACCTCGAGCGCTTTCTGCGTCACGAGCCGATCCAGGCCCGCCCGCCGACCACGCTGTATCAGCTGCGCAAGTTTGCGCGGCGCAATCGCGGGCTGGTTGGCGCGGCGGCGGCGACGCTGCTGGCGCTGACCGCGGGCATCGTCGGAACGACCTGGCAGGCGGTGGTCGCGACGCGCGCCACGCGCGAGGCCCGCGCCGCGGCCGACCGGTTCGAGTCGCTCTACCGCTTCTTCGCCGGCATGCTGGCGGCCGTGCCGGCGCCCGCCCCGCGCGCGGGCGCCTCGGCGGCGGACGAACCGGCCGGCAGAACCGTGACGCTGGCGGCGATGCTCGACCGCGCCGCCGAGAGCGTCGATCAGCGGCTCGCGGGCCAGGAGAACGTCCAGGCCGTGGTGCATCACACGCTGGGGCGGGCCTATTACGCGCTGCGGCTGTATGACGCGGCCGAGGCGGAATGGCGCTCGGCGCTGTCGCTGTACACGCGCTGCGTCGGCCCGGACGACGCCGGCACGCTGACGGTCGTCTCGAACCTCGGCCTGCTCGCGAACGCCCGCGGCCGTTTGCCCGAGGCCGAGGCGCTGTTCGACCGCGCCCTGGCCGCGCAGCGGCGCACGCTTGGGCGCGACCACCCGGACGTGTTCCTCTCGATGATCGACCTGCTCTCGGTCCGCGATGCGCTGGGGCGCGCGGCGTCGGCCGACGCGTTGCGCGACGAAGCCGGCCGGCTTGCGCCGCGCGTGCTGGCCGGCGCGCCGCGCGACGGCGTGATCCAGTGCGCCCTGATGTTGGGAGAATCGCTGCTGCAGCGCGACCGCTTCGCCGCGGCGATGCCGATCTACGAGGCACTGCTGACCGCCATCACCCGGCCCGGCGCGGGGCGCGACATCCGCCGCGAGGCGAGCGTCGAGCTGCGCTGCGGCGCCTGTCTCGAACATCTGCGCCGCTTCGAGCCGGCCGAGCGCCATTTGCGCCGCGCGCTGGCGCTGTGTGAATCGTTCGCCGCGCCGAACAGCGACGAGGTCGCCGAGGCGGTCGAGGCGCTCGCCTGCCTCTACGAGGCCCAGGGTCGAAACGCCGAGGGCCGCGCATTCCGCGCCCGGCTGGCGGCCACGTCACGCCCGGCCGACTCACCCTCCGGCGGCACCAGCCAGCCCGCCCGCCCGTGACGAGCAGAATCGCCCCGCGCGACGAGGTAGAATGAAAGACATGCCCCGTGGAGAGTCCGCGATCGCGACCGATAACGCGCGCCGGTCGGCAACGGCTGCCCTGGCCTGGCTCGCCGGCCTGGCGGCGCTGACCGCCGCCGCCAGCGCGCATCCCGGTCCGCATCACGAGATTGCCGCCATCGATCGCATTCTCGCGACGCAGCCGGCGCGGGCCGACGCTTGGGCGCGGCGCGGACTGCTCTACCGGCTCGAGGGCAACCTGCCCGCGTCGGTCGCCGACCTGGACCGCGCCGTCGCGCTGGCGCCGGCCGACCTCGACATCCGCCTGCATCGCGCGCTGACGCTCGCGGAACTCCGCCGCGACGCCGACGCGCGAGACGACCTCGCCCGCTACTTCGGCGCCGGCGGCGACTCGGCCAACGCCTTCGCGCTGCGGGCCCGGCTGGCCGAGCGCGCCGGTGATACCGCGGCCGCCATCGACGACTACGCCGCCGCGCTGCGGCGCCACGTCGACGTGGACCGGGTGCTGGCGCGCGGCCGGCTGCTGGTGACCGCCGGTCGACTGGACGAGGCCGCCGCGTGTCTGCGCGACGCGCTGCCGGCGCTGCACCAGGCGTGGGTGGTGCGCACGGCGCTGATTGACATCGAGGCGCGGCGCGGCCGACATGACGCCGCGATCGCGCTTGTGGACGAACAGATTTCACGACTGCCGAACGGCGCCGACGCGTGGCTGAGACGGGCGACGCTGCTCGAACAGGCCGGGCAGCCGCAGGCCGCCGCGGTCGACCGCCGCCGCGCGCTGCACGCCGCCGAGGCGGCGCTGCGGGCGCGGTCGACGCCGCTGAACCGGCTGGCGCTGGCGCGAGCGCTGGCGGCCGTCGATCGTCCGGCCGACGCACGCCGCGAGCTGGACGTCGTCCTGGGCGAAGCGCCGACGCTGCCCGCCGCGGTCGCGCTACGCGACGAACTGCAATCATCAACCCGGGGAGCGCGATGATGGCACGCCGCAACCAGTTTTCCCGCGCCCTGTTGCCCGCGCTGCTGCTGTCTGCCGCGGCGGCCCGCGGCGACGTGCGCACCTTTCAGAACGGCTCCAACGGCTACAGCTTCACGCTCGACACGTTTCTGGCGCAGGCCGTGCCGTCCACCGCCAACGCCTTCGCCGAGGCGGTCGAATGGGACGCCGACGATCCGCCTGGCAGCGCCCAGCGCAACTACGCTTTGCTGCGGTTCGACCGGCTCTTCGGCTATGGCACGACGCAGATTCCGCCCGGTTCAACCATCACCGCGGCCACGCTCTCATACACCGTCTTCGACGCGGGCGACGCCGGCAGCCTTTACGAAGTCGCGGTCGATTGGAACGAGCTGACCCCCTACAACACCTTCGGCGCCGCGCCGGGCGTGCAGCCGGCCGACTATTCCACGCTGGTCGCCACCGCGCCCGCCACCATCGGCACGATGAACGTCAACGTGACTGCCAGCCTGCAACGCTGGATCTCCGGCGCCAGCGTCAACCGCGGCTGGATCTTCGTGCCGGCCGGCGCCAACGGCTGCCAGTTCCGCTCGAGCGAATACGTCGCCAACATGACGCTGCGGCCGAAGCTCTCGGTCACCTACACCCCGCCGGCGACGACGCCGCTGCTGGTGCGGCCGGCCTACCTGCAGATCGTCACGCCCACGTCGATCCGCGTGGCGTGGCGGACGAACGTCGCCACCGACAGCCAGGTGCGCTTCGGCAGCGCGCCGCAGTCGCTCGCCAACACCGTCTCCGACGAGACGCTGGTGCTCGACCACGTCGTGACGCTCGACACCCTTTCACCCGACACGCTCTACTTCTACGATCTGGGCAGCACGACCGCGACGCTGGCCGGCGGAGACAGCGAACACTACTTCCGCACCGCGCCGCCCGGCGGCGCGCGATCGGCATTCACCGCCTGGATCGTCGGCGACTCGGGCACCGGCGACACCGACCAGGCCGACGTGCGCGACGCCCTGCTGCGCGCCGCGCCCGGCGTCGTGCCCGACCTCTACCTGCACATGGGCGACATGGCCTACAGCAGCGGCACCGACCTGGAATTCACCACCAACTTCTTCGCCCCCTACGAGCCGATTCTCGCGCACGTTCCCTGCTGGCCAACGATGGGCAACCACGAAGGCACCTCGTCGCAGTCGGCCACGCAGACCGGGCCCTATTACGTCGCCTACGTCACCCCCGCGGGCGGCGAAGCCGGCGGCCTGCCGTCCGGCACCGAGGCCTACTACTCATTCGACTACGCCAACGTCCACTTCATCTGCCTCGACTCGCACGACTCCGACCGCACGCCGGCCGGGCCGATGCTCACCTGGCTGACGGCCGACCTCGCCGCCACGCAGCAGAACTGGATCATCGCCTTCTGGCATCACCCGCCCTACACCAAGGGCACGCACGACTCCGACAACGTCGCCGACTCCGGCGGCCGCATGCGCGACATGCGCGAGAACGTCCTGCCCATTCTCGAGGCGGGCGGCGTCGACCTGGTGCTGGCCGGCCACTCGCACATCTACGAGCGGTCGTTCCTGGTCGACGGCGCCTACGACACCCCCACCACCGCCGCCGGACACATCGTCGACGCCGGCGACGGCCGGCTCTCCGGCAGCGGCGCCTACCACAAGGGCACCGGGCAGCATCCGCACCAGGGAGCGGTCTATGTCGTCGCGGGCCACGGCGGCGGCGCGCTCGGCGGCGCCGGCAACCACCCGCTGATGTACTTCAGCGAGGTCGCCTTCGGCTCGTGCCTGCTGACCATCGACGGCAACCGCCTTTCGCTCGACAACCTGCGGCGCGACGGCGTGGTCACCGACACCTTCCAGATCGTGAAGGTGGCCCGGGCCGGCGACCTCGACTGCGACGGCGACATGGACCTGGTCGACCTGCAACTGTTCGTGGCGGTGCTGCTGGGCGCCGACAGCGACCCGCAGCACGTCGTGCGGTCAGACATGGACGCCAACGGCATCGCCGACGGCGGCGACGTGCAGGAGTTCGTGCGCTGCCTGGGAATCGGCGGCTGTCCGTAGGCGGCGTAGCGTCGATCGCAGCTAGACGCGGGGCGCGCGGCCTTGCGACCCGCCCTGCGGCATGGATTACCGCTCGATCGGCTTGAACTGCTCGACAGGCTGCGTCGACGAATGCGGCGGCGAAGCGATCCTGCCCATGAGAGGCCGTCCACTGTTATTCGGCTGCGTCGTGGCCGCGGAGTTCACGGGTCGAATCGCGCCCGATTTCAGGTATGACCCGCGCCGGCAGCCCGGCGTCGCCACCAGCCCCACCATCGCCGCCACGGCCGCCACCAGCCGGCCCGCCCGCACCACCACCCCCCGCCAGCCGCGCGGACAGTCGCGCGTCAGCACCGTTCCGTCGCGCCGGCGATAGAACCGCACGCAAAGCCGGCCTTCCGTCTCAAAGACCAGCCGCTCGGCGTCGGCCCGCGGCAAGGCCGACAGATTGAAGACGTTCAGTCCGCATTCGTCGCAGTGACGCACGCGGTCGTCGCCGCGCATCTGCCGCCAGTCGGCCGCGCAAGGCGAGGCAATCTCGATCACGTCCAGCGAGAGGCGGCCCATGACACGGCCTCCGCGTGCGGCCTAGCGCTCGCGGCTGGCCGACTGCGCCCCCGGCGCGCCGGACATCCAGCCGAGCACTGCGTAGTCGGCCCCCAGGTTGCCTTGCACGATCTTCGGATCGAACTCGATCGCCGCGACGCTCAGGTTGCGGCGCCGCAGGTCGCCGGCGGCAGCGCTCTCTTCAAGCAGGTCGTTGTAGCCCAGCCGCCGCAGTTCGTCGGCCGTCTGCGACGTGATTTCGTGCCCCAGCGGCTCGGCGGCCGCGCCCCGGCGCGGCAATCGGCAGCAGCGCGATCCGCCGCGTGCGGCTGGCGACGGCCGCGCGACCGCGTCGGCCAGCTTGCCTGGCGATGGCCGCGGCGTTCCCCGTCGGCCGGAACGGACTGCGATTGCCCGGTGCGAACGTCGATCAGCCGGAAGCGCAGCTCGAGCGCGCCCTCCGGCCGGCGGGCGACGCGCTCGGTCGAGGCCCCGGCGGCGGCCCGCTCGACGGCGCTGGCGACCTGCTCGATCGAATCATTCTCCAGCAGCCGGCCGATCAGCTCGCCGCGCTCGTCGATGACGAACCGCGCCGGCAGGCCGAAGTCCCAGTTCTGGCCGAGCCAGTCGCGCAGCGGCCCCTTGGCCGACTGCGGCACGACCACGCACGGGAAGTTGCCCAGCACGCTCTGGAGATAGGGCACCGTCTGGCGACTCCACGACTGGGCGTCGTCGAGGTTGCAGGAGATCACCTGCACGCCGGACGCCTTGAGCTGGCGCTGCATCTCGACCATGCGCGGCATCTCGTCGCGGCAGCGGTTGCACCACGAGGCCCAGAAATCGAGCACCACGACGCGCCCGCGGAAGCGGTCGGCGAATTCACGCAGCCCGAGCGAGTCTACCACCGGCGGCTCGGGCGGATAGCCATAGGTCGCCGGCACGACGCGCGGCGGCGTCGATGGCGCGCGGCCTTCAACGTGAAACGTGTTGGGGTCTTCCTGCTGCAGGCAGCCGGCCGCAAACGCCAGCATCACCGCGCCGGCCAGCGCCAGCGCGAGCAGGTCAATCGCGAACCGGTCCGTGGAAAATCGCGTCCATCGGTGGGTCATGGTGAGTCGTCCTTGCTCGACCAGTGCGGCAGTGTAGCCGCGCCGCGGCCGTTGCAACATTGAAACTCGGGGTTCAAACGCCGGCCGCGCGGGGTGCGGCGCGCGGCGAGATTTCACCTCTGTGAATATCGGCAGGCGGGCGCGCGGCAGGCCAGTCGGCCGGCAGTCCCAGGGGCATTCGTGAAAGGAAGTTAACTCTCGACCGCGGTCGAGCGGGCGGCGCGCGACCGCAGCGCCTCGAGGTGTTCGCGGACCTCGGCGGCCATGCGCGAATTGGGAAACTCGTGGATGATCTGCTCGCCGACGTGCAGCGCCGCGGCCCAGTTGCGATCGGTCACCGCGATTGAGAACTGCACCCCCAGGTTGTGCAGCTTGGCCCGGAAGACGCCGCGCGCCGACTCCTCCAGCGCCGCCGCCTCGTTGGGCGACAGGAAGCCGTCCAGCTCGCGCAGAATGGCGATGCCCTTGTCGATGTCGTTGCGCTGCACCGCCTCGTCCCACTGCTTGAGCAGCCGCCGCTTGTGGTCGCTGCGCCGATCGACGAACTGGTCGGGCAACTGCTGGATCCGCTCGACGCTGGGGTGCAGCTTGGTCAGCCGGTCGATTTCCGACCGCGCCCGCTCCCACTCCCCGCCCGCCAGCAGTCCCTCGACCCGGCCGACGGCGTCCTCGACGAACCGCTCCTCCACGTCGCGCCGATGGGCCTCGACCTCGCTCCGCAGCCGGCTGGCCTCCTGCTTGTAGCCGTGCCGCTGCTCAAGCTGGTCGGCGTAGTAATAGACCGATTCCAGGTCGCCGCCGATCAGCGCCTCGTTGGCTGCCCGGCGGATCAGGTCGCGCTCCTGCTCGCGCGAGGCGATGCTCCGCGCCAGGTCCGACAGGCGCGACTGGTCGGCCACCGCTTCGAGCGACCGGGCCTGCCGCTCGGCCGAGTCGCGCAGGTCCATCAGCGTGTCGTTGATGCGGAACAGGCTCGATTCCATCTTCAGCAGCACGCTGGCCGCGCCCAGCACCACCTCGATCAGCAGCACTATTACCACCGCCCGGCCGACCGCGTCGATTCGCGCCCAGGCGCCGGCGTCGCGCTGCGTGATGAAAAACACCAGCAGCCCCACGGCCGCCCAGACCGGCACCAGCACGCGCAGCACGGCGATCGTCTTCAGCAGCCGGCCGAATCGGGCGTTGGTGTCAGCGCTCATGTGATGTGAATCCCGTTGCAGGGCGCCGCCGCTGCGGCGCAACTGCCTGCCATTCAATAAGCTAGGGGCTCGACTTGGCCGAGTCAATCACCGCCCCCGCGCGCCGCGGCGGCGCGCCGGCCGCAGCCTCCGGCGGTGTCTCGACTTGCGGCTTCTTTGCGGCGGTTTGCAGTTCCAGCGCGAATTTCGCACCGGCGACCGCGCGGAAGAAGATCAGCGCAGACAATCCGCCCGCCACGAGTGTGATGATCCACGCGTCCATGTCAGCCTGCGCTCGTCCGAGGTTCATCGGCCCCGGCGGCGCGGCCGGGCGAGTCGAGCCGGCCAGGCGGCGCAGCGATCGCGCGGGGCGCAGTTCCTGCCGGCAGCGGCCGGAGGCGGAAGGCAGAACTGGCGGCGAGTCGCGGCGAGAAAATTGCCGAGCCGGTCTGTAAGCCGAATCTTGTCTGCGCCGCGAACGCGGCGGAGACGGCCATCAATCTAGGTCGCCGATTGCCCGGCGACTCGAGCGCCCTACCCGCGGCTGAGTGGCGACGCGGGCCGCATCGCAGGCCGCGCCGAGGCGCGACCTTCGCCGCCTATTTGGGCTTGCTGGCGGTGGGGTTTGCCGTGCCGCGACCGTCACCGGCCGCGCGGTGCGCTCTTACCGCACCGTTTCACCCTTGCCTGATCGCGGCCGCGATCGGTCACGTGCACCGATCAGTCGACCGCGCCATCGGCGGTTTGTTTTCTGTGGCACTTTCCCGGGCGTCGCCGCCGGTGGCCGTTAGCCACCACCGTGCCCTGTCCAGTTCGGACTTTCCTCCCGGCGGCGCCTCGCGGCATCCGCCCGGCGGCCGTCCGACCGGCTCGGCAGTGACATTGTATCCGATCCGCGCCCCGTTCGGCGGTGCGGTGCAACCGCGCGGCGCCCTCGCCGGCCCGGTCACGCCCGTCAGCCTGGTCCGGCGGGCCGCAGCGCCCGCGCCCCGTGCAGCCAGGCGGCGGCCGGAAACCGCATTGCCAGCGCGGCCAGGTCGAGGTTTGACAGGTGCGTCGCGAAGGCGCGCGACTGCGGCGGGGCGAAAAACCGCGCCGGCCACTCGCGCAGCAGCGCGTCCATCGTCGCCGCCAGCAGCACCGCGTCGCAGCCGCAGGTCGCGTCGATGTCGGCGACCACGCCTTCGAGCGTCAGCAGCACCTTGCGGAATAGCAGCAGCTCGCCCGCGAATCGCGCGCCGGCCGCCGCCAGCCTATCGAGCAAGGACACGACCCAGTCGAGCCCCGGCAGCTGTCCGCGCGACACGTCCGTCAGCGCCGCGTCGATGACCGCGCCCGTGGCCGTTGCGTCGGGCGGCGTGCCCAGCGCGGCCAGCGCCCGCGCCACCTGGCCGGCGTCGCACAGCAGCCCGCCGAGAATCATCTGCGCCACCGCCTCGCGCGGCCCGACGCCCAGCCGCCCGACCAGGCTCCAGTCGAGAATCGCCACCTGCCCGTCGGGCGTCGCGAGCAGGTTGCCGGCGTGCGGGTCGGCGTGAAAGAACGCCCGCTCGTCGCGCGACAGGAACGGCCCGGCGACCAGGGCGCGCAGCACCCGCTCGGCCAGACGCCGGCGAAGCGCCGCGTCGCGCGGCGCGTCGGTGATCTTCACGCCCGCGACGTACTCCATTGCCGTGGCGCGCGGCGTCGAGAACGGCAGCAGCGCCGGCACGACGACCGCGCCCGGCCGCACAAAATGACGCGCCGCCTCGGCCAGATGCGCCTGCTCCTGATCGAGCCGCACCTCGTGCAGCAGCAGCGCGCGGGCCTCGTCGAACGCGGCGCGATAGCCCAGCGCCGGCAGCCGGCCGCGCGCCGCGGCGGCGTCCAGCCCGTCGGCGGCGGACGCCAGCCCGGCCCACTCCTGGTCGATCTGCTCGACCACGGCCGGCTTGAGCAGCTTCAGCACGCCGGCGCGCCGCGGCCCGTCGCGGCCCCACGCGAGCGGCACGACCACCGCCACGCTCGCCTCGACCGCCGCGCCACAGTCGAGCACGACGTCGTGCGCCGCCAGCGCCTCGCCGACCGCGCCGTGCGCCAGCGCCGTCAGCGCCGCCGCGTCCAGCCGGCAGGGCATCGACTCGAGCGGCGTCAGCAGGGCGCGGACCGCCGGGTCGAGCTCGCGGTGCCGCGCCAGTACCTGGGCGAACTTGTGCAGCGTCGGACAGGCCCGCAGCAGGCGGACCAGCCCCGGCTCACCGCCGCCGGGCTGGCCGTCGTCACAGGCAGCGCGCACCGCGGCCAGGCGCTCGGCGGGCAGCGCCGCCAGAAATGCCGTCAGCGCCGCGCCGATCTGCTCGCGCAGCTCGGGTCGCCCGGCCGGTACGAACGCCGCCGGCCGCAGTCGCGCGACGAATTGTTCGATGGAATCGGCCAAGTCGCCTCCCGGGCAATCGTGCCATCATCGGGGCGGCGACGTGGAATGGCCAATCGGCCTGCACGGAAACGGGCGCGCGGGCCGCACGCGGAACCGCGGCCGTCAGGGCGCGGTCAGCAGCGCGGTCACGAGCAGCCCCGCGTCGGCCGCCGACAGGGCGTTGTCCAGATTCAGATCGCCGTTGCTGCGGTTGCAGGTCGGGTAGTCGGCGGCGTACGCGGCGGGGTTCTGCAGCGCCAGCACGAACGCCTCGACGTCCAGCCCGTTCACGCGGCCGTCGCAGTTCAGGTCGCCGGGCAGCAGCGACGCGGCCGGCGTAAGCGTGAGCGGCTGATCGACGCCGATCGGGCCGAGGAAGCGCTCGGTGCGCGACGCAAGGGATCCGCTGCGCGGCCAGACGACCTCGATGCGGTCGATCGCCGCGTCGGCTCCCAGCCCGAAGTGCACGCGCAGGTCCTCGGTCGCGGTGGTGCTCGAGCCGCTGACCAGCTCGCGCAGCTGCGTGACGCCGCCGCTGGTGAGCCGGACGCGGGCGCCGATGGCGTCGCGATTGACCTGCACGCCGTCGCCGCGGAGCGTCAGCAGGGTCCAGTGATTCGCGGCGGTCGACACGTTTTCGAACACGGAGACGGAATTGAGCGGGTTGACGGTGATGATGTCCGGCCGGCCGTCGTTGTTGAAGTCCATGCGGACGGCGTATTGCGACGCCAGCGACACGGTGTTGAGCGCCGGCGAGATGTTGGCGAACGCGCCGCCGCCGTCGTTGCGCTGCAGGTTGTCGAGGTTGGGGTTCTGCCAGCTTCCGGCCGTGTAGAAGTCGACATCGCGATCGTTGTCGACGTCGAGCCAGATGACGCCCCAGCCGAACATGGTCGAAAACGGCGTGATGTGCGTGAACAGGCCGCCGTCGTTGCGGAAGTAGGTGCCCACGATGGCGTCGCTGATGCCGAAGTCGAGGTCGCCGTCGCCGTCGAAGTCGCCCGCCGAGATGCCCATCGGCGCGTTTCCGAGCCCGACGAAGCCCAGCGCGTCGGCGACGTTTTGAAAACGGCGCCCGCCGAACCCGTCCGGAATCGAGTGCAGCACCGTGTCGTGGCCCGCGCCCGAGCTGTTGAGCGGGAAGCAGTCGGGCCAGCCGTCGCCGTCGTAGTCGGTCCAGATCATCGAGTAGAAATGGGCCGGCGACGGCACGACCGGCAGCAGATCGGAACGGTCGGTGAAGGTGCCGTTGCCGTTGTTGACCAGCAGCGTGGCGTAAGGCACGGCGTTGCCCATGACCAGCAGATCCACGTCGCCGTCCAGGTCAAAGTCGCACCACGAGGCGGCCTCGGCGTTGCCACCCGGCAATCGCACGCCCGCGGCGATGCTGACGTTGGTGAACGTGCCGCCGTCGTTGCGATAGAGCAGCCCGTACGAGGCCGGCGCGGCGCCGCGCCCGACCATGAAAATGTCGTCGTCGCCGTCGTTGTCGTAGTCGGCCGTGAGCACGCCCACGGACAGCCGCGCGGTGCCGTCGGGCTCGACGAGCCCGCTGGCGGCCGAGACATCGGCGAAGGTGCGAAAGCCGGGCCGCGCCGCATCGGGCACGTTGCGAAACAGGTGGCTGGCGAATCCGAACTGATCGCCGATCGCCAGGTCGAGATAGCCGTCGCGGTCGAAGTCGATCACAGCCAGGCCGCCGCGCACCGGGCCGAGCACGACCTCGCCGGTCTGGTTGCGGTCGATGAACGAGATGCCGCCGATCGAGACCACGGCCGACACGTTGTTCGGGATGAACAGCGCGGCGGCGACCAGCGCGATCAGACTGAGGAACGGGATCGTTCGCATCGTGCAGACCCTTCGCCGCGGCCGCTCGCCAGGACAACTCCGCCCTTGCGTGGGCCGCGAGAGTGAAACCGCGCGGCCGGCCGCTCTATTCCCCGGCTCGCCTTCCAGGCCGCAAACGGGCCCGGCGCGGCCGAAACCGGCCCGGCGTGTGCCGCGGCGCTGCGGCGCCCGGCGGTCGATGCGGCGTCACGCTACACCGGCACGACATCCACGATTTCGACCCCGGCGTAATTGGCGTAGCCGCGCGCCAGCGCCCAGGCCTCGGCCAGGTCGCGCGCGAAGACGCGGTACTGCACCACCGGGCCGAGGGCCTTGTCGGTCGGCTTCTTGAATCGATAAAGAATGATGAACATCGTCTCAATCCGTGTTGCTTCCTGGGGGCGCCCGAACCCATCAGTATAGCCGCTCGCCCACCAGTCGCGATTCACAGCGCCGCCCCAGCGGCGGCCGAGCCCGCCGAGGCGGAAATAATCTTGTCAGGACGCCGGTCCGGCCGCGTATTCCCCATGACAACGCCCGGGACGCTCCCGGGCAACGAAACAGAAAAAGGCACACAACCGCCTCGCCCGCAAGGAGATTTGAGATGACGGATACCCATGGCCCGATCAGCACCCTCGTCCAGGACGCCTGCACGCAGTGGGGTTCGCTGCTGGTTACGCTGCCGATCTTCGGCGCCGTGCTGACGCAGGTCATCAACGCCTTCTGCTCGATGTTCCTGAGCGTGCTCGGTCCGCTGTCGCTGTAACGCAGCGCCACCGCGACCGGACGCTGTACCCTGCCGGCCCGCCGGGAGATTTCCCGGCGGGTCATTTTTTGTCAGAGCGGTGTTCTTGATGCAGGCGAGGCGCAGACGGCTGTGCGGCGCGCCTGCGGCGACGACGTGCGGCCGCCTAGGCCTGGGCGAACTCTTCGGCGCCGGAAAACGGCTGAGGCGTGTCGAACCGCAGCGCGACCGAAAGCTGGTGCTTCTGCCCCTCGGTCACCAGGCGCGTGCGGATGATGGTGCCGTAGCAGCCGCTCCAGAACGCCTTGCGGGTCGGGTCGCTCACCTGGCGATGAATGACGCGCAGCTCGTAGCGCTGGCCGACCGCCAGCCCGTAGCCGATGGGCACGGTGCACTGCACGCCGCCTTCGCTCAGGTTGTCGGCCTTGCAGCGCAGGACGGTCAGCCCTTCCAGGTCGAGCAGCCAGACGTCCGACTCGGCCAGCCAGCGGCCGAACTCGCGGCGCTCGGCGGCGGCGATGGCGTCGCGCGCCAGCGCGGGCGCGAGCACCTGGGCACCCGGCGAACTGACAGTAAAGGGGTTGTGACGGAGGGAGGACATGGCGATCTCTCCAAGGCCGGCCGCGGCGCCTGTCGCGGCGGCGAGCGCCCGGTCGGCGGCGCCGGGCTCACGGATGCTCGAATGTCCCGCGCGACTCGCCGTCGATGCCGAACTCGACCAGCCACGCGTCGCGCGCTTCTTCCTGCAATCCCTCACGCTTCTCAGCCGGCTCGGACGGCGGCGGCCCGCTGCGCAGGTCCGCCAGCAGCTGCCCGAAGAAATCGTCCGATTCCACGCACTTCGTCCGCCGCGACCGCGCCGCCCGCTGGATGGCCCGATCGCTGCTCACCAAACACGCGTCCCGCGCGCCGGCATATTGCCGCAAGTGTTCGCTCAGCCAGGTGTCGGCGTCGCGCTCGGCGCCGCTCTGCCGGACTTCGATCCGCGGGTCACTCAACTGCTCGGCCAACGCGCCCTCGGGCCCGCGGCCGTCAAACACGATCACGACTTTGTGCGATCCAGCCTGCGCCCACGCCCCGAGCATTCGGCAAAGCTGCGAGCGACTGAGATGAGTGCTGCCGCGTACATGAACCCGGGCAGCGTGCAGCAGGTTGTATCCATCGATCAGGACCACCATATCGGTGCCTGAATCGCGCCAGATGAGTCTATCCCGCCCGGGCGCGGCGTCAACGAACGGATTATTGGAAGCGCAGAAATCGCCGTTGTGCAACGGCACAAACCACAGGCCCGAGAACAACCCTCAACTCCTGCAACCCATGCCACCCGCTCGACTAACACCCCCCACTCTCCTTGGCCCATTCGCGCCACGGTTCGCGCCCGCAATATTTCGGCCGACCCGCCACCAACGTCAGCACCGCCCGGCCGAGCACCGACCAGCCGGCAAACGGCGTGTTGCGACTCAGCGAGCGAAACGCCGCC
The DNA here is from genome assembly GCA_046350375.1 of Phycisphaerae bacterium. GTDB lineage: Bacteria > Planctomycetota > Phycisphaerae > UBA1845 > UTPLA1 > JAXMAO01. Next base: position 138,135 of record JAXMAO010000002.1, read on the forward strand.
GGGTCGATGGTCCACGCCTCCTGCGGATCGATGACCGTCACGTCGGCCACCGCGCCGGGCGCCAGCGTGCCGCGATCGATCTGCAACGCGCGGGCCGGGTTGATCGTCCACAGCGCCACCCAGCGCGGCCAGTCGATCCGCCCCGGCTCAACCAGGGCGCGCAGCGACGTGGCGACCGCCGACTCCAGCCCCACCATCCCGAACGGCGCGGCCGGAAAGTCGAGCGCCTTCTCGTCCGCGGCGTGCGGCGCGTGGTCGGTGCAGAGGCAGTCGATCGTGCCGTCAACCACGCCCGCCACGCACGCCTCGACATCGGCCGCCGAGCGCAGCGGCGGGTTGACCTTGAAGCGCGTGTCGAACGTGGCGCAGGCCTCGTCGGTCAGCAACAGGTGATGCGGCGTGACCTCGGCGCTGACCGGCGCGCCGGCCGCCTTGGCCTCGCGCACCAGGCGCACCGCGGTGCGCGTCGAGATGTGCGCCACGTGATAGCGCGTGCCCGTCAGCCCCGCCAGCAGCAAGTCGCGCTGCACCATCAGCTCTTCGGCGGCGGCGGCAATCCCCGGCAGGCCGAGGCGCGTCGCGGTCGGCCCGGCGTGCATGCAGCCCCCCGCAGCCAGCTCGGCATCTTCGCAGTGCTGAATGACCGTCCGGCCAAACATGCCGGCATATTGCAGCGCCCGCAGCATGACGGCCGAGCTGGCGATGCCGCAGCCGTCGTCGGAGAAGGCCACCGCGCCGGCCCGCACCATCTGCCCCATTTCCGCCAGCTCGCGTCCGGCGCGCCCCTTGGTCAGCGCGCCGATCGGAAAGACGTTGCACGACGCCGAGCGGGCCGCCTGGCGGAAGATCGACTCGATCGCTCCCTCGTTGTCGAGCGGCGGCTGCGTGTTGGGCATGCAGGCGACGCTCGTGAATCCGCCGGCGACGGCCGCCGCCGTGCCGCTGGCGATCGTCTCCTCCTCTTCGTTGCCCGGCTCGCGCAGGTGAACGTGCATGTCGATCAGCCCCGGGCAGACGATCAGCCCGGCGGCATCCAGCGTGACCGCGGCCGGCTCGCGCGCCCGGCCGAGCGTGTGAATGCGCCCCTCAACGATCAGCAGGTCGGCGACCGCATCGTGCCCCGACGCCGGGTCGATCACGCGCCCGCCGCGGACCAGCAGGCTGTCGGTCGCGGGCCGGGCCGGGCCGGTCGCGCGCGGCTCGATGCGTTGGGTCGTGCGGCTCATGCGGCGCCTCCGGCGGCCTGGTTGCACAGGAACAGCACGGCCATGCGCACCGCCAGGCCGTGGGTGACCTGCTGAAGGATGGCGCTGTTGGGCCCGTCGGCGACCTCGGCCTGAAGCTCGACGCCGCGGTTGATCGGGCCGGGGTGAAGGATGGCCACGTCGGGCCGCGCGCGGCGCATCCGCTGGGCGTTCAGTCCGAAGAGCCGCGCGTATTCCTGCACGCTCGGAATCACGTTCGATGCCATACGTTCGCGCTGAATGCGCAGCATGTTGATCGCGTCCATCTCGCCGATGACCGCGTCCAGGTCGTGGCAGACGCGCGCTCCCAGCCGCTCGAAGTCGCGCGGCACCAGCGTCGCCGGGCCGACGAGCGTCACCGCGGCGCCGAGCTTCAGCAGGCCGTGCAGGTTGGACCGCGCCACGCGCGAGTGGACCACGTCGCCGACGATCGCGACCTTCAACCCTGCGATGCGCCCCTTCAGCTTGCGCAGCGTGAAGATGTCGATCAGCCCCTGCGTGGGGTGCTCGTGGCGGCCGTCGCCGGCGTTGATGACGCAGCAGCGCACCGCGCGGGCGGCCAGCTCGGCGGCGCCCGAGGCCTCGTGCCGCAGCACCAGCACGTCCACCCCCATCGCCTCGATGTTCCGCACCGTGTCGCGCAGGTCTTCGCCCTTCGAGACCGACGAGCCGCGGGCGGAGAAATCGACGATATCCGCGCTCAGCCGCTGTGCCGCCAGCGTGAAGCTGGTCCGCGTCCGGGTCGAGTCCTCGAAGAACAGCAGCACTACCACCCGGCCGCGCAGCGCCGGCACCTTCTTCACGCTGCGGGTCGATACGTCGCCGAAGGCCTCGGCCGTGTCGAGGATGTGGGTGATCTCCGCCGCCGACAGCTCCTCCAGCGCCAGCAGATCGCGATGCGACCAGGCCGGCGGCGCTTCTCCGCCGGCATCGCGTCGAACCGGAATCGAACGCGGAACGGCCTTGCTCATGTCCCCGCCTCAACGCGATCCACGTCGTCGGTCTCGCGCAGCAGCACGCGCACGTGCTCGGCCGGCACCGGCGTCCGCGCCGCGACGAAATCGGGCTGGATCGGCAGCTCGCGTCCGCCGCGATCGACCAGCACCGCCAGCCGGATGGCCCGCGGCCGGCCGAGGTCCATGATGGCATCCAGCGCGGCGCGGATGCTCCGTCCGGTGAAGATCACGTCGTCGACCAGGACAATCAGCCGGCCATCGACGGCGAACGGAATGTCGGTGGTGCGGACAACCGCGTTGGGGCCGATCTCGGCCAGGTCGTCGCGATAGAGCGTGATGTCGAGCGTGCCCAGGGGCCAGTCGGCCAGGCCGGCGGTGGCCACCCCTTGCAGCCGCTGGGCGAGCACGTCGCCGCGCGAGCGGATGCCGATCAGCCCGACCGGTTCGGCCGGCCCGGCCGCAGCGGCGATGTCAACGGCGAGGCGCTCGACTGCCGCCGCCACGCCGCGCTCGTCCAGCAGGACTCGCATGCATCGTCCCCGCCGCCACGCCGCACCATATCGCCGTCGCCGGTCGCCGACAAGATTCGGCCCCGCGCCGCCGCCTTGCACGCCGCCGACATTGCGTTACAACGCGCCGCCGATGGCGCTGCACGTGCCGGTCTGGATGAGCGATCTGCACTCCGTGCTGCCCGGCCCGCTGATGGGCGTGGCGGTGACGCTGACGGCGGTCACCTGCGGGGCGGCGGTCGGCTTCGAGCGCGGCCGCCGCGAGAAACCCGCCGGCCTGCGAACGATGATGCTCGTCTGCCTGGGCGCCTGCATCTTCACGCAGGCCGGGCTGATGGTCCTGCCGCGCGGCACCGACCCGACGCGCATCGCCGCGCAAGTGGTCACCGGCATCGGATTCCTCGGCGCCGGCGCCATCGTCCGCGACCGCACCTGGGTCATCGGCGTCACCACCGCCGCCGCCATCTGGGCCGTCGCCGCGATCGGCGTGGTGATCGGCTTCGGCTACGTCATCCCCGGGGTGGTCTTCACCGTGCTGACAGTCGGGACGCTGACCGCCGAGCGCTGGATCGAGCCTTGGTTTATCGGCCCCTGTAGCCGCGTCGAGCTGCGGATTCGTTTTGATCCGCAGCAGGGCAAGACCCGCATCCGCATCCAGGAAATCCTCGACGATCACGGCCTGCCCGACCCGGACGTCGTCGAGCGCTCGGCCGGGACCGGCGCCGAAACACAGATCACGATCCACTACTGCGACCGTCACCGGCAGCATCGCGCCTTCCTGGGCCCGCTGGCAGCATTGGAATCGGTCCGCGCCCTCGAATCGCCGTCTCCGGCCGACCGTGAGCCGACCCGCGCGGCAACGTTGCCGCACGAACCGCGCTCGACTTGAATCGGAAATCCCTACGGGCAAAAAATTCATTCGCCTGTTTTCGCGCCTCTGGCCGATGGCCAGTCCGCCGCACGCGACGAATTCCGCGCGGCATCGCCGGGAGGCCCGACTCATGCACGCCTCTGCTCATGTCTCCAGCCGCGGCTTCGACCGGGTCTTTCAGATTGCATTGGCGCTGGGGGGCGGTGCGGCCTTCGCTCTGCTTTCGTACGCGGAAGGCGGCCAACTCCGCCCGACGCGCCGATCGGCCGCTCCGCCGGCGGCCCAGGCTTCAAGCCACACGGTTGCGACCGTGCCGAGCGATCGCGAAGCCACGGATGGCGACGCGATTGTTCTTTCTGATGCACGAGCAACCTCTCTTCTCCCGGCCGACGCCGGGATCGACAGACGGGTCCGCGGCACGGCGTGGGTCGCCCCCACGGACCCGACGAACTCCACCGCCGGAGCAGCGGACGCGGTCAGCGCCCCCCGCTCGACGGCACAAACCGGATCGGCCGCGGTGCCAACAGCGGCATCCCACCATTCGCGCGACCCGCCGGGCTAGTCCGCGGGGGAATCTCGCCGACCACCAGCCCGCACAACGGGCGCCCGCCTGCTGACCTACCCTCCCGCAAATTCGATTCTTACGTATTACGACCGCCCGCCGATCGCGACCCGGTTCCGCCGGCCAAGCCATTCTCCGCACGCCCGCGGGGCGACCTGCCGCCGAATCGGGTATCCTGTCTTCCCTCCCGCGTGGCGCAGCCGCACGCCGGGTGCCGGGAGGCGGACGTGAACTTCACCAGCCTGGGGGCGTTAACGGCGACCGCCGCGTTCATCGCGCTGGTGCACACCCTGATCGGGCCCGACCACTACATTCCCTTCGTCGCCATGTCGCGCGCCGGGCGCTGGTCGATGCCCCGCACGCTCACCGTCACCGGTCTGTGCGGCGTCGGGCACGTCCTCAGCTCCGTCCTGCTCGGGGGAATCGGGATTGCACTGGGCACGGCCGTCGAACGGCTGCGCTGGGTCGAGTCGCTGCGCGGCAACGTCGCCGGCTGGGTGCTGCTCGGGTTCGGCCTGGCGTACACCGCCTGGGGCATCCGCCGGGCGATTCGCAATCGGCCGCACACGCACGCCCACGTTCACGCCGACGGCACGGTCCACGTTCATCCGCACGCGCACGTCGCCGACCATGCGCACGCCCACATCGCCCACGAGCGGAACCGCGACGCGCCCGCCCCCAGTCTGACTCCGTGGGTGCTGTTCACGATCTTCGTGTTCGGGCCGTGCGAGCCGCTCATTCCGCTGGTGATGTACCCGGCGCTGAAGCACAACTGGGTCGGCGTCGCGATCGTGACCGCCGTCTTCGGCTTCATCACCATCGGCACGATGCTGACCGTCGTGGCCCTGGCGACGCTGGGGCTGACGCGGCTGGGCTCGCCGCGGCTCGAGCGCTACACCCACGCCTTGGCCGGCGTGGCGCTGGTGGCGTGCGGTCTGGCGGTGACGCTGGGCTTGTAGTCCTGCGACGGCCTCCCGCTGCGTCGATCTTGCGGGCCGCTGGAACCCCAAATCGCCGACCGAAGTCAGCTCGCGCGGAGCGCCGCGCCGAGTATGAACGCAGCCGGCCACGCGCGCCAGCGCCAGCCGTCGGCAATCGGCCGACTGCGTTGCGGCACGGGGCGTGACCGGCTATAGTCCGCGGCCAAATCGGGGACGTAGCTCAGCTGGGAGAGCGGCTCGTTCGCAATGAGCAGGTCAGGGGTTCGAATCCCCTCGTCTCCAGTCACCTCGTTCGCGGCCGACCCACGATCGCCCCCCGCGCAGCGGGGGCTGCCGTTCAGTTCGCTCAATCCGCCGCCAAGCTCGTTTTCACCGTCCGCCGGGTTGCGCATGGCCAGTCTCCCTCTATCGATAGGGACGAGCCGGCCGATGCGCGCGGCCAGTGCGGAATTGTGAGAATGGTCGGCTCGACCGGCGTTGGGGTCGGCCCGGGCGGCCCTACATGACCGTGAAGTACATCGCCGCGGCGAAGTCGAACGCCTCGTTGCTCAGCTCCATCGACCGGCTCTCGTAGAGGCAGCGGTTGCGGATCTGCAGCAGGATGTCGCGCGGCTGGCAGCAGCGGAACGGCCGGCTGGTCTTCCGGTAGTAGGTGTCGATGAAGTAGTCGAGCGCCGCCGGGTTGGCGGGGAAATCCATCTTGGGCGCGAAGATCTCAAACAGCTTGCGGAACTCGGCCTCGCTGGGGTCGGCGACGTTGATCTTGTAGGGAATGCGCCGCAGGAAGGCCTCGTCAACCAGGTCCTTCGGCTCCAGGTTGGTCGAGAAGATGATGAGCTGGTCGAACGGAATGCGGAGCTTCTTGCCGTTCGGCAGCGTCAGGAAGTCGTAGCGCTTCTCGAGCGGCACGATCCAGCGGTTCAGCAGCTCGATCGGGCGCATCCGCTGCCGGCCGAAGTCGTCGATGACGAAGGTGCCGTTGTTGCTCTTCATCTGCATCGGCGCTTCGCAGATCCTGCTCGTCTCGTTGTAGCGCACCTCGAGCATGTCCATGGTCAGCTCGCCGCCGACGATGAGCGTGGGCCGCTTCACCTTCACCCAGCGCTCGTCGAACTGCGAACTGCGGAAGATGCCGCTGCCGGCCGACGCGACCACCTCGTGCGCCTCGGGGTCGAAGAGTTTGATGAGCATGCCGTCGGCCGACACGATCTTGGGGATGAACACCTCGTCGCCGAAACAGCGCGTGATCCGCTCGGCGATGCTGCTCTTGCCGTTGCCGGGATAGCCGTAGAGAAACATGCCGCGGCCGGAGTTGATCGCCGGTCCGAGCGTGGCGAACATGCGGTCGTTGATGAGCAGGTCTGAAAAGGCCCGCCGCAGGTCGTCGGCGCCCGGGTGCAGCCGGGTGATGGTCTGGGCGTTCACCCCGGCGATGTACTGCTCGATGGGCACCGGCGCGGCGCCGACGTACATGTTCTCGAGCATGTAGCGCCGCGCCCGGTCGCGCCCGGCGTCGGTCAGCGAATAGGTGAAGTCGCCCGCCGTCGCCGCGCCGACGTAGCCGACAATCTGCTGCGCCTTCAGCGCCGCGAGCAGCTCGATCATCGGCGCGTTCGGCAGGCACAGCTCCTTGGCCACCGCGCCGCCGGTCGCCGCGCCGACCCCCAGCAGGTACTTGAGCACCAGCGTCTCGACGAAGGCGGCCGTCAGACCGGCGTCGGCGAACGTCCTGGGCGGCGGCGGCGCAAACGGCGTGAACGCGCCGGCATCGTTGGCCGGAACGCCGGTCGAGGGTTCGGCATGACGCGAAGGGCTGGACGGCACGGCGACGGCGCTGGACATGGCTTCTCCTGCGACGGGCTCTCCGCGCCCGGCGGCGGCGCGGCACACAACCGGCATCTTGCGGCGCGTCGGTATAATCGGCCCTACGATGACCGCGCTTGACTATCGAACCGCCGGCGAATCTCACGGACCGGCCATCCTGGTGCTGATCGAGGGATTTCCGGCCGGCGTGCCGGTCGACGCGGCGCGGATCGACGCCGAGCTGCGGCGCCGGCAGGGCGGGTTCGGCCGCGGGGGTCGCCAGCGGATCGAGCGCGACGCCGCCCGGCTGATATCGGGCGTGCGCGGCGGGCGCTCGCTCGGCTCGCCCATCGCCATCGAAATCCAGAACCGCGACGCACGGCTTGAAGACGCGCCGCCGGTGCACCGCCCCCGTCCCGGCCACGCCGACTTCGCCGGCGCGATGAAGTGGCTCTCGACCGACTGCCGCAACACGCTGGAACGCGCCAGCGCCCGCGAGACCGCCGCGCGCGTCGCGGCCGGCGCGGTGGCGCGCGGCCTGCTGGAGGAGTTCGGCATCGCCGTCGCCGGGTTTGTCACTCGCATCGGCCCGCACGCGATCGAGGTTCCGCCCGATCTGCCGCTCGCCGCGCTGGTCGCCGCGCGCGACGCCAGCGCCGTCTATTGCCCCGACGCCGCCGCCTCGGCCCGCATGATCGACGCCATCGACCACGCCAAACACGATCGCGACACACTCGGCGGCATCGTCGAGGTCCGCGCCACCGGCCTGCCGCCCGGGCTCGGTTCGTGCGCCCGCTGGCAGGACCGGCTCGACGGGCGACTGCTGGCCGCCGCCGGCGCGGTGCAGGCCATCAAGGCGGTCGAGATCGGCCTGGGCTTCGGCTGCGCGGAACGGCCCGGCAGCGGCGTGCATGACGAGATCGACTTCGTGCCCGCGCAGCGCGACTCGGCCAACCTCGGCTTCGTTCGCCGCACCAACCACGCCGGCGGTCTGGAAGGCGGCATGACCAACGGCATGCCTCTCGTGCTGCGGGCCGCCATGAAGCCCATCAGCACGCTGCTGCGCGGCCTCGACAGCGTTAATCTCCAGACGCTGGCCGCCGAGCGCAGCGACTATGAGCGGAGCGACATCTGCGCCGTCCCGGCCGCCAGCGTCGTGGTCGAAAACGTCGTCGCGTTCGAACTGGCCCGCGCCTGCGTTGAGAAGTTTGGCGGCGACACGCTGGCCGAGGTCCGGGCGGCCTACGACTATTATCTGACCGCCGCCCGCCGCCTGGCCGCGCCGCCCGGCTCGTGAACCATCCCCGGAACCGTCGCCCGAGCCGGCGCCGCCGGATACCCCATGCTGCACTCCAGACATCGCTGGCTGCTGCTCGTGCCGCTGCTGGCGGTCGGCGCACTGGCCGCCACCGGCGGCTATGCCCTGCGGCTCAACAGCAGCGCCTACCGCGGCGCGCTCGAGCGTGACCTGGCCAAGTTCCTGCGCCTGCCGTGCGAGATCGGCTCCATCCGCCCGCTCACCTTCTCCAGCCGCGCGTTTCACGACGTGACCATCTGGTTGGCCGATCGCCGCGCCAAGGTCTTCTCGTGCAACCGCGCCGTGTGGCACGAACATCGCGGTTCGCCCGACGAGCTCGACGTCTACGACGGCACGCTGGCCGTCGCCACCGATCAGTGGCGCCGCGACGACTATTCCCGCGTGCTCGAGTCCGGCCTCAGCCACGACCCGCAGAGCATGGACCTCTCCGTCGTCCGCCTGCACGACTTCGCCGTGCGGCTTGCACACCGTGACCTGCACCTCACGTTCGCCCGCGCCGACGGCGCCGTCACCTTCGAATCCGGCTCGGGCACCGCCCGGCTCACCGCCTCCGAGATCAACGGGCACGCCACCGCCGCGCCGATCGAAGTCGCCGCGCGGTTCGACCCGCGCGCCCGCGCCCCGGTTCAGTCGGTCGAGCTGCGCCTTCCGGATGTCGCCCTCGCCGACGCCGGGCTCGACGGGCTCTTCGGCGGACGTCCGCCGCGCGGCCGATTCGCCGGCACGGTGCAGTGGAGCGGGCCGGCCGGCCGCTCGAACGTCGTCATCTCCGGAACCCTGCGCGACGCCGCGCTGACCGAGCTGAGCGCCTCGCTCGGCTCCGGCCCGCTGCACGGCGAGCTCGACGTGACCGTCGAGCGGGCGCACCTCGTCGATCGCGTGCTGGTCGAGCTGGCCGGGCCCGGCGAGCTTCGCGCGCTGCAGCTCGCCGACGTGGGGCGGCTGATCGGCCGGCCCGACCTGGCCGGCGTCGCCAACCTGCACGTGAACGGCCTCGACGCCGCCGCCGGTCGCCTTCGCTCGCTGGCGTTTGACGGGGCGATCGACGACGTGCCGATCGAGGCGCTCACGGCGCCGCTGGGCAGCGGCCAGGCGACCGGGCGACTGCGGGGCCGCGTGCGCGCCTGGCATGTCCGCGACGATGTCATCCAGTGGGGCGACGCCCAGATCGACGCGCTGCCGCCGCCCGGCCGCAGCGCCGGCACGGTCGATCGCGAACTGCTGCTCTCCGGGCTGGCGCGCGTGCTGCCGGTGCAGCTGCCGGCCGCGCTCGGCCGATCGTTTCTGCCCAGCAAGATTGAGTATGTCCGGTTTGGCGTGCGGCTCCGCGTCACCGACAACCGGCTCTCGCTGCTCGGCACCCACGGATCGAACGGCGACACGATTCTCACCATCCACGCCCTGGGGCGCGACTGGGCCATCGTCCGATCGCTGCCGTTCGAGATCGACCTGACGCCCCATCTCGCCCGGCTGCGCGCCGCGCTCAACCAGCGCCCGCCGCGACCCGTGCCGCAGTGGTGGCGCCCGGCGCCCGGCCCGGCCGCCAGCCCGCGCCCCGCGCCCGCCGGCCAGGCCCCGCTGCCGCCCCCGGCCCGGTAAGGCGCCGCCGCTCGGCCGAGATCGCATTGCAGCCGCGCCCGCCGGGCGGATATCCTAGAATCGATTCGGCGCAGCCGATCCTGTTTTCGGGGAGAGATCTCATGCCACAGTTCCACCGGCGAATCTGCACGCTCGGCGCAGGCCTGCTCCTGTTCACCCTTCTTCCGGCGTCGGCCGCCGACAAGCACGACCGCGCGGCCTTCTCCGCCGCCGAGTTTGAACAGCACGTCGGTTTCCTTGCGGCCGACGAGCTCCGCGGGCGCGGCATCGGCTCGCCGCAGATCGACCAGGCCGCCGACTACATCGCCCATCGCTTCGAGGAGCTGGGCGTCGAGCCGGGCGGCGAGAACCACACCTTCTTCCAGCCGTTCACCGTCTCGGTCAGCAACCGCATCGCCGATGGCACGCGCCTCGCCTGGCGCGGCCTCGACGCGGCGCAGCGCGAGCGGCTGACCGTCGGCGCCGACTTCGTGCCGCTGCCCTTCTCGCGCCGCAGCGCGTTTGACGGCGAGCTGGTCTTCGTCGGCTACGGCATCGACGAGGCCACCGAGCATTCCTACAACGACTACGAAGGCCTCGACGTGCGCAACAAGGTGCTGCTCATGTTCCGCTACGAGCCCGGCTGGTGGGCCGACCATCCGGTCGACGAGCAAGAGCCGCAGCCCGCCGCGCCGCGCCACACGCGCCATTCCTACTTCACCACCAAGGCCGAGCACGCCGTCAAGCGAGGCGCCCGCGCCATTCTCCTGGTCGACCCCGTGCCGACCGGCAAGCCCGCCGCCGACACGCTCTACGACTTCACCACCGGCCGCGCCCCCACGATGGAACTGCCGATGATTCACCTCACGCGGGCCGCCGCCAACGCCATGCTCCGCTCGGCCGAGCTGCCTTCCATCGAGCGGCTCCAGGCGAAAATCGAGCAGCATCACCGCCCCTGCTCGGTCATGCTCCACGGCGTTCGCGCCAACGGCTTCGTCGCCGTCGCCCGCAACCAGACGCCGGTCAAGAACGTCGTCGGCGTCATCCGCGGCCACGGCCCGCATGCCGACGAATACGTGGTCGTCGGGGCGCACTACGACCACCTCGGCTACACGCGCAATTTCCGCAAGCCCGACGACCCCAACAGTTACATCCACAACGGCGCCGACGACAACGCCTCGGGCACCTCCGGCCTCATGCTGGTCGCCGAGGCCGCACGACGTGCCGACGCCGCCGGACGATCGATCCTGCTCATCGCCTTCAGCGCCGAGGAGAGCGGCCTGCTCGGCTCCAAGCACTGGGTCGACCACCCCACCGTCCCGCTCGACCATGTCGCCGCCATGCTCAACATGGACATGATCGGCCGGCTCAAGGACGACGTGCTCCAGGTCGGCGGCATGGGCACCGGCGCCGGGTTCGACAAGCTCATCGACCGGCTCGCCAAGCCCGCCGGTTTCACCATTCACAACGGCGGCGGCGGCCGCGGCCCCAGCGACCACGCCTCGTTCTACGGCAAGAAGATCCCGGTGCTCTTTTTCTTCACCGGCATGCACAAGCAATACCATCAGCCCGAGGACGACGTCGCCCTCATCAACGCCGAAGGCGGCGCACGCGTCGCCCACCTCGCGTTCGACTGCCTCATGGAAATCGCCAACGCCGACGATCGACCGGGCTTCAAGACCGACGTCACGCGCTTCAACCCCGAGATGCAGAGCGACGGCGCCGCGCCGTCCGCGCCCGGCCGGTCGAGCGCCGATCGCAGCCGCCCCGGACAGGCCGCGGCGGTCCACTCCGGCGACAGCCCGGCCGCCGAAGGCGAAACGCCCGCCATGCCGCGCGTGCGAATGGGCATCGCCCCCGGCAACTACGGCGAGGCCGAGGGACGCGGGCTGCCGATTGAATATGTCATCGCCGACGGCCCGGCCGCCAAGGCGGGCATCAAGGACGGCGACCGCATCCTCAAGATCAACGACAAGCCGATCGGCGACGTCTATTCGTTCATGAGCGCCCTGTCGGCCTTCAAGCCGGGCGACGTCGCGACGGTCGTCGTGCTCCGCGGCGAGCGCGAGCTGACCTTCAAGGTCACCCTCGAGGCCGGCGGCCGCCGAAACACCCAGGAGTAGCGCGTCGCCGCCCGCCTGCACCGCGCGGCTCCGCTCGCAAGGAAGGGGTCGCATGCCGCGGGCCCGCCCCGGTCAAATCAAGCTGGCCGACATCGCCCGCCGCGCCGGTGTCTCAGCGATGACCGTCTCGCGCGTGCTCTCCGGGCGCGACGAGCTCGTCCGGCCCGACACGGCGCGGCGCGTCCGCAAGGCCGCCGTCAGCCTCGGATACCTCGCGCGAACCGCGCCGCGCGCGGCGCGCCCCGCGATCCCCGTCATCGCCGTCTATGCCGAGTCCATCTCGCGCAAGCAGTACCTCGCCGAACTGGTCGACGTCGCCACCCGCGCCATCGAGGAACGCAAACATGGCGCCGCCGTCTGCCACACCGCCGCCGCGCTCAGCCTCGCCTTGCAGCAGTTCAACCCCGTCGCGGCCCTCGTCCTGGCGCCCTCCGACGGCTGGCTGACCGGCGACGCTCACCTGCCCTCGAGCGCCCGGCCCGCCGCCGTGCCGACCGTCGTAGTCCACAGCCCCGCCGAACAGGCGACTCACCACGAGGTCAGCCCCGACGTCGAGGCGATGGCCTGCCAGGCGGCCGACCACCTGCTGCGGCTCGGCCACGTCGAGCTCGCCTACCTCGGCGGACCGCCGCCCGAGGTCGAGCCCAACTGGTTCGAGCTCCGCCGCCGCGGACTGACCCGCGCCCTCTTCGAACACGGCCTGCGCCACGCGCCCCTCGACCAGCAGCCGTGCCTCGAGGCGCCGCTCGCCGATGCCGCCGTGCAGCAGCTCCTCCGCCGCCGGCCGAAGGTCTCCGGCCTGCTGTGCGACAGCGACGAGATCGCCGTCGCCGCCATTGCCGCCGCGCGGCGGATGCGGCTCCGCGTGCCGGAGGACCTGTCGGTCGTCGGCTGCGGCGACGTGAAGTGGGCCCGCTGCGTCGTGCCGTCGCTCTCCACGATCGCGATCGACACCCGCACGCTCGTGGATACGGCGCTGGGCATGCTGTTCGACCTGCTCCGGCGACAGATCGCGCCCAGCGGCGCGCCGTTGAAGATCCGCCTGCCGACACAACTCGTCCCGCGCGATAGCAGCGGACCCTGCCGGAACAGATGAAAAAGGCGCTATTTGCGATTCCGGGAGGCCGCCGCCGGCCCGGTGCCTATACCACAGGTAGTGGATCGCCGGGCCACGCCGGCCGACCGCGAACCGGCCCCGATCCGACCTTACAGCCCGCAGCGCAACCCTGCTGGGCATCAAGTACTTATGGGGCCTGGCGCGCCGCAGCATCAGCGCTCGGTTTGACCCCGAGAACGGCCCTTCAGGGCCTACCCCAACCGGTTGCGGTGGGTAGAGTTTGCCTCTAGGTCGCTGCGCGGCAGCGTCGATATCCTATTGGGCCGAAGGTTGAACACAGTGACCCGTGGTCGAGGTGGACCACGACGACTCCAAAGAAGGGACTGTCCCTGTCTTCGCTTGAGTCGGGTTGCGCTTCGGCATGCAACGAGAGATCTTCCGCGAGCAAATGAACTTCGGTTCCGCCGGCCGCGTAACTCGCTCTGTGGCCACGAGCCGCGAAAGGATTTGTCACCATGATCGATTCCCTGGCAGTCCACGGCGCGGGCGCAAACGGCCTGACCGTCGCCCGCCCGTTCCCGACCACCGGCTATGCCCCGATCGAACGCACCCTGCAGGAGATCGGATCCCACGACGACCGCGTCGAATTCTCGGAAACCGGCCGGCTGCTCGGCCAGTCCGGCGATGATGCCCCGATCGGCCGCACCCAGCGAATCGCAGCGCTGCGCGCCGCCATCTCCAATGGCAGCTACGAAACTCCCGAGAAGCTCGAGATCGCGCTCGACGCGGCCATCGCCGACCTGCTCTGATTCGACCGGTGCCCCCGCGGCGACCCGGCCGCGCGTCGCCGCATGATGGGTCCATTCGCGACCATCGCACCACGCCGACGCAGCCCGCGCGGCAACCGATTCCAACTGTCGACCACCCGGGCCTGGATGCCACGCAGGCCCGCTGAAGATCGGCCGGTCTCCACCGGCCGGTCTGCATTGGGGGCACCGCGACGTCACGCGCCGGCCGCAGCCGGACCGCGGCGTGCCCGACGTGGGTTGGAGGAAAAAAATGAACGATGCGAATAGGCGGATGGTCGCGGTAAGCACTTGTGAATCAATAAGAAACGGCGTTTTCGGAGTTTTGTCGGGACAGGCAAAATAGTGAACTGGTGGCCGTTTTGGGAGTCTGTTGCTGGATTCGCGGGTTCGGGCGGCGTCAAGAGTCGTCGCGTTCAAATCGTTATGGAAATTGATGTTACAAACCAAGTACTGAACAGGCTGGCCGGCTTGTTCGATTGACATGTCAAGGGTCGGTTGACACTACCCAAATTACCAAGACGGTTCAATTACCGCCTGAATTGGGGCAGTGGCATAAACCCCGCGGGCGGGGACGGCTCGTTTCGGAGCGGTCGCGGCGAGCCGGGCTGGGGTCGTTGATCCGGGTTTGGACGCGCTCGGGACGGGGTTCGATGCCCATTCAGACGGGGTCATCTGGCAGGCCAGGGCGCTGGCGTGGCGGCCTGCCCGACGGGGGCAGTTGCCCGGTCATCACGGCAGAATTTCGGGCGGTCGGAAGACACCGCAGGGTGCCGCATTTTCGCCAGGCGACAGGTAAATCTCCCCTGCTCCGCCGACCTCGTGCGGCGGCAAAAGCTCCTTTAGGCGGCGTTCGGCCTCGGCTTCCCGCTGGGAATCTCCGAGGAGGAACACCGCGTCCAAGTAACCTCTCGGCATCGTCTTTCGGCGACTGAGCCGGCGCTCGCGAACTGGTTCTTTGCCGCGGATCAATCCGGGGACGCCGTACACGGCCGCGCCCGACCCAATCGCGAAGTGTCCGAATCGCTTCTGGTAACGCGGCTGATCGCCGTAGACATCAATGAACATTCCAACGAACGCATCGGCATCGTCGATGGTGACATCCCGCAAGAACCGCTCGGCCGATGCCTTGAATGGGTCGGGCGAATCATACTGCCGCGCGAGGCGAGCAAGCGGTGCGAACACGTCCATTGGCAGTTCCAAGTAGGAAAACCAGCCCGCCAATCTGCGGTCGCTCCATGAATTGGCTGCCGACCAAATGAAGTCTGTGAGAGCAGCCCGCGCGAAGTTGTCGTCGAGGCGCAACGATTCGTAGTAGTTCTCCTTGACAGGCGATATTCCGAGCCGGAATGAACTATAAATATGGCCAGTTACTAACAAATCCCAACAAAAACACTCGCCCGGAGAATCCCCAATGGCGCTGTGGCCGCCCCCAGTAAAATGACCATGCTCGCCCAGCGGGCCCGTTCTCGCGTCAAGTCGCCTCCGTGTTCGTTGATCGTCGCCGTATTCGATCCAGGCTGATGACGGCGGCCGAACTGAGTCCGACAGGTGAAAGACGAAGTCCGTCAACAATCGGCCGCCGCCAAGTTCAGCTGCAATCTTCGTGGCCTTCTTCGACAAAGCCCATGCGGCGAACTCGCAATAGGTCTGCACCGACCAGGCCTTCTCGACGGCGGCGCGGAGGGGCTCGCCTTGCGTCTCGGAGTAAGCCAATCGGCTGCGGCGCGGTAGCAAAAGATGGTTCGCGACGACGTAGAGGAGCGGCATCCAAAACCGTCCGGCGACGCGCACCGCCGCGTCGTTTGGAGCCAGCTCGCCAGATTCAATGAACTGGGGCGACACGCCCAGCTCGGTCGCGATTCGAAACAGGAGCTCCCGGCTCGGCGTCTCTCGGTTCGCTTCGATACTGCTAATCGTGCCTTGGCGGACGCCGCAGCGGCGAGCTAGTTCTAGTTGAGTTAGCGATTTCGATTTGCGAACCCCCTGAATTCGCCCTCCGCGAGTCGAACGATGGGCTGGAGCCATCGCCGCAACGTACCAGACTTCATCGACAGCCGCGAATACACGATTTGGCAGGCCAATCGTTTTTCTACTTGAAAGTACGTTGTCAACCGATATGTTGTTCACCGGCGATATCGGCTGGGCCGATCTCGCCAGAGGACAACTACTATGCCCGCTCACGCTTCCGTCCATCGAGACATGCTCGGCTTCGACCCAAGAGTCCTTTCAACGCGGATCGCCATCCGCGGTCTCTTGCGCAGTGAGCTGGCTGCACGCGCTGGCATCTCGATCTCGGCGGTATCGGCCGCGTTTGCCGGTCGGAGAATCGGCGTCCGCGTCGCGCGCCAGATCGCCAAGGCCCTGCGCTGCCGGCTGGGTGATCTCATCGTGTCCGCCGCGGACGCCCCTTCGGCGGCAACAGCACAACTCAGCCCGGAGCCTGCGCGGTGACGCTTGATTCGGCTACGCCTATGACTGCCGAAGCTGTGGCCGCGCCTGGCTCGTCCGCGCCGGCTCCGGCCGTGCCGCCGCGGCGCGGGCGCAAGTCGCGATGGTCGGAGGTGTCGGACGCCGCGCGCGTCAGGCTCGCCGAGCTGCTCGTGGCGGGTCACAGCGTCGCGTCTGCCGTGCGCAAGCTCCGGCCGATGCTGCCGGCCGGGCTCACCACGCGGACGATCCAGCGCTACTGCACGCTCGAGCGCGACCGAATGGGGCTGCTGGTCGGCACGCTGCCGTCGCCGACGCGTGCGGCGCGCGTGGCGGCCACCTCTGAGCTGGCCGCGAGGGTGTGCATCAGCCTCTGGGGTCAGTCGCTGGCGCTCGATATCTGCCGTGCGACGTGCAGGCTGCTGGAGCGCTCTGGCCCCAGGGTGCGACCCGCGAGGGGGTCGGCTGCTTCCCCCACAGAGGAGACGGCCAGATGACCTGGCGGCGTCGAGAGCACCGTCGCATCGTGCGCGCGATCGCGCGGGCGCTGCGACTCGTCTCGATCCGTGAACAGCTGGACCAGCTTCGGGCTGTCCAGAGCTCCATTGCACAGTCACTCGACCCGGAGCTGCGCGACGCGAACCGCCGTCAGCGTCGATCGTCTCCGCCCGCGCCGCGTGATGGAGTGGCTCGCGGTCGGACGTCGTCGCGGCTGCGCGTCATGACCGAGGAGGTTGCCTGATGGCTGTGAAGAGCGGGAAGTCGGCCCGGCGGCTGCGCAGACGTGAATCGGTGGTGGTGCGGCGGCCCAGGCGGCGCGCGGACGCGCGCGACGTGCATGATGCGATCGCGGCGGCTCGTGTCCTGCGATACTTGTCGCACAGCGAGGCGTTTTCGCCGTGGACCGCGAAGACGATCGACGAGATCGCAGCGGCGACTCGCCTCGACGCCGACGGCATTGTGGCACTCGTAATGAGCCTGCGCATTCGCGGGCACATGCCGCACGTGTTTCGCTCGCCGGGCGGCCACCCGCTGGCGGCGGCGCTACTGCCGTAGCGCGAGGTGCTTCGGCTTGCGGACGAGCTCGATTCGAGCTGCGCTGAGCTTTCCGCCGAGGGCAGCCGGCTGCGCGTCATCGCGGGGCGGCTAAAGACCGGACCGCGCGTAGGCGACACGCAGTCCGGCGAGGTTGCCCCGGCATGAGCGCTCCCGCCCTGGCGCTGGTTGCGATTGATCCGGCCGAGCCGGCCCGCGCGGTGGCGTCGGTGCCTGGCGAGGTTCCGTTTGTCGCGGAGCGGCCGATCGGCACGATCGCGATGAGTGAGGCCGTCCGGCGCGCGGAATTCCGCCGCGTACACGGGCGCGGACAGTGACGACGCTATTTGGAAATGGCTTGAGCGACTGCCACGGTGGTCTTCCGACGGTGCGACATACCTCGGCCCCGTCAAGTTGGCGCGCGATGGGCGAATCTACATTTCGCCGGCGATTCATCCAGTACTTTCGCGATTGACTACACCAGCAATCGATGCACCACGGTTCAAGACGCTGCCGGAGGACGATCGATCGCGGGCACTCTGCAAAGTCGCGGTGCTCAACGACCTCGAAACTTTCCGACGCGGGCCGGGAGCGCGGCGGGGCGGGATGCGGTCGAGGCGTTCGTCGTTCAGCGCGCGACGCACTACAGGTACCGCGACGGTGAACGGTCGATACCGCTGAAGCTGTCGGTGAGCTCGATCTACGCGTGGCTGCGGAAGTTTCGCGCGGGCGGAATGGACGCGCTGGGGATCGATGGGCGCGGGCGGCCGCCGGGCGGGCACGAGGTCAGCGACGAAGCGATCGCTCGCTATCGGGAGCTGCGGCACTCGGCGCATCGCCTGTCGATCTCGCTGTGCTTCCGCATGGTCGCCAGCGAGGCGGCCGAGCGCGGCTGGCGCTGGTTCGCGTCAGACTCGGCGTGTCGCGCATGGGACAAGCGCAACATCGATCCGCGCGGACTGGTTCTCACGCAGGGCGGCGAGCTCGCGTTCGCCGCGAAGGCCGGGCCGTATCTGGAGCCCGGCCCAGAGTCGTTCGGGCCGGGCGAGCACTGGGAATCGGACCACACCACACTCAATTGCTGGGCGATCACCAAGGGCGGGCAGATTGTCCGCCCGGTGATGACGGCGTGGCTGGACTGGCGATCACGGGCGATCGTCGGCCACACGCTCTGTTCCACGGGCAACAGCGACACCATCCTGGTCGCGCTCTCCGCGGCGGCAAAACAATTCGGACTTCCGGAATCCTGTCAACTCGATAACGGCAAGGACTTCCACGCGGAGGTCTGGACGGGCGGCCGGGCGGTGCGGCGAACGCAGCGCTCGAAGACTGACCTGAAGACGCGAGCAGAGGGCATCTTCGCGATCCTGGGCATAACGCCGCGCTGGGCGATGCCCTACTCACCAAATAGCAAGGGTCGCATCGAACGATTTTTCGGCACGCTTGACGCGCAGTTCACGAAGCTTCTTGCAAGCTACTGCGGCGGCCGATCGGATCTCCGGCCCGAAGACCATCGCGACCTGGTCGCCGAGGCGGTGGCGTGGGACGAGCTCGCCGCGAAGCTGCGCGAATGGATCGAGGTCTACAACAACTCGCCGCACTCGGGCGAGGGGATGGCTGGTCGCGCGCCGCTGCAAGTCATGGCGACAGCGCAGAAGTCACGGCCGCTGACGGACGAGCAAGCGACTTTCCTGCTGGCGGCCTGGCCGCGGCCGGTGAAGATCGGTCGGCACGGGGTGGCGATCACCATCGGCGGGGCGACGCTGCGATTCGGCGCATTTGATGCCGCGATCATGTCGCTGCCGATCGGGACGCCGGTGCGGCTGAGCTACGACCCGGCCGATCTGTCGTTCGTCAACGTCTGGGCGGCTGACGGCCGCTTTTTGACTCGGGCCGCCGAAAATCATCGCTTCGACCGCAGCGTGAGCAGCGAAGAGCTTCGCGCTGCGATGCGCAAGAAGCGGGCGGCGATGCGGAAGCTGGCCGCGGCCCGCAAGAGCGGCCTGGCGGCGGCCGAGCCGGCGGAGCGCGAGCCGGTGGCGGCAGCGGGGTGAGTGATGCACTTCGAAGCCTCACCATTCGGATCGTGGCGATCGGCGATCGTCGAGACGGTCGCGGCGCGATCGTACCGATCGTGCGATTGCGATGCGGCGGACACGCTTCGGATCGCGGCCGGGGGGGGAATCGGTGTCGTAGATGCCGGCCTGGATTGGGCTCGCCCGGTCGCCACCCGAATTGTGTTCGGGCGTCGCGCACAGCGGCCTTGTGCACGGCTCGCCGGGCTGACGACGGTCGGCCCGATTGTGAGCGACCCGTCCGGGCGCGGCCGGGGCCGACAGTCCAATGGTCGTCGCGAATCCAAACTCCTGTCCCCGTCGTCCCGGCTACTACTCCTTGCGGACGACGGCGCGATCGCACGTGGTGCCGGCGCCGACCGCTTTCGTCTTTCGGCGCGTCGGTGCCGGCCCACGTGGCGATCTGCGAACGCCTATCGCGGCGTGGTCGCGCACGCGGCCGAGTCCCTCGCGCCGCTGGCGACGGCACTGGCCGCGACGATGGAATCCGGCTCGGGCTGCACGCGCTGGTTGCCGCGCAAACTTGTGGCCGAGACGGTGGCATCGATCGATGCTGTAGCAACAGAGTCCGCGCGGCGACTCGCGCCGATGACCTGCCGCCGGCTGGATCGCATAGCCCGCTGCCTCCGTTCAGAGCTGAACGAGTGCGGCGATCGATCGGGACACCAGTTGGAATTGGGAACGGCGACGTGCCGCTGGATTCTGGCGACGTGTGGCCGCCTGCAACGACGCGCCGGGCGGGCGACGGCTGGACAATCGGCCTGGGCGGATGGCGCACGGAGGCGATGAAATGCGGACGCGCAATCGGCCGGACGTGATGCGGCTCGACTTCGGCGCGGGCGATGACACCTTCACGCTGCTGGTCAAGCCGCCGGGCGGCTCTGGCCGATTCTCGATCCTCGATGCGATTGGAACGGGCTCGCTCGCTCAGGCCTTCATCGCGCTCGGAAGGCTGCCGACGCGGTGGAGCACGCCCGCAAGTTCAGAATCGCAGCCGAGAACAACCAGTACATCGATCGGCTCATCGCGGCCCAGCGCGTGCACTCGATTCGCGATTTGTACGACGCCGTCGAGGCGTGCATCGCGGCCGACGAGGCGCACGACCGCCGCGTGCAATCGAACGTGGACGATCAGCGTGCCACGGCGGAGATCGAGGACCGCGTCGCCCTGGAACTCTTCCGGCTCGTGCCGGTGGGCTTTCATGAGAACCCCGGCGAATGCCCCGATAATCAACACAACGTCACGCGTCGCTCAAAGGCCACGAGTGCATTCGCCGCGATCAACGCCCAGCATCGCCAGATCGAGCGCGATTGGTCGGCTGCGCACGATCGCGCTGACGCACTGTTGCGGCCTCGCGACGGGGCGGGTGGCTGAGGATCGAGAGAGGATGGATTGAAATGGCCCTGGAATCTTCAACGCTCGTCCCGCTCCGCGTCGTCGTTCCGGTCGAGGCCCCCGACCGCGTGCTCATCCTGCCGTGGGGCCGGGTCGAGTCGACCAGCGGGGACTTCTTCGTCGATCAGCGCGCGGCGGACGAAATCGTCGCGGCGTTTCTCGCCGGCGGGCTTGATCTGGTTATCGACTACGAACACGCCTCGATTGGACCCGACTTCCCACAGTTCCGATCGCCCGACGGAACGGCCCCGGCCGCAGGTTGGATTCGAGCGATCGAAATCGAGCCGGGCGTGGGGCTGTTCGGCCGCGTCGATTGGACGCAGCGCGGCGCTGACTCGGTTCGGTCCAGGCAGTACCGCTACATGTCGCCCGTCATCGCCATGAGTAAGAGCGACGGCCGGGTGGTCGCAATTCGGTCGGTGGCGTTGACCAACACGCCCGCGATCCGCGGCTTTCCGGCGATCGTCAACCGGGCCGGGACCATCGATACCGTCGCTCACGCCGGCGTCGATGACGCACTGAGTCGGTTCCGCACGGCTCGACGACGCATCAACGTCGTCAATTGCATCGCCGGCGAATACGACAGGTCGAACGGGTTGAAAGGCAGTTCCGACCGCGATCAAAGCATCGCACGGACGCTGAAGATACGGTGCCCGGAGATGGCGCCGCTGACGCCCGATGAACAGCATCAGCTCGCGCGGTGCCGACATTTCCTGCCGGAACCCGATCCGCGGGCTTACTCGATCGACCACATTGCGATGGTCCGCGCCGTCACCCAGCGAACCTCGGCCGGCTCATCGGGCTTCCAGCCGCGCGAATTCGAGGTCCGCGCCGGCCGGGCTTGGGATGCAAGCCTGCAACTGAAGCTACTGTTCAGCCGCGACGAATTCGCCTTGAAGGTCCACTCCGCGGCCGCACTCCATCACGTCCCGCACGCCGCTGGCGGCGCGATCGATCGGCCGTCGATCATCGCGAACGCCCTGCGCGTCTGGAACACGAGTTTCTTGGAGTGCTCTGGCGATTACGTCGCTCGCAATGCCGTCATCGACAGCTTCCTGGTCGCGGCTGGACAGCCGGTGCTGGACTTCGCCGACACCATGAGACTTCCGCCGTGACGGGCGAGCGAGACGCGGTGAACGCCGGTTCGGCCGGAGCAGAATCGAGACCAAAGACATGACGAGCGACGCAACCAGCCCGGCCCCGCCCGCGACCGATCCGCTCCGCGGCATCGACGTCGATGGGACGATCCGGCCCGGCCAGCGCAAGGCGCTGTTCGCCCTGGCGGCCACGCTCGGACTCGACATCGACGAGCTTCGCGACCTCACGCCCGCCCGCTCCATCTCGAAGCTCACCGTCGCCCAGGCGGCCGAGTTGCTCGATCGCCTGCGCGGCGGCGGCCCGAACTGCTCGCGCCAACCGGCCAAGCGTCGCCCCGCCGGCGTGATCGTCATGGTGACCGACGCGCAGCTCGCCCGCATCGACGCATTGAGACGAGAGCTCCGCTGGACCCGCGCGGGGCTGGGTCAGTTTCTCTCGCAGCGCACCCACGAACACGGCGGACCGATGAACGTCATTCGCACCACCAAGGACGGCCGGGCGGTGATGATGCTCCTGTCGCAGGTCGCCGCGCGGATGAAGCGTCGGCCAGGCGGCGACCGCGTGCTCGATTCCGAGGCCTGCCCGTCCGGCGCCGTCGCCGACGCGCCGGCGATGGCGTCCTCGCTCGTCTGGCCGGCCGATGAACGATTCCCCGGCGTTCGCCGCGACGCCGGCCCAACATCGCCGCCAGGATCGCCCGCGGCCGCCCCCGGCGGTCCGCCAAGCAACCCGCCGGCGAGTCTCTTGGCCAACGGCCCATCCGCTGTTTACCGCGTGCCCGCGACCCAAACGAGCTCGATCAGAATGCACCAATCCACGCCCGCGGGACCGCCGCGCGAAGTTGATCCGCTTCCGAGTTCAGCAGGGGGCCGCCCGCGCCCGCCGGCACACCCAACGCCGGCCGCGGACGGGTCAGACAACTAGGCTTCGGCCGGGCTTTGTAGCCCCGTCGAAGACCGTTCCAAGAGTGTTCGCCTTTCTCGCGAAAGGCGAACCCCCGAAGACTCCGCGTTCGTCAATCTGTTCACTACTGCTGCGAAGAATCCAGTATTTTCCTGCGAGTAACGGCCCGATCAGGCCGATCTGTGGCAGACCTCCCCGCACGTAGTGCACAACGGGTTGGGTAGCATTTCCCAACCTTGGGCAGCATTCCCCGAAAACACGCCCGGACCCCGGTTTCTGCCCCGGAAACCGCTGGCACGCCGTTTGCCCGTACCGCTCCAACCGGCCGCAATCGGCCGCATCGATATTCGAAAAGGAGACCGCCATGAAACTTCATCGCACTCGACCCTGGAGCCGACTCGCCCGCGTCAGCGCACTGCTCGTCGTCGCCGGAGTCCTCTTCCTCCAACCGCGCATTCTTTTCGCTGCCCCGGTGCTGCGACACATTGACGCAATCCCCGGCCTGGGTTGCCGTGGGCCGCTCCTCCCGGCGCCGTAACGCGCGATTGCCGTAATCCGAACAGGCACGTAATTGCCGGAAAGCCGGCGGGATGGTCTGGCGGCGCGGGTTGAACACCCGCGCCGCCGGGACCGCCGAACGCAGAAGACAGACAAAACAACCGTCGTCGCGCCTTGTCGGCGCCCGACGTGATGCAGCCGCGGGGACCTTCGCCAGCGCCATCCCGCCCCGAATCGGCCTGACAGACTCCGGGCTCACTTGCACCTGCCTCGCGAACAAAGGAGTTGGACGTGAAACGTCATTTTCGTCTGCGGACTTCGTCGGTTGCCAAGCTGGCGGTCTTCGCCTTGATTGCCGGCGTCATGCTCATCAAGCCCAGCCTGCTGTTCGCCACGACCGGCGACACCAGCGGCTCGTGCGACCTCGGTTGTCGCGAAGCGATTCAGCAGTTGCTCGACAGCTTTGGCAGCCAGCCGCAGTAGCAACGCGCCGCCGGCGCGGAGCGAAACCGGCTCACACCGGTCGCCCGACCGGGCGGCATGAATGATCGATCGCTGCTCGACGCGGCCTCGGTGGAGACCATCCACCGGGGCCGCTATATTCTCCGCTGGTCGGCGCCGCGCCGGGCCGCGCGCCGTTCCGCGGGCTGTTTTTCGCGAGGTGTCTCATGCAATCGCGCCGCCAAACCGCGCGCCGCGCCGGAAAGCTCATCGGCTTGATTGTCCTCTGTGGGGTGATCCTGCTGAAGCCGGGGTTTGCGTTCGCCCTCCCGGCCGGGCAGTGCGAGGGTCTGTCGTGCAGCGTGCTGTTCAACATTCTGACCGGCATGTGCAGCGCGGCCGACTGAGCGCCGCGGGGCGCCGCGTCAGTCCGCCGAGACCGGCTTGAAGTGCTCGAACGACTGCCGGCAGCCGCGGCAGTAGTGAATCGACCGGCAGAGCGTCGGCCCGAAGATCGACTCCAGGTCGGTCTGCGTCGAGCCGCAGTGCGGGCAGGGCACGCGATGAAAGTTGGACTCGATTGCCGCGTCGGGCGCCGCGTCGGCCGATGAAGCGCCCCGGTGCGGCGGCGCCAGCCCGAACGCGAGCAGTTTCTCGCGCCCCGCGGCACTGATCCGCGCGCTGGTCCACGGCGGATCGAACTCGAGCTCGACGCGGACGTCGTCAACCCCCGCCGCCCGCACCGCATCGCGGATGTTCTGGCTGATCAGCTCGGTCGCCGGACAGCCGACGAACGTCGGCGTGATGCGCACCACGGCGGAGCCGTCCGGTTCCACCGCCACGCCGTTCACCATCCCCAGGTCGACGATCGACAGCACCGGAATCTCGGGGTCGGTCACCGACGCCACCGCCGCGCGCACGCGATGCTCGAGCGTCTCGATCGCGCCATCCCGTTCGCTCATGGCCGCCGCCCTCGGCTTCGCCCGCACTCCGCTTTCACCGCCGCGATCGCCCGGCGATCACCACTTCGCCGCCGGGTCGATGCGATAGACGCGCTGCATCGCCTCGACCAGCTCGCCCAGCGCCGGCGGGTGAACGCCCGTCCGCCCGCCCAGCACCGGCCGTGCCCCGGCCGGAATCGTCAGCTTCACCGATTGCAGCAGCGGATCGACCAGCCCGTGCCAGGCGGCCGCCACGTCGGCCTCGCGCGCGGCGACGCCCAGCTCGGCGATCGCGCCGTCGGCCGGCGTCGGCTCGAACAGCCCCAGCGCGTGGGCGTACAACTCGTCGACGGCCGCCTGAGAACGCCGCCGGCTCTCGTCCGTGCCGCCCGCCATCCGCGCCATCCAGGTGCGATCGTGCAGCAGGTGATATTTCTGCTCGCCGCGGATCTTCCGCGCCAGCGCCGCCAGCGGTGCGTACGCGCTGGCCGCCAGCGAGTCGAGCCGCGCCGCCAGCGCCGCGTCGAAAAACAACTGCCGCACCACCGTGAAGGCCCAGTCGCCGCGCGGCAGGCAGACCAGCGACGCGCAGCGAAACTGCCCGGCCGGCCGCAGAAACGCCAGCGCGTCCGGCTCGGCCTCGCCCAGCTCGTGCAGCAGCCGGTAGTAGGCAAACGCGTGGCCGATCTCGTCCTGCGCCATGCTCGACAGCGCGATGTCGGCCTCGAGAATCGGCCCCAGCCCGGTCCATTCCGAATTGCGGTGCCCGATGACCAGCGAATCGTCCGCCAGCCGGTAGAGCAGGTCGACCGCGGCCGCGCGCAGCGGCGCTGCAACCGGCGCCGCCGTGTTTCCCGCCACCGCAACCGCGGCCATCAGGCTCTCCCTTGTCGCCCAGCGCTTCCGGGCATGGTGGTCTCGTAGCCGAACGCCTCGCGATAGCTCTTGTCGGTGCCGGCCTGGAACATGTCGGCGTCCTCGTATTCGGTGGCGGCGATCGCCTCGCTCGGCACCACCCACGGGTTCCACGCACGCCTGCCGCCGGCGAGGTACTGCTCCTTCGCCATCACGATCGCCGTTGCCGCGTCGGGCGCGTACTGCCTTCACGTGCACATGCGGCTCGCCGCGCGCTGCTGGTGAAACACCTCGAACACCCGCCACTGGCTGTCCATAAGATCAACGCTTCTGGCAACTTACCGCGGCGCGCCAAGGTCGCCGCGCCCGGCGACTCAGCCCTGCGGAACGCGGCTGCCCGCCAGCGCCTCGCGCACCCAGCGACCCTCCTCGTGCGCCAGCTTGCGCGTTTGCAGGCGCAGCGCGCTGGCCGGCCCCGCACCGTTCACGACGCTGGCTTGAACTCGGCCCAGTCCGGCTCGGTGTAGCACCACTCCTTGGCCGACTCGTCGTAGCGCAGCGCCGCGTCGGGCACGGTCAGACCGAGGTTGAAAATCTTCGGCAGGTATTTCCGTAGGAACATCTGCCGCTGCTCGTCGTTGGTCTTCAGCTTGATCCGCCACTTCATCAGCGGGCCGGTGTGCTTGCTCTCGCGGTCCGACGGGCCGTGGAACATCATGATCGGCGTCCACCAGCGGTTCAGCGCGTCCTGAAGCATGTCGCGCTGCACCTTCGACCCGGTCGCCAGCGAAATGCATGTGCAGGCCGTGCGTGAGGCGAAGGCCTCTTCGTAGCAAGATCCGCTTCAGGGCGCGCCGAATAGGGCCCGTACGAGCCCTCCGCCATCATCGTCTGGTTCACGATCGCCGCGGCGTCGATCAGCCAGGCGATCACCGCCACGTCGGCCCAGGTCTGCGCGTGATAGTGAAACACGTTCGAGTATTTCGCCTGGCCCGAGATCAGTTCCTCGACCATCTCCTCGCGGCTCTTGCCGAGCGTCTCGGCGGCGCGTCGACGGCACGCGTGGCCCACCTCGTCCTGCACCTTCGCCAGCGGCAGCAGCTTGCGGCGAAGGTCGGCATGCGGAATCCAGCCGCCCTCAGGCGGCGCGCAGATCTCACTGTTGGCGTGCATGCCAGCATCAGCCCGGATGAGCTGCTGCCGATAGTCCCACGGCATCCAGTCGCCCGGCTCCACCTTGTCCCCGCGCGAACACCCGCGCCACTCAAATGCCTCCAGCCGATCCGCAAACTCCGGATCGCCCGGCCGATCGTGGCTGCACGACTTCCCCAACCTGAACCATGACAGCTCGCCCGCCGCGGCGCCGCGCCGCGCTACGCTACGCCGTCCTACGGCGCAGACCATCGAGAATGAAATCCGCCATCATCCGCCCGACCGCCTCGAACTCATCCGCCCGCCGGGCCGATACCAGATGAACACGTAGTTCAGCGCCGAAAGAATGAACAGCGTCGCGTAGGCCTCGTCGACCGGCGACAGAAACCCGGCGTGAATTCCCTCGCGCACCAGCGACCGGAAGAGCGTCTCGTACGCGTCGCGCTGCTGCGTAAACTCGCTCACGCGGGCCGCCGTCAGGTGCCGCCACTCCGCCGTATAGACCGCCGCCGCATCGAGGTCCGACGTGATCACATCCACGTGCGCGATCACCGCGCTGCGAATCTTCTGCATCGTCGGCTGGTCCGACGCCGCCACCGGACGCAGCGCCGCGAAGAACCGCTCCGCCGACCGGCTGACGATGTCCCACGGGGATGTCGTCCTTGCCGACCACGTGAGTAAAAAGGCTGCGCCTTGCAGGCCGACCGCCTCGGCGATGTCGCGCGCTGGTGGCGGCGAAGCCGCGGCTCGCGAAGGCCGCGCCGCGACCTGGAGAATCCTGTTCCTTCGAAACCGGGACGTGTGCCTGCATTTTCTTTGGCTCGCCTAACGAATGTTTGTTAGTCCATAGATTCTCGCGCAGCCGAGGAGCCGGTGTCAAGCAGAATTCTGGAGGCCAGTGCGGCAGTGGCGCAGAGGCGGCCACGCCTGCGGGCCGAGACCGATGAGAGTTCCCGCGAGCGGGGTGACGGTTGAGTTCGGATGCCGGAGCAGTCTACAGCAGAGATGAAGACATTGAAACGCGTGCTCCGCGCGCCTACGACCGCGACCGCGACGGGTCGCGCCCAACTGTCCTTGATGCCGGAGTAGATCGCGACTACAGCCCGAGCGCCGCGTTGACGAACAGCGGCACGTCCGGCGGCGCGACCGGGCAGGTCAGGTCCATGTCCGCGCACGCGCAGTCGCCGCCAACGGTCGCACCCGTCAGCAGGCAGTCGACCATGTGCTGCGCGTCTCTGCCGTCGATCTGGCCGTTTCCATCCACGTCGCCCATCAGCGTCGCGCGGGCGCCGCCCGGCACGCGCGTCGCCAGCGCGCCGGGCTCGCGGGCGAGCCGGTCTTGAGCCGAGCGTGACCGTGCCGTTGACCGGCGCGCGGTTGCACGTGAACCAGAAGTTGTACATCTGCCCCAGTGAATGTAGTTCGCCTGCTGGCCGCCGGCGGCAGGATTGACCGTCCACACCGCGCGACGGCGCTCGTGGTCGACTGCGCTGATCGGCGCCCATCCACCAGTTCGCCCGGTGATAGAACACGTCGTGGAAGCCCTCACCCGAAACGCTGCTGCCCACCGGCCGCGGCACGCTCAGCGACCCGCAACCGCGATCGGAGTTGAGGTTGAACACCGCGTAGTCATAAAGGTAGCTGCCGCCGCCCAGGTTCGTCACCTTGTTGGCCACCCAGAAGCGCCCCTCGCCGGGCACGTCGGCCGCGAACACGTCGACGCCCGGATCGACCACGCCGACACCCAGCCCGTGGTCGTGCCGAGCCTGCGCCCATCGCCGGAATGCTGGTCTGGATCAGTCCGCCAACGCTTCATCGTCAGCGACCCCGACACCGTCACCCGGCGGTACGACGCGTTGTTCAGCCAGTTGAAGCTCAGCGCGTCGTCGGTCGCGACGTAAACGCCTTCCGCGAAATAGAGCGCCAGGGGTAGGTCGCGGCGGCTCCAGGTCGGCATCGGCCACCTGCAGCCGCCGGTCGATCGAGGCTCCCGCTGCCGCCCGGCAGCACGCCGAAGGCGCTTTGAAGTAGGGATTAATGTTCGATCGGCCCAGCCGGCCCTGCCCTTGCCGTTCAGCTGGCGGTGTACGTGTCCAGGCACCCCTTGCCGAGCATGTTCGACCCCGGCGTGGAGGTGCACGACAGCCCGCACATCGCGCTTGGTGACTTCGGCGGCACAGCACGCATGCTTCACCCACGACAGGCCGATCTGAACCATCCGGCCGTTGTGCAACCGGTACATCTCGAACCCCACGCCCGGCGGACCGTTGTTGATCCAGTTGGCCGGCTGGTCGCCGACGTTGCAGGTCGATGTGCCGAGCATGAACGCCCGCACCGGGCTGCCGGTGACGGTGTAGGTCAGCGTGTCGTTGTTGCGGAACAATGTCGGGCCCGGCGGCAGCTGGCCGCCGCTCGACAGACCCAACGGCATTCCGAACGAAGCGACTGCCCGCCGCGACCAAGCAATGTGTGTCGACATGCTTTCGCCCTCCGCTGACAAGGGGTTGTGGGTTTGCTGGCTCGCCAGTGAACCGGGCCATGATAGCTCGCAGGCACCCGCGCGTTCGAGGCCGGGCCGCCGGTTTAATAAAGTCACACGTGGTCGTAATTGTCGTTTCGTCGCTCAGCGGCCCGCGCCGCCCGCCGGAGACTGCGTCACCGTCGCCAGCGCCCGCTGCGCCAGCCGGCCGATCACCGCCACCGCGGCCACCGTTACCACGATGCCCCCAGCCACCAGCCCCAGCGCTGCGTCGGAACCAGCGCCCCCACTCCGACATCCCCGCCCCGCCAGCACCACCGCCGTCACGGCGCCCATCCCCACCAGCGTCGCCGCCGCATAGATCGATCGCCACCACCCCCGTCGCCGCCAGCTGGGTTCGTCAGCGAAAACAGCGACGTCGGCCGAACGCGCGCGCAGCGTCACGATCAAGAAGGTCCGCATCGGCCGCCGGCAGCAGCGCTTCGCAGATAGACCGCCCGCCAGGTCGCGTGTTCGTCGATCAGCCGCAGCACCTGGTCGCCAGCGCCGCCAGCACCTCGTAGCCGATCAGCGACGCCCCAGAAACCCGAGCAGCACAACGGCAGCCCGCGCACGAAGCCCGAACGCCCAGCCGCCCAGAAGACTCTGCACTCGGTCGGCAGCAGCGCGAAGCCGGCCAGCATGAAGCCCGCCACGCGTACAGCCACGGACCGACCGAGCCATGCGCCCGCAGCCACGGCGCCACGCGATTCACCACCAGGATCAGCGTCACCCCGCCGATCGCCGGCAGCGCCATCGACAGCCCCGCCAGCACGCCCGCCGGCCCGAGCCGCTTCAGCGTCGCCACCACCTGCGCGGCGACCGCCCCCGCGCTCGACGAGGCTTTCGGCGCTGGACTTTCAACGGCGGATTCGTGCGGCGTCGGCCGCGGATGTGATTCAGTCATCTCGTGGCGGCGATTATAGCCGGATTGCCGCGCGCGCTGGCAGGCCGCAGCCGCTCGCGATGGCATGGCGGCGGTGCCCAGTTCGCGCCGGGCGCGGAATCGTTCACGGCCGCGCCACCTGCCCGTCGCGAATGCCGGCGATCACCTCGACCAGCAACGCCCGCTCCAGCGCCTGGACGCGCTCCGCCAGCGACTCGGCCGTGTCGTCTGGCCGCACTTCGCAGCGCCGCTGCGCGATGATCGGCCCGTGGTCGTAAACGTTGTCGACCCAGTGCACGGTTGCCCCGCTCTCGCGCCGCCCGGCCGCCAGCACCGCCGCGTGCACCCGCGCGCCGAAAAAACCCTGCCCGCCGAACTCCGGCAGCAGCGCCGGGTGAACGTTGATGACCCGCCCCAGCCACGCCGCCGGCAGCCGCCAGTAACACAGCCACCCGGCCTGAACCGCCAGCGCCACGCCGCGCCGCTCGAGCGCCGCCACCACCCGTCCAGAAAACGCGTCGACATCCGCCGCGTCGCGGACGCGCACCACCTCCACCGGCAGTCCCGCCCGCGCCGCGCGCTCGTTCGCCCCGGCCGCGTCGCGCGACGAGATGACCCCCGCGATCGTGCACCCCGAAAGCCGCCCGTCGCCGATCGCGTCGAGCAGCGCCTGCAACGTCGTCCCCATGCCGGAGACCAGCACGCCCAGCCGCAAGCCGCGCTTTTCCGCCGTGCCCATCGCCGGTCCCGCCTTCGCCCGGGCGTCATGGTATCAGCTCGGCCCGTTTCAGCAGCGCCACGACCTCGCGCCACAGCGCCTCGGACGTCGGCTCCAGGTCGTTGTGACCGGCCGCAAACTCGACGTAGCGCGCCCGCGGCGCAAGCTCGTGCAGCCGCCGCGCGTGCGACACCGGCACCACGTCGTCGGTCGTGCCGTGGACGATCAGCATCGGGAAGTCGAACGTGCCGATCACGCGGTCGGTGCGGAACGGATTGCGGACCAGCCACTCCGGCACGCCGTAGCGATGCGCGAACGCGACCACGCTCGAAAATGTCGATTCCAAAATCATCGCCGCCGGCCGGCGACGCACCGCCAGCTGCGCCGCCACGCCGCCGCCCAGCGACCGGCCGTGATAGACGATCCGCCGTCGATCGACCTCCGGCCGCGCCGCGAGCCGATCGACGAACGCAGCGAAGTCGGCCGTGATGGTCGCTTCCGACGGCGTGCCGCCGCTGCGACCATAGCCGCGATACTCCGGCAGCAGCACCGAGAAGCCCAGCGCCCGGTAGGCCCCGGCGACATCCAGTTGGTCCTCGATCAGCTCCGCGTTGCCGTGGGCGAACAGCACCGCCGGGCCCGGCTGGGCCGCCGACCGCCCCGACCCGACGAGAAACCACGCCTCCACCCGCACGCCCGGCACAGGCTCCAGCCACATCCCTTCGACGCCGAACGGCAGCGGCATTCGCGCATCCGCACCGCGCAGCATGTGGCGCGGAAACAGCAGCCGATCCTGGCAGGCGCACGCGGCGCCCATCCACGCCAGGTACAGGCCCGCCGCCAGCGCCGGGTATTGAAACCAGCGCCGGCGATAATGCGGCAGCCGCGGTCCGCCACGAGATTCGGTCACGCGATCCATCATCGAGGTGAACGGGCCGGCTGCAAACCCCATTCCCGACGCTGCCAACACCCTCTCGAACCTGCCGCGGCCACCCGCCCCGCATGGGCCCCAATCCGCCGCCGCCCAAGACCCCGACGGCCATTCCGTCCCGTCCCGATCAGCCGGGCACTGGAACCCACCCCGAGTTTGCTTCACACTCCTCGCTCATGAAAGGGATTCCCGCTTGACCTGGCAGGCCGCCCTCACCCTCGGCGTCATGCTCGTCGTCATCGCCGCCGTCCTCCGCGCGCCCCATATGGGCGACGTGCTCTTCCTCGCCGCGACCGCCTTGCTCGCGCTGGTCGGCGTTCTCTCGCCGCGCGACGCCTTCGCCGGCTTCACCAACGAAGGCGTGCTCACCATCGCCGCCCTGTTCATCGTCGCCGCCGGACTGGTCGAAACCGGGCTCATCGGCCGGCTCGCCCAGCGCATCCTCGGCCGAGATGCCGACCCCGCCCGCGCCCTCTCGCGGATCGTCCCGCCGATCGTCTGCGCCTCGGCTTTCCTCAACAACACCACCATCGTCGCGATGGCGATGCCGGTGCTGCTCGACTGGGCCCGCCGCCACCGCGTCGCCGCCTCGCGGCTCCTGCTCCCGCTCTCGTTCGCCGCCATCCTCGGCGGGGTCTGCACCCTCATCGGCACCAGCACCAACCTCGTCGTCCACGGCATGCTCCGCTCCATCGGCTTGCCCGGCCTGGGCATGTGGGAACTCGGCAAGGCCGGCATCCCCATCGCCGTCGCCGGCACCCTGCTGCTCATCGTCCTCGCGCCGCGCTGGCTGCCGGATCGCAAGGAATTCCTCGAACAGCTCGGCGAGTCGCGCCGCGAATACCTCGTCGAAATGGCCGTCCAGCCCGGCTGTCCGCTCGTCGGTCAGTCGGTCGAAGCCGCCGGCCTGCGCCACCTGCCCGGGCTCTTCCTGGTCGAGATCGACCGCGCCGGACAGCGCATCGCCCCGGTCGAACCCGCCGAGCCGCTCTGCGCTGGCGACCGGCTGGTCTTCACGGGCGTCGTCTCGACCATCGTCGATCTGCAGAAAATCCCCGGGCTGGTCGCCGCCGCCGACGACCGCGCCAGCCTCACGCTCGGCAAGAACCGCGGCTTCGTCGAGGCCGTCATCAGCCCCAGCAGCCCGCTCGTCGGGCGCGGCGTGCGCGAGGTCAATTTCCGCACCACCTACAACGCCGCCGTGCTCGCCGTCCACCGCGCCGGCGTGCGGCTCCGCCAGAAGATCGGCGATATCGTCCTGCGACCCGGCGACACGCTCCTGCTGCTGACCAAGGGCGGCTTCGTCCGCGCCCACCGCAACAACCCCGACTTCCACCTGGTCAGCGAAGCCGGCGAGGCCACGCCCGTCCGACATGCCAAGGCGCCGCTCGCCGCGCTCATCGCCGTCGCCTTTGTCGCCTGCATCACCCTGCCCGACCTGCTGGCCGTCATTCACCCCGGGTCTGCCGTCGCTCAGTTCATCGACGAGCGCCGCGCCATCATCGCCGTCCTTGCCGCCGGGCTCATGCTGCTTACGCGCTGCCTCTCCATCTCGGCCGCCCGCCGCGCCATCGACTGGCAGGTCGTCGTGCTGGTGGCCGCCGCGATCGGCCTCGGCCAGGCCATGCAGCGCAGCGGCGCCGCCGACCTCGTCGCCGACCACGCCATCGTGCCGCTCGCCGGACACAATCCGCGCGCGACGCTCGCCGGCGTCTACCTGCTTACCTGGCTGCTCACCGAGCTCATGTCCAACAACGCCGCCGCCGCCCTGATGTTCCCCATCGCCGTCGCCGGCGCCGCCCGCTGCGCCGCCGATCCACGCCCCTTCGCCATCGCCGTCGCGCTCGCCGCCTCGGGCGGATTCCTCATCCCCTCCGGCTACCAGACCCACCTCATGGTCTTCGGCCCCGGCGGCTATCGCACTTCTGACTTCCTCAAGCTCGGCCTGCCCATGGCGCTGCTCTGGTTCGCCATCGCGATGCTGCTCGTCCCGATCTTCTGGCCCCTGACGCACTAGCGCCGCCGGCGCGACCGGCAGACGACCATTCCCCCGGGTGGCACGGGCTTTCAGCCCGTGTCCTCGTCTCACCGTGTAATCAGCCGGCGCCGCACCGCGCGCAGCAGCCGCGGCATCCTGAATTCAGAACGCAACAACCTTGGTTTCGGCTGATGGATGGCGTGCGGCCGGCGCGGCCCGTCATGCCCCGGCCCGCGCGGAACGTCAGCTGTTCACGTTAAGCGTGATTCCGCCGTAGATCGCGTTCACGTCGTTCTGTCGATTGGCCGCGTTCTGCAGCTTGCTCTGGGCCGGCAGCCACATGAACGGATTCGACGATTGCAGATCGCCCAGCGAATCGACGTGGCCGTCGAAGAAGCCGAAGTTCCCCACGAAAACGTCGGCCGGCGAGCCCGGCGACGGACTCGGCGACCGGCTGTGGCGATAGGCATACTGCCGCGCGTCGGTCGTGCCCGGCGGCACCGGCTCGTTGCCCGGGGCGGCGCTGCGATCCCACGAGCGCGACAGCTTGCTGTAGGGCGCCACGTCGGCAAACGCGCCGCCATAGTTCGAGGTGGCGCTGACGTCGTAGTCCGGCTCCTGCGTCACGGTCGAGAACCGCGAACCGTCCGCCACGGCCACCTTGTTGGCCGCGTCGCCCACCAGCGACAGCCGCGGCGAGTAGCTCGCCGGCAGAATCTCGCTGAACGTGCTGCCCGTGCTGCCGGCCGTCGGATAGAAGTCCATCCCCGCGTCGGGCGCGTCGGGCGTCGGTCGACCGAGAAACAGGAAATTGCGCGACATGTTCATGGCCACCATCGGCCCGGTGCCGGCGTTCACGCCGCCGCCGCCGGAAAAGAAGCTCGCCAGGAACTGGTTTGACGCACACTGAAATATCTTCATCCGGCGGATGATGTCGAACCGCGCGGCGACATCCTCCGTCAGCACCTCGCGCATCCCCGCATCGAGCGCCAACGGCCCCATGAAATCCCACCGCCCGGTCGCAGGACCGCCGAACACCGTCGCCGTCCAGCCGCGCTTCAGCATTTCGGCCGGCCGGAGGTAAACCCCCGACGTGTTCGGCGACCCGATGATCGCGTCGTCATTCGCATTCGCATAGGTGCTGACGCCCTGGAAGACGGCGCGGATGTTGCTCGCGCAATACACCCGCTGTGCCACCCGCCGGGCCGCCGACATCTGCGGCAGCAGAATCGATATCAGCAGCGTGATGATCGACACCACCACCAGCAGCTCGATCAGCGTGAAGCCGGGCCGGCCCGCGCTGGCTGACTTCACTCCTAACGTGGCGTTTCGCATGGCTTTGCACCCCGATCCTACTTGCGTTTCTCGGCCTCGATCGCCTCGCGCATCAGCTCCGCCGGCGGCCGCGGATTGTGCGGAAACACCTCGCGACCGCAGTCCGGACACCGTGTCGGCTCATTCACCCCGACATACATGTTCAGCAGCACCAGCGTTGGCGTCGTCTTCGCCTTCCCGTCCGCCGTCCAGTAACACTTCTCCGCCGGAAACCCCGTCGGGCGATTCGTGTACGGCGACATCACCGGATACTGGTCGCCATCCTTGATCGTGTACGAAAACGCCTTCCGCGTCTCACTGCAGATAAAGTTCCGGTCCGCCGACGACTCCGCCGCCGACCGCCCGCCCACGTGCGTCCACATCCACACCAGCGCCGCCAGCAGCAGCGCGCCGCTGATCGTGATGCCCGCCCAGCCGCGCATGAAGCGGCGAAACCCGCTGACCTGCTCCTCAGGCTCACGAACGTGCCGTTCCACGATCACGTCTCGCTTCACACTCTCGCAGCCTGACCGCGCCGCAGCTACTTCCGCGCCGCCGCCATCTTCTCGCTCGGCGGCATCGGATTGTGCGGCACCACCTCCCGACCGCAGTCCGGACAATGCGTCGGCCCAGGCTTCCCGACATACTCGTTCAGCAATACGTACGTCGGCTCCAGTTTCGCGTTGCCGTCCTTCGTCCAGTAACACCGCTCCGCCGGCCAGCCGGTCGACTTCTTCGAATGCGGTGAATAGACCGGCGGCCGCTCCCCGTCGCGCAGCCGATGATTGAAGCTCTTCAGCGTCTCGGAACAGACAAACACCGGCTCCTGCGACGTCACCGTGTCCGACGCCGGCGGCTGTCGGAACATCTGTACCACCAGATACCCCGCGACCCCCAGCGCCACCAACGCCACGATTACCCCGAGCCCGCCCGCCAGCGGTCCCCCGCGCCGCGGACGATCCCCCGTTGCCGGTGCCCCGGCCTGATTGGATGTCGCTGTCATGGTGCTCACTCCCGGCTGCCCGCTATTGGGCCATACTGCATGCTAGCCGCCTCCCGCCGCCGAGCCAAGCACCAACCACCACCCCGCCACGAACGCCGCTCCGCCAACACGCGCCGTGCCAGAACGTCTCCATATCGGTCCCTCTGGCTGTCTTGGGGCGGCTCATTCCTTTTGGACCGCGCCGCGGCCGGTCAACCGGCCTCCGCGGCGGCTCAATTCATGAGGAACCTCCGTGGGAATCGCCGCACCGCGCCCGCCCGTCACTCGCACGCCGCCGAAACACTTCTAGGCCGGGTCCAGCAGCTCAACCTCCTGCCTTCGAACCCACCCCCCGGTGCCGTCGGCCAGCTCGACATGGACCCACTCGCCGCGCGGCGGCTCGACCAGCACAAACTCCACCCCGTCCCCCAGCGGATGATTGAACGCCGCCTCGTAACTCTCGCCGTTCCCCTTCCGCACGGTCACGTCCGGGCGCACCAGCACGCCCGCTGGCCGCGCGCCCCACCGCCCCCATTCGCACGCCACCGAAATCGCCAGCGACGCCGCCACCGCGCCGCTCAGCCAGCGCCCCCAGCGCACCCACGGCCCGCTTCGCGCGCGGGCCAGCCCGGCCGCCATCAGCGCCCAGAACGCCACGTACGCCACAATCCCCAGCTGCGCCCGCGCCCGCAGCGACGTCCCGTAGTGCAGAAACAGCAGCGTCCGCAGCACCGCGTGCGTCGCCGGCGGCGGAATGTTGACGCTGCACTTGGATCGCGCAAACCGCAGGTTCTCCTTCAGGCTCGCATCGCCGGGAATCAACCGCTCGGCCCGCCGATAGCACGCGATCGCCCGCCCCAGTTCCCCGAGCATCACGTATGTGTTGCCCAGGTTGTACAGCAGCGGCCCGCTCTCGATCCCGCCCGACACCAGCGCCGCAAACCCGTCGCGCGCCGCGGCGTAGCGTCGCTGCGCCTCGGCCGGGCTTCGCAACGCCAGGCTCGTCGCGTCGTCAAACGCCTGGATCGCCCGCGAGAACGTCGCCTCGGCCTCGTGCGCCGGCGCCGCGCCGCCCGCCACGCCGCACGACAGCGCCGCAACCAGCCCCGCCGTGGCCGCCACGCGCCTCACAACGCCCGCTCCAGTTCCGCCAGACACGCCCGCGCGCGATCCACCAGCCGTTCCGCATCGTGGGCCGCCCCGCGGCCGTACTGCGCCAGCTCCAGCTCGCCCAGCAGTCCGTCCACGCGCTGCCGCAGCTCGCCCGCGACGCCGCGCTCCGCCAGCACCCGCCCGATCTCCGCGCGGGTCATCGCGCCCGGCGGCGCGTTGACGCAATCCGCCACGAACCCGCCCACCGCCGCTACCACCGCCGCCGCGGCGCCCGACTCTCCGGCCGACAGCAACTGCCGCCGCGCCGCCCCGGCCGCCTGGCTGCGGCGCCGATAGGCGACGTCGCTGGTCATCTTCCGCCGCCGCCGCGCCACCAGCCACGCCGCCGCATACAGAGCCGGACAGCCCGCCAGACAGGCCGCCCAGCCCGCGCCCGGCGCGAACCGCTGGTCGGCCAGCGCCACCCGCGCATCGGCGCAGTTCGCCAGCAACCCCTCGCTCCGCGACACCAGCGCCGCCGCCGCCCGCGGACGGTTCGGCTCGGCCTCGACCACCTGCGACATCGACAGGTTCGCCCCCGTGCGCACCGTGATCGGAATCGCCTCGCTGTGCACCACCTCGAACCGCCCGCGCTGCGGATCGAAATAGCAGAACGGAATCGCCGGAATCTCCGTCACCTCGCTCCGCGCCGCCCGCACCGTCTGCGTGAACGTCTTCTCGTCGCCGCTCACCGTGCCCGCCAGCGACTCGTCCGGCACCTTGAAGTCCCGCGCCAGCTCCGCCACCCCCGCCAGCGACGGCGCCGCCAGCCGCTCCAGCCGACCGGTCCCCCGAATCACGATCCGCAGCGTGATCGGATCGCCCACCGACACCGTCGTCGGCGACGCCGACGCCGACATCTGAAACTGACCCACCGCGCCGCTGAAGTTCTCCGGCCGACCCTCGTCCGGGATCGGCTTGACCGTCAGCGCGCTCGCCGCCGGCGACGCCGACAGCCGCCGGCTGCGCTGCATTCTCAGCTCGCCGAAAAAGTCGCGCGCCAGCGACAGCGGATAGTTGATCGTCAGCGACACGCTCGACAGCCGCAGCGGCCCGGGCGCCTCCGGATAGATGATCGCCGTCTGCTCATACACGTAGTACGCCGCCGCCCGCCCGTCGCCGTCCTCGCGCACCCGCTGCTCGACAAACTGCGGCTCGCCAAACGCCCCCAGCGCCGACGCGTTCCGATCCACCAGGCTCCACATGTTGCCCGGACTGAGCGTCGTGTTCTGATGCCGGAAGACCCGGATCCAGACGCGCAGCGTCGCCCGCACCGGCTCCTCCACGTACGCCGATTCGCGGTCCGTGTGCACTTCCACGATCAGCGGCGTGCCTGCTTCGCCGCGCGACACCACCAGCAGCAGCGGATCGGTCGAATAGGTCTTCCCGTCGGCCCGAATCCGGATGCCCGGAATCGTCAGCCGCCCGGTCTGCAACGGCACGATTCGAATCGTGTAGACGCGGATCGTGCTGCGGATCGTCCGCCGGCCGTTGAATTCCATCGAGGTCTGCGTCGACACGCCTGGATCGAGCGTCAGGCGCATCGTCGCCGCCGCCGGCAGCTGCGGCGCATCCACGTCGTTCGCGTCGGCCACGCGAATCGCCAGGACGACTTCCTCGCCCACCTGCGCCGTCGGCGACGACAGCTCCGCCGACACGTCGGCCGCCGCGCAGCGCGCCGCCGCCATCAACCCCAGCGCCGCCGACAGCCATCCGCTGCGCATCACCAGTCGCGCTCCACCGCCTCGCGCCCCGCCATCATCGCCTCACGCCGCCGCCGATCATCGCGCCGCGCCCGCTCCTTGTCGCGAATCGCCTGCAACTTCCGCTGCGCCTCCTCCATCGACGGCTCGCTCTTCTTGCCCGGGCCGCCCTTCGACTCCTTCTTCTGCGGCTGTTTGCCCTTCGAGTCGTCCTTATTCTTCTGGTCTGGCTGCTTCTGCGAGTTCTTCTCCTCCTGCTCGCCCGGCTTCGGCTGCTCCTTCTTCTTCTGCTCGTTTTTCTGCTGATCCTGCTGCTCGGGCTGCTCCTGCGGCTGAGAGCTCGGCTGACTCTGGGGGTTCTTCTTCTGCTCCTCCTCCTGCTTCTTCTTCTCCTCCTCCTGGCGCTTCTTCTCTTTGTCGATCAGGTCCTTCATCAGCAGCTGCGCCGTTTCGATGTTCTCGCGCGTGGCGCGGTCCCCCGGCGTCAGCTCCAGCGCGTCGCGCCAATAGTCAATCGCCCGCTGGAGCTCCTCGATCGCCCCGGGCAGGTCGGTCAGCCGCTGCAGCGCCGTGCGATAGGCACAGTTCCCCAGGTTGTACTTCGCCTTCGCCTCCAGCGCCGGATCGCGCGTTCGCAGCGCGTCGCCAAACGCCTTCCGCGCATCGTCCAGGTGATCGAGCCGATAGTGCGCAATCCCCTGGTTGTACGACACCTCGGCCGCGTCCGGCGCCTCCACGCCGGCCCGCTTGTAGGCCGCCAGCGCCGCGTCGTACTTGCCCGCCGCCAGCGCCGCGTTCCCCTCGTTCAGCGCGCTCACCGCCGTCAGGCTCTCGCCGCCGCGCGCCGCCGCCCCCGCCAGAAGCGCCACTGCCACCGCCAGCCGCAGCACGTCCTGCCGGTTCATGCCGTCACCCCCGCGCCGCGCGACATCGGCCGCACCTCGCGCGTCAGCGTCTCGATCGCCAGCAGCGCCAGCGCCGCCGCCGCGAAAATCTGGTACCGCGCGTAATACCGCTGCACTTTCTTGGCCTCGATCTGCCGCTTCTCCAGCGTCGAAATCTTCTCGCGATAAATCCGGTCGAGCTCGATGTTCTGCGTCCCCGCGGGCACATACGCCCCGCCGCCCGCCAGCGCCATCTGCTGCAGCGTCTCCGGGTTCATCTTCGACCACACCTGCTGCCCTTCGTGCTCCAGGTAGGGCTCGCCGCGCTGCCCGGGCACCGGAATCCGCGCCCCCTGGTTCGCATCGCCCAGCCCGATCGTAAACACCCGCACCCCCTTCTCGGTGAACACCTTCCGCGCCGCGTCCACCGGGTAGCTCTCCTGGTCCTCGCCGTCCGAAATCACGATGATCGCCTTGTAGTTCTTCACCGTGTCGTCGAACGACTCCGCCGCCAGACGCACCGCGTCGCCCAGGTTCGTCCCGCCGCGCGGCGCCGAGTTCACCCCCACGTCGTCCAGCACCAGCCGGTAAAACCCGTAGTCGATCGTCAGCGGACACTTCAGCACCGGCATCCCCGCAAACGCCACCAGCCCCACCCGGTCGCCCGAAAGCGTCCGCGTCGACACCAGGTCGCGGATGTCCTGCCGGGCGCGCTCCAGCCGGCTGGGCATCACGTCGCGCGCCATCATGCTGCGCGACACGTCCAGGCAGATCATCAGGTCCAGCCCGCGCGCCTGCACGTCCTCCCAGTAGACGCCCCAGCGCGGGCCCATCAGCGCGATCACGATCGCCACCAGCGCCGCCAGCGACAGCCCCGCCTTGGCGATCTGCCGCCCGCGGCTCACCCGCGGCGTCAGCACCCCCACCAGGTTCGCCGAGGCAAACGTCCGCAGCGCCGCCGCCTTGCGCGCAAAGCCGAACACCCACACGCCGATCAGCGCGAGCACCACCCACAGCAGATGCAGGTTGCCGATGCGATCCAGCTGGATGTCCATCGCCCGCCGCTCCCGCGCCTCAGGGAATCTTCCGCAACAGCGTGTTCGCCAGCGTCATCTCCAGCGCCAGCATCACGAACGACGCCATCAGCCACGGCCCGCTCTTCTCGGTGTATTCCATGTACCGCTTCTCGTCCGTCTTCGTCCGCTCCAGCTTGTCGATCTCCTGGTAGATCTTCACCAGCGAGCGCGTGTCCGTCGCCCGGTAGAATTTCCCCCCGGTCGCGCTGGCCACCTCCTGCAACACGCTCTCGTCGATCTCGAAGTTCGCCGCAATCAGCTCCGGCTCGCCCGTCACCCGGTTGATCTGCTGCACCGGCACCTGGCTCGACCGCCCCACCAGCACCGTGTACACCCGAATCCCCAGCGGCTTGGCGATCTCCGCCGCCTCCACCGGGTCGAGCGAGTCCGGCACCGTCTGCTTGCCGTCGGTCATCAGCACCATCACCCGCCCCTTGACCGCCGGCTTCTTCTCGTCGCCTTGTCCGCGCGTCGCCTGGTTCAGCCGCTCCAGCCCCAGCCCGATCGCGTCGCCGATCGCCGTGCCGTCCTCCTCGGTCAGCAGCCGGTAGAGCGACTCGACCTCGCGCAGCTCCGCCGGCGCGGCGTTGCGCAGCTGCAACTGCCGATACTCGCGCTCCAGCGAAATCCGCCGCCGCTGGTCATCCAGGTCGTTCTTCGCCCGCACCGACTTCAAAATGTTCAGCAGGTTCGCATGATCCAGCGTCAGCGGGCAGACGCTGTCGGCATACCGCGCGAACGTCACCAGCCCGATCAGGTCGTTCGGCCGGCCGTGCAGTCCCAGGTCGCTGTTGCCACGCACGAAATCGGCCACGACGCGCTTCACGACGTCGACGCGCGTCGTCGGTTCGCCGTCCGAGCTTTCAAAGTCCAGCGCGTTCATGCTGCCCGAGATGTCGCACACCAGTTGAATCGCGATCCCCTCGCTCGAAATCTGTGTCTGCGCGTTGCCCTGCCGCGGCCGCGCCAGCGCCACCACCAGCGCCGCCAGCGCCAGGCTCCGCAGAATCGGCAGGACCAGCCGCGCCCGGGCCCGCGCCCCGCCCGCGCCGAGCCGCAGCCGCGACACGTCGGAAAACAGCACCGCCGCCCGCCGCCGCGGATCCAGCCAGCACCACCACACCACCGGCACCAGCACCAGCCCCGCCAGCAGCCACTTGTGCATCAGCTCCTTCGACGGATCGCCCGCCCACGCCACCATCGCCGCACTCGTGCCCGCCATGCTCACGCCGCCCGCTCCACCGTCGCCAGCTCCACCTCGCGCTCGCGCTGCCCCGTCGACACGATGAAATCCCGCGCCGCGCCGAACACCTCCTCGATCTCCGCCTTGCCCGGCAAGTGCCGCGCATACTTCACCGGGTCGCACGCCGCCACGAACTGCCGCAGCATCGGCTTGTACTGCCCCGCCAGCCGCCCGTCGTGCTCCAGCGCCCGGATGAACTCCTCGCTCGTCTGCTCCGCCGCCGCCAGGCCGAACCGCAGCTCGATGTAGCGCCGCAGCAGCCCGTTCAGCCGATAGTAGAACTCCGTCACCTGCCCGGCCGACAGCAGGTCCTCCGCCACCAGCCGCTCCAGCTCCAGCAACGCCCACTGGTGCGGCGGCATCTGCACCCGCGTCTCGGCCGCCGCCCGCCGCCGCCGCCACCACGCCAGCCCGCCCGCCGCCAGCAGAACCGCCGCCGCACCGCCCGCCCACAGCGCCGCCCGATAGCGCGCCGGCAGCGGCAGCGTCGCCGGCTGTTTCAGGTCGTTGAACTTCTGCGGATCGAACTGCCCGCTCAGCAGCGACTCCACCGTCAGCTTCACCCCCGACACCCGCACCGCAGACTCAATCGTCGGCCGACTCGTCGCCCCCGCCGCGCCGTCGCCCCCCCCGGCCGCGCCGCGCCGATCGCTGAACTTCACCTCGATCGCCGGTAGCTCGAACTCGCCCGACAGGAAACTCTCCAGCCGATACTCCTGCCGCCACGTCGGCGTCGCCTCGCCCTCCGCCGGCGAATGCTCCCGAAAATCGCGCACCGAAAAACCCGGCAGCGGCGAGCCGAACTTCGGCATCCGAACCTCCACCTGCGGCAGCGCCACCGCCGTGATCGTCACCTGCACCGGGTCGGCAATCGTCATCCGGTCCCGATTCAGCCGCACCGTCACCTTCACCGGCCCTCGCTCGGCGCTCTTCTCCACCGGCTGACCCGCCGGTTGCGTCGTCGGCGAAGACCCTCCGCCCGGATGGCGGCAGCCCGCCGACGCGCCCGCCAGCAGCGACAGCGCCGCCGCGGCGCGCACCAGCCGCGCCCCGTGCCCGACGCCCGTCCGTTTCGCGTCCTGTCGCGCCAATTCGTCTCTCGCCTCGCCGCGGGCCGATCGCCCGCGCTAACCGCTCGCCTGCGTGGTCGCCAGCGCCTCCACGTTCAGCCGCACCCGGTAGCTGTCGAACAGC
Organism: Phycisphaerae bacterium; assembly: GCA_046350375.1. GTDB lineage: Bacteria > Planctomycetota > Phycisphaerae > UBA1845 > UTPLA1 > JAXMAO01. The sequence goes on from JAXMAO010000002.1 coordinate 181,305, forward strand.
TCCTTCACATACTGCTGCAACACCTCGTCGCGCCGCGCCGCGGCGCAGTCCGCCTCCACCGTCGCCCGCACCGCCGCGAACTCCGGCAGGTGCGCCGCCTGCTTCTCCATCATCTTGTAGACGTGCCACTGCCCCGAAACCCGGCACGGTTCCGACACCCCGCCCACCTCCAGCGCCCACAGCCGCGCCCGCAACGCCCCGTCCGCCCCGACGCCCGGCACGCGCTCCCCCTTCGCCCCGATCGGCTCCTCCAACTCGCCGCCCGTCTCCTTCGCCGACGGGTCGATCGACTTCTCCTTCGCCAGCGTCGCAAATTCCGCGCCGCCCTTCAGCGCCGCGACCACCTCGCGCGCCGCCGCCTCATCGGCACACACGATCCGCGCCAGCCGGCCGCGCGCCGCCGTCTCATAGCGCGACCGGTTCGCGTCGAAATACCGCTGCACGTCCTCCGGCGTCACGCCGCCGCGATCCTGCGCGATCCGCGCCGTCAACTGCCCCGACAGGATCGAATCCGCCTCGCCCGCCAGCCGCACGCGATAGGCCGCATCTTCATCGAGCTTCCGCCGCCGCGCCTCGGCCGCCAGCACCCGCCGCCCCACCAGGTGCTGCAAGAGCTGCGCCTGCGCCTGCGGCTGGGCATACTGCTCGTGCACCCGCCGCCGCACCTCGTCCGGCCGCGCCGCGCTCGACCCTGGCATCGTCGCGATCACGCTCTCGATCTCCTCCTGCACCATCCGCTCGAAATCGGCCCGCGTGATCTTCTCGTCGCCGATCTGCGCCACGATCTGCTGCCCGGTCAGCCCGGTCGGATTGCCGCTGATCGACGCCCGCTGCGCCACCTCGCGCGCCAGCTCGCTGTATCGCCCCATCCGCTGGAAGCTCTCGCGAATCAGCATCCCCAGGTCGTCCCCCAGCCCGTCCGCCTTGCCCCCCGCCAGCGCCTCGGCCCGGTAGAACGCCGCCAGCGCCTCCTCGTGCCGGCCGGCCCGCTGCAGCAGCTTGCCGATCCGCACCTCCAGCCGCGCCGCCTGCTCCGGCGCGGGGCGCGTCGCCCGCAGATGCTCGCGCCACGCCTCGGCCGCCGCGTTGTGCAGGTTCTTGTCCTCCAGACGCAGCGCCAGCGCCTCGGCGTCCACGCCGCCCGGCTCGACCGCCGCGCCGCCGCCGCCCATCGCCGCCGGCCGGCCGCGCCAGCCCAGCCACCCCAGCCCGGCCACCGCGATCAGCCCGCACGCAAAGAAAAAGCCGCTCCGCCGGTCGAAGATCGGCCGGCTCACCGCCACCCGCTGCGGCAACTCCAGATTGGGACGTTCCATGACTCGCTCAACCCTGCGCCGCCCCGCGACCGCCTACAGCCGCGTCTCGCGCGCAAAGAAAAACCGCTGCAACGGCTCGACAAACGACTGGCCCGTCTGCAGCTCGATCGGCTCAATCTTCATCCGCCGGAATTCGCGCCGCCGACCGTCCGACACGGCCCGCGCCCGCGCCGCATACTCCTCGCGAAACGCCCGGTTCGACGTGTCCACCGTCACAATCTCGCCCGTCTCGCTGTCGACCAGGTCGATGTAGCGCACGTTCGGCAGCTCCGCCTCGCGCTTGTCCGACACCGCGATCGGAATGACGTCGTGCCGCCGCCGCGCGATCCGCAGCGCCGCCTCGTAGCCGGCCGCCTGAAAGTCGCTCACCACGAAGACCACCGCGCGGCGCGTCGTCACCCGGTTCAGATACTCCAGCGCCGCCGCCACGTTCGTGCCGCGCCCGCGCGCCGTCAGCGTCAGCAGCTCGCGCACCACCCGCAGCACGTGCGTCGTCCCCTTCTTGGGCGGAATGTACCGCTCCACCGAATCGGAAAACGCGATCAGCCCGATCTTGTCGTTGTTCTGAATCGCCGAAAATGCCAGCGTCGCGCACACCTCCGCCACCAGGTCGCGCTTGAGCTGCGTCTGCGTGCCAAACCCCTGCGACCGGCTCAAGTCCACCAGCAGCAGCACCGTCAGCTCACGCTCCTCGCGAAACCGCTTCACGAACGGCCGGCCGGCCCGCGCCGTCACGTTCCAGTCGATCGTCCGCACGTCGTCCCCGGGCTGATACTCGCGCACCTCCTCGAACTCCATCCCGCGCCCCTTGAACGCCGAATGGTACTGCCCGGCAAACACGTCGTTCGCCATGTGCAGCGTGCGGATGTGAATCCGCCGCACGCGCTTCAACACTTCCTGCACGTCGGCATTCATCACGGCACCGGCACGTGCGCCAGAATCTCGCGCACCAGGTCGTCGCTCGTCCGCTCCTCGGCCTCGGCCTCGTAGCTCACGATCACCCGGTGCCGCAGCACCGCCAACGCCACGTCCTTCACGTCCTGCGGCGTCACGAACCCACGCCCCGCCAAGAACGCGCCGGCCTTGGCCGCCAGCGTCAGGTAGATCGTCGCCCGCGGCGACGCCCCGTAGCGGATCAACCCGCCAATGCCCAGCCCCACCTCCGCCGGAGTGCGCGTCGCCAGCACCAGGCTGACCACGTAGTCCTTGATCTTCTCGTCCATGTAGATCTCGTCCACCACCTGCCGCGCCGCCACGATCTCCCCCGGCCGCATCACCGCCTCGATCGCCAGCTCGGGCTTGGTCAGCGCCATGCGGTCCAGAATCTGCCGCTCCTCCGCCCGCGACGGATAGGTCATCACCACCTTCAGCATGAAGCGATCGATCTGCGCCTCCGGCAGCGGATAGGTGCCCTCCTGCTCGATCGGGTTCTGCGTCGCCAGCACCAGGAACGGCTCGTCCAGGGGAAACGTCTCCGCGCCGATCGTCACCTGCCGCTCCTGCATCGCCTCCAGCAACGCGCTCTGCACCTTCGCCGGGGCGCGGTTGATCTCGTCCGCCAGGATGATGTTCGAGAAGATCGGCCCCTTCTTGACCGTGAACGCCCCGCTCTGCGGCTGGAAGATCATCGTCCCGATCAGGTCCGCCGGCAGCAGGTCCGGCGTGAACTGCAAGCGCCGAAACCCGGTCTGGATGCCGCGCGCCAGGCACGCCACCGCCGTGGTCTTGGCCAGCCCCGGCACGCCCTCCAGCAGGATGTGCCCGTTGGCGAGAATGCCAATCTGCATCATCCTGATAAGCTCGGCCTGCCCCACGATCACCCGGTGCATCTGCTCTTCCAGCTTTCGGAACGGCCCGCTGGCCGCCTGCACCTGCGTCCCGATCTGCTTCACGTCCAACGTGCTCATGCCCGCGCCCTCGTCTCCATCTCCAAATCCGACCGCCGCCGCCGCGCCGACACCCGGCGCCGCGCGCCCGCGCTCGACGACAAGTTGAATAGACTCCGACGCTCCAAGCGCCGTTCGCCCGTCACGATCTCAACCCTAGGGACCGCCCCCAACCCCGTCAACGCACCTTCGTCGCCGACCCATCTGGACCGCTCGGTCCTATAAAAACCACACCAGACTCGCAGGAACCTCACTCCCCAACCTCAACCTCCGTCACCGCCACCTCCACCTCCATCGCCCCCACCGTCACCCGCACCATCTGCCGGTGCAGCATCACCGCCGACACCACCCCCGCCCGGTCGAACCGCCGCACATGCACCGCGTCCCCCGGCCGCAACGCGTTGATCCGCGCCACCCACCGCTCGTGCCGCGCCTTCTCCTCGGCCAGCTTCCGCCGCTCCTGCTCGGCCGCCGCCGCCGACTGCTCCGCCGCCCGCTGCGCCGCCTCCGCCAGCCGCCGCGCCTCCTCCGCCGAGCGCCGCGCCTCCACCGTCCCGGCGATCGCCCGCGCCAGGCTCCGCTCTCGGTCCGCCAGGTGACGCTGCGCCGCCGACACCATCTCCGTCGGCATCCCCAGCCGCGCCGCCACGATCAGCGCATTGCTGTTCCCCGGCTCGCCGATCCGCAGCTCATAGGTCGGCCGCAGCGCCTGGTAGTCGAATTGCACCGCCGCGTTGTCCACCCGCGGCTGCTCATACGCCAGCGCCTTCAACGCGCCCAGGTGCGTCGTCACCATCGACCGGCTGCCCAGCTCCACCAGCCGCTCGACGATCGCCCGGCCCAGCGCTGCGCCGTCGTCCGGGTCGGTGCCGGCCCCCAGCTCGTCCAGCAGCACCAGCGCGCCGCCGTCCGCCTTGCGGAAGATCTCCAGAATCCGCGTCAGGTGCGCGCTGAACGTCGACAACGACTGTTGCAGGCTCTGCTCGTCGCCAATATCCACCAGCACGTCGCTGAACACCGGCACCGTCGCCCCCGCCGCCGCCGCGATCGGCAGCCCCGCCTGCGCCATCAGCGCCGCCAGCCCCACCGTCTTCAGCGCCACCGTCTTCCCGCCCGTGTTCGGCCCGGTGATGATCAGCGCGTCGAAATCCTCCCCCAGGCGCACGTCGATCGGCACCACCGTCCGGCCGTCGCCGCCCGCCGCAGCCGCCAGCTCCAGCAAGAGCGGATGCCGCGCCCGCGGCAGCCGCACCCGCCCGGCCCGGTTCAGCTCGGGAATCGTCAGCCCGTGCCGCATCGCAAGCTGATGTTTCGCCGTCAGCAGGTCGACGATCGCCAGCGCGTCGAACGTGTCGATCAGCGCCGCGGCGTGCCGGTGCACCAGCTGCGTCAGCTCCCACAGAATCCGCCCGACCTCCAGCGACTCTTCCTGCGTCAGCCGGATCAGCGCGTTGTTCAGCTCCACCGCCTCGGTCGGCTCGACGAACAGCGTCTGCCCGCTGTCGCTGCTGCGGTGAATCACCCCCGGAATCCGTCCGCGCAGATCCGACCGCAGCGGCAGCACCATCCGGTCGCCGTGCAGCGTCGCCCCGGGATATTGCAACAGCTTCAGAATCGTCTGCTGTCGCAGCAGCCGCGCAAAGCACGCCTCCAGCTCGCCGCGCAGCTCCACGATTCGCGTCCGCAGTCGCGCCAGCCGCGGCGTCGCGTCGTCGCGAATCCGCCCGCGCCGGTCGAGCGTCTCCCCCAGCTTCTCCGCCAGAAACCCGAACTCCCCCAGCCGAACCGCCAGCGCCGCCATCCGCTCCCACTCGGCCGGCAGCCCCGCCAGATACCGCCCCCCCGGCCCCGCCCCCACCAGCGCGTCCCGCAGCGTCGACAATCTCCCGCTCCAGCGTCGCCGGCGGAACCGCCGCGCGAATCATCGGCCGAACGTCGCTCAACCCGCCGAACGGCGGCAACCCCCGCGCCGCCACCAATTGCTCGAACTGCCGCAGCTCCTCCAGCCGCCGCGACACCTTCTCGAAATCAGCCGACGGCTCGACCGTGCCGGCCAGGCTCTTGCCCAGCCCGCAGCGCGCCTGCGCGGCCAGCATCCGCCGCACCCCGTCGAACTCCAGGATCTCCAGGCTGTGCCCGTCCACCGCCCGATGATACCCCCGCCACGCCGCGCGCGTCCGCGCCCCTGGCACGCCTTCCCCCGCCCGCTACAATCCCTCCGTCACCACCCATGAACCTCCCGCGCTCCCGACGCCTGGTCCTGCTCATGAACCCCATCCTCGCCTCGCTCGCGCTTTCCGGGTGCAACGGCTTCTCCTCCGGCGTCCCGCGCGGCTCCTCCGAGCGCAACGACCTCGCCAAGCTCGCCACCGCCTCGGTCGAAATCACCAACCACGCCGGCCAGAAACACGCCTTCCGCGTCTGGATCGCCCGCGCCGAACACGAAAAATCCCTCGGCCTCATGAACGTGTCCGCCAGCGAGCTCGCCACCGACCAGGGCATGCTCTTCCTTTTCGACTACGACGCCCCGCTCGGCTTCTGGATGCGCAACACCATCATCCCGCTCGACATCGCCTACGTCCGCTCCGACGGCACCATCGTCCGAACCCTCACCATGCAGCCGCTGGTCGAGTCCACCTACCCCTCGATTGAGCCGGCCCGCTTCGCCCTCGAGGTCAACGCCGGCGAGTTCGCCCGCCGCAACATCGCCGCCGGCGACCTCCTCAAAATCCCCCCGGACGTGCTCAACCCGCCCCACTAGCGCACCGAAGAGCAGTCACGGACCGCGCTTCGCCCGCGACCCGGGGACCGCTCACCATGACTCGCAACCGCCCGGCCCGCACCCTCCCCCCCCAAGCTTTCCGCCGTCCGCCCGCCGTCGAGCTCGAACAACTCCTTTATCGGCCCGGCATCCACGTCGCGCTCTTCGGCCACCCGTCGCACGCCGACATGCCGGTCCTCAAGGACCTCCTGGCCGGCGCCAGCTGGTGCCGCCCGCTGACCATCTCCGCCGACCTTCCCGAAGACCCGGCCCTGCTCCGCCAATATGGGGCCGTCATCCTGGTCGAACATCCGCCCCATCACGTGCAGGTCGCACCCGGTCAGACCGTCCCGCTCGAGCAGCTCCTCACCACGCTCCGCCAGCAGCGCGTCGGCGCCGCCGTCATCACGCAGCGCCGCGACATCCAGCCTCCGCCCGACGGCGGCGTCGTCTTCCTCGCCCCAGACGACGCGCCCGAACTGCTCCGCGGCGTCTGCACCACGCTCGCGCAGCTGCGCCCGGTCGTCCGCCAGCTCGACATCGAACTCGCCAGCCTCGAGGACCTCGGCCGGCAGCTCGCCCACCAGTTCGAGGAAATCAACCAGGAGCTTCGCCTCGCCGCGCGCCTTCAGCACGACTTCCTCCCGCGTCAGCTTCCCGAGCTCCCCGGCTTCCAGTTCGCCAGCCTCTTCCGCCCCTGCAGCTGGGTCAGCGGCGACATCTTCGACGTCTTCCCGCTCGACGATCATCACGTCGGCCTCTACGTCGCCGACGCCGTCGGACACGGCGTCGCCTCCGGTCTGCTCACCATGTTCATCACCAACGCCATTCAGACCACCCGCGCCACCGCCCCCGCCGGCGACATCGTCTCCCCCGCGCGCGTCCTGCACCGCCTCAACGACGCCCTCGCCGCACAGGCCCTGCCCGACTCCCAGTTCGTCACCTGCTGGTACGGCGTCATCGACACCCGCAACCGCGTCCTCTGCTACGCCTCGGGCGGCCATCCGCCGGCCCTGCTGCTCGACCCCGACGGCGCCGCCACCGAGCTCGCCACCGACGGCTGCCTCCTCGGCGTCTTCCCCAACCAGACCTTCACCGATCGCGAGCAGCCGCTTCTGCCCGGCCAGCGCCTCGTCGTCTACTCCGACGGCCTCGAACAGCTCCTGCTCGAACTGCCCACCCGCGAAAACGCCCCGCGCGTCCTTACCCCGCCTGTCGCCGAGCTGCGCAGCCTCTCCGCCGCCGCGCTCGCCGATCGCATCCGCGAGATGCTCGACACCCAGCCCGGCGGCCTGTCCCGCGCCGACGACGTCACCCTCGTCGTCGCCGACATCCTCGATTCCGCGTCGTAATCCGCCCCCGCACGCCGCTCGCTTGGACGGCCGATTCACGCGGCTATAATCCGCGTGATGCAGGCCGACCTTGAGCGCGTCCTCATCCCGCGCGACGCCATCGCCCGGCGCGTCCGCGAACTGGCAGAAGAAATCGCCGCCACCTACGGCACTGACGCCGCCGGGCTGGTCATGGTCCCGGTCCTCTCCGGCTCGCTCATCTTCGTCGCCGACCTGATGCGCTGCCTGCCCTTCAAGATGCGCATCGCCGTGCTCACCGTCAGCAGCTATCGCGGCGCCACCACCTCCGGCGGAGAGGCCCGCCTCGTCGCCGATCTCAACACCGACATCGCCGGCCGACACGTCCTCATCGTCGACGACATCCTCGACACCGGCCGCACCCTGCGCGTCGTCCGTCAGCGCCTCGCCGCCCTGAAACCCGCCAGCCTGCGCATCTGCGTCCTGCTGCGCAAACCCGGCAAGGCCCCGTCCGACGTCCAGGCCGACTTCGCCGGCTTCGACATCGAAGATGCCTTCGTCGTCGGATACGGACTGGACTACAACGATCAGTATCGCAATTGGCCCGAAATCGGCGTCCTGCGACCGGAGCTCTACCAATGACCGCCCCGCCGCGCGAACACGCCCCGCGCGCCGCGCTCGCCGCGCCCGCCAAGGAGGTCGCCCCCTCTCTCCGCGCCGACGTCATCCCCGAGCAGTTGCTCTCCGACGGCGAGGTCGTCCTGCTCGCCATCAAGCCCTCGCTCTGGTTCGTCATCCTCGTCAGCGGAAGGTTCCTCGCGGCGCTGGCCCTCGTCTGGGTGGCCACCCGCCTGCCGCTGCTCTCCCCCGTCGCCTTGCCCGTCCTGCGCCTGGCGCTGGGCGCCGTCCTCCTGCGCCTGGTCGTCGCCACGCTGCAATGGTCCGCCCGGCTCTACGTCCTCACCGATCGCCGCGTCTTGCTCATCCGCGGCATCTTCAACGTCGACATCTTCGAATGCGCCCTGGCGCGAATACAGAACACCTGGCTCACGTTCTCCCTCTTCGAGCGACTGCTCCGCCTCGGATCGGTCCACATGGCCACCGCGGCCGGGCCCGCCGGCGGCGTCGCCAGCTGGAAGATCGTCGCCCAGCCCCTCGCCGTGCACGCCCGCCTCCGCGAGGCCATCGCCCGCATGCAGCATCGAGGGTCCAACGGTGTCTGATCGCCGCCGAATCACCGCCGCGCTCCTGCTCGCCGGCTGCTTCGCCGCCGCCGCCGCCCCGCTGAACGCGCAGGAGCCGCCCACGCCCGCCGACGACACGCCCACCGCCTCCGACGCCGAGCAGTTTCAGAAACTCCTTCAACAGGCCAAGGACCTCGGCCCGTGGGAAAACGAGGCCGCCCTGCGCTCCGAGGCCGCCGATCTCTTCTTCGAACGCCAGCACTGGAATTCCGAGCCCGACCTCTTCGCCCGCAATCTCGTCCACGACGTCGACCGCATCCCGCCCTGGCAGTTCCAGCAGCGAATGGATGCGTTCCTGTCCGGCGTCCAGCAGCGCTACGACCTGGGCGAGGCCCAGAAGATCGAGCTCGGGCAGCGGCTCGGCTACGAATCCTTCCGCCTCACGCTGAAATACTTCAAGGACGCCACCCCCATCGCCATGGAAATCATCAAGACCCGCGCCGCCGGTAAGCCCTTCACGCCCGAGCAGGTCGCCCGCTGGGCGCGGCGCATTCAACCCATGATGGACGACGCCCGCGCCGCCATCGTCAATGTCGCCGATGGCATGGCCAAATCCATGACCCCCGCCCAGCGCGCCATCCTCAAGCGCGATGTTGACGCCTTCAAGAAACGCCACGGCGACGTCGTCCAGCTCATGGACCGCTGGAGCCGCGGCGAGTGGGACCCCACCCAGTGGGGCCTCGACAACGACCCCGTCCACGCCGCCGCCGTCGCCGCCAAGCGCGCCGCCGACCGCCTCGCCGGCCGCGACCTCGATCCGGCCGCCGCCATGCCCGCCGCCGCCGTCAAACCCGCCCGGCCCGAGGACGAGTCGGCCTGGGCCCGCTACGTCCGCGAGTTCTGCGCCGTCAACGGATTCGACGACGTGCAGAAGAAATCCGCCCGCGCCATCCTCGTCCAGCAGCTCGAACGCGCCCGAAACTTCCGCCAGTCGCGCTCGCAGCAGCTCGCCGCCCTGTCCGCCCGCGCCGCGCGCCTCGCCGACGCCGCCGACCGCGCCGCCCTCGAAAAAGACATCCTCGCCGAGCTCGCCCCCATCGCCGAAATGTTCAACGAACTCTGCGCCCGACTTGAAGACCTCATGACCGCCGAGCAGCGCGCCCGCCTCGCTCCAGCCAAACCAGCCACGCCCGTCACGCCGCCCGGCACTTCTCCGGCCTCAAAGTCCGCGCCGCCCCCCGCGTCGCGCCCGGCCGACTCCTGACCGGCCGCCCGAGTCCCGCTCACCCCCCGCGCGCCAACACCCCGCGACACCCGGCCCGCACCAGCATCGTCGCCTCGCGCTCGCTCAGCCACGCATCCATCCCCATCGGCCGACGCCGCGCCAGCCGCCGCATCAGCCGGAACACCACGTCCCGCTCCAGCCGCGCCCGCGCCCGCCGCCGAACCGCCGCCTCCGTGTGCGTCACCCGCCCCAGCGAGGCTCCCAGCTCGCGCGCCAGCCCGCGCACCGGCGTCTGCGACTCCGGCTCCGGAATCCGCACCCGCTCGCGCATCACCCGCCGCACCGCCGCCCGCGCCGCCGCCCCGCCGCGCACCGTCGCCAGCACCTCCGCCTCCGCCGCCGCCAGCGCCACGTCCACCCGCCGCCGCACCACGTCGCCGATCCGCGGCAGCAGCCCCGACCCGGCCTCCGCCCGCCGCGCCGGCAGGCCCTCCAGCCCGCGCGCCCGCCGCCGCGGCGCCAGCGCCGGCTGCATCCCGGGATCATGCCGCCCCTTCGCGCGGTGCCGCTTCTGCGAGGTCAGCGGCACGCGGATCGACCCGCCGCGCTCACGCAAATACAGCCCCATCGCGCAGTGAATTCGCGCCAGCGCATACGGCGCAAACGAGCCGTGCCGCTCCGGGCGATGATTCCGCACCGCGTCGGCCAGCGCCAGGCAGCCCTCCTGAAACAGGTCGTCGCGCACGTTCTCATCGGCGTCCACCCGCTCCTGCCGCCGCAGTTGCAGCCCCACCAGCGGCAGGTGGCTCTCGACCGATCGGCGTTCGACCTCGCTCAGCGGTTCGATCAGCGACATGCGCCCCCTCCGGCGAACAGTAGACCGCGCGGACTATCCTAACATATTCCGAACACCTGTCGCCGTCAAGTCGCGCCCGCCCGCCCGATTTGCCCCCCGCCCATTGCCCCCAGCCGGGCAAGCACTTGCGACCCCGGCATCAGCGCCGCCCGCACCGCCTCCGGCCGCGCCGCCGACAGGTCCACCGCGTCGCCCACGCCAAACGGCCCGACCGCCGTCCGCCGCAGCGCCGCGCACACCGCGCCGCAGCCCAGCGATTCGCCCACGTCGCGCGCCACCGCGCGAATGTACGTCCCCCGGCCGCAGACAATCTCGATCACCAGCGTCGGCCATGCATACGCCGTCACCACGATCGAATCGACCCGCACCGGCCGCGCCCGCGGCGACGCCGACCCGCCGCCGCGCGCCACGTCGTACGCCCGCCGGCCCGCCACGCGCACCGCGCTGTGCCGCGGCGGCACCTGCTCGCGCTCGCCCACCAGCGACGCCAGCGCCGCCTCGACCGCCGCCCGCCCCGGATCGCGCGCCCCGGCCACCGCCTCGAACGGCCGCTCCGGATCGAACGTCTCGTTCGTCACCCCCAGCCGCAGCTCGGCCGCATAGACCTTCGGCAGCTCCATCAGCCGCTCGACCAGCCGCGTCGCCGTGCCGACGCACACCAGCAGCACGCCGTCGGCGAACGGATCGAGCGCGCCGGCGTGCCCGACCCGCCGCACGCCGAAGATCGGCCGCAGCCGGTAGGCATGCTGCGCGCTGGTCTCCCAGCACGGCTTGTACAGATTGAGAACGCCTTCGACCGCCATCGCCACACACTACGCCGGCGCGACGCCCAGCGCGGCGCGCTGTCGCGCGGTCAGCGGCGTCGGCGCGTCGTCGGCCAGCCCGTCGAGCCGCAGCGCGACCGCCAGCGCGGCCTCGAGCGCGTCGACGCCGTCGCCGCAAAGCGCCGAGACCGGCCACACTCGGGCCACGGCCGCCACGCCGCCCGCCGCCGCCGCCAGCCGCGCCGCCCAATCATCCCGCGCGGCGCTCGCCAGGTCACACTTGTTCACCACCACCACGCGCGCCAGCGCCGCCGGCAGCGCGCCCGACACGGCCGCCAGGTCCGCCGCGGTCTGCGCCACTCCGGCCGCGCCATCCAGCACCACCAGCGCCGCATCGGCGCGCCGCGCCTCGGCCAGCCCGCGCGCGATCGACTCGCGCTCGATCGCGTCCGTCGCAACGCGCACTCCCGCCGTGTCGGTCAGCGTCACCGGCCAGCCCGACACGCTGGCCAGCTCGTCTACCCAGTCGCGCGTCGTGCCCGGCTCGGCCGACGTGACCACGCGCTCGTGGCCGATCAGCCGGTTCGCCAGCGTGCTCTTGCCCGCGTTCGGCGGGCCGACGATCGCGACGCGCAGCCCCGCCAGCAGCCGCTCCGCCACCGCCGCGCGATGTGCCAGCGCCGCGCACGACGCGTCGCCCGCCCCGCGCCGAATCAGCTCCGGCAGCAACCGCCGCTGCGCCAGCAGCCAGCGCGCCATCCGCCGCGTGGTCGCGCCGCGCAGCAGCACGTCGATCTCCGCTTCGATCCAGTCGCACGCCGCGTCCGCCTCCGGCCCGGCCGCGCGCAGCGCCCCGCGGGCCTCGAGCAGTTCTATCACGCGCTCCACGATCCGCACCCCGCCATGCAGATGCAGCTCGGCACAGCGCCCCGCGTCCCACGTCAGTGCCAGCCCCTCGTCGAGCAGCGCCGCGCCGTCCATCACGCGGCAGCGACGGACCGCGCTGTCCGTCCACGCGCCCCACGCCGCACCGTCCGCGCTGCGCAGCAGGCCGCCCAGCAGCGCCGCCGCGCCTGTACCAAACACGCCGATCACTCCGATCGCCCCCGGCGCTGCGCCCGTCAGAACCGCGCACCGCACCGCGTCGCCCGCCGCGCCGCTCACGTCACTTCGCCCGACGCCGCGGCCTTCTCGTATGCCAGCGCCAGTCCCGCGACGCACAGGTCGGGCACGATCGCATCGACAAAATCGCACACCTCGGCCACCAGCGACGCGAAGCCGCCGGTCAGCACCAGGTGCGGCCAGCGACCCAGCTCGGTCGCATAGCGCTCGACCACGTCGCGCAGCGCCCCGGCCGCGCCGAACAGCACCCCGTTGTTGATCGCCTCGGGCGTCGTATGCCCGAACACCTGCCGCGGTTTGTGCAGTTGCACCAAGGGGAGCTGCGCGGTCTGCTCGTGCAGCGCCGCGAGCTGCATGCCGACCCCCGCCAGGATACAGCCGCCCAGGAACTCGCCGGTCGCGGTTGCGCAGTCGATCGTCGTCGCCGTCCCGAAACTCGCGACGGCACAGTTCCGCTCGAATCGCTGCACCGCCGCCGCCGCCGCGCAGACCCGATCGACGCCCACCGTGTTCGCGTCGACCGTTCCCAGCGCCAGCGGCAGAGACAGGTCGCGCCCGACCACATGGGCCGCCGTGCCGGTCTCCTGCCCAACCACCGCCTCGACTCGCTCGGTGGCCTGCGGCACGACGCTACCCAGCACGACCGCGCGGCCCGGCTCTTCCGGCAGGGCCTCCCACATCGGCCCGATCACGCCCGGCAGCGCCCCCAGCTCGTCGAGCGTCATCCGCTGTAGCGACTTGACGTTACGATCAACAAACTGAGCCACCGCCAGATGCGAGTTCCCGATCTCGATCACCAGCAGCGCGGTCGAATCTGTGGCACCCGATTCCTTCACGCAAAGACTCCCTCGGCCGGTCAGCCGGCCGACGCCCGACCGGCCGCGAGGAATTCTAAGCGGGTTGCGCAAATTGTTGGAATAGTCCGACTTCGAGGGTGGTTGACGGGGGTGAAAGGACTTCCAAAGTCCAGCTAGACTTCCCTCAGACGAGCGACTCCCCGTCGCTCGATAATCGCCCCGAACCCGACGGGGCGATTTTTCTTGCGCTCGGCCCCGCTCCTGCGATCGCTCGCCGCCCGGCCGGCTTCGGCGGCAATAATCTGCATCGTTGTTCGTTATTCGCGAATTCGGGCCGAATCGGCCGCGGCGGGGGCAAATTGACCCCGAGGCGGGAAATTCGGTAGGATGGGTCGATCTGAGGGGTTCATCTCGGGAAGGAACAACAGGAAGCCTTGCATGACACGGGCGAGCCACAATCGTGCGGCCCTGGCGGCCGCGTCCCTGCTCTTTTGCGCTCTTGCACACGCGGCCGAGCCGCGTCCGTTTTTTGACGCCCGGCTGCGGGCGGACGACACGCCCACGCCGGCGGTCGAGCGGGCGCTCGAACAAGCCCGGCTCGGCCCGACCCACGCAGCCCGCGAGGCCGCCGCGACGCGCCTCTTGCAGGCCGTCCCGTCGGCGCAGGTCGATGATCACGAGCTGTTCGGAACTCCCAAGTTCATCCGCGCCACCGACCGGCTGCTGACCGCGCCGGCGGCGGGAACGACGCCGCAGCAGGTCGTCCGCCGGTTCGTGGGCGACTACCAGGGGCTGTTCGAGATTCAGCCGGCGCAGCTCGATGACCCGGCCCAGCGGCGGATGTCGCGCGAGTTCGTCACGCGCCACAACGGCATGACGCACCTGACGTACCAGCAGCAGATCAACGGGCTGGACCTGTTCGGCTGCGCCCTGCGGGCCAACGTTTCCGCGCGCGGCGAGCTGGTCTCGATTGCGAGCGAGATGCTGCCGGCGCCGGCCGGCGGATTCGCGATTCCCGCGCCGAGCCTCTCGGCGATCGACGCCATCCGCGCCGCCGCCGAGAGCCTGGGCATCAAGCTGACGGTCGAGCCGCAGGCGGCGCCGCAGACCGGCCCGGCGACGGCCGACGAGCGGCGCGAATATCTGCCCACGCCCGACTTCCGCGGCGACGAGCCGATCGTCACGCGGCGCGTGCTCTTCCCGCGAACGCGCAGCGACGTCCGCCCGGCCTGGTGGCTGGTCCTGCCCGAGAAGGGCATCGGCAACACCTACGAGATGGTGGTTGATGCGACCAGCGGCGAAGTGGTGTGGCGCTGGAACCGGCTGCAGTTCGCGACCACCGAGCCGATGAGCTTCCGCGCCTATCCCAGCGATTCGCCAGGCCCCGGCTCGCCTGGCACGGCGACGCCGACCGGCTTCCAGTTCCCGCTCGACTCGACGCAGATGTTCACGGTCAACCCGGGCGACATCTCGGCGATCAACCCCAATGGCTGGATGGACGACGGCGTGAACGAGACCCAGGGCAACAACGTCGACGGCCACCTCGACCGCAACGCCGACAACAGCCCCGACCTGCCGCGGCCGACCGGCACCAGCTATCGCGTGTTCGACTACACGCCCGACCTGGCGCAAGCGCCGACCGTGGCGCTGAACCAGAACTCGGCGGTCACCCACCTGTTCTACCTGTGCAACGTCTACCACGACAAACTGTGGATGCTCGGCTTCGACGAGCCGGCGGGCAACTTCCAGACCAACAACTTCGGCCGCGGCGGCACCGGCAACGACCGCGTTCAGGCCGACGCGCAGGACGGCTCGGGAACGAACAACGCCAACTTCAACACCAGCGGGTCGGACGGCTCGTCGGCGCGGGTGCAGATGTACCTGTTCACCGGACCGACGCCCGACCGCGACGGCGACATGGACCGCGACATCGTCTTCCACGAACTGACGCACGGCACCTCGATCCGCCTGCACCAGGGCACGCTCACCGGCTCGCAGGCCGGCGGCATGGGCGAAGGCTGGGGCGACTTCATCGGCCTGTGCATGAACTCGCAGCCCGGCGACGACCCGAACGAGGTCTATTCCACCGGCGGCTACACCACCAACCTGCTCTGGGCCAGCTACACGAATAACTACTACTACGGCATCCGCCGCTACCCCTACTGCACCGACCTTTCCAAGAGCCCGCTCACCTACGCCGACATCGACTCGGCCCAGCTCGTCTATCCGGGCGGGGTTCCGCGGAACACCAACCTGACCGGCTCGGCCGGCGAAGTGCACAACGAAGGCGAAATCTGGTGCAACACCCTGTGGCAGGTTCGCGCCAACCTGGTCGCCGTCTACGGCTATGCCGCCAACGATCTCATCATGCAATTGGTGATCGACGGCATGAAGCTCTCACCGGCCAACCCGACCATGCTGATGGCGCGCGACGCGATCATCGCCGCCGACGTGGCTGACAACGGCGGCGTAAACGCCGCGGCGCTGTGGACCGGCTTCGCCAAGCGCGGCATGGGCCCGGCGGCGACCTCGCCGGCCAGCGGTAGCGCCTCGGGCGTGGTCGAGTCGTTCCGGCTGCTTCAGTTCAGCTATCCGTCCGGGCTGCCGACGCAGATTCTGCCCGGCGTGCAGACCAACTTCCCGGTGGTCGTGAGCGGGCTGGTGGCGGCCGTGTCGCCGGTGCCGGGAACGGGCGAGCTGCTCTACTCGGTCAACGGCGGGCCGTACACGCCGGTGCCGATGGTCGAGGGCGCGCCGAACAACTACACCGCCACGCTGCCGGCGCTGGCCTGCTTCGACACGGTCAATTTCTATGTCCGCGCGGCGACCAGCAACAGCGTCGAGTCGGACCCGCCTGCGGCCCCGACCGGCGCCCGCACGGCCACGGTCTATACCTCGGTGACGGACTTCTTCAGCGATCGGTTTGAAACCGACCTCGGCTGGACCGTGCAGAACGTCAGCCTGACGACCGGCGCGTGGGTGCGGGTCGATCCGATCGGAACCACCACCGGCGGAAACCAGGCCCAGCCCGAGAACGACAGCGACGACGCCGGCGCGCTGTGCTACATCACCGGCCAGGGCGCGGTCGGCGGCGCGGCCGGCACGCAGGACGTCGACGGCGGGCCGACGCGGCTCATCTCGCCGGTGTTCGACCTGTCGGGCGGCGGGAACTACCAGTTCGCCTATGCCCGCTGGATGTTCAGCAGCGGCGCCGGCGACACCATGACGGTCGAGATCTCGAACAACGCCGGCGCCAGCTGGACGCCGGTCGAGGTCGTGACCGGCACGACGACGGCGAGCTGGGTCCGCAAGAGCTTCAGCGTGGCGGCGTTCGTGCCGCCGACCAACCAGGTGCAGCTGCGCTTCAGCGTGATCGACAACTCGCCGGGGACGATCGTCGAGGGCGGCGTCGATGACGTGCACATTTCGACCGTCGAGTGCATCCCGGTTGTCAGCTGCACGCGCGGCGACGTGACCAACAACGGCACCATCGACGGCGAGGACATCGTGCGGTTCGTCGACGTGCTGCTGGCGGGCGGCGGCACGGCGGTCGAGAACTGTGCCGGCGACCTGGGCGCGGTGCCCAGCGGGGCGATCGACGTGCTCGACATTCCGAACTTCGTCGCCTGTCTGCTGTCCGGCGGGCCCTGCTAGCCGGCCCGGCCGGCGCCACTCTAGACCCTGCCACGCCCCGGCGGCCGCGTGTCGTCGGGGCGTTTTATTGCGCCGCGTTGACAGCCGGCGCGGCGCGCGGTCGACTGTCGGGCCGAATCATCCGGGAGGAACGCCATGTTCGATCCGCGCATCACGCAACTGGCCGACGTGCTGGTGAACTATTCCGCCGCGGTGCAGGCGGGCGAGAACCTGCTGCTCGAGGCGATCGACGTGCCGGCCGAGTTCACGGCCGAGGTGGTGCGGCTGGTGAAAGCGGCGGGCGGGCGGCCGTACGTGCTGCTCAAGAGCGTGGCGGTGAACCGGGCGCTGCTGCTGGCGGGGACGCGCGAGCAGTGGGAGACGATCTCGGAGATCGAAGCGGCGCAGATGTCGCGGATGCAGTGCTACATCGGGGCGCGCGGCAGCCCGAACGTATCGGAGCTGTCGGACGTGTCGAGCGATCAGCAGAAGCTCTACGAGAACACCGTCTGGAAGCGCGTGCACCACGAGATTCGCGTCCGCAAGACGCGCTGGGTGGTGACGCGCTGGCCCAACAGCAGCATGGCCCAGCTGGCGCAGATGTCGACCCCGGCGTTCGAGGATTTCTATTTCAAGGTCTGCACGCTCGACTATCGCCGGATGGCGGCGGCCATGCAGCCGCTCAAGAAGCGGATGGAATCGACCGACCGCGTGCGGCTGAAGGGACCGGGCGAGACGGACCTGGCGTTCAGCATCCGCGGCATTCCGGCGGTGGCGTGCGAGGGGCGGCGGAACATTCCCGACGGCGAGGTTTTCACCGCGCCGCAGCGCGAGAGCATTCAGGGAGTGATTCAGTTCAACGCGCCGACGCTCTATCGCGGCGTCACCCACGAGAACGTGCGGCTGGTCTTCAAGGACGGGCGGATCGTGCAGGCGACCAGCAGCGCCACCGGCAAACTCAACGAGGTGCTCGACACCGACGCCGGGGCGCGCTACACCGGCGAGTTCGCCATCGGCTTCAATCCGCACGTCACGCGGCCGATGAAGGACATCCTGTTTGACGAGAAGATCGCCGGCAGCATTCACCTCACCCCCGGCGCCTGCTACGACGAGGCCAGCAACGGCAACAAGAGCGACATTCACTGGGACCTGGTGCTCATCCAGACTCCCGAGCATGGCGGCGGCGAGCTGTGGTTCGACGATACGCTGGTTCGCAAGGACGGGCGCTTCGTCGTGCCCGACCTGGCGCCGCTCAACCCCGAGCGACTCGTCTGACGCGGCGCCGTTTGCCGCCCCGCCGCGCCGCGACTAGCATCCGGGCATGCCCAGCGCCGCCGTGCTCACCATCTCCGACACGCGCTCGGCCGGAACAAACGTCGACCGCTCGGGTCCGGCCGCGGCCGAGCGGCTGGCGGCGGCCGGGCTGACCGTCACCACGCGCGACATCGTGCCCGACGAGCGCGACGAGATCGCGCGGCGGGTCCGCGCCCTGGTCGGCGCGGTCGACCTGGTGGTGACGACCGGCGGGACGGGCATCGCGACGCGCGACGTGACGCCCGAGGCGCTGTCCGGCGTCATCGAGCGCAGCCTGCCCGGGTTCGGTGAGGCGATGCGCATGGCCAGTTTCGAGCGCACGCCGCTGTCGATCATCTCGCGCGGCGGCGCCGGCGTGGCCGGCCGGACGCTGGTGGTGTGGCTGCCGGGCAGCCCGCGCGGGGTGCTGGAATGCCTGGAACCGATCCTGCCGGCCATCTTGCACGTACTAAAGGTTCTGACCGCGGGAGGCGTGGAGTGCGCATCGCAGCCGGACGCCCGCTGATTATCGGGCAGACGGCAACGCGGCTCGGCTCGAACGCGATGGAGCAGCGCGGATGATTCCGCTGCGCGACAACAATCCGACCGCGACGCGGCCGGTGGTGACGATCGGACTGATCGTCGCCAACGCGGCGGTGTTTCTGCTGGCGTTCTGGCAGCCCGATCATGGCGAGCGGGCGGTCTGGACCTACGGCTTCCTGCCGGCGACGGTGAGCTATTCGCGCGACGACGTGCGCGAAGCGCTGGTCAAGCAGGCCGGGCCGGGCGTGGCGATGGTGACGGACGCGCGCGGGCGGGTGCACCTGGTCCGGCGGCCGAACTTCGCCGAGGCGGCCACCAGCCTGCCGATGATCGCGAAGCTGTTCACCTGCATGTTCATGCACGGCGGCTGGATGCACCTGATCGGGAACATGCTCTATTTGTGGATCTTCGGGAACAACATCGAGGACCGCCTCGGCGGGCCGCTGTTCCTGGCGTTCTACCTGGGCACGGGCATTGTCGGCACGCTGGCGCATGCGTTCATCGACAGCGCCAATCTCACGCCGATGGTCGGCGCGTCGGGCGCCATCAGCGGCGTGCTGGGGGCCTACATCCTGCTGTTCCCGCATGCCAAGGTCGAGGCGCTGGTGCCGCTCGGCTGGTACATGACGACCGTGATGCTGCCCGCCTGGGTCTTCCTGGGCATCTACGCCGCCATGCAGTTGCTCTACGGCCTTCCGCAGCTCTCGCACACCGGCGGCGGCGGCACGGCCTACTGGGCCCACCTGGGCGGCTTCGCGTCGGGAATGCTGCTCATCAAGCTGCTGCCGCAGCAGCGCCGCACCCGTCCGATCCCCATCCCCGCATTCGACGACGCAGAAGACGACGACGCGTTTATCCGTTTCTAAGCACCGCCGGCGCCGCTTTCGAGCCGTGGCGCGGCCGGTACAATCCGCCCCGGTCGCGGCGCGACTTGCGGGGGCGGTCGTGGCGGCGCGGGAGCCAGCGATGCCGATCCAGTTTGGGTGCAGTGCGTGCGGGCAGTCGATCGAGGTGGACGACGAGCTTGCCGGACAGTCGGTGACCTGCCCGTTCTGCCGCGCGGTGGTGATGGCGGGGCCGGTGGCGGGTGGGCCGCCGCCGCTGGCGGGTGTTGCGGCCGGGGCGCCGCCGCTGATGTCGCCGATGACGCCGCCGGCGACGGGCAACGGCTATGCCACGGCCGCGCTGGTGTGCGCGGGTTTGGTGCTGTTGTGCTTCGTGGTGTCGATGGTGGCAATGATGCCGGTCATTCAGCGGGTGGCCCCCGACGGCAACTGGACGGGCAAGGAGAAGCAGCTCGTGGAGGCGCTGTCGAAGCAGCCGGTGCTGATCGCGGCGCCGTGCGTTCTGATGATTGCCGCGCTGGCCGGAGTGGTGTGCTCCGTGATCGGACTGATGCGGCGGCGGGGCGGTCGGTGGCAGGCGATCACGGGGCTGACGATCTGCGGGCTGACGCTGGCGTGCCAGGGGCTGACGGTTCTTTTGCAATTGATCAACAAGCAAGCCGGCGGCGGGAGCTAGCCCGGGCGCGTGGGCGCACGGCGCGGATTTGGCCGATCTGCAACGGAAGAGGGCGCGCGTTGGCGTTGAAAGCACCGCGGCGCGGTTTGACAGGGCTGCGAAGCGCGGTTACGGTATGAGTAGGAAGGATCGGCGTTTCGCCACGCCCGCGCCTTCACAAGGGGTCCCGCATGGACATGTCCAAGACTCGACCTCAGCGACGCTCGTCCCGAACGGCCGACCGCAAGCTGTTCACGCTCGAGCACGCCAACAGCGCGCTGCCGCTGGTGCGCCGGGTCGTCTCGGACGTGGTCGAGCAGTATCGCGTCGTGGTCGGGCTGCAGCAGCGGCTCGAAGAGCTGCCCGCCAAGGGCGGCGGCGACGCGCGGCGCGAGATCGAAGAGGCCGCCGGCGAAGCGGTCGAAAAGCTCCGCGGCCTGGCCGGCGAGCTGGACGAGATCGGCGTCGAGCTGAAGGACTGGCAGAGCGGGCTGATCGACTTCCCCGCGATGCATGAAGGCCGCGCGGTCTATCTCTGCTGGCGGCTGGGCGAAGAGCAGGTCTCGTTCTGGCACGAGCTGGACGCGGGCTTCCGCGGCCGGCAGCCGATCGACGGTACATTCAGCCCCTGAGCCGCGTTTCCGAACACCGCTTTCAGACTGACCCGCGCATCCGGGCGGTTCCCTGCCCGGCGTGCTGTATCGCCGCGCCCTGCATCCCGCTGGCCTGACCCATCGGCCGACGGGATTCCGGCCCGATTGCGCCCGCGACTTCAGAGCGACCCGCCGCCCGGCCGTTAATAACCCTGGGACGAACATGCAACTGCTCTGGCATGTGCCGCAATATTCACCGATCGGCTGCGGGATGTCGGCCCGGGTCCGCGGATTGGTGGCCGGGCTGACGGCGCGCGGCCACGCGCTGCGGCTGATTGCGCCGGCCGACGGCGTCGCCGAGCCGCGCGGTGCGGTGAGCGGCGCGGTGCTGGAGCGGTTCGACGTGGCGGCGCGGCCGGTGGTGCACTGGTCGATGCAGGCACTGCGGCGCCGCTGGCGGGCGACCGACCTGGCGCGGACGGCGCTGGCCCCCTGCGACGCCGTGCTGACCTGCCAGCCGGAATTTGCGGCGGCGGCGCGCGAGCGGCTGAGCTGCCCGGTGGTGGTGGTGTCGTGCTGCTGCCAGCTTCTGTATCGCGCGGCGCACCGCGCGTCGCGCGCGCGGCACGGCTGGCGGACGCGGATGGCGCTGCGCCTGAACGAACACCTGCTGGAGCGCGGCGAGCGCGTCGGGCTGCGGGCCGCGGCGGCGGTGGCGTTCGACAGCGCCGCGACGCTCGGAACGGCGCTGCGCGGCTACGGACTGGCGGCCGAGCGCTGTCACGTGGTGTCGCCGACGGTGGACGTGGCGCGCTTCCGCCCGGCGCGGCCGCACGAGCGCGACGCGATGCGCGCCGCGCTGGAGCTGCCCGCCGACGCGTTCGTGGTGGCGTGGGCCGGTCGCATGGATGACGAGAAGAACGTATCGCTGCTGATCGACGCGCTGGCGCTGGCGGGCGACGCGCTGCCGGCAATGCGGCTGCTGCTGATCGGCGACGGGCCGCAGCGCGACGGCCTGGCGCGGCGGGCGGAATATCTGGGGGTGACCGGGCAGGTGCGGTTCGCGGGTCGCCGGGCGGACGTGGAGCGCTGCCTGCACGCGGCAGACGCGTTCGCGCTGCCGTCGCGGGTCGAGTCGTTCGGGATCGCGGTGCTCGAGGCGATGGCGTGCGGGCTGCCGTGCGTGGTGCTGGGCGAAATTCCGGGCGTGGTGGCGAGCGGCGCGGGCGAATCGGTCAGCCACGAGCAGACCGGGCTGGTGCTGAGCGACGCCGGGCCGCGCTCGATGGCCGAGGCGTGGCTGCGGCTGGCGGGCGATGCGCCGCAGGCCGCGGAGTGGGGACGGGCCGGTCGGGCGCGGGCCGAGGCGCGGCACGCGCCGGGGCGCGACGCCGCCGAGCTGGAGCAGATTCTTGAGCGCGTCGCGCACCGCAACTGAGGAGCGCCGCCGACCGCGGTCGGCCTGTGGCGCGGCGGGCCGACCGGTCGGCGTCAGGTCGGCGTCGGTCGATGTCTCCGTCATCATTCCCACCTACCACAGCGCGGCGATGGTGGTCGAGGCGGTGCGCTCGGCGCTGATGCAGACGCGTCGGCCGCGCGAGGTGATCGTGGTCGACGACGGCAGCACCGACGACACCGCGGCGGTGCTGGCGACGCTCGCGGCGGCGGACGGCGATCGGCTGCGGGTCGTGCGGCAGGCCAACGCCGGCCCCGGCGCGGCGCGCAATCGCGGGCTGTCGGAAGCGCGCGGCGCGTGGGTGGCGCTGCTGGACGCGGACGACCTGTGGCTGCCGCACAAGCTGGCGGCGCAGCTCGACTGCGCCGCGCGGTGTGACTCCGACTGCGTGCTGTGCGGACTTTTCTGGCCGACGCCGCGCGGCGAGCAGGCGTTCGCCTATCGCGGCCGGCTGGATCGCGCCGGGCTGCTGGCGGCGATGATGCAGTCCAACGTGCTGGCGGGCGGCTGCACGACGGCGCTGCTGCGGCGCGACGCGCTGGCGCGGGTCGGGCCGTTCGACGAGCAACTGAAGGCGTGCGAGGACCGCGACTTCTTCTTTCGCGTGGCCGATCGGTGCCGCGTCGCGTACGTCGCCGAACCACTGGCGCGGCGGCGGGTGGGCCCGGTGCAGTTCGGCGGCGACGCGCGGCGGAACCTGGCGATCGGCGAGTTGCTGCTGGAACGGCACGCGCGGCTGCTGGCGCGCGGGCCGCTGGCGCGAGTGTGGCTGCGTCGGGCGCGGGCGCGGCTGTTTCAGCGCGCCGGGCTGCACTGCCTCTACGCCGGGCAGCGGCGCGAAGCCTTCGCGCACTTCGGCCGGGCGGCGCGGCTCTGGCCGCTGCTGCCCGATCCGTGGCGGGCGGCGATCAACGCGCTGCTGGGCCGGCTGCCGCGCGGCGACGCGCCGGCCGGTTCGGCGCCGATCTGACCGCGGGTCGGCCGATCGACGCGGCGCATTCCCTCGTCCACGGTTCCCACGTAGCATGGGTCGCGGCGCCGCCGCATGAGTTCGCGACCGAACGCGATTGAGTTTGTCGATACGCACACGGCCGGCGAGCCGACGCGCGTGCTGCTGGACGTGCCGCTTGACCTGGGCGCCGGCAGCGTGGCCGAGCGGCTGGCGCGGCTGCGCTCGGGGCACGACTGGCTGCGGCGGGCGGTGGTCACCGAGCCGCGCGGCGGGGACGCGTGGGTCGGGGCGCTGCTCTGCCGGCCGAGCGACGCGTCGTGCGCCGCCGGGGTGATCTTCTTCAACAACGTCGGCTACCTGGGGATGTGCGGCCACGGGGCGATGGGCGTGGCGGCGGCGCTGGTCGAGCGCGGCCGCGCGGCGCCCGGATCGCTGCGGCTGGAGACGCCGGTCGGCGTGGTGGCGGCCGAGCTGCGGCCCGACGGGCGGGTGGCAATCGAGAACGTGGCCAGTTTCCGGCACGCGGCCGACGTGGCGGTGCCGATGCCGGGCGGCGACAGGCTGCGCGGCGACGTGGCGTGGGGCGGCAACTGGTTTTTCCTGACGGCGGCGCCGGCCGACATTCCGCTGCGGCGCGATGCGGCGGCGGCGCTGACGCAGCGCTGCCGGGAGATTCGCCGGGCGTTGCAGGCCGCCGGCGTGCGCGGCGCGAACGGCGCCGAGATCGACCACATCGAGCTGATCGGCCCGGCGGCGCGGCCGGATGCCGACGCGCGGAATTTCGTGCTCTGCCCGGGCGGGGCGTATGACCGCTCGCCGTGCGGAACGGGCACGTCGGCGAAGGTGGCCTGCCTGGCGGCCGACGGGCGGCTGGCGCCGGGCGCGGCGTGGCGGCAGGAGTCGATCGTTGGCAGCGTGTTCGAGGCGCGTTACCGCGCAAGCGCGGCGGGGGCGGTGGTGACGCTGACAGGCGAGGCCTATGTGACCGCGACCGGCGCGCTGCGGTTCGACCCGCGCGATCCGTTCGCCGAAGGGTTCCCGGACTGACACGCGCGCCCGCGCGCCGCGCGTGCGCGGACGGCTATTTCTTGAGATTCATGCCCAGCGACACGCCCCCGCCGCCGCGGTGCGGGCAGGCGTCGGTGTTGATGCAGCCTTCGGGAAGTCGCAGCCGGGCGACCGGCGTTCCAGCCAGCAGGTGCTGCTCGACGATGTCGGGCACGTCTGCGGCGCGGACGAAGCCGTACCAGACGGCCTCGGGATAGACGACGACGGTGACGCCGTGTTCGCACTGGTCGAGGCAGCCGGCCTGGTTGATGCGAATGCGGCGTTTCAGGCCGCGGCGTTCGATCTCGCTCTTGAGCAGCTCGCGGACGCGCCCGGCGTCCTTGGCCGAGCAGCAGCCGCGCGGGCTGCCCGGCTCGCGGGTGTTGGTGCAGACGAACACGTGGCGTTCGTAGGCGGGCATGGCTGATTCCGGGATCGGCCGGCCCATCGACGCGGCGGCTACGGGCCGCGGGCGGCGCGATCGATGGCGTTCAGGCCGTCGTAGTCGAGCAGATCGTAGAGCTGCTGGCGCGTCTGCATGCGGTCGAGCCAGGCCGATTGCGAGCCGGCGGTGCGCAGCTCGGCGAGCATCTGCTGGATCGCCGCGAAGGCGACGCGCAGCGCCGTCTGCGGATAGATGACGATGCGGTAGCCCATGTCGGCCAGCTCGCGCAGCGGCAGCAGCGGCGACTTGCCGAACTCGGTCATGTTGGCCAGCAGCGGCGGCACGGCGCCGCCGGCGACCCCGCGTCCGCAGCCGCGCAGCGCCGCGGCGAAGCGCTCGAACTCGGCGGCGGTCTGGAGCGCCTCGGGGAAGATGCCGTCGGCGCCGGCGTCGAGGCAGCGGCGGGCGCGGTCGACCGCGGCGTCGAAACCTTCAACCGCGCGGGCGTCGGTGCGGGCGAAGAGGAGGAAGCTTTCGTCGCGCCGGGCGGCCAGCGCCGCGCGGATTTTCTCGACCATCGCGAGCGGCGGAATCAGCTCCTTGCCGTCGAGGTGGCCGCACTTCTTGGGCAGCACCTGGTCTTCGAGGTGAATGCCGGCCAGCCCGGCCCGCTCGAGCTCGACCACGCAGCGGGCGACGTTGAGCGCTTCGCCGAAGCCGGTGTCGGCGTCGGCCAGCACCGGCACGGTAACGGCGGCGCAGAGGGCACGGGCATGCGCGGCGGCCTCGGAGAGCGTGAACAGGCCGACGTCGGGCATGCCGAACACGGCGTTGGAGAGCCCCGCGCCGGAGATATAGACGGCGTCGAACCCGGCCTGCTGGACGGCGCGGGCGCAGAGCGCGTTGAACGCGCCCGGCATGGCGACGCAGCCGGCGGCCATCTTCTCGCGCAGGTGGCGTCCCGGGCGATCGAGCATGGTCGGATTGTAGGGCGGCGCGGCGGCCGGCGTACAGGCGGGCGCGGTGCGATCGCGCGGGCGGAACGGCGCGGCTCAGTCGGCTGGCGCGGCCGGCAGCTCGACGACCGAGAGCGCCAGGATGGCGTCGTTGCCGCCGCGGATCGCGCCCAGCAGCGCGTCGGCCGGCGCGCCGCTGACGGCGATCCGCGCCACCGCGGTGGCCTGGTCGGCCAGAATCGTGTTCTCCATCTCTTCGACGTTCAGCCCCGCCGCGCCCAGGTGCGAAAGCACGTGGGCCAGCACGCCCGGCCGGTTGCGGTGGCGGACGATGAGGATGTGCTGGGCGGCCGAGCGCGGCGAGAGGTTGACGCAGTTGTCGACCCGTCCGGTGTCGCGGAAGCGGCGGACCAGCCGGACGGTCTCGGCGGCGATGGCCATCTGGGCCTGCTCGGTGCTGGCGGCGACGTGCGGAGTGCCATAGACCACGCCGCCGCTCGACAGCAGCGGATCGGCGAAGTCGGCGACGGCGGCGGCCGGCTCGGCGGCCCAGACGTCCAGCCCGACGCGCAGTTTCTTCTCCTTCACGGCCCAGGTGAGCGCGGCGGTGTCGACCAGGTCGCCGCGGCTGGTGTTCACAAACGAAGCGCCGGGGCGCATGGCCTCGAAGAAGGCGCGATCGACGAGGCCGCGCGTCTGGGGCGTCGACGCCAGGTGGACGCTGACGACGTCGGCCAGCTCGGCGACCTCGCGCGCGGCGCGCTTCAGGTGCACGCCGGGCAGCGCGGCGGCCGGGCTGGCCCACGAGCGCGACCAGGCGACGACGTTCATCTCAAACGCGGCGGCGCGGGCGGCGACGGCGCGGCCGATGGGGCCCAGGCCGAGCAGGCCGAGCGTGCGGCCCTTCAGCCCGGCGGCCTTGGCGTACTCAGTCTTGTTCCACTTGCCGGCGCGCAGATCGGCGGTGGCGTCGGGCACGCGGCGGTCGAGGGAGAGGACCAGCGCCAGGGTCAGCTCGGCGACGGCGATGGCGTTCATGCCGGGACAGTTGGCGACGAGGACGGAGTGGGCGCTGGCGGCGGCGACGTCGATGTTGTCAACTCCCGCGCCGGCCCGAACGATGAGCGCCAACTCGTTCGCGGCGGCGATCACCTCGCGCGGCACCTTGGTCGAGCGCACCACCAGCACGCGGCAGGCCGAGTCGCGCACCGCAGCGGCGAATTCGGCCCCTTTCTTGCCCGGTTCGTAGCTCACGTCGCAGCCGCTGTGGCGGAGCTCGTCGATTCCAAACTGCTCGAACTTGTCGGCGATGTAGACGCGCATGAACGCCCCTTCCCGGGCGGGAAACGGGCGCCGTGCGGCGCCCGCCCGCGGCCAGAACGGGGCGAATGCTGTCGCGCCGCGGCGGCGGCGTCAATCGGGCGCCGCGGGCCCGACCGGCGCGCGCCGGCGGCTATTTCGGGTTGACGCAGTTGATCAGCCGGCCGCTGCGGATCAGCGTCTTGATGATCCGCACGGTCTCCTCGCCGACCGCCGACTGGGCCTGCTCGGTCGAGGCGCCGACGTGGTGCGTGCCATAGACGTGCGGGTCTTTTCCGGCCGGGTCGCGGAACAGCTTGTCGTTCGCGGCCGGCTCGATCTCCCACACGTCGAGCGCCGCGCCGGCCAGCTTGCCGTCGCGGATGGCGGCGCACAGGGCTTGTTCGTCGATCACGCCGCCGCGGCTGCAGTTGACGATGAAGGCCGTGGGCTTCATGCGCGCCAGCTGGGCCGGGCCGATCAGATGGCGGGTGTCGGCGCCGCCGGGCACGTGCAGCGTGACGAAGTCGGCGGTGGCGAGCAGCTCGTCGAGCGTGACGCGCTTGAGGGCGAATTCGCGTTCCATGTCTTCGCGGCGGACGGTGTCGGCGTAGATCAGTTCCATCTCGAAGGCGTGGGCGCGCTTGGCGACCTCGGCGCCGATCCGCCCCAGGCCGACGATGCCCAGGGTGCGCCCCTTCAGGCCGCGCGCCCGGCTGTATTCCTTCTTGTTCCAGACGCCGCGGCGCAGGTCGGCGGTTTCGTCGACGATGCGGCGGTCGAGGGCGATCATGAGTCCGAAGGTGAGCTCGGCGACGGCGACCGAGTTGGTGCCCGGGCAGTTGCAGACGCGCACGCCGCGGGCGGTGGCGGCCGGCACGTCGATGGTGTCGGTGCCGGCGCCGGCGCGGATGATGAGCGTGAGCTCCTTGGCGGCGTCGAGCGTGGCGCGGGTCACCTGGGTCGAGCGGACGACCAGCGCGTGGGCGCGGCTGTCGGCGACGGCGGTGGCCAGCGCCGGCTCCTGCGTGCCGGGTTCATAGAGCACCTCGCAGCCGAGCGCTTCAGCTCGTCGAGTCCGTGGGCGTCAAACTTGTCGGCAATGAAGATGCGCATGGCAGCCTCCCGCGCGGGTCGGCGCGCGGTCGGAAGGCCGCGGACCGCGCAGGCACGCCGCCCGGCGCGGGGCCGCGGGCAACCCCCCGGACGCGGGGCCGCCCGGTGGAACCCGTGGCAACTCCAGTGCCAGTCGAGTGGCGCGCGACCGGTTTTTCATGTGGATTCGGCCCGCGCCAAGCGGGGGCGCGGCCGTCAAGGCCGCAGGCGGGGCGACGGTCAAGGGCGCGGCTCGGCCCGCTGGGCGTAGAAACGCGAGATGTTCGGCACCAGGTACTGGTCGAAGGCGCGATCGGCGGAGTAGTCCGGCGACCAGCCCCAGTCGTTGCGGGCGGCCGAGTCGTCGACGTCGGCGGGCCAGGTGTCGACGATGCCGGCGCGCGGCGGATCGATCTGGAAGCGGATCTGCGCGGCCGGAAACGCGCGGCGGACGCGCTCGGCGATTTCGGCGGCCGAGAGGCTGAACGCGCCGACGTTGTAGGTGCTGAGGGAAAGCGACCGGGCCGGGGCGGCGGCGAGCGTGGTGAGGGCCTTGATGGCGTCGGGCATGGCCATGAAGGGCAGCCGCGCCTCGGGGCCGACGAAGCAGGCGTAGGACTGACCTTGCGCGGCGGCGTGGAGCATCTCGGGGGCGTAGTCGCTGGTGCCGCCGCTGGGGATGGTGACGGCGGAGATGAGCCCCGGGAAGCGCAGGCCGCGGAAGTCGACGCCGCTGGGGGCGCGCTCGGCGGCGAGCTGGCGATAGTGGCGGGCGAAATATCGACCGAGCTGCTCGCAGTAGAGCTTGTTGCAGCCGTACATGGTGGTCGGGAAGTTGAAGTCGGTTTCGCGGACCCTGCCGACGCGGGTCTTGGTGGCGGTGTCGGGCAGGCCGTAGACGGCAATCGAGCTGGGGAAGAGGAATTTGACGGGCGTGCCGTGCCAGCGGGCCTGCTCGTGGGCGAGTCGCAGCAGGTTGAGCGTGCCTTCGACGTTGACGCGATGAGCGGTGTCGGGGGTGTATTCGCTGCGGGTCGACAGCAGCGCCGCGAGGTGGAAGATCTCGTGGATTTCGAACTCGCTGACGAGGCGCTGCAGCAGGTTCTGATCGAGGATGTCTCCGGCCAGCATGGCGCGGCAGCGGCCGTGCATTCGGGCGTCGAGCGGCTTGAGGTCCAGCGCGATGATGCCGCGCTGGCGGTCGGCGGCGAGATGCTCGATCAGCCCGTGGCCGATTTCGCCGTTGGCGCCGGTGATGAGCGAGACGGGCTGACGCATGGGGCGGCGGCGCGCCGGTGGCGCGCTAGTTTCTCCGGCGGAGGACGAACTCGGCGGCGGCGGCCAGCGCGTCGCGGGCGGCGGACGGCGGAAGGTCGGCGAGGGCTGCGATGGCGGAGCGGACGTAGTCGCGCGCGGCGCCCGAGGCATATTCCAGGCTGTCGTGCAGCGCGGCGGCGTCGCCATCGGCATCGACCAGGCGGAAGCGCCCGCGCGCCAGGGCGTCGGTGACGCGGCGCCGCGCGGCGGCGTCGGCGGACGAGAGAAAGTGAATCAGCGGCAGGGTGAGCTTGCCCAGGTCGGCGTCGCGCCCGAGGGACTTGCCGGTTTCGGCCTCGGTGGCGGTCAGGTCGAGCAGGTCGTCGACGATCTGGAAGGCGACGCCCAGGTCGCGCCCGAAGCGCGCCAGCCGGTCGACGGTCGAGGCGTCGGCGCCGGCGAAGAAGGCCCCCAGCTCACAACTGACCGAGGTGAGCGCCGCCGTCTTGCGGCGGATGATTTCGAGGTAGTCGTCGACGCCCAGGTCATACTGGCCGCGCCGCGCGACCTGCATCAGCTCGCCTTCGCAGACGGTGTTGGTGGTGGCGGCGACGCGCCGCGCAGCCCACTGCGAGTCGAGACTGCTGCAGAGGTGATAGGCGTGAGAGATGAGATAGTCGCCGAGCAGGACGGCGGCCTCGTTGCCGTGCAGCCGGCTGATGGTGGCGGCGCCGCGGCGGATGTCGGCGTCGTCGAGCACGTCGTCGTGCACCAGGGTGGCGACATGCACCATCTCGAGCACGGCGGCCAGCACGACGTGCTCGCGCCGCACGGCGCCGGTGGCCTGGGCCGAGAGCAGCAGCAGCGTCGGGCGGAGCATCTTTCCGCGGTATTCGCTGACGCGCGCGGCCAGGGCGCTCACGAACGGCTCGTCGCTGCGCAGCTCGTCTTCGAAGACCTGCACGACCGCGTCGAGGTGGGCCGCAACCGGGTTGTCAGGCAAGACCGCCGCCACCGTCATGAACCGCTGACTCCGGGTCCGCGCGGGATTCTAAGGCGCGCCACGCATCCCACCAAGCCGCGTCGCACATTTCACCGTTTTCGGAGTGAACGACCGCGTCCGGCCGGACGGCGGCCACAGGCGCGGCGCCACAAGCCGCTGCGTCCGCCCGACTTTTCCTCGAGCCGCAGCGACTCGATCTCGATGCCGCGCTCGACGCCCTTGCACATATCGTAGAGCGCCAGCGCGGCGATGGCCGCGGCGACCAGCGCCTCCATTTCGACGCCGGTCGGCCCGCGAACCCGCGCGGTGGCGACGATTTGCACCGCGTCGGGCGGCTCGGGCACGAGGTCGACCGCGACCGCGTCGAGCGCCAGGGGGTGGCAGAGCGGAATCAGCTCGCTGGTGCGCTTGGCGGCCTGGATGCCCGCCAGCCGCGCGACGGCGCGGACGTCCCCCTTGGGCATTCGGCCGGCCAAGAGCGCGGCGAGCGTCTCGGGTTTCATCCGCACCCGCGCCGCGGCAACGGCGCGGCGGTGCGTGGGGCGCTTGGCGGAGACATCGACCATGCGCGCCCGCCCGGCGGCGTCGAGGTGCGTCAGGCGCGGACGAGCGATGCGGCGCGGCATGTCGCGATTGTCGGCAACCGCGGCCACGGCCGCAACCGCGCGGATGCGGATCGCACCCCCACGGTCAGAGCTGATCGAACAGTCCCGGCTGGCGCGGCGGGACGGCGATCGTCGCCAGGTGCGGAAAGGCGCGCAGCAGCTCGTCGGGGACGGCGACTCGCCCGGCCTCGAGGATGGCGCGCAGCTCGAGCGCGTTGGCCGGCGCCTGGCCGCGGTAGTGGTTGTTGGCGAACACGAAGATGTCGTCGGCGTCGCGGCGCAGGGCGGCGATGCGGGTGGCCCAGTCGCGCAGCTCGGCGGTGGAGTAGAGATAGTTGTAGCGTTCCCACGGCTGGCTGTTCTGGGCGAACCAGTGGGCGGCGTTGCGGCCGTGCAGGCGCACGTAGGCCGAGCGACCGGAGACGATCGCGGTCGGGCGCAGGCAGTCGCGCAGCGCGGGCTGGTCGATGTTGCACCAGCCGCCGGCGGCCAGCACGGCGGCGCGGGCGGCGGGCGTGTCCCACGAGGCGTGGCGGAGCTCGATGAATCGCGGATAGGCGGCAAAGGCGTCGGCGAGGCGCCGCAGCCATGCGACCGAGTCGGCCGCGAATCGAAACGACCCGGGGAACTGCATCAGCAGCGGGCCGAGCTGGCCCGACTCGCGCGGCGGCTGCAGCGCGGCGCAGAAGGCGTCCACGTCGCGCCGCGGCGGAAACTGCGTTCGCACGTGCGTGAAGGCCTGGTGGAGCTTGAACGCGAAGCGGAAGTCGCGCGGCACGAGTTGCAGCCACCCGGCGGTGGTCCGCGGCGCCGGCGTGCGATAGAAGCTCGAGTTCACCTCCACGGCGTTGAAATAGCGCGCGAGGTACGCCAGCGGCGGGCCGCCGCCGGTCGCCGGGTAGAACGGGCCGCGCCAGTCGGCGTAGCTCCAGCCGGCCGGGCCGATCCAGAGCCGCGCCGTCGCGCCGGAGGGGGAAGCGCTCACGGCACGATTGTCGCATGCGGCATGGGGAATCCAAGCCGTCGCCGGCCGCGCGGTGGAAAATAATCGACGCCTGCGTGAGCGACGGGGCAATTCGTCGCTTGAATCGCAGCGGCCAGTGCGCCGCATGACAAGGAGCCTCTCATGGCAGGTCCGAAACCGCATCGTCATACCGACGTCGTCATCGTTCCGGCCGAACGGCTGATCGACCTGGCCGAGAGCTCGGGCCGGTGGTCGGTCGCGGCCCTGGTCAACAGCATGGCCGACCTGGTGGTGGTGAACTGTGCGCGGGTCGGAACGGTTTGCCTGGCGCAGCTCGATCGGCTGATCGAGCTGCACATCGAGCTGCGGCTGCGCGGCGCGGCGCTGCGGCTGTGCAGCGTGTCGCGGCCGCTGGCCGAGACGCTGCGGCGGACGCGCCTCGAGCGGCTTTTCGACGTCGCGACCGACGCGGACGCGGCGCTGGCGCGCTAGGTCTTGGTCGAATCGACCAGCACCACCATGAACGGCGCGAAGACCAGCAGCGGCAGCCAGGCCGGCAGGGCCGGGTGGATCGACAGGCCGGTGATCTCGGCGTTCTGGCAGAAGAAGGTGAAGACGAAGCAGATGCCGCAGGTCAGCAGGCAGCGGCCACCCGCGAGGATGACGCTGGGGCGCTCGCGATTGAGGAAGAACGGCAGCCCCATGAGCAGCATGAGGATGTTGACCAGCGGCGTGGCGATGCGGACGTGTTTGGCGCGGATGAGCTCGGTGTTGCCGGCGTCGCGCTGCTGAAGGCGCTGAATGTCGCGCACCGAGAGGAAGCTGGTCCACGCCGAGGCCTGGCGGAGCTGGAGCTCGAGCGGCGTGAGGTCCGAGGCGTACTCGGTTTCGGGCGGCGCCTCGGGCCGCAGCGCCGCAGCGGCGCTGGCGGCCGAGAGGTCGCGCGTCGACTTGGGCAGCGACAGGTGCCAGACGCTGCGCTCGGCGTCCCAGCGGGCGGAATCGGCCCGCAGCAGCTCGGTCATGCGTCCGGCCTGGTCGCGGCGGACGATCATGACGCCCTGCAGCAGTCGCGTGCGCGGATTGAACATGCTGGCCGATACCAGGGCGTTGTCGCGGTCGCGCAGGAACCAGACGGAGAAGGTGCGGCGACCTTCGATGTCGTCGTGGCGGCGGGCGAGCTTGTCGGCGATCCGCGGGATGACCAGCTCCTGGTTGAGGATCCACAGTCCGTTGAGTCCGACGCCGGCGACCAGCAGCGGCGTGGCGACGCGGAACAGCGACGTGCCCGAGGCCAGCACGGCGGTCAGCTCGTTGGTGCGCAGGAAGCGTCCCAGCGTGAAACAGGCGGCCACCAGCACGATCACGCCCGAGAGCTGCGAGAAGTAGAGAAACAGGTTCCAGCCGTAGAAGCTGGCGATGCCGCGGAGCATGGCGGGCAGGCCGCCCTGAAGCTGGGTGAACTCGTCGAGGTTGACGAACAGGTCGAGCACGACGTAGAGCCCGACCATGACCGACAGCGCGATGAGGTAGTTGACGGCGAAGGCCCGCAGGATGTAGCGATCGAGGAGCTTCATCGCGATCGGTTCCTAGCGCCGCAGCACGCGCGTGGCGATGTAGGCCATGCCCGCCGCCAGCAGTCCGTCGAAGGCCCACATCAGCGCGATGCCGACGGTGTGCGTGCCGGGCTGGCCGGCGAAATTCCGCCCCAGGATGATGCCGACCGCCACCACCAGCGACGGAATGCAGCTGATGCCGAACGCGGTCAGCACTTGCCCGCCGCGCAGCACGATGCCCAGCAGCGCCCCCAGCAGCACGACCGGAATCGTTCCGGCCGCATAGGACGAGCGGAACTGGATGTTGCTGACGACCTCGCAGCGGAGCTGTTCGACTACGCCGTAGAGCTTGCGGCGCTCGTCGCCGGCCCGCGGCGGCAGGTGGATGGCGTAGCGCGGGTCGAGCAGCTGCGCGTCGGTCACGGCGTCGAGCCGGGCCTGCACCTGGCGCGGCACGGGCACGCCGCGCAGCCGGTCGTCGCTCATCTTCACCACGCGGTCCTGCGGCGACATCGGCACGGGCTGCCACTCGACGCCTCCGCCCAGCTCGATCTGCACCATCGGCCGGCGGGCGTCGAGGCTTTCGTGCATGCGGACCGCGCCGGTCTTGGCGTGGATGCGGCGGGTGGCCTTCTGGCCGTTGGCGAAGGTCTGCTCCTCGACCACGGTGACGTTCTGGAACTGCGGCTGCCAGTCGTCGGGCGAGGCGGTGAACATCTCGGCGGTGAAGGTGAACTCGATGCCCGGACCGGCAAGCTTCCAGCTGCCTTTGCCGCCCTGGTTGGGGTCGAAGGCGGCCAGGATGTCCTGGTAAAGCATGGTCCGCAGCAACTTGGCGCGGACCCCGCGCATCTTGTCGACCAGCTCGGGAATGCGCTGCGGCTCGCGCGCATAGTGCAGCAGCGTGGGGCGGTCTTCGAAGCGCAGCTTGTGGCCCATCGGCAGGCGCATCGGAATCGGCCCCATCGGCTGGCGGACGACCTCGAGATACCGGCTTTGCGCGAAGTCGAAGGTGCGCACGCCCTGCAGGTCGACTTCGACCTGCGGCTCGCTGCCCGACGTGTCGAAGTTGACGATCGCGCGCTCGGTCGTGCCGCACTGCATGGGGCGGTTCTCGGCGGTTTCGAGGAACGCGACGTTCTTGAGCAGGATGTACTGCGCCGACGCCGGAGTGTCGGGCGGGAGCTGGTCGCGCGGCACCTCGCTGGCCGAGTCGGCATACAGTGCGTAGTTGCGAATTGAAAAGCCCTTCCCGCGGCGGAGGTTGGTGACGAGGATGGTGGCGAAATCCTGCTTGCCATACTCGAACACCTGGGCCGAGAGCCCGGGGATGACGTAGTTCCACGAGTAGTACATCAGCCCGGCCGAGCCCGCCCCGAGCAGGGCCGGCGAGAGCAGCAGCGTGAGAATGTTGATTCCCGCGGCGCGGCAGGCGTTGATCTCGTTGTCGGCGCTGGCCCGGCCGTAGGTGATGGTGGCCGAGAAGAGCGCCGCGACCGGCAGCACCAGGGTCACGGCGACGGGCACGAGCAAGAGGAAGATCTTCACGGCCCGCACCACGTCGACGCCCTGGTTGCGGAAGACGTTGGCGACGCCGCCGCCCATGGTCACGAGAATGGTCAGCGCGACCAGCGTGAGCGCGAAGGTCTTGAAGAGCTCGCGGGCGAAGTAGAAGTGCAGCGTTTTGAGCACGGACGCCGGCCTCGGGACTGACTGCGCGGATCGCCGCGCGGCGGCCTAGTCTATGGGGCCCGCGCGACCGGTCAACGTCGGCGCCGCCGCCGCGCTGCGCGTCGTCCACAGTAGCGCCTGGGCCAGCAACCACGCCCCGCCGGCCACGATCGTCGCGATCCAGGTCCAGGTCGCGCCGAGCGTCTGCGGGGCGAGGCCCCAGCCGGCGACGGCCACCTGTCCAGCCGATCCGAAGAGCAGCGCCAGCGCGACGCCGGCGCGCTCGCGCCGCGCGAGGATCAGCCCGCTGCCGGGCAGCAGCAGGTTGAGCGAGACCGAAACGCGCCAGCTGCCGACGATGCGCATGGAGACGAGAAACGATCCGCCGCGCGCGGCGTCACGCGCGGCCGGCTCAGGACGAGATGATCGGCAGCGCCAGCTTGAACCAGGCGAACATCAGCACCGCGACCAGCGAGATGCTGACGCCGCCCATGACCAGCCCGAGCCAGGAGAGCCGCTGCTTGGTGTTGCGCTTCTCACCCAGGCTGTTGAAGCCCATGACCATGCCGACCAGCCCGGTGACGGCAGTCAGTCCGCCGACCGCCATGACGAACGGCTGGCGGAAGCGCTGGTAGCCCTTCGAGTTGGGGTTGTGCCAGATCACCTTGGTGCGCGAATCGAAGTTGTGAAAGACCGCCACGCCTTCGAACGCCACCATCAGCAGCGCCGCGGCGCCCAGCAGCGCTGCAAACCGCGCCTGCGTATCAAACAGTCTGAAATTGGGCGTGCCCATGAACGTGCGTCCCTCACGCCGCCTCCGCGCTGCGGCCGGTGCATGCGGCCAGCCCGACCCGCGTCGCGCCGCCGACACTTCCTCCCATGAAAATACCCCGTGCCGCCGCACGCGCCAACCCGTCGGCGTGCAGTCCGAAAACCTCGGCGGTCCGAGCGCGGCGCGGCCGACACCCGCCCGGCTGCCCGGCTATCATCTGCGACAGGTCGCGATCGACCGCCGGTCGATTCGCGTGGGAGAGCGCCCCATGTCCGGATCTGCCGAACCGCATCCGCAATCGCCCGCTTTGCGAATCATGATGATGCCGCGCGACGTGAACGCGCAGGGGACGATCTTCGGCGGCGTGATCCTTTCGGCGATCGACCAGGCCGGCGCCATCGAGGCGCGGCGGACCGGGCGCGACCACGTTGTCACCGTGGCGATGGACCAGGTGGAGTTCAAGCAGCCGGTCTATATCGGTGACGTGCTGAGCCTGTGCACCGAGACGATTCACACCGGGCGGACGTCCGTCCGGGTGCGCGTGGTGGTGTGGGCCGACCGCTGGAACGCGCCGCACGATCGCGTGAAGGTGACGCAGGCCGAGGTGACCTACGTGGCGGTCGACGAGCAGCGCCGGCCGATATCCATCCGGCCCGGCTGAGCGTTGCGCCGGCGGCCCGGGCGAGGCGGGCAAACCCTTCAATCAGACGAGCGGGTTACGACGGCGGCGGCGCCGACGGCGCGGCGCTGGCGGCGCGCTGCCGCGCGGCGTCGAGCATCTGTCGTTCCAGGGCGCGGTCGCGCCCGATCTCGGTCCACACGTCGGGCTGGTTGTTGGCGGGCGACTCGCTGGCCATCGGCGTCTGGTTGGGGACGTCGGCGAACGAGCGGCCCTGCTGGAAGACGCGATGATCGGCGGTGTCGAGCCGCTCGCGCAGCACCACGCAGTCGACCGCCGCGCCGTCGGGCGCGGCGCTGACCCGCAGCACGGCCTTGCGGCGCACGCGATTGGGATATTGCAGGGCCGCGTCGCGGATGCGGCCGGTGTTGCCGCGCTCTTCCGACTCGATCGGCACGGTCGTGATCAGCCCGTCGGCCGGGCGGACGGCATCGAGCGTGAACCACTGCTGGGCCGCCTCGCGCGCGGCGACGAAGGCCTGGTCGGTCGAGCAGGCGAGCCGCTGCCGCGACCAGTCGGACCGTGGAATGTCGGGGCGCGATTCGGGCGGCGGGCAGCCGGGCAGCATCAGGAGCAGTCCGACGAGCAGCGCGGCGCGACCGAACGTCCGCATGAGAAGTGTTCTCCGGAAGCGGCGCGGACTCTACTGTCGGCGGCGCGACGCGTCAAACCGAATCGGCCGGTACAATCGCTCCGCACGCGGAAAGGGACCGGCCAAGATGACCTGGATACCGTGGGTGATATCGCTGGCGGCGGCCGGCGTGGCAACCTGGGCGGCGCTGCGCGCGACGCGCGGCGCGGCGGCGGGCGAGCTGCTGGCGGAGATCGCGGCGCGGCAGCAGCAGTCGGCCGAGCAAATGCAGGCTGCGCTGCGCGACACGACGGCGACGCTGGCGCGGCACACGGCGCAGTCGGAAGGCAACGTTCGCGCCGAGCTGCTGAGCAAGCTCGAGGCCGGGCTGGGCGCGACGCGCGACGCGCTGGTGCAGCGGCTGGGGACGGCGCTGATCGAACACCGCACCGAACAGGTCGCCGGGCTGAAGCAGAGCACCGAAACGCTGGAGCGCAAGTTCGGCGAGCTGGTGGGCGCAATGCAGCAGCAGCTCGAGCGCGTTCGCGCGACGGTTGACGAGAAGCTGCAGGGCACCCTCGAGGCGCGGCTGGGCGAATCGTTCAAGCTGGTCAGCGAGCGGCTGGAACAGGTGCACCAGGGGCTGGGCGAGATGCAGGGGCTGGCGTCCGGCGTCGGCGACCTGAAGCGGGCGCTGACCAACGTGAAGGCCCGCGGCACCTGGGGCGAGGTGCAGCTGGCGGCGCTGCTCGAGCAGGTGCTGACGCCGGAGCAGTACGCCACGAACGTCGCTACGCACCCCGGCAGCAACGAGCGGGTCGAGTTCGCCGTGCGGTTGCCCGGACGCAGCGACGACGCGCGCGACGTGGTGTGGCTGCCGATCGACGCGAAGTATCCGCAGGAGGATTACCTGCGGCTGGTCGAGGCGCAGGAGCGCGGCGACGCGGAGGCCGCCCGCGCGGCGCTGGCCCAGTTGCGGGCGCGCGTTGTCGACGGGGCGCGCGAGATTCGCGAGAAATACGTTCACCCGCCGGCGACGACGGATTTCGCGATCCTGTTCCTGCCGACCGAGGGGCTGTACGCCGAGGTGCTGCGCTCGGCCGGGCTGGTCGAGGCGCTGCAGCGCGATCAGCGCGTGATGGTGGCCGGGCCGACCACGCTTGCGGCGCTGCTGAACAGCCTGCAACTGGGGTTCCGCACGCTGGCGATTCAGAAGCGGTCGAGCGAGGTGTGGACGCTGCTGGCGGCGGTGAAGAACGAGTTCGGGCGCTTCGCCGAGGCGCTGGCGGCGGTGCAGAAGAAATTGCAGGAGGCCTCGGCGAAGATGGACGCCGCCGCGACCCGAACGCGGGCGATCGAACGAACGCTGCGGACGGTCGAGGCGTCGCCGGCGGCCGAATCGCGGCTGGCGCTGCTGACCGGCGAGCCGGCGGAATCCCTGCCGCAGATCAGCGACGTGGGATGAGGGCGGGTTTTCCGCGTGATTGGGTGATGTTCCCCAATGGGAATGTGCCGGGCTGGGGAAACGAGGCCCGCTGCCGGGGGCGGATGCACACGCGTGCGGGCGGAAATCACGCCCGACAATCGAACGTTAATAGTTGACACATAATAACTTACAGTCTCAAGTATGGCCGGCCAAGCCGGCGGCCGGTGGTCTGGCACGGCAGGTGCATAGCAGGGGGTGTCGCCCCGACGGAATAGTGTCGGGTGCGAAGCGAGACTCAAGCCGGTTCGCAGTGTGCGGGCCGGAATGAATAGAGGCGAACGGAGGTTGTCGGGCAGCGGAAATAAGCTGCGAGGGACGATCGGACGTCTGCCCGACAACTCCGTAAGCCGGCCCGGTTCGCCGGGCTCACGATGCTGTTACTGCCCCATTCGGCTGACTGTGTGGTTGGCCGGTGGTCTCAAGTGTGCCAGGCCCAGAAATGGGTCGGTAACGGGCGGATCCGGGTGCGAGGCGGATCCGCCCAATTTTTTTTTTACTCGGCGCGCGGGATGACCCGGCCCGATTCCCGCCTTCAAGCCCCCCACTCCGCAGCCCGGATCGGCCGGGCGCCTCCAGAAAACCCCATCCCCGTCGCGCCAGTTAGCACGTTCGCAATCGGCCAAGGTCCGGCCCGCCGTCGGTCGCGGCGGAAACTGCGGCAGCATTCGTGCTGGCTTCCACTTGAAGCACTTGAAGCGTTTTGCGGTCGCATTATACTGCGCGGCTCGAATGGGCCGGCCGCGAGCCCCGGAAACCGCCGCGGCCGGGCCGGCATGCGACACGGTGCGCGGCGGCGCGGCGGCGCACCGAACCAACTGACGGGCGAAATGGTCGGCAGCGCGTCGGCGCGACGCGGGCACTTCCCCGGATCGGACCCAACGGATTGAGTCCTCGCGAGGCAGCCGGGCCGATGAGCCCGACCGAACGATCCGCCGGTTCGTGAAGGAAATCACAACTTTCGGCCCGTTCAGGCCGCCGCGCAAGACGAGACCGGCCCGGCACGCCGCGACGCCGGCGACGCAGGCGAATCAGCCGAATCTGAAGCGACCAGTCCATTGAATGAGGAGCTGAATGTGAATTCACGGCAGCGACAGAGAGGCGACCGCGTGACGGTCATCGGCATGTTGGGGTGTGCGCTGGCGGCGATGCTGATGATGGCCGCGCCGGCGCTGGCGAGCGAGGCGGACCTGGCGATCCCCGATCTGCACCAGGGGACGTTCCACCTGTTCGGCAAGACAATCACGGCTTGGAACCTGCTGTTCGGCGGCGCCGCGATCATCGCGATCACGCTGGGGTTCAGCCTCTATCTGCGCGGCCAGATTCACAAGCTGCCGGCCCACAAGTCGATGCTGAACGTCGCGGACACGATCTACGCGACCTGCAAGACCTACCTGACTCAGCAGGGCAAGTTCCTGCTGATGCTGTTCGCCATCATGGCGTGCGCCATGACCTACTACTTTATGGGGCTGCAACACGAGTCGATCCGCACGGCGGCGCTGGTGCTGTTCTTCTCGGTGGTCGGCATGGGCGGGTCGTACTGCGTGGCATGGTACGGCATTCGCGTGAACACCTATGCCAATTGCCGCACGGCGTTCGCCTCGCTGCGCGGCGAGCCGTGGGACGTGGTCAACATTCCGCTGCGGGCCGGCATGTCGGTCGGGCTGTTCCTAATCTCGCTCGAACTGATCATGATGGTCATCATCCTGCTGTTCGTGCCGCGGCAGATCGTGGGTTACTGCTTCCTGGGCTTCGCGATCGGCGAATCGCTGGGCGCGTCGGCGCTGCGCATCGCCGGCGGCATCTTCACGAAGATTGCCGACATCGGCTCGGACCTGATGAAGATCGTCTTCAAGGTGAAGGAGGACGATCCTCGCAACCCGGGCGTGATCGCCGACTGCACCGGCGACAACGCCGGCGACTCGGTCGGTCCGACGGCGGACGGCTTCGAGACGTATGGCGTAACGGGCGTGGCGCTGATCTCGTTCATCACGCTGGCGGTCACAAAGAACGTCGCCAGCAACTACCTCGACCTGCAGGCCAAGCTGATCGTCTGGATTTTCGCGATGCGGTTCCTGATGGACTGCATGTCGGGCATTTCCTATTTCATCAACCAGGCCATCTCGCAGGCGCAGTATCGCGGCAAGAAGGACTTCAACTTCGAGGCCCCGCTGACGCGGCTGATCTGGATCGCCTCGATCCTGTGCATCTCGACCTCGTTCTTCATGAGCTACATGCTCATCAGCGACATTTCGGTCACGCCAGTCACGCCGGGCGCGGCGCCCCTGACGTTGCCCAACCTGTGGTGGCAACTGGCGATGATCATCAGCTGCGGAACGCTGGCGGCGGTGCTGATCCCCGAGTTCACGAAGATCTTCACCAGCTCGCACTCGAAGCACGTGCACGAGATCGTGACCGCGTCGCGCGAAGGCGGGGCCTCGCTCACGATCCTGTCGGGCATCGTGTCGGGCAACTTCAGCGCGTTCTGGATGGGCATGTTGATCATGGGGCTGATGGCCGGCGCGTTCGCCGTCAGCCAGCTGGGCGTCGCCACGGGCCAGGGTCTGTCGGTCATCATGGGCCATTCGTCGATCTTCGCCTTCGGCCTGGTCGCCTTCGGATTCCTGTGCATGGGGCCGGTGAACATCGCCGTCGACAGCTACGGCCCGGTGACCGACAACGCGCAGTCGGTGTTCGAGCTGGCGCAGACCGAGTCGATCCCCGGCATCAAGGAGGAGATCCAGCGGGACTTCGGTTTCGTGCCGGACTTCGAGCGCGGCAAGCACTACCTGGAATCCAACGATTCGGCCGGCAACACGTTCAAGGCCACGGCCAAGCCGGTGCTGATCGGCACGGCGGTGGTCGGCGCGACCACGATGATCTTCTCGATCATCCTTCTGCTTCAGAAGGCGGGCCTGCTGGCGCTGAGCCTCACGGACGCCCCGGTGATTCTCGGGTTCCTCTGCGGCGGCGCGGTCATCCACTGGTTCGGCGGCGCGTCGATGCAGGCGGTGACGACCGGCGCCTATCGCGCGGTCGAGTTCATCAAGAAGAACATGAACCTCGACAAGAAGGAGGCCGACATCAACGACTCGATCACGGTGGTCCGCATCTGTACGCAGTACGCCCAGAAGGGCATGTGGAACATCTTCATCGCGCTGATGTCGATCACGCTGGCGTTCGCCTTCTTCGATCCGAACTTCTTTGTCGCCTACCTCGTCTCGATCGCCGTGTTCGGGCTGTTCCAGGCGATCTACATGGCCAACGCCGGCGGGGCGTGGGACAACGCCAAGAAGCTGGTCGAGGTGGACTTCAAGGAGAAGAACACCCCGGTGCACGCCGCGAC
Organism: Phycisphaerae bacterium; assembly: GCA_046350375.1. Taxonomy (GTDB): domain Bacteria; phylum Planctomycetota; class Phycisphaerae; order UBA1845; family UTPLA1; genus JAXMAO01. The sequence continues at coordinate 223,185 of JAXMAO010000002.1, forward strand.
GGTGGTCGGCGACACGGTCGGCGACCCGTTCAAGGACACGACCAGCGTGGCACTGAACCCGATCATCAAATTCTCGACGCTGTTCGGACTGCTGGCGGTCGAGATCGCCGTGAAGATGAAGGAGGCCGCGCGGCACGCAGGCAGATCGGACTACACCGCCGTCATCGGCGCGGTCATGCTGGCGATCGCGCTGGTGTTCGTCTATCGCTCGTTCTACTCGATGCGGATTCCGCAGCCCGCGACCGCGAAGCGCCCGGCGGCGGGGCACTGATCCGCCCGCCGCGCGTCGCCGCCTGACTGTGCCCAACCGGCGCCCGCGCCGCGCTCCCGGCTTGGGCCGATTTCCGAGCGGCGCAGCCCGGGACCACGACCCGCATGGGACGCCGTGCCATCGATGCCAAGCGTCAGGCCCGCGCTCGCAAGGAGGCGGCCGGCGCCGCTGCGCCCGCGCGGAGACGCAAGCCCCCCGCCCCGGCGGTCAGCCTCGAATTCGCCCGCGCGATTGCACGCCTGCTGTCGGAGGACAAGTGCGACGATATCGTCGTGCTCGATCTGCGCGGGCGGTCGAGCGTGTGCGACTACTTTGTCATCGGCACCGGCACGTCCCACCGGCAGATGCGGGCGGCCGCCGACCACGTCGATGAGCTCGCCACCCCGCGCGGCGAGCGGCTGTTCACCTCGGCCGGGCTGGAAGACGGGCTGTGGGTCGTGCTCGATTATGTCGACGTGGTCGTGCACCTGTTCAACGGCGTGCAGCGGACCTTCTACGAACTGGAAACCCTGTGGGGCGAGGCGCCGCGCGTCGAGTGGCGCTGAGCCGCGCGGCCGATCGCCGGGCGGGTCAGCGCCGCGCGACCGATGCGCGGCCGGTCGACGGCTCGCGCGTGCCGATCATCACGCCCGTTCCGGCCGCCACCATGCCGATCAGCAGTGTCACGCAGCCGCGGACGACCCGGGCGTGGTGCGGTGCGGCGGCGCTGGCGAGAATTCGCCACCATTCGCGCGGCGAGACGTCGTGCGGCAGCATGAGCAGCCCGGTCGCGGCGGCCAAGAAGCCGACCGCGGCGATCCGCAGCCAGCCGGACGTGCGCGTCGCGCCGCGGGCCGAGTCAATCGCGACGCGGCTGCGCGACCGGCCGTAACCGAAATAGACCGCCAGGCCGATCATGAGCCAGCCGGCGAAGCGCCACCACGACGCCGCGGGCAGAAAGGCCGCCAGCAGCATGCAGCTCGCGACGCCCAGCGCGGGCAGAAGCCACGGGCCGCCGGGGACGACGAAGGCGCGGTCGGCGAGCGGCTCGCGCAGCCGGAGAATGGGGATGCCGATGCAGACCAGCGCGAACGCGAACAGTGTGCCGATGTTGGTCAGGTCGACCATCTCGTCGATGCTGGCAAAGGCGGCCAGCGTGCCGACCGCGACGCCGGTGAGAATGGTGGTGACGTGCGGGGTGTGGAAGCGCGGGTGGACGCGGGCGAAGGCGCGCGGCAGCAGGCCGTCGCGCGCCATGGAAAAGAAGATGCGCGGCTGGCCGAGCTGGAAGACCAGCAGCACGGCGGTGTGGGCGACGACGGATCCGAAGGCGACCACGGTGCGCGGCCAGACGGCGGTCGGCGCGACGTGCTCGAGCGCCATGGTGAGCGGCTCGGCCTGCTCGTTGGCGACGCGGCGGACCAGCTCGCGATAGGGAATCAGCCCGCAGAACGCGGCCGAGACGACCACGTAGAGCAGCGTGCAGATGGCGAGCGAGCCGATCAGGCCGATCGGCAGGTCGCGGCGCGGGTTGCGCGTTTCCTCGGCGACGGTCGAGACGGCGTCGAACCCGATGTAGGCGAAGAAGACGACCGACGCGCCGGTGAGCGTGCCGCGCCAGCCGTTGGGCTGGAACGGCTGCCAGTTGGCGACCATGCCGGAGGGTGAGACGAACGCCAGCGCCACGCCGACGAAGAACATCAGCACGACGATTTTCAGCACGACCATCCAGGCGTTGACGGTGGCCGACTCGCGCACGCCCCACACCAGCAGGATGGTGATGAGCGCCACGATCGCGAAGCCGACGACGTTGACGACGATCGGCACGCCGAACAGGTGGGGCGCGGAGGCGATGACGTCGGGCAGCTTGGCGGCGGCGGTGCGATAGTCGGTGCAGAGCCAGGCGGGGATGTTGAGCGGTACGTGAATCAGCTCGCCGACGCCGCTGACGAGCGAGCGGAAGTAGTTCGCCCAGCTGATGGCGACGGCGACGTTGCCGATGGCGTACTCGATGATGAGGTCCCAGCCGATGATCCAGGCGATCAGCTCGCCGAGGGTGGCGTAGGCGTAGGTGTAGGCCGAGCCGGAGATGGGGACCATCGACGCGAACTCAGCATAGCACAGCGCCGTGAAGGCGCAGGCGACCGCGGTGATGGCGAACGAAAGCACCAGGCTCGGGCCGGCGCCGGGCCGGACGGCGTCGCCGGCGGCGGCCGTGCCGACCGTGGCGAAGATGCCCGCGCCGATGATGGCGCCGATGCCCAGCAGCGTGACGTGCACGGGCCCGAGGGTGCGCTTCAGCCCGTGAGGCGTGGCCTCGGCGGAGGCCAGGATGGCGTCGATCCGCTTGGTGCGAGAGAAGAATCCGATGGCCACGCCGTGTTCCCGTGGGTTCCAGTCCCGAGTGCGACGGGCGTATCTTGCTCGAAGCCCGCGCGGCGGGGAAGAGCGGCCGGGCCGCGATGTTTCAGGAGCCAATCAGCGGGCGCAGCACCCGGTCGGCGACCCAGAAGGCGCCCCAGGCGATCGCGGCGGTCGCGGGAATGGTGAGCACCCAGGCCCAGACGATCCGCTCGCCCCACTCCCAGCGGACGCGCTTGGTGCCCTTGACGGCGCCGACGCCGAGGATGGCGCCGGTGATGGCGTGCGTGGTCGAGATCGGAATTTTGCCGATGGTGGCGCCGATGATGGTGGTCGCGGCGGCGGTCTCGGCGCAGAACCCACCGACCGGCTGAAGGTGGGTGATGCGCTGGCCCATGGTCTTCACGATCCGCCAGCCGCCGCAGAGCGTGCCGAGCGCGATGGCCGTGTGACAGACAAGGATGATCCACAGCGCAATCTCGTGGGGGCGTCCGAAGAGCACGTGGCGGCTGGTTCCCCAGTCGGCATGTCCGGCGGCGGCCAGCAGCATGACGATGATGCCCATGGTCTTCTGGGCGTCGTTGCCGCCGTGACCGAGGCTGTAGATGGCGGCCGACAGGAGCTGAAGCCGGCGGAAGGCGCGCTCGGCGACGCGGCGGCGGAAATTCTTGCACAGGTTCATCACCAGGACCATGATCGCCGCGCCGAGCAGCATGCCGATCAGCGGCGAGAGCACGATGAACAGCAGCAGCGGCACCCAGCCGCTGACGATGATGACATCGAGCCCGGCCTTGGCGATCGCGGCGCCGGCAATGCCGCCGACCAATGCGTGCGACGAGCTGGACGGCAAACCGTGGTACCAGGTGAAGAGATTCCAGGCGATGGCGCCGCACAACCCGGCGAGCACGACGAAGACGTCGACGCAGTCGCCGCGGACCAGCCCGTGGCCGATGGTCTTGGCGACGCCGGTGCCGAAGAGGAACGCGGCGACGAAGTTGAAGAAGGCGGCCCAGAGGACGGCCTGTCGCGGCGTGAGGACGTGGGTGGAGACGACGGTGGCGATCGAATTCGCGGCGTCGTGAAAGCCGTTCAGGAAGTCGAACAGCAGCGCGACGACGATGATGAAGATCACCAGTCCGAGCATTCCGCAGCCTCGCGCGATGCGTGGGTGAGTTCCGACCGCTCCGGAGGCTATCTTGCCCGAGACGCGGTGGCACGAAAAGCGGTGCGCGGGCCCCTTTTTTCGCGCCGCCGGCACGGGTATCCTGCCGCCTCCAATCGGACCGGGCCGGCCGCACGCCGACGGCCGCGCGCGAGAATTCGCACAACCTTTGCGCGGAGTTCAGCATGTCGCAATCGAAGGACCAATGGGGATCGCGACTGGGAATGATTCTCGCGGTCGCCGGATCGGCGGTCGGGCTCGGCAACTTCCTGCGCTTCCCCGGGCTGGCGGCCCAGAACGGCGGCGGCGCCTTCATGATTCCCTATTTCTGCGCCCTGATCTTCCTGGGCATCCCGATCTGCTGGGCCGAGTGGACCATGGGCAAGTATGGCGGGCAGTTCGGGTTCAACTCCTGCCCGGCGATTTTCGGCGTGCTGGGGCGGCGGTCGATCTGGCGCTATCTGGGCGTGATGGGGCTCATCATCCCGATCATCATTTACATGTACTACGTCTACATCGAGTCGTGGTGCCTGCAATACGCCTGGAACTACGCCGTCGGAACGGTCGACCTCGGCCACGACGCGTCGCAATACGTGGCGCACAGCAAGGCGTTCTTCACGCACGTCACCGGAAGCGACACCGACGGCATCATGCTTCGCGACGGCGGGCTGCACCAGAGCGTCGTCTTCTGGCTGATCGTCTTCGCGCTCAACTTCATCCTGATCTACCGCGGCCTGTCGAAGGGCATCGAGGCCTTCTGCACCTGGGCCATGCCGGTGATGGCGCTGTGCGCGATCGCCGTGCTGGTGCGCGTGCTGACGCTCGGCACGCCCGACCCCGCCAAGCCCAGTCAGAACGTGTGGGACGCCCTGGGCTTCATGTGGAACCCGAAGCCGCGCGCGTCCGGGCAGTCGTGGATGACGCAGCTGCTCAATCCGCAGGTCTGGATGGAGGCCGCCGGGCAGATCTTCTTCAGCCTGTCGGTCGGGTTCGGCGTGATCGTCAACTACGCCAGCTACCTGAAGCGCAAGGACGACATCGTGCTGTCGGGGCTGACCGCCAGCGCCACCAACGAATTCTTCGAGGTCTGCCTGGGGGGCATGATCACCGTGCCGGCCGCGTTCATCTTCCTCGGGGCGGTGGGCACGCAAGGCTCGTCGTTCCAGGTCGGCTTCCAGACGCTGCCGGTCGTGTTTCAATTCATGCCGGCCGGGCGTTTCTTCGGCTGCATCTGGTTCTTCATGCTGTTCCTGGCGGCGATCACGAGTTCGCTGTCGATGCTCCAGCCGGCGATCGCGTTTCTGGAAGAGGGGCTGGGGATCGGCCGGCGCGGCTCGGTGAGCCTGCTGGGGCTGATCACCGCGCTGGGCTCGTTCTTCGTGATCTGGTTCAGCAAGGACCTGGTGGCGCTCGACACGATGGACACCTGGGTCGGCACGTTCATGATCTTCATGCTGGCGATGGTGCAGGTGGCGCTGTTCGCCTGGGTGTTCGGCGTGAAGAAGGGCATCCAGTTTGCGCACATCGGGGCCGAGCTGAAGCTGCCGCGGCTGTTCGGATTCATGATCAAGTACGTCACGCCGTTCTACCTGGCGATTGTCTTCGTGATGTGGACCATCAAGAACCTGCCGGCGTATGCGCGGCAGGTGCTGGCGGGCGGCGTGCCGCTGCTGACCATCGGAATGATCGCCGCCGTCTCGGTGTTTCTGCTGGTGCTGATCGCGCTGGCCGGGCCGCGCTGGAAGGCCGAGAGCCGCGATCGCGGGCAACTGGACGCGCCCGGGCCGCGCGGCTTTCCGGCTTCGACGGGAGGTAAGTCATGACCGCCGGCGGCTTGATCTTCATGGTGGGCTCGCTCGGCTTCGTGCTGTGGCTCACCTATTTCTGCTTCGCGCGGGTGCTGCGCAAGCCGACCGCGGCCGATCACATGCACGCCCCGCTCGACATCGACACGCACGACCGGAACACGTAGCCGCGCAACAAAACGAAAAAGGCCCGCCCGCGGTGAGCGGACGGGCCCGGATTCACAAACGCTTCGTCGCGACGGCGATCGGCGATTGCCTACGCCATCGCCGGAACCGCGCGATGGGCCGACGCCTTGAGCACCGCGTCGGTCCAGGCGTACTCGCGGTCCTCGCGCTCGCGGCTCGGAAGCACCTCGGCCGTGAGCAACTGCATCATGCACCAGAAGCGGATCCACAGCCGCCGCGCGGCCTCGACGTCCTCGCTGGCGTCGAAGGCCTGCCGCAGCCCGGCCAACGCCAGATGGGCCGGCACCTCGCGGATGGAATCGGCCCAGCGGATCTCGCGATCCTTGACGCAGTTCTCGTCGCCGGCGAGCAGAATGTCGCGGACCTTCTGGACATGCTGCGACTCGGTCGACAGGAACGGCGGGCAGACGTCGATCATCCGCACGCCGCCGAGCTTCTGCACCGGGGTAAAGGCGATCAGCCCGGCGACCGCGCGGGCCTCGTTGATGAGCTGCATCCAGACCGGCCCGAACGTGCGCGAGAGCTGAGTCGGGTCGCCGCACAGCATGTGCACCTGGCCGAACTGGGCCCGCGCCTCCTCGGGGAAGCCGAGCAGGTGCAGCGCCTGGAGCATGATGTGCCAGCGGACGTAGATCGGCGGGGTGGGCGCATCGGCCGATCCGGCGATCGCGGCCTGCGGGTCGCTGCCGAGCAGCTCGACCATGCCGCTGACGTAGGCCGGTCCCATGCGCATGACGCCGAAGACGTCGGCGAAGAGGGTCTCGTGCCAGCGCGACCAGAGGGGCGCGGTCTGAGACGAGACGTTGGCGTTGACGCTTTCGCGCAGCAGCTTGTGGGCGAATTCGAAGCCCAGTTGCAGGTCGTGGTAGAGCTGCAGCGCGACTTCGTGCGCGATGGCGACCAGGTTCCACGGGTCGGCGGTGAACTCGCGCGGCACGGCCAGCAGGGTGATCGGGATCTGCCGGCCGGCGATAGCGGCCGCCTGGGCGTGCTGCCGCCAGACGTAGAGCGCGTCGGGCGTATCGGTGAGGTAGGCGAGCGGGATGCGCGCCAACGCTTCCTTGGGGATCAGTCCGCGCTGGTGGACGATCTTGGCGGTGGGCAGGTAGAGGTCGCGGATGATGGCGTCGATGGCGGCGATCTTGTGGCAGTAGTCGTGGCCGCAGCGCTGCTGGAAGGCGCGCGACACGAACGCCAGGGTGTCGCGGTTGGGGTTGAGCATGCGCTGTTCGATGTCGTTGAGGATGGCGAGCGATTCGTGGTTGCGACCCTGGTCGAGCAGGGCGCGGGCCCGGTCGAACTGCTCGTTGATCTTCTCGAGCAGGAAGTCGGTCCACTTGCGGAGGGTGTCGATCTGCACCGCGACCGGCCGGAGCCGCGTGCGGGTGCGGTCGACCACGCTGTCAAACTCTTCACGCTCGGCGGGCGTGAAGCGCGCGAGCAGGTCGCCGCGCATCTCGTTCGAGACGGTATCGGCGTAGAGCGCCCAGCGGCGCAGCGCGGTTTGCATTTCGCGCGCCCGCGTGCGCAGCGTGGTCAGTCTCTGGCGAATGAAGTTCATGTTGGGGTTCCTTTCCCGGCCGGGGCCGGATGAGGCTTGGCTGGCATATGAAAACGGAGCACGGCAACCCCGCTCGACGGATCCGGTCGAACGGGGCTGCCAGCCCCAACACAACAGACTCTGTTGTCGTGTTCGTTCACGGCGTCCTTAGCACACGCCGCACACCGAGCTCGTCAGCGGTGCGGTGATGCCCACCGGCGACATCGGGTAGACGTTCGGGCGGATCAGGTTCGTCGGCGTCGTCCATGTTGAGCCGGCAAACGGGTGGATGTTCGCCGTGACGAACGGATTGACCAGGTTCGGCGTGTGGAGGCCGAACGGGTGGATCGTCGGGTTCCACGCGATCGGGTTGATCGGGCTGTGGATCGGGCTTCCGATTCCGGCGTAGGGGATGTGGTTGAAGCCCCCGGTGAGCCAAAAGGGATAGGTGTTCCCGATCGTGGTGGCGCTGGTGAGGGCGTTCAGGCCCGCCAGGTACGGGTTGATCGTGTTGTACGCGGCGAAGTTCGCCAGCGGGTTCATGACGCTGTTGAACGGCGTCGCGAACGGGCTGAAGGTCGAGCCGACGCTTGTGAACGGCGAGCTGCTGAGCAGCGTCGTGGTCGCGATCTGCTGGGCCTGGATCGGGGTCTGGATGCCGATCGCCGTGACCTGCTGCGCGATAGCCGGGTTGACCAGGCAGAGCTGGCTGACCTGCTGGGCGCAGACCGGGTTGATCGTCGCCAGCGTGCAGAACTGCTGGGCGAAGATCGGGTTGAACTGGCAGAGCGTCGCGATCTGGCTGGCGACGATCGGGCTGCCGCAGAGCTGCGTCGCAATCTGCGGGGCAACCTGGGTGGCGGCGATGGGGTTGGTCGCGCCGATCGCGGCGATCTGCGGAATCGCGCCCGCCTGGCAGGCGATCGGATTCACGGTCGTCGGCATGCCGGCGAAGGTGCTGTTCCACGGCGAGATCGTCGAGAGCGCGAACGGGTTGATCGCACCGGCGAACGGCACGCCCGCGAACGGGGTGACGAACGGATTGATCGTCTGCGACTGCATCGCCCAGAGCGGATTGACGTTCGACCAGGCGTTGACCGGGTTGAACTGGGCCGCGGGCAGCGTGGCGTAGTTCAGCGCCGAGACCGGGTTCACGAACGGGTTCGTGATGCCGGTGGCGTACGGATTGAGCGTGTTGTAGGGGTTGAGGGTGTTGATCGGGTTCAGCGTCGTGCCGTAGCCGGGGATCGTCGCGCCGAACGGCGAGCAGACGTTCGGGGTCGCGGCGATGTTGGGGTTGATCGGCAGGCCGGTGTTCAGACCGTAGCCCGCGAGCGTCGAGAACTGGTTCTGATACAGGTCGTGCGGCACGCCAAAGGTCGCGCCGGGGACGCCGACCGGAATCGCGCCAAACCCGTAGGTCTGGGCGTTGAGGCCACCGAAGACGTCGGCGACGCGGCTATGGCCGTTGACGCCGGTTCCGGTCAGCCCCGGGTTGATGGTGGTCTGAGGCACCTGCATGGTCGTAAGCATGACTGTCGGACTCCTTCCCTGTCGGGATTCGCACCAGCACGAGCGGCCCGCGCGATGAGGGCGTATCCATTCGCCCTGGACCCATGCCGGCTGTGACTTCCATGTCGGATGGACGTTGCTCACACGAGCCGGACCGCGCCTACCGGCCATCCGACGGCAGTTGGTATCGGATCAATTACTGCCGATAACCGCGGCCGGCAATTCCAAAATTGGGGCTAACGAAAGAACGCTACTTGCTTATTTGCAACATTTTATGGCGATTGATCGGCCCGCGCAATACTGGAAACGAGGTCGCTGATCGCACGGCAGCATTGCCAGTCGGAGTTAATCTGCGCAAACAATACCGTTACCACCGGCTGCGTCTTAATCGAATCTTAACACTTTGCAGTTGTGTCGCGCAATTCGCCGTCGCTGGACGCTCAGAGTCGTTCTCAAAGCCCTCGCCTGCAGCTACTGACGGGCTGACGCGATGCGCGCGGCCTGCATATGCCAGTTTTCAATATTGCCAGGCCGAAGGACTGACCTGAGCTGGCACAAAGGCCAGGTTTGAGCGAACGGGGCGCGTTCGACGGCGGATCGGCCAGCCGCGGGTTCCGAGTCGCGAATCTGCGATTTCAGCCGCGACAGCGAGAATGCGACCAGCGCACGGGCTGAACGCTGGCCGGCGCGAGCAATGCCGGGCGTTCACAGGCACAAACTCGAATTCTGCGAGATTTTCGTGGACGGTTCAGTCTCTTGGCCGCCTATACTATGTGTGACATAGTATATGAGTCGAGGCTTGGAGGATTCGTCATGCGAATCGAGAAAGAGCTGATGCGGGGGGCCGGGCCGGTGGTCGTCCTGAAGCTGCTATCCTCCGCCGACCGCTATGGTTACGAGCTGGTAGAGGCTCTCTCGCAGCAGTCGGCCGGCGTGCTGGCGATGGGGCAGTCGACGCTCTATCCGCTGCTTTACAACCTCGAGGCCAAGGGGCTGATCGAAGGTTACTGGCGCGACGCCGACTCCGGCCGATCGCGGAAGTACTACCGCATCACCGCCGACGGTCGGGCGCACCTGGCGCGCGGCGCCGGGCAGTGGCAGCGCCTGGTCGAAACGCTGACGGCGCTGGGCGTCGTCGGCGGTTTGCCCGCAGGCGGAAAGGAGGCGCTGGCATGAGCGCAGCCGTACTGCCTCCACCCGTGAGAGACTCACTCTTCCATCGCATGCGCTACACGCCATTGCGCGACGTGCTGCGCGGCCACTGGACGGCGCGGCTGGATATCGCCGGTCGCATTGCCGCGGCCGGGCTGCCGGCGACGGCGTCCGACGTGATCGACCAGGTGGTCCGCGCGACGCGCCTGAGACGCATCGAGAAGGCCGACGTGGCCGACGAATTGATCGCCCACTTCCGCGACGGGCTGGAGGCGGGCGTGCCGGCCGATGCGCTGCGGACGCGCTTTGGCGACGTGCGCTGCGCCGCGCGGCTGATCCGCCGGGCGAAGAAGCGCAATCGCGGCATTGTCTACAAGAGCTTCGTGATGGCGCTGCGCGGCGTGGCCGCGGTGATGATTCTCCTGATCGCGACGTATGGCGTGTTGGTCGCGTTCTACCTGCGCGGCGAGGTCCGCGTGACGCGCAACTACGCCCGCGAGCTCAACGCGCCAGTGCTGGCGGCGGCGGACGAGCTGAAGGGCTGGCCGCTCTATCGCCGCGCCTACCTCGAGATGGTCGGCGACCTGCCGGACAACGTCGACAAGTGCACCCGGCTGGACTGCCCTGGATGGAAGGCGACCGGCGAATTCGTCGCGGCCAATCAGCGCTCCATCGCGCTCGTTCGCGAGGCGAGCGGCAGGCCGCTGTTCGGTCGACTGGTGACGGCGAAGCCGGACGAGGAGCTCACGGCCGGGAAGCGGGCGAGATTGCCCGCGGCGGCGATCCCGGAGCCATCGGCCAGCGAGCTGGAGAACCCGTCTCTGATCGGGGTGCTCCTGCCGGACCTGAGCGTGTTGCGAACCGAGGCCAGGTGGCTGCGGGCCGATGCGCTGGTGGCGGCGGGCGGCGGCGACGCGGCGCGGGCGGCGGCGGACATCGAGGCGATGCTCGCCATCTCCGACCATGTGATGGAGACGCCGTTCCTCATCAGCGACCTGGTTGCGATCGCCACTTCGACCATGACGGCGCAACTGACGGGCGGGATGCTCGCCGATCGGCCGGCGACGTTCGATGAGGCGACGCTGGCGCGGCTGTCGCACCGGTTCGCGGGGCTGAACGGCGGGCGGTCGTTCCGCCTGCGGCTGGACATGGAGCGCGCCATGTTCGAGGACTTCGTTCAGCGGTATTACACCGACGACGGCCACGGCGACGGGCATCTGAAGGGGAATATCGATCTTGTCATGAGCGCTTCCGACGCGGTGACGATGATGTCGGGCATATCCGTGAACTCGAGCGCCAAACCGCTGCTGCCGATCGCCAGCGCGGTCATGGCCAGCCGCAGGCAGTTGCTGAAGCGCTACCACGAACTGATGGACCTGATGGAAAAGGATGCCGCTCTGCCGCTCTGGCAGCGCGGGCCCGCGCGTGCCGAAGAGGCGCTGGAGGAGATGGGGCGCAGCGTCGTCGAGCGCGCGCGCTACCTGCCGCTGACGATCCTGCTGCCAAGCCTGTCGCGCGCCGCATATCTGATGGATATCGCCACGCAGGAGCGCGACGCGATCGAGGTTGCAATCGCGCTGGAACTCTACCGGCGTGCGCACGGCAGCTACCCGCAGACGCTGGCGGAGCTTGCGCCGCGATTCATCCCCACCGTGCCGCCCGACCGGTTCGACGGCCGGCCGCTGAAGTACGCACTGCGCGACGGGAAGCCGGTGGTCTATTCGGTGGGAGCCGATCGCGACGACGACGGCGGGCGATTGCCGGCAGGGATGCGGCCGGCGCAGGCCGCGGCGAAGGCGCGCGAGTGGTGCGAACCAGATCACGTGTCCGAGGCCCTGGCGCGGCACAGCATTGCGAACGGCGACTGGGTGTTGTGGCCGCCGCTGCGCGATGAGCAGAGCCCGTAACGGCGGGCTCGGCGGGCGCACGGTTGGCGAACGGTTGGCGCACGGCCGCGGCATCGACATGCGCCGCGCGAACTGCTCCGCTACTCGAAGTTCGCGAACGGATTGGTGGCCGCGCCGATGGTCGCGGCGTTGAGGATCGGTCCGACGGCGTTGCCGGGGGCGATCGCGTAGGCCGAGCGATTTCCGGCGGCCGAGTTTCGTATGACCAGGTTCCCGGTTCCTTCGACCGCCAGGCCGACCGCGTTTCCGACCAGGTGATTGTCGCAGACGCGGTGGTTGGCGCCGACGACGCGCAGGCCGGCGCCGGCCGCCTGTCCGCGCGCCAGGTTGTTCCGCAGTTCGCCGTCGCCTTCGATGCGGATGCCGTCCTGCCCGTTGGCGTGCACGAGACAATCGACGGCCCGCGAGCCGGCGCCGAGATAGAGCCCGGCCTCGGCGTTGGCGGCGGCGCGGCAGGCGCGGGCGTCCATCGCGCCCAGCGACCAGATGCCGCGCGCCAGGTTCAGGTCGGCGGTGACGCGCTCGAGCGTGGCGCCGTAAATGGCCGCCACGCCGTGCCGGCCGTTGCCGATGGCGGACGATTCGACCACGCGCGCCGCGTCACCATCGAGGTAGAACCCGTCGCTGCCGTTGAGCTCCGCGGTGCAGCGTTCCAGCCGCGAACCCTCCAGTACATAGAAGCCGCTGCCGCCGTTAAAGCGCGAGAGGCAGTCGGCGATCAGGCAGCCCTGCCCGACGGCGATGCCGCTGCCGACGCACTCGCCGGCCAGGCAGCGCGTCAGGCGCGCCTGGTTGGCCGCGAGGATGCCGGTGCCGCAGCCGAGGGCGCTGAGGTCGTCCAGCGCGACGGCCAGCGCGTCTGAGACATCGACGCCGACCCCCGGCCAGTCGCGCGCCGCGCCGCCGTGTACGCGGACGCCGCGCTGTCCGCCGGCGACCCGCACGCCGCTGAGCGACCCGGCCACGCCGCGCAGCTCGAAGCCGCGCAGGTCGAGCGTGACGTCGCTGGCGGCGATCTCGATCGCGGTCTTGCCGGGCTCGCCGACGATGTTGGCGCGGCGCGTAGGAGCCGGGCTGCGAGATGCGGAACTGCGTGGTGGCATCGCCCGGAGTGGTCGCGGCCGAGACGATGCGGCTGGCATCGATCGCGGCCGGTGGAAGCGTGGCGGCTTGGGCCGGGCCGATCGGCTGGGCAGCGGAGCGCAGTGGCGCCGTCAGCGCCGTCGCCGCAAACACAATCGCGATGGTCAGCAGCCCGCGACGGTGCATCCGCCCATGCTCCCCAGCCCTGTTTGCCATTGTAGCGACTGGAGTCGGGCAGACTCGATGTCTAATGCGGCGGCTAGGCGGGCATTGTGCCGACCGGCTCGGCGGCGACGAACTCGGCGGGGGTCATCTTGCGGATGTCGGCGACGGTGAGGCCCGGGGCCACTTCGACCAACTTCATTCGCGCCGGGCCGCGGCTGCGCGGCGTGGCGTATTCGAAGTCGAACACGGCGTGCTCGGTGATCAGCCGATCGACGCAGCGCACGCCCGTGAGCGGGAGGGTGCATTTGGGGACGACCTTGGCGCTGCCACTCTTATCGGCGTGCTGCATGATGATGACGACGCGCTTGGCGGAGGAGATGAGGTCCATGCCGCCGCCCATGCCCTTGACGAGCTTGCCGGGGACCATCCAGTTGGCGAGGTCGCCTTCCTGGCTGACCTCCATGCCGCCCATGATGGTGAGATCGACGTGGCCGCCGCGGATGATCTCGAACGACTCGGCGCTGCTAAAGTAGGCGCTGCCGGGCACGTCGGTGACGGTCTGCTTGCCGGCGTTGATGAGGTCGGGGTCTTCCTCGCCATCCCACGGGAACGGGCCCATGCCCAGGAGGCCATTCTCGCTCTGCAGGACGATGTTGACGCCGCGGGGCAGGTGGTTGGCGACCAGGGTGGGCAGGCCGATGCCAAGGTTGACGTAGTAGCCGTCTTGCAACTCGCGCGCGGCCCGCAGGACGATGCGGTCGCGGGGGTTGACCTGTGCGGCGGCTGGTGCGGCGGGCATGGGTTTCACCTCGGCCGCATTGTGTGATCGGCCGGAGCGCGAGTCAATCGACCGCCGGCCGGGACCGCGAGGCCTCAGCGTTCGCGGGCCGCGCGGCGACCCGGCCCGTCGAGAAACCCTAGCCCCGCTTCCGCACCGTCCGCTGCTCGATCCGCTTCTGGAAGTGATCGCCCTGGAAGATGTGCTGCACATACACCCCCGGCGTGTGAACGTGGTCCGGGTCGATCTGCCCCGGCTCGACCAGCTGCTCCACCTCGGCGATGGTGACGCGCCCGGCCGCCGCCATCATCGGGTTGAAGTTCCGCGCCGTCTTGCGATAGACCAGGTTGCCGAGCGTGTCGCCCAGCCGCGCCTTGACGATGCTGATGTCGGCCCGCAGGGCGCGCTCCATCACGTAGGTCCGCCCGTCGAACTCGCGCGTCTCCTTGCCGTCCTGCACGACCGTGCCGACGCCCGTGGGGGTGAAGAAGGCTGGAATGCCCGCGCCGCCGGCCCGGATGCGCTCGGCGAGCGTCCCCTGCGGCACCATTTCGACCTCGAGCTCGCCGGAGAGGAACTGCCGCTCGAACTCGGCGTTCTCGCCGACGTAACTGGAGACCATCTTGCGGATCTGCCGCCGCGCCAGCAGCAACCCCAGCCCGAAGTCGTCGATGCCGCAGTTGTTGCTGATGCAGGTGAGGTTCTTCACCCCCAGCTCGACCAGAGCGGCGATGCAGTGCTCGGGAATGCCGCACAGGCCGAACCCGCCGGACATGATCGTCATGCCATCGCGGATGCCGGCCTTTTCGAGCGCTTCGCGGGCGTTGCGGACGACCTTGTTCACAATCGCGTCCCTCCGGCCAGTGAGCGGGCCATTCTCGGCGCGCGGCGCGGCGGCGTCAACGCGGCGGACGGGCGACGGACCGCGAGAGGAGTTGCGCAGCTCGGACGGCGCTTCAGCGGCGGGCGCGGCGCGAGGCGCGAATGAGCGGCGCCGCGAGCGCGAGCAGCGTGGCGCTGGCCGGTTCGGGCAGGAGGACGAGGTAGGCTTCCTGGTTCCCTTGCGGGTTCTTGCCCCAGCCGACGATGGCGAGGCTGCGGGTGTGCGGGGGCTTGCGCGACCCATCTGACATTCCGAGTCACATCTGTCTTGACTCTTTTTGCGGACGCACTAGACTTGGAGTAGCCGGACTTCGGGGGGCGGTGCGGGGAGGCGCGACATGCGAGCGGGGCGCGTGCGACGCGGATTGGCCGACGGCGCGGGGCAAGTCTCGGCGGCGCCGGGGGTTATGTGCGGCGCTGCGAGCGCGGCGCGGGAAGGCGAGCGCGGAAAAGAGCGGAACCCGGCCCCCCAAAGGCTACCATCGAGTGATGAAGATCATGAATAGGACCTGGACCGTTGCGTTTCTGATCGGGTCGATCGCGGGCGTGGCGTGGCCCGGGCGGGCGGCGGGGCAGACGGGCGAGTTGCTGCACCGCCAAGCGCCGGGGCGGGTTTTCGGGCAGGCGTCAGACACGGCATTTATCAACGACTTTGGCCAACAAACGAGTGCGCTGTATGCCGATCGGTTCAATCTGCCGGACTCCCGCCCGATCTGCCGCGTGGTGGCGTTTGCGTTCTTCGGCGGAAGCAGCCCATTCATGGACCCGCCGCAGCCTACGCACGAGTCGATCCGCGTACGAGTATATGACCAATCTGGAGGCGCACCGGGGTCAATCCTATACGAACGGACGTTACAAGACCCCCCTCGGCCTTGGACCGGTAGTTACATAAGTCTGGATCCATCTCGCGAGGAGTACCGGTATGAGCTTCGATTAGATTCCTGCTTTACGCCAGCACCGGGAATTGACTATTGGGTCGAGGTCGCACAGATCGGCGATCCGAATAGCGTGTTCCGCTGGGAAACCTCAAGCCTAGGCGGTGATCGAGCGAGGCAATTCCCCGTCGGGACGCCTTGGGTTGTAATTACGGATGTACCACAGCTTGCCTATGAGTTGTGGACACCCGAGCCGAGCAGCGGCCTGCTGACGCTGCTGGCCGTCTGCATCGCCCGCCGGCGCGGGCGGCGATGCTGAGTCTGTGAGAAAGTAATTCACGAGAGAAGGCGCTCCGAGATCGCCGCGCCCGGTCCGCGCGCCGCAGGAGCCTGCCATGAGCGAGTCAGACTGTCGCCAGAGCCAATTGCGCGTCGGCGCGGGCCGTATCGGTCCGCTGGTGCTGCTGCTGTCGCTGGCCTCATACAGCGTTGCCGACGGCCAATGCCCGCAGATGACCACGACGCAGCCGGTGGAGCGCGTCGTGAACACCGGCACGCCGGGCCGCCTGCCGAGCCTGGCGATAGATGGCTGCGGCCGATTGGTCGTCGCGTGGGAAGAGACGCCCAACGGCACGGAGCAGTTCGAGCAGATAAACGTCCGGTTCATGCGTTTTGACGCGGACGGCAACGCGCTGCCCTACGCCGGCGCGACCCAGGGCGCTCCCTTGTCCGAGCTGGCCACCCCATGCGCTCTGGAACGTCGGACAGTCAATACCAACGTCTCGATCGCCATGGGACGCGGCAATGTGGGGTTCGTTTCTCCGTCAATCTACGCAACCTGGACTGCGGCGCGCGTCAACTTCAACCATCCCAACAATGGTTGGCGTCTGCGTGTTCCGCCGTTCGGCGACGAGTGGCGATTTGATGATCCAGCCGCGCCTTTCCCTTCGATCGTCGAGGACTGCAATCCGCTCGAGGACCAACCGGCCAATTCGGCGGCCGTCAGTGACGGCATCACGACCCCGCACCGCAATGCGACCTGGCCGCGATTGGGGTTTTCAAGCCATGGACTCCTGGCGGAAATGCCCACGCCAACAACCATCCGGAACTGCGATTTCGTGACCTATCAGTGCTTCGGCACTCTATTCGCGCCTTGTGTGGCGACGCGTAGCAACGGCGAGTCGGTGCTGGTCTGGTGTGAGCCGGAGCGGCCAGCGGATGAATTCTCACCGATGAACGTGTTCATGATGCAGTTTGGTTCCGATGGCAACCCGATACCCGCAACCTCACCGATGCTTCAGGTCAATACGCCTGATCCGACACCTCCGCCAGAGTATTCCCAGGATTCGCCTTCCGTCGCCTTTGACGATGTGGGAAATATCGTGGTGGTTTTCCGTGGTCCGGATCGCAGCATATGCGACGGGGCTGGCCCGCGGCATGTCTATGCCCGCCGTTTCACCTGGGGCGGCCCCACGACACGACCAGTGCCCGTGGACCCGGCGGAGGTCCAAGTTGACAGCGACCACCGGGCCGGTGCTCCGACAATCGTCCTGCCCGAGCCTACTGTTTCCCTCACGAATTCGACTGTTCCGACCGAAGCAGGCAAGTTTTTCGTGGCCTGGAATACGACGCGCTCGCGGACTGTTGACGGGTTTTCCATCGACCAGGGCGAGATTCACGGACAGTTCTTCAACGCCGATGGCACGCGCTGGCGAGGTGAGTTTCGCGTCAATCAGGACAATTCGCCGACCGAGTCGAGCATCTCGCGCGCCGCCCGACGCTACCTCGCGAAAAGCGCCCAGCACACCGCCGCCTACGGCCCGCAAGGCCAGATCGCCCTGGCCTGGACCGAAGGCGTGGACCGCAATGGCGGCGCGCACCTGACAATTCTGCCGGCGCCATTCACCCAGTCACTGCGAAACCCCTGCCTCGATGGCGACATCAGCGGAGATGGCCTGATCAACGGCTCCGACATTCAGCCGTTCGTCGATTACTTTGTTTCGACGCAGGCCGTGCCCTCCGAGCCACCGGTCATTCGCCCGCCGCTGACTCAGGCCGATCTGGACCGCATTGATTGCGCCATGGATATGGACCGATCCGGCGCCATTGGAACGGGAGATATCCCCGTCTTCATCTGGCTGCTCATGGGCCGCCCGACTGATCAGGTCGATTGCAATTCGAATTGCACCTACGACTACATCGATATTGCACGAGACGGCGTACCGGACTGCAACGGCAACGCGATTCCAGATGCGTGCGACATCGCGAGCGGCCACAGCCAGGACGCCAACTCGAACGGCATCCCCGACGAGTGCGAAGAGTTCCATCTGGCCTATGGCGTCCCCGACTGCAACACCAATAACATCGACGACGCCGAGGACATCGCCAGCCAGACCAGCGAAGACTGTAACTCGAACGGCTCGCCCGACGAGTGCGAGAGCCTCGACTGCAACACCAACGGCATTCTCGACGACTGCGAGACGGCCGGCGGCCAGAACGACTGCAACAGTAACTTCCTGCCGGACGAGTGCGACTTACTCTATGGGCCGAGCTTCGACTGTAACACCAACGGCGTGCCGGACGAGTGCGACATCGCCGACGCGACCAGCGAGGATAGTAACTCGAATGGCATTCCCGACGAGTGCGAGGAGCAGCAAGGCCGGTCGATGATGGGCGGTGACGGAGACCACTCTGAATGGGACACGGGCGAGACGCCCGTGCCACCCAGTTCCGCCGCCGGCCCGTCAGGCCAGTCGACCAACCACTACGCCGTGCTGCCGGTGAAGTGGCAGGCGCTGATGCATTGGATCGACGCGACCGACTTCAGCGCGATGTCGCCGGAAGAAATCGACGCGGCGATGGCGGGCAAGATGGTCGAACTCGGCCTGCTGGGCGGGTGAGACGAGGCCGTGCTGTGAGAACTGTTTTCTGCGTGAGGGGGTCCGTACGGCCGGGCCCTTGAGCTACAGGAGCGGCGACGCCAGACGGGCCAGACCGAGCTTGAGCGACTCGCGAAAGCGCCAGTCGCGCGGGCTCAGCGGGTGGACGCGGCGCGAGCGGTCGCGCAGCGCGTCGAAGTCGGCCTGCAGCAGTCGGGCCGGCGCGGGGTCGTAGAGCACGGTGGTGATCTCGAAGTTCAGCCGGAAGCTGCGCGTGTCCATGTTGGCCGAGCCGGCCAGCGCCCAGCTCTGGTCGACCACGACCACCTTGGAGTGCAGCATGCCCGCGTCATACTCGTACACCTCGACGCCGGCGGCGCACAGCTCGTCGTAGTAGCTGCGCCCGGCCCACAGCACCAGCCGGCTGTCGCTGCGCGCGGGAATGAGCAGCTGCACGCGCACGCCGCGATAGGCGGCCGAGCGCAGCGCCAGCAGCATGGCGTCATCGGGCACGAAGTAGGGCGAGGTGATGCAGATCGAGCTGCGCGCCGCGCCGACCGCCGCGAACAGCAGCGTGGTCAGCACGTGGGCGTCGCTGTCGGGCCCAGAGGGAA
Organism: Phycisphaerae bacterium; assembly: GCA_046350375.1. Lineage (GTDB taxonomy): Bacteria > Planctomycetota > Phycisphaerae > UBA1845 > UTPLA1 > JAXMAO01. Next base: position 242,336 of record JAXMAO010000002.1, read on the forward strand.
TGACGTGCACCAGCTGATCGCCGGTCGAGCGCGGCGGCGGATAGAGCTCGGCGCCGCGCGGATCGCTGCCGGCGGCGAAGAGCCAGTCGTCGCAGAAGACGTCCTGAAGCTGGTGCACGGCCGGTCCGACAATCCGCAGGTGCGTGTCGCGCCACGGGGCGTAGCGCTTCAGCCGGCCGCGATACTCGTCGCCGATGTTCTGGCTGCCGGTGAACCCGACCGCGCCGTCGACCACGACGATCTTGCGGTGGTTGCGGAGGTTGACATGCCAGCGACCGCTCCACGGGATGACCGGCAGGAAGAACGCCACCTCGACGCCGGCCGCCCGCCATGCGCGGACAAGCGAGCGCGGCATCCGCCAGCAGCCCAGGTCGTCGAGCAGCACGCGGCAGCGGACGCCGTCGCGCGCCTTTTTCATCAGCAGCTCGGCGACGGCGCGGCCGGTCTCGTCGGCCTGAAAGATGTAGTACTCGACGTGCACGTGATGCCGGGCTGATTCGATCGCCAGTTGCAGCGCCAGGTAGGTTTTCTCGGCGTCGTGAAAGATCGTGACGTCGTTGTCGCGGGTGGCCGGAAAGCCGGTCAGGCGCAGCGCCAGGTGCAGCAGCGCGCCCAGCGCCGGGTCGAGCCGGCGATCGCCGTGCGGCGCGGCGGCGGGCGGGTCGCGCGGCGTGCGGCGCGTGTGACGCCGGCGGCGGGCGCGCTCGACGCGCAGCCGGCCGATCAGGGCGTAGGCGACCAGCCCCACCACCGGCAGCAGGACCAGCACCAGCAGCCAGGCGATCATGGCGCGCGGCTCGCGCGGGCGGCGCAGCAGGTCGATCACCGCCCAGACTTCGAGCAGCGTCGCCAGGCCCGAGGCGGCGAACGAGAGCCATTCCAGGCTGGACATTGAGAGCATGGCGCACACGGTCTATCCGCGCGCAACGCCGCCGGCAACCCGCGCGCGGCGCCGTGGCGGGCCAGGCCGGTCAGTGAGCGGGAAGGACGCGGACGAGGTGGTCGATCTCTTCGAGCGTGTTGTAGGCGTGCGGGCTGACACGCAGCCGGTGCGAGCGGACCGAGACCACGATGCGATGCTCGGCCTTGAGGTGCTGGCGGACCTGCTCGAGGTCGTGCCGGTCGGAGGTGAGCGCGACGATGCCGCTGGTTTCGCCGCCGCGGCGCGAGCTGACCACGCGGTAGCCCTTGGCCCGCGCGCCTTCGACCAGGCGGTCGGTGAGCGTCTTGATCTGGGCCCAGATCGTCTCGATGCCGATGGCCTCGAGTCGCTCGATCGACGCCCCCAGCCCGGCGATGCCGACGTGGTTGTACGCGCCGGCGTCGAAGCGCCGCGCGTCGTCGCGAAACTCGAACGAGCGCTGATCGAGGTCGCCGGCGTGTTTCATGCACAGCCAGCCGAGGGTGCTCGGCTGAAGGTGGCCCAGCAGCTCGCGCCGGCAGAAGAAGAGGCCGCAGCCTTCGGGGCCCAGCAGCCACTTGTGACCGTCGGCCGAGAGGAAATCGATGTTCATCGCCCGCACGTCCACCGGCAGGCAGCCGAGCGCCTGGATCGCGTCGACCGCCAGCAGCACGCCCTTCTGCTGGCAGACGCGCCCCAGCTCGGCCAGATCGGTGCGGAAGCCGCTGGCATATTGCACGGCCGAGATGGCGACCAGCCGGGTGCGCGAGTCGATCGCCTCGCACAGCCGCTCGAGCGGAATGCGCCCGTTGTCCTCGGGCACAGCCTTGAGGCGCACGCCGCGCGGCTGGAGGTTCATCCACGGAAATACGTTGGCGGGGAACTCGACACTGGCGGTCACAATGTTGTCGCCGGCGGAAAAGTGCAGCCCGTTGGCGACGAAGGCCAGTCCCTCGCTGGTGTTCTTGACGAAGGTGATCTCTTCGGGCTCAGCGTGAATCAGCCGTGCGGCGGCGGCGCGGACTTCCTCGGCGTGGCGATAGGGGCTTTCGACGACGTGCACCGACTCGGCCGCGGTCCGCGCGGCGGCGTGCATGGCGGCGACCGCCGACTCGGGAATCGGCGCCACCGCGGCGTGGTCCAGGAAGTTGTAGTGCCGCGTGATCGGCATCTCGCGGCGGAGCGTCTCCAGATCCATCGCTGCGGCTCCCGCGCCGGTCGCTGATTGGCCCGTACCAGAGTCTATGGTTCGCGGGACGGGAATTCCAACCCGCCAGCGCGACGGTTCCGCCGGCGCAGCCACCGAACGCGACGCCCCCGGCGCAGGCCCCAGAAACAACACCGCCCGTCACTGGCTGGACGGGCGGGTGTCAGATCGGTCGTGTGGTCGCGCGGTCGGCCGGCTAGGCCCGGCGGCGCCGCAGCAGAAAGAAAGCCGGCAGCCCCAGCAGCACCAGCGTCGCGGGCTCGGGCACAAGTGCCGAGTTGCTGGCCGGCGACGACAGTTGCTGGCTGCCCGTCGAGGCCGGCGGCAGCGCCGCCACCTGCTGGGCGGCCTGGCCGCTCAGGACGGCCAGGAGCTGCTGCACGAGCGCGTCCGAGAAGAGCGCCTGGATGATCGAGCGGACGAACTCGTCGTCGAACTCGGGCGCCGCGTCGGTGGCGACGTTGGCGGTGTCGGTGGGGTCGGTCGGCTTGGCGACGGCGGGCGTCTTCTTGCGGGCGGTGGCGGCGGAAGCGATGTTGGTGTAGATCGAGCCGGCCACGTTGCCGAGCGCCTGCAGGGTGTTGGATGCGGCGTCGATCCAGATGTTGCCGGTGACGTTGATCGGCCCGACGTCGAAGTCGGTGCTGCGGTTGTCGGTCACCAGCACGCCGTCGACGCGCAGGTTGCTGTTGTTGTTGGCGGCGGTCGCCTGGAGGTTGTAGAAGCCCAGCACGTTGAGCGTGCCGCTGAGCGTGCCGGTGAAGGAGCCGGTCGCCTGAATGTTCTGCAGGCCGGTGAAGCCGCGCACGGCGTAGTTGAGCGGCGCGCCGCCGGTGTCGAGCGACAGGTTCATCTCGGGGATGAGCCGCCGGTTGACCGTGACGCGGGCGTGCGTGGTGCCCTGCAGCGCCATGTTGACCGGGCCGGCGTCGAGCTGCACCGCGTTGCCGAACGAGTCGTTGCCCCACAGGCGCGTGAACTCGTAGCCGACGCCGTCGCCGGCGTAGTTGCGGATGAACCGCTGCCGGAAGATGTTCTGGTCGGCCAGCGGGCCGTTCTGTGCCTGCCCGATGCTCGGCGACAAGGCGAAGGTAACGCCGCGGAAGATGCGCCGTGAGAAGTCGGCCCGGGCCGGCTGAGCGGCCGCGCCAAGAATCGTCATCGCGGCGAAGATTCCCAGAATATGCGGTTGGCGTGGAAGGCGCATCGGTCAGACCTCCTGTGGGCCCGGGAAATGAAACGCCTCGCCGCGGAAGCGTGCGCAGCGCTCCTCCCGTGCCCCTCTATCGGCGGACGATGGCGACGGTGTGAGCGGCGCGGCGGCAGAATCGGCGCGGCCAGCCGCCCAGATTGTCGGCTGTAACAGCGTCCAATAACTAAAGTTACGCGCGGTCGCGGCTCTCAGGGCTGATATCCGCCCAGCGGCGCAGACCCACCCCGCTGCAATGCCGGGCGGTGCGTGCAGCAATCGGCGAATGTTGCCGGATGACGAATCGTTTACCCGGTTGAGGGTGCGGCGTTGACCGGTCGGAGGCGCTGCGCCCGCGTCGCGTTCGGATTGAGAATATTCGCCCGGCGGTGGGCAATAGTCAGCGGCCCCCAACCTGGAGGATCGTCCCATGCCAAGCCTCGTCTCTCGCACCCTGTGGCGGATCATCTGGCTGCTGGTGCTCTCGTCGCCGCTGGCGCCGGACTCGCCGCTCTATGCGGCCGATGACTCGGCCGAGCTGCACCGCGCCTATTACCTGGAACACGAGACGCGCGACTATGCCGCGGCGCGGACCATCTACGAGCGGCTCGCGGCCGACCCGGGCGACGCCGGGCTGCGCAGCCGCGCCGTGCGCGGCGCCGCGCGCTGCCGCGACGGGCTGGCAGCCGAGAATTTCGCGTCGCTCATGCCGCCCGACGTGCTCGGGTACGTCGAGCTGCACCGCCCGCTCGGGCTGGTGAGCGAACTGGCGCGGATGGTGGGACTGGGCACGAACGACATGTCGGCGGCGCTGGCCGCCCGGCCGGACGCCGACGGAGCGGCGCCGTTTTCCCTGCCGTCACGGATTGCGATCAGCCCGGCGCTGCTGGGCGTGCTCGACAGCCTGGGCGGCGCGGCCGTGGGCATTACCGGAATCGATCGGCACGGCGAGCCGCGCGGCATTCTGGTGCTGCACCATGGCGACGCGGCGCTGCTGCGGGGCGTGCTGGAAACGGCCATGCAGTTCGCCCCGACCGCCAAGAAGATCGCCGGGCTGCCGACCTTTCGCGTCGAGAACAAGGCGGTCGGCGTGCTGACCGACGCGCTGTGCATCGTCGGCACGAGCCGCGCGCTGGTGGCCGACGCGGTCGAGCGGCTGGAGGGTCGCGCGGCCGAATCGCTGGCGTCGCGAACCGACCTGCGCGAGCTGTACGCGCGGCGCGGCGCGGCGACGCTGTTCGCCTTTGCCGACGCGCCGCACATTCTGAAGATGGTGCGCGAGAACCACTCCAGCGAGTCTGAGCGGCGCGAGTTCGCACAGATCAACGCCATCGCCGACCTCGAACACCTGCGCTGGGCGGCCTTTTCGCTCGGCGCGAACCAGGGCCGGCTGGGTCTCGAACTCACCGTCCGGCTCGACGAGCAGCATCACAACCTCATCTACAACCTGATCCGCACCTCGCCCATGTCGCGCGCCACGCTGGCATATGTGCCGGCCAATGCCGCGGCGGTCTTCGGACTCGGCATGAACCCGCCACGCGGCGCACCGGCCGACCGCGCCGCGGCGGCGGCGGCGCTGCCGGCCGTCGTGACCGGCTGGGACATCGGCCGGGAGATCTTCGGCAACCTGCAGGAAGTGTCTGTGTTCGTGATGCCGGGGGGCGGCGTGAAGGTCGGCGCGGCGCGCGGCAAACACCGCGAGACGATTCCCGACGTCGCCATCGTGCTGGCGAGCAACGACGCCGCCCACTCGCAGGCGCTGTGGGACGGCCTGCTCTCGCTGCCTGCCAAGCTGATGGGCCACGACCTGCCCGAGCCGCAGGAAGTCACCATCGGCAGCGCCACCGGCCGGGCCTACGCGCTGCCCGACATCGGCAAGCTCTACGTGGTGCAGCAGGAGAACTGCCTGCTGGCCGGGCCAAGCAAGGCCGCCATCCGCGCCGCCCTCGACGCGGCCCGCAGCGGCAAGTCGGTCGCGTCCGACGCGGCGATGAAGCCGGTGCTGGCGCAGCTGCCCGACGCGACGACGGCGATGCTGATCGCCCACGGCGAGCGGCTCGGCGGCGATGGCCGGTCAGCGGCAGGACGGCCTGTCGCAGCGCGCCCCGTTCAACATCGCGGCCGAGGCGCTCGACCGGACGGTGCTGAGCGCGGCGATCGGCGAGTCGGCGACCGAGTTCTCGATCCGCATCGGCGTGACCGGGCTGCCGGACGTGAACGGCCTGGTTCAGAAGCTGGCGCCGATGTTCGGCGGGTCGATGGCCCGCTCGTCGCGCGAGGACCGGCACGAAGAGACGCAGTAGCGCTGCGCCGCGCGGCCGGTCGCCCGGGAACGCCGGGGCGGATGATTATTCCTGCGCCGCCAGCCAGCGCTCCGCGTCGAGCGCCGCCATGCAGCCGGTGCCGGCGGCAGTGATCGCCTGGCGATAGACGTGGTCGGCCACGTCGCCAGCGGCAAACACGCCCGTGACGCTGGTGGCCGTGCTGCCGGGCCGCACCAGCCGGATGTACCCCTTCTCGTCGCACTCGATCTGCCCGCGGAAAAGCTCGGTGTTGGGCGTGTGGCCGATGGCGAGAAACAGCCCGCGGCAGGGCAGGTCGCGCGTCGCGCCGCTGCGGACATCCTTCAGGCGCACGCCGGTGATGGTGGCGTCGCCGAGCACGTCGACCACGGTGCTGTTCCAGACCGGGCTCATCTTGCCTTCCGCAACGAGGCGGTTGAAACGGTCCTGCATCGCCTTGCTGGCGCGAAGCTGGTCGCGGCGATGGACCACGTGGACCTTCCTGGCGAACTTGGTGAGGTAGCTGCCCTCCTCGATCGCCGAATCGCCGCCGCCCACCACCACCAGCTCCTGCCCGCGGAAGACCGGCAGCGCCCCGTCGCAGACGGCGCAGGCCGACACCCCGCCGCCCGACTGGGCGAGGCGGGTCTCGTTCTTCAGGCCGAGCCAGTTGGCCCGGGCGCCGGTGGCGATGATGACCGCGTGCGCCTGGACGGTGTGCTCGTCGCTGCGGAGGGTGAACGGCCGGCGGCGGAAGTCTGCCTCGGTGACATCCTGGGTGACGAACCGCGCGCCGCAGTGCTCGGCCTGGTCGCGGAAGGCCTTCATCAGGTCTGGCCCGAGGATGCCCTTCGGGAAGCCGGGGTAATTCTCGACGTCGGTGGTGAACATGAGCTGCCCGCCGGGGATCAGTCCGCCGGCCGAGAAGCCTTCGAACATGAGCGGGCGGAGCGCGGCGCGGCTGGCGTAGATGGCGGCGGTCAGTCCGGCCGGGCCGGAGCCGATGATGACGACCTGCTCAACGTTGTCGGGCATGGTTGATTCCTGATCGCTCGCCCGCGGCGCGGACGAGCGCAGGAATGATAGCGGACCGGACCGCACGCGGCGAAGCGGCCGCGCGGCGCGGGCTGCGGCGCGGAGCGGCTACCGGCAGCGGTCGCAGAGCGGCCAGGCGGCCGGCGCGAGGGTGCGGCGCTGGGCCTTTTTCGCGGCCGGCGCGGCGTCGCTGGGTTCGTCGGACGGGCGCTGCTGGACGATCATGCGGGCGGCGTCGGTGCCGGGCGCGGTGGTGGTGTCGCGATAACCGAGCGCCAGGACGAGCTGGTTCCACGAGTTCTGCGCGCCGACGGGGAAGAGCGCGTCTTCGAGCGGCGCGACGCTGAAACGGGCATCGACGAAAAAGATCTGCTGCGGCGTGGCGGCCGGCGCCATCAGGTCGTTCGGGTCGCTGGAGTGCTCGAGCCCGAGCAGGTGACCCAGCTCGTGGGCGGCGACGTTGGCCAGCCCCTGCCCGACCTCGGCAGCCGACGGGTTGAGATAGTCAAACGAGTGGAGCGTCTCGGCGAACACAATCGACTTCTGGCGCAGGTTGAAGTTGTAGCTGTCGACGTTGTCGGACAGGCCGAGGAAACGCTCGCTGTAGGCGCCGAAGTAGATGGTGGTGTAGTCGCCGCTCGGGCGGGCATCGCGATCGCTGCGGAGCAGCACGACGTTGAACGGCGCGAAGTCTTCGGTCATCTTCGAGACGAGCACGTCCTTGATGTACTCGGTGTTGCCGGCGAAGCGGGCCGAGATGCGCCCGCCGTCGAACACGGGCACGTCGACCGGCGCTTCCTGGGCGATGCGGATGGCGCTGCCGCCGCCGAACTCGAGCCACACGGTCTGCCCGCGGACCGGGAAGCTCTGCCCCGGGTCGCGGCGGACGCGGACGTGGTAGGAGCCGGTGTCGAACCGGCCGGCACTGCTGCCGAAGTAGCGCGTCCGCGAGACGCAGATGGCGAGGATCAGGTCGGTGTCGGGTTCGCGAACGACGACGCTGATGTAGGGATCGAGGAAGCCGGAGTAGTAGGAGCGGTCGTCGTTGGCGTCGATCAGCTCGCCGCGGCTGTTGAACAGCGCGGCGACGGTGTTCAGCCCGCTCTGGCCGTTGACGTCGACCACGATGCGATCGCCGGCGGCGACCGGGCCGAGCGAGACGGCGCTCACCGCGCCGCGCGCCGCAATCTGCCCGTCAAAGCCGACCTCGCCTTGCGCCGGCAGCCCGACCGGGCTGGGCGTGGGAATGGGTCGCGCCACCTGCGACGAGACGGGCGGCTGCCCGTCGGCGCCGATCGAGCCGTTGGGCGAACCGCCGGCATCGACGAAGCCGGCGGTGTCACAGCCGGCCATCAGCAACGCGCCCAGGAGCGCGACCAGTCGCATTCGAACCCCGCAGAGCGGGCCAACACGGTGGCGGAACATGGGCTGCCTCCCAAGGTTCGCCGAACCATCCGGTGACCTCCTGTGCGGGCCGACCTGGTGCGCAGACCGTCGACACGCGGGCCGACGGTCCGACGGAAAGAACAGTACGATATGTTTTCCGCGGGCAGCGGCGGACGGGGCGCCGCCGCGCCGCCGGGCCGGGAATATCGCGGAGCGATGCGCGCGCCATGCCGCCCACGATGGCCGACTGGTTGAACGACGGGGTTATCGGCGACGGCTCACTGGCCGCGGCGCTGAGCGGATTCGGCTGGGTGCAGCGCGGCCCGCTCGACGCCGTCGCGCTCGACCATCCGGCGCTCGTGGCCCGCGCGCTGGCGGCCTTCGCCGACGCCGGCGCGGGGCTGATCTGCACGCCGACGCTCGGATCGAACCGCCTGGCGGCGCCGGCCGAAATCGGCGCGGCGCGGCTCGAGGACCTGAACCGCACCGCGGCGTCTGTGTGTCGCGGCGTGGCCGATGCGCGGCCCGGGCGGGTGCGCGTCGCGGGGCAGATCGGTCCGAGCCGGAGGTTCCTCGAGACCGGCGAGGTCGAGGAGGACGAACTGCGCGACGTGTTCCGCGAGCAGGCCGGCTGGCTGGCGCGCGGCGGGGTCGAGCTGATCTGGCTGGCGCGGTTCAACAGCCTGCCCGAGCTGCTGCTGGCGCTGGCGGCGTCGCGCGCCGCCGTGCCGCTGCCGGTGGTCGCGACGCTGGTGTTCGACTCGGGCCCCGACCGGCTGGAGACCGCGACCGGCGACACCGCCGCGACGGCGGCGCGGCGCCTGGCCGAGGCGGGCGCGGCCGCGGTCGGGTGCGACTGCGCCGCGCCCGAGACGGCGTTGACGCTGGTGCACCAGTTGGCCGAGCATGCCCGGCGGCCGGTCTGCGTGCGGACCAATGCCGGCGCGGCCGAGCTGGCCGACGGCCGGTTGAGCTACAGCGAGGATGGCGGGACGTTTGCGTCGCGGGCGGCCGGGCTGCGGACGGCGGGGGCGGCGCTGGTGGCGGGCTGCTGCGGCGCGGCGGTGGAGCACATTCGTGCGCTGAGCCAGGCCTGGCCGCGCGCGGCGCGCTAGGCGGGCGCGGGTCGCGTGGACAGCGTTGCGGCGCAGTACCTACAATGCGATCGGCTGCGGCGGAGCGTGCGTCGATCGGCGACGCGACCGGCCGTCTCGCCGGGCGGTTGTCTGAGCACCATGCTGATTCCCATCCGCACGGATACGCAGGTTCGCCGCATCCCCTACGTGAACTACGGGCTGATCGCGGCGTGCGTGCTGATTCACGCCCTGGTCGCCATGGGCGGCGACGGCGCGGCGTCCTGGCGCCGCCCGCTGATGCTCTGGCCGCTCGAGCCGCGGCTGATGCAGTTCCTCAGCTACCAGTTCCTGCACGGAGACGTGATGCACCTGGCCGGGAACATGCTGTTCCTGTGGGTGTTCGGCAACGCGGTCAACGCCCGGATGGGCCACTTCGTCTATGCGCTGTTCTACCTGGCGGGCGGCGTGCTGGCGGGCGTCGGGTTCGTGCTGAGCGGCGGCGACAACCCCTGCCTGGGCGCCAGCGGCGCGATTGCCGCGGTCACCACCGCCTACCTGGTGCTCTTCCCGCGCAGCGAGATCACCATCTTCTACTGGTTCTTCTTCGTCGGCGTCGTGAACGTCAACGCGCTGTGGTTCATCCTCGGAAAGGTCATCCTGTGGGACAACCTCCTGGCGATGAACATCGGCGCCGCCGGGGTGACCAGCGTCGCCTACGCCGCGCACGTGTCGGGCTACTGCGCGGGGTTCGTCATCGCGCTGCTGCTGCTGCTGACGCGCAGCCTGCCGCGCGACCACTTCGACCTGCTGTCGATCTGGCGCCGCGCGCGGCAGCGGCAGGTCTTCGCCGACATGATGAGCGACCCGACCCGGCAGGCACACGTGCAGTACGGCCGCGTGGCGCGCGTGCCCGGCGCGCCGGCCGAGGCCGCGCCGCCCCCGCCGCTGGCGCGTCCGGCCGATCCGAACGCGGCGCTGCGCGACACGGTGATCGCGGCGCTGGCGCGTGGCGACCACGACGCGGCGCTGGAACGGTTCGCCGAATTGGTCGAGCGCGATCCGCAGCAGGTGCTGGCGCAGCGCGCGCAGCTCGAGATTGCCAACCGCCTGGCGGCGCGGCAGGCCTATTCGCAGGCCGCGGCGGCCTATGAAAACTACCTGCGCCACTACCCCGCGGCGGTCGACCGCGGACAGGTGAAACTGCTGCTCGGCATTGTCTATGCCCGCCACCTGCGCGACTTCGCGCGGGCGCGCCCCTATCTCAGCGAGTGCGCCGCCGGACTGCCCGACCCGGTGCATCGTTCGGCCGCCCAGCACTGGCTGGACGAGATGGGCTCGGCCGCGCCGACCGCGTAGCGGTCCGGCCGCGCTGCGCCGCAATCGGGTATGCTAGGGCACGAGATGGCCCGGCCTGCCGACCGCTTCCGTTCCAATCCTGCCGACGCCGCGATGGGCGCCCTGCCAGGCGTGCTGATGGCCGCGTACGGATGGTTGCATCCATTCCTCGAGGCCGGCGCGGCCGAGGTGTCCTACAACCTGTCGGTGCAGGCGATCAACTTCGCGCTGCGATTCGGCGGGCCGGCGCTGATTCTCGTCGCGGGGTTGCAGATGTTCGGGGCGCCGCGCGCGGCACTGATCGAGGGGGCCGTCGGCGCGCTGTTTGGCGGCATCATGGCGGCCGTGGGGTTGTACTGGGTGGTCGTGTCGTTGGACATCAACGCGATCATCCTGCTGGTGTTCGGCAGCTACCTGCTGCGGCATGGCATCGTGCTGCTGCGGGCCGAGTGGCCCGGCGCCGGAGCCGAGCCAGACACCGGGGAAGAGGAGATCGAGGTCGCGCCGCCCGTCGACCGGCCGCCGCCCGCGCCGCGCGCGTCGTCTCAGCCCGCGCCGGAAGAGCCGCCGCCGGCCGACGGATACCTGGCGCAGCTCGGCCGGGCCAAGCGCGAGCGCCGCGCCACCGAGCGACAGGACGGTCCGCATGACGCCCGCTAGCGACCGCGCGGCCGATCCGCTGGCGCGGTATTCGCGGCAGGTGCTGTTCGAGCCGATCGGCCCCGACCGGCAGCGGCGACTGATGGCCGGGCGCGCGACGCTGATCGGCTGCGGCGCGCTGGGGACAGTGATCGCCGACGTGCTGGTCCGCGCCGGCGTGGGCTTTCTGCGGCTGATCGACCGCGACCTGATCGAGCTGAACAACCTGCAGCGCCAGGTGCTGTACGACGAGCAGGACCTGGCCGAGGGGCTGCCCAAGGCCGCCGCGGCCGCGGCCAAGTTGCGACGCATCAACGCGCAGGTGACCGTCGAGCCGCACGTGGTCGACGTCAACCGCACGAACGTCGAGTCGCTGATCGACGGGGCCGACGTGGTGCTCGACGGCACCGACAACTTCGAGACGCGCTTCCTGGTCAACGACGCCGCGGTCAAGCGGCGCGTGCCGTGGATCTATGGCGCGTGCATCGGCGCGACCGGCCTGGTGCTGCCGATCGTTCCGCACGAGACGCCCTGCCTGCGCTGCATCTGGACCGACCCGCCGCCGCCCGGAAGCAGCCCCACCTGCGACACCGCTGGCGTGCTGGCGACCACCGTGCACGTCGTCGCGGCGCTGCAGGCGCTCGAGGCGATCAAGCTGCTCGCCGGCCAGGCGACGGCGCTGAATCGGCGCTTGCAGCAGCTCGACGTGTGGCGCGGGCGGTTCGACACGCTGGATGTGCAGGCGGCGCGGTCGGCCGACTGCCGATGTTGCGGACAGGGACAGTATGACTGGTTGAACGGCGCCGCGGGAGGCGGCTCGGCGACGCTCTGCGGACGGAACGCCGTGCAGGTCTCCGGCGCCGCCGGTCGGCTGGACCTGGCGCAGTTGGCCGAGCGGGTGGCGCGGGTGGTCGATGGGCCGCCGCGGCTGAACCGCTACATGCTGCGGTTTTCGGTGGGCGGGCGCGAGTTCGCGGTGTTTGCCGACGGTCGGGCGATCATTCAGGGGACCAGCGATGTCGACGAGGCACGGACGGCCTATGCGAAGTATGTCGGGGCGTGACGGGCGCGGCCTGTCGTGGGCGCGGCGCGCGGCGGCGGCGGTCCTGCTGTTTGCGGCGCTGGGGGCGGCCGGCTGCTCGGAGCTGGTGATCGAGGGCAACATCATCGACCGCGACACGGCCCGCCCGATTCCGGACGTGGCGATCGATTTGCAGCAGGGCGGCGGCTGGAAGCGGCTGGGCGAGACCGATCAGCGCGGCCGGTACTGGATTCTGCGCCACACGGTCAAGAGCGGTTACGTGCGGCTGAGCAAGGTGGCGTACTATCAGCAAGTGATTTCGGACAGCGAGTTTCGCAGCGCCCAGGGGTTTCAACTGGTGCCGGGCAGCTCCAGCGACGACTCGACCTGGTCGACCACGCCGCAGTAGGTCGGCGCCGGGCGTGCGGCGAAGCCCGCGTCACCGCGGCCGGACCGCGCCGTCATGCGATCGGCGCTTTCGTTTGCTGTTAACTGCGACGGCGAGCGAGTTACTCGCCCCGCATTCCGGACAGATTCCAGAGACGTTTCCTTGCAGGCAGTATCCACATTTGCATCGCGGCAGGTCGTCTTTCCGGAACCACTTTCTCCGCACTCCCGACATGACCGCCTGCGATACAATGACAACAACAGGCAGGATTGTTGGAAGTATCACCGCCCATTGTACCTGCCTGGTGGAGGCCGCCTGGCCAAGATAAACCCGTGGCAAACGGTAGAGTTGCGTATCGAGCGACGGCGGGGGCCAGGCGGATGACCCATTTCTGTCAAGCGATCTGTACATCCCGATCGTTCCGTGGCCAACCCACATTCTGAGATACGCGCCAGTCGCCGGCTTCTGCAGCGGCACGTAAAAATACTCATCACATCGTTCCGAAACCACGAAAACCGGAATTGAAACCAGAAAAGCGAGGCCGAGTGCATCGCGACGAAAGTTCCAACCGCCAGGCCGGGCCTCCGTCAGGAGCGAACGAACGGCTCGCGTCAAGAGGACGCCGAGAGCAGACAGTCCGGCGAGTATCCAGATTGGAACGGTCAGCACCTCAAAGCCATAGTAGCTATGAAAGACAGATGGGAACGTCAGTCCAAACGTGTCGATGGCGTCCGAACGAAGCTTCAGCCTTTGAAGTAACGTCGGCTCATTTCGTGGAAACGGCGCGGCAAACAGTAGACACCCCCGTGTGATCCATATGCGAGTCTTGCCGCAATCCATGTGCAACTCGCAGTACGATGAGCCCATCCAAACCGCCAGGACAAGCAACAGAGTCACGTTCGCCGCGAGCGCGATCCGCCCCGCCAGTTTGCGACGCGCGCGCCGCAGCATGCTCTCATCCCTGGTGCCCGATACCGGCATTGGATTCACCAGCGCCATAGTCGCCCTCAAGTCCCTTGGTCAGTGGCCGTGAGCGTTTCAATTGACTGCCCGCACTCGGGGCATCGCCCGCTGGTAATTCCAATCACGCAATAGCCACAAGATCTGCAGGTAGGTGCCAGCGAGTCCAACGATCCAATGCCGAGCGCGCGACGAAGAAGTCTCCCGGCGCGCGTAACAAGGCCCCGGCGCCACAGTACTATGCATACTGCCCCGATTGTCTTTGGCATAACCAAAGGGACTCGAAGCATCCATACCCGGTACGCCGTCGATGCTGCGGGAATAGAACCACTTGCGCTACCGAACGCGACTAACGTGTTATCTACCAAGATGGGTTCATTGTCGGGTCTTCCCGGAAGCAAATGAGCCCGCCCACAACTCGGAAAAACCAACCCAATCGCGCGAGTGAAAGGGCCCTCGTCCGGTGAGAGTGGCCCTGACTCCGTCCATATTCTCGCCGCATACGCGCAGAGTGTGCCCCGAGAGATCGATAATCCATAGTCCGGGTTCGGAACGCCCTCAAGGCCTGTATGTGGGCCAACGAGTTGCCAATGAATGCCGGCGCGCTCGCGCGGCGATAGGAGCAACAGGCAGCCGCCGTGAAGGGCAACCCGCGCCTCCGATCTGCCTCGGCAGGCGAAAGAGCCGACACATGAGACAACCCACAACGATGACGTCAGTGCCAGGAAGCAACGTGCCCGCGTGAAGAACGAGCGATGCTTTGCGACTTGGGGCTGAATCATGTCACTACCAGGTGATGACCGGGGCAACGTATGTTCCCGCACGGTTAGCACTTCGAAAGGCATCCCAGCCGTGCCCCCAAGAAGGTCTGATCCTTGAAACGAGTGCGCCTGCGATGGACAGCACCTGCAATGGTCCCAGGCGCGATGCACCTTGCGAAAGGCTGCCGGAAACTGCGTTAGGGTGCTCCAAGTAGCGCCATTGCAGTCCATCAATGCGCAGTTCGTAGGGTGGGTCACGCTCGGTGACCCACCGACGCGAGATGCGTGGGTCGCGGCGGCGGCCCAGCGTTCGAAGTATCTCATCATAGGCGTCCTGGTCCTTGCCATCCACCTCGCCGCGTCCGGCGTCGGCCGGACAGGGCTGCCGGAACCTTTCCCTTCGGGCTCCCGGCCCGGTCGGCCCTGGCAGATCGCTCCGCGGCCGGCGGTCTTATTATTTTGTATTGACAAAACAAAATAGTTTCGCGTAGGCTGACAGCCATGCGCGTCGCCGAGGCCGCCCGCTGCGTCATCGAGCTCTACCCCAAGGTCTTCTTCGCCTGCCACCAGCGCCACGTCGAAGACCCGCGCACCCGCACGCGCGTCAGCGCCCATCAGAAATCAATCCTCGATCACCTCGACGACCAGGAGCCCACGACGCTCACCGGCCTGGCCGCCCACATGGGCGTCACGCCGTCGACCATGTCCCTGGCCATCGAGCGCCTCGTCCGGGCCGGCTATGTCCTGCGCGTCCGCGACCGGGCCGACGGGCGGCGGGTGCATCTGCGGCTCTCGGCCGACGGGGCGCGAATCAAGCGGGCCGGCTCGGTGCTCGATCCGGCGCGGGTGCGGCGCGTGGTGGGGCGGCTATCGGCGGCCGAGCGCGTCGAGGCGGCCCGCGGGCTGGCGCTGCTGGGCTATGCGGCGCAGCTCGAGATGCACAGCAAGGTGTTGTTTGGCCTGAGATCGGGCGGTCGGCGGCGGCGCCCTGCGCCCCCGGAGCTGCCCGAAGGAGTCACTCATGTTGAAGATCGCACTAATCGTCTGCGGCGCGCTGGTGGGGCTCGTGGTGCTCGTGACGCTGGTGGGCCTGCTGCTGCCGCGCGGCCACGTCGCGACCGGGGCCGTTCGGCTTGAACGCGCGCCCGACGCGGTGTGGGCCGCCGTCACCACGGTGGAGGAGTTCACCCGCTGGCGCGGCGACCTGAAGGGCGCCGAGCGACTGCCCGACAAGAACGGCCGGCCGGTGTGGCGCGAGACCGACAAGCATGGCCAGACGATGACGCTGGAGTGCGAGGAGTGGTCGGCGCCGCGGCGGCTGGTGACGCGGATCGCCGATGCGGGGCTGCCCTTCGGCGGAACGTGGACGATCGAGATCGAGCCGGCCGGCGCGGGCTGCACGGTGCGCGTGACGGAGAATGGTGAGGTTTACAACCCGATTTTTCGGTTTATGGCGCGGTTCGTGTTCGGACACCGCGCGACCCTGCGCGGATACCTTCTGGCGCTGGCGAAGAGATTTGACGCTCCGGTGGCGCTGCTGGACTGATCATTTCGGTCGCACCATGCAGCCGAACCCGACGGTTTGAGATTCGCGTGTACCACGCGCGATGCGCGGCCAGCGGCGTCGTCGGAACAACAGTAATTGCAAATAGTTAAGCGTGGCTGTCACGCCCGCCAGCGCATCCGATCCAGAACGGCACACCCTTGAAAGTGCACCAGATCGGTGCTAAATTCCATCGCGGCCGTTGCAGGCGGCCGGACACTTATGCTGGCGCTGACCAAGAAAACGGATTATGCGCTGATCGCCTTGGCGCACCTGGCGCAGAGCGGGGCGACGACGGCGACCGCCCGCGGCATTGCCGAGCGCTACCACATTCCGGCGGCGCTGCTGATGAACGTGCTCAAGGCGCTTTCGGCGCGCGGCGTGGTGCGGTCGGTGCGCGGCGCGAAGGGCGGCTATGCGCTGGCCGTGCGGCCGGACGAGTACACGCTGTTTGACCTGATTATGGCGGTCGAAGGGCCGGTGCGGTTTGTGCAGTGTGCGGGCGGCGAGCCGAGCCCGGCGCGCGGCGTGTGCGAGCTGCTGGGATCGTGCCCGGTGTCGCGCCCGGCGCGGCGGGTGCACGATCGGCTGGAGCGGTTCCTGCGCGAGATTACGCTGGCGGAATTGTCGGATGCCCCGCTGTGCTGCGGGCCCGAGGTGGCGGTGCCGGTGCCGCTTCGCACCGGAGCGATGGAGGCGCGGACATGAGATTGCCCATCTACCTGGACAACAACGCGACGACGCCGGTCGACCCGCGCGTGCTCGAGGCAATGCTGCCTTATTTCAAGGAGCACTTCGGGAACGCGGCCAGCCGCAATCACGAATTCGGGTGGCATGCGGAGCAGGCGGTCGAAACCGCGCGCGAGCAGGTCGCGCGGGGGATCAACGCATCCAGCAAGGAGATCGTCTGGACCAGCGGCGCGACCGAGGCGAACAACCTCGCCATCAAGGGCGTCGCGACGATGTATCGCGAGCAGGGCAACCACATCATCACGCAGGTGACCGAGCACAAGGCGGTCATCGATCCCTGCAAATACGTGGAGCAGAACGGCTGCGACGTGACGTTCCTGCCGGTCGACAAGCATGGCCGCGTCTCGGCCGAGCAGGTGCGGGCCGCGATGACCGACAAGACGATCCTGGTCTCGATCATGCACGGCAACAACGAGATCGGCACGCTTCAGCCGATCGGCGAGATCGGCGCGCTGTGCAAGGAGCGCGGCGTGCTGTTCCACACCGACTGCTGCCAGACTTTTGGCAAGGTGCCGATCGACGTCGAGGCGATGGGCATCGACCTGCTGTCGTGCTCGGGCCACAAGATCTACGGACCCAAGGGAGTGGGCGCGCTGTACGTGCGGCGCAAGCGGCCGCGGGTGCGGTGCGAGCCGGTGCTGCACGGGGGCGGACACGAGCGCGGCATGCGCAGCGGCACGTTGAACGTGCCGGGCATCGCCGGCATGGGCAAGGCGGCCGAGCTGTGCTTCCAGAACATGGCCGCCGAGACGGCGCACGTCGGCGCGCTGCGTGACCGGCTGAAGGACGGGCTGTTCAGCCAGCTGGACGACATCTTCCTGAACGGCCACGCGACCGAGCGCACGCCCAACAACCTGAACATCAGCTTCCTGTACGTCGAAGGCGAGTCGCTGATGATGGGCTTTTCGGACATCGCGGTGAGCAGCGGCTCAGCATGCACCAGTGCGTCGCTCGAGCCGAGCTACGTGCTGAAGGCGCTGGGCGTCGGCGACGACCTGGCCCACAGCAGCATCCGCTTTTCGCTGGGGCGATTCACGACGGCGGAAGAGGTGGACTACACGATCGAGCGCGTAGTGCACGCCGTGCGGCGGCTGCGCGAGATGAGCCCGCTCTACGAAATGGCCCGGGAGGGCATCGACCTGAGCAAGGTGCAGTGGGCGCATCACTGAGAAGGGACCAACCGGGCCGGCGCGTCGGCGAAGCGAAATCGGCCGGCGGCGGCGACTGAGGGAGATGGCACGATGTCGTACAGCAACCAGATCATCGATCACTATGAGAACCCGCGCAACGTCGGCTCGTTCGACCGGGCCGATCCGAGCGTCGGCACCGGGGTCGTGGGCGCCCCGGAATGCGGCGACGTGATGAAGCTGCAGATCAAGTGCGACGAGGCCGGGCGGATCCTGGACGCCAAGTTCAAGACCTTCGGCTGCGGCAGCGCAATCGCGTCGAGCTCGCTGGCCACCGAGTGGCTGAAGGGCAAGACCCTCGACGAGGCGCAGCAGATCAAGAACACCGACATCGTGAAGGAGCTGGCGCTGCCGCCGGTAAAGATTCACTGCAGCGTCCTGGCCGAGGACGCCATCCGGGCGGCGATCGCCGACTATCAGAACAAGGTGCAGCAGCGCGGCGGCACCCCGGCGACGGCCGGCGGCGCGCGGTAGGATGAGCGGTACGGGCGTGCGGCCGGACGGCGATTGCCCGGCCCGCGGCTGGAAAGGACTGACGGTCGAACGGTAGACATCAGGCAGGAGCGAACGAACATGGCGATTGGCTTGAGCGAGCGGGCGGCGTCGGAGATTCGGACGATCATCGAGCAGCAGAAGCTGCCCGAGCAGACCTTTCTGCGCGTGGGCGTGAAGGGCGGCGGGTGCAGCGGCTTTTCCTATTCGCTGGACCTGACCGACAGCATGAGCGAGAACGACGAGACGTTCGACCAGCACGGCGTCAAGGTCGTGTGCGACCCGAAGAGCTACCTGTACTCAACGGCGTGTCGATCGACTTCAAGGACGAGGTCATGGGGCGCGGGTTCGTCTTCAACAACCTGAACGCCTCGCACACCTGCGGGGTGCGGCAGCAGCTTCAGCGCCTGACGTCCGCCCGCCGGGCGTCGTTCGTCGGCCGGCAGCCCGTTCGGGCGGTCGGCTCGACCCGTTGACGCCGCCGCGCGGCGACCCACAGGCGGCCGCTGCGGCAGGAGGCGAACCGTGGCTGAGACGCGACTCCAGGTCTATCCGACCAAGTGCGCGGACCTGCGACATGCTGTCGCACGCACCGCTGGCGTGTGAAGACCGCCACGCGCTCTACGAGCACGTCGCCGGGGCAGACTATTTCGAACTGTTCGGCCTGCCGCGGAGCTGCTGCTCGACCTGGCCGATCTGCAACGGCGCGCTACGTCGGCATCTGTCGCAACATTCACCCGGACGCGGTGGCCGGACAATCGAGCGAGATGCAACTGCTGGCGCGCCGGCTGTCGGCGACGGTGAACCGCGCTACGACACGCCTGCGCCAGCTGTCGCGGGCCGAGTATCTGCTGGAAGTGCCGGGGCGCTCGTCGGCGGACGACAAGCGCGTGCCGGCGGACCTGCTGGAGCGCGTCAGAGCTGCGCGAGCAGATCGACACGGCCAAGTCGACCGGCGACGCGGCGACGCTGGCGGCGCTGCGCCGCACGGTCGAAGCCGACGCCGCCGCGGCGCAGGGGCGGATCGCGGCGCTGGCCGAGCAGGTATCGGCCGGCGCGTCCGGCGTGGGTGACGAGCTGCGGCGGCTGCTGAACGCGATGAAGTACTATCACAACCTGCTGGCGCAACTGTGATGAGCGACGGGCGCGAGACGATTGTCGGCATCGACCTGGGCACGACCTTTTCGCTGGTCGCCGCGTGCGACGAGCGCGGGCCGGCCGTGGTGCGCGACGAGCGCGGCGAGGGGCGCGTGCCGTCGGTGGTCAGCTTCTCGCCCGATGGCTCGGTTCGCATCGGCTGGGAGGCGCGCGACCACGCGGTCGAGTTCCCCGAGACGACGGTCTATTCGATCAAGCGGCTGATGGGCGTCGGCGGCGAGACGCTGGCGAAGGAGATTCCGCACCTGGCGTATGCGGTCGTGCCCGGCGAGCGCGACTCGGCGGCGGTCGCGATCGGCAATCGTCGCGTCACGCCGCAGGAAATCTCGGCCCTCATCCTGCGCGAGCTGAAGCGCCGCGCCGAGGCGCACCTCGGGCGGCCGGTGCGCAAGGCGGTCGTGACCGTGCCGGCCTATTTCGACGACTCGCAGCGCCAGGCGACGCGCGACGCGGCCGAGATCGCCGGCCTGCAAGTGGTGCGAATCGTCAACGAGCCGACCGCCGCGGCGCTGGCCTACGGCCTCGGGCAGCGCGCCGCGCCGTCGGCCGCGCCCACCGTGGCCCTGCCGATCGGCGACAAGTCGAAGTGCACCGCGCCGGGGACTCCGGCGGGCGAGCCGGCCGGCGAGCCGCAGCGGATCGCCGTGTTCGACCTGGGCGGCGGCACGTTTGACCTGTCGA
Source organism: Phycisphaerae bacterium (assembly GCA_046350375.1). Classification (GTDB taxonomy): domain Bacteria; phylum Planctomycetota; class Phycisphaerae; order UBA1845; family UTPLA1; genus JAXMAO01. Next base: position 262,327 of record JAXMAO010000002.1, read on the forward strand.
TCCTGCGGCTGCACGCCGGAGTGTTCGAGACGCTGGCGACGCACGGCGACACGCACCTGGGCGGCGACGACTTCGACCGGGTGCTGATCGAGCTGGCGCAGCGCGAGGTGGCGGCGCGGTTCGGCGTGGCGATCGACGCGCCGGCGACGCGCCAGGCGCTGCGGCTGCTGGCCGAGCGGATCAAGATTCGCCTGTCGCAGCAGGAGGAGGCCCGCATCGAGCTGGACCTGGGCGACGGGCGGGTCTATTCGCGCGTCATCGCGCGCGGCGAGTTCGAGTCGCTGGCTTCGCCGCTGGTCGAGCGCGTGCTGGCGGCCTGCCGCGCGGCACTGACCGACGCGGGGCTGTCGCCGGGCGACCTGGAGCGCGTCGTCCGGGTGGGCGGCTCGACGCGCATGCCGCTGGTGCGGCGGCGCGTGGCGGAATTCTTCGGGCAGGCGCCCTACACGGCGCTGGACCCGGACGAGGTGGTGGCGCTGGGCGCAGCCGTGCAGGGCGAGATTCTCAGCGGCGGGCGGCGCGACCTGCTGCTGCTGGACGTGACGCCGCTGTCGCTGGGCATCGAGACGCTCGGCGGCGCGATGGGCAAACTGATTCTGCGGAACACGCGCGTGCCGTGCCAGGCGCGCGAGCTGTTCACGACGTTTGTCGACGGGCAGACGGCCGTGAAGATCAAGGTGCTGCAAGGCGAGCGCGAGCTGGCGCGCGACTGCCGGCTGCTGGGCGAGTTCGAGCTGCGCGGCGTGCCGCCGATGCCGGCCGGCATCCCGAAGATCGAGGTCAGCTTTCTGATCGACGCGAACGGCATTTTGAACGTATCGGCCCGCGAGCAGCGCAGCGGGCGCGAGGCGAGCATCCAGGTCGTGCCGGCCCACGGGCTGACGCGGGCCGAAGTGGCGAAGATCGAGCTGGACGCGATTCGTTTCGCGCGCGACGACATGACGGCGCATCGCCTGATCGACCTGCGAAACCAGGTGGAGTTCGACCTGCACAAGACCCGGCAGGCGCTCGAGCGCGTCGGCGCCCGTCTGCCGGCGGCCGAGCGCGGCGCGATCGAACGCGGCATGGTCGAGCTGCGCCGCCTGGCCGACACGACCAGCGACGCCGAGCAGTTGTACGAAGCGCTGCACAAGTTCGGCCACGCCACGGTGCGCCTGGCCGAGCTGGCGATCACGGCGGCGCTGCAGGAGTCGGTCTAGGTTGACCGCATCGATTGCGCGGCGCGCGGCGGCTTCGCGGCCGCAGGCCGAACAGGAAGAAAGCCATGGGCGGACAGAACCCCTACATCGCCGGCGCCGCCGTGCAGCGGCCGGTGCGGAAGTACCGGCTGACGATCATCGACGAGCAGAAGCAGGTGCACGCGATCGAGATCGACCCCGCCAGGGTGCCGTTCGGCGACCACGGGCTGCCGGGCAGTATTCTCGACATCTGCATGGCGCACGGCATCGAACTCGACCACGCCTGCGGCGGCGTGTGTGCGTGCAGCACCTGTCACGTCTACGTGAAGGAAGGGGCCGATTCGTGCAACGCCGCGACCGACGACGAGGAGGATCAGCTCGACGAGGCCTACGCGCTCAAGCCGAATTCGCGCCTGGGCTGCCAGTGCGTGCCGAACGGGACGCGCGACGTGGTGGTCGAGATTCCGACCGTGAATCGAAACCTGGCGCGCGAGCCGCACGGGCCCGAGGGCATGACCACGCCGCACGACGAGGCCTGACATTGCGGGCCGCGCGCGAGCGCGCGTGAACCACGAGAGCCAACCATGCCGCGAACGCTGAAGTGGACCGACAGTGAGGAGATCGCGCTGCTGCTGCACGAGCGGCGGCCGGAGCTGGACCCGCTGACGGTCCGCTTTACCGATCTGCGCGAGTGGGTGATCGCGCTGCCCGGTTTCGGCGACGACCCGCACACCTCGAACGAGGCCAAGCTCGAGGCGATTCAGATGGCCTGGCTCGAGGAGTGGAAGGACGCCCGCGAAGACGCGTGAACCGCTCTCCCCCGCCGGCCGATTCCCGCTACAATCCGCCGCCTGTCGGGCGCTGCCGGAGCGGCGCCGCGCCGGGCGCCCCCTGATGTCCGCCGAACCTGCCATCACCGTCGTGCGCGTGGGCTCGGGCCCGCCGCGGCCGCGGCCGGCGCTGCGCAGCTTTCCCAGCCACGTGCGCATCTGGCTGGTGACGGCGGTCGGGCTGGCGGCCGACCTGTGGACCAAGCAGTGGGCCTTCGACTCGCTTCAGCCGGCCGAAACGCGGCCGCTGATTTCGGGCTGGCTGCAACTGCGGCTGTCGCTGAACCCCGGGGCGCTGTTCGGCATGGGGCGGGCGCTGGCGCCGCTGTTCGTCGGGGCGTCGGTGCTGGCGCTGATGTTCGTGCTCTACCTGTTCGCCCATTCGCACGCGCGGCAGCGGATCATGCACCTGGCGCTGGGCTGCGTGCTGGCAGGCGCGCTGGGCAACCTCTACGACCGCACACTCATCTCGGCCTACGTCTGGCGGAACACGCAGGACGAGTCGCAGTACGTCGGCACGTTCATCCGGCGCGACGCCCAGAGCGTCACCATCGGCGACTTTCCGTCCGGCGCCCATCCGCGGATGCTGCCGATCACCCCGGAGACGGTGGACATGCCGCGGCCGGTGGTTCGCGACTTCCTGCAGATCACCAAGCACGCCGCCGGCATTCACCTGTGGCCGTGGATTTTCAACATCGCCGACGTGCTGCTGGTGGTGGGCGTGGGGACACTGCTGGGCGTCTTCTGGTTCGAGGGGCGGCGGCGCGACCGCAACGTCGATTTCCGCTGAGGCGCGGCTCAGAGCGGGATCACTTCGATCGGAACGTTCTTGAACGCCGGCGTGCGCGATTCCGGATCGGCGCTGCCCGGCACCAGCACGTTGGCCTCGGGGAAATACATCGCCGCGTTGCCCGGGCGGATGTCGAACGGCCGCACCCGCACGGGGCGCAGCTCGCCGGCCGGTCCGCGGACCGCGACCGGCTGATCGGGCCGCAGCCGGCGCGCGGCCAGGTCGGCCGGGTTCATCAGGATCACGTCGCGGCGCTCCTGCCCGCGGTAGAGGTCTTCCTCTTCATAGACGACGGTGTTGAACTGTCCCTCGCTGCGGATCGTCATGAGGCGCAGCGCGGGCCCGCCCGGCGGCGCGGGCGGAACGGGCGTGACGAAGAAGCGCGCCCTGCCCGTGGGCGTGCGGAACTCGGGTGCGTGCAGGACGCGCCCGCCAATGTGGAACTCGCGCCGCGTCCGGTCGATGTCGGCCAGCGGCTCGAAGCCGGGCACGACGCGGGCGATCAGCCGGCGGATGGAGCGGTGCGATTCGAGCTCGCGCTTGATCGATCGGCCCGGCGTCGCCAGAACGCGCGCGCGAGCTCACCGCGACCAGCGCCCTTCGCTGCGGGCGTCGCGGAGCCTGGCCGGCCCGCCGTCGGAAAGCCGGACGAAATTGAACATCGATTCCTGCGTGGTGGGCTGGGCCTCTTCGTCGCGGGCGGCGACCGGCAGGACCAGCGTTTCGCGCGCCTGGCCGTGCACGTGGCCGGTGTTGAGCGTGGTGCTGAAGTAGGTGATCGAATCAGGCCGGCCGAACGCGGCGGGCGGCGGCGTCCGGCGTGGCGCCGTACAAGTTGCCGCCCAGGCACCAGCCGTGTCGCAGCCGGCCGTCGGTCATGGCGTCGATGCAGGCGAGCGTGTCGAGCCAGGCCCGGCGGGCAGCGGCCGGCCGAGATCGCGGCTCGAGCGCGGTCACGATCTCGCGGCACCTGAGCGCGGCGTGACGCCGACCGAGCCGACGCCTTGCACGTTGCTGTGGCCGCGGATGGGCAGCCCGGCAGCCGCTCGGCCGACCATGCCGCTGCAGCTGGCAGGTTGGCGATGGCGCGGACGTTGTCGACCCCGTGGACGTGGTGCGTGATGCCCATCGTCCAGGCGAAGATGGCGGCGCGCCGATGCGGCGTACCCGTCGGCGGCGCATCGATTTCGTCGCGCGCGGCACGCCGGACGCGGCAACCAGCTGCGGCCAGTCGGCGGCACGTCGACTGCGGCGGCGAAGGCATCGAACCCTTCGCAGTGATCGGCGATGAACCAGCTGTCGGCCGCCGCGCACCTCGCGGACGCGGCTTTTGCGATCGCCACCAGCAGCGCGATGTCGCCGCCGATGTGCGGCTGAAGGTAGTGCAGGCGCGATGGGGCTGCCGAACAGCAGGCTGCGCGAGGCGCGACAGGATGCGGAAGTTGATCAGTCCTGGCTCGCGCGCTGGTTGATGACGATCACCTGTCCGCCACGACGGCGCAGGTCGGCGAGCATGGTCATCAACCGCGGATGGTTCGACGCCGGGTTGCCGCCGATGGCGAAGAGCAGGTCGCAGGTCGCCAGGTCGTCGAGCGCTTGGCGTGGCGGTGGCAGCTTGCCGATGGCCGATCGCAGCCCCACGCCGCTGGCCTGGTGGCGGTAGTAGCTGCAATTGTTGACGTTGTTGGTGCCGTAGAGCCGCGCGAAGAGCTGCCACAGGAACGCCGCCTCGTTCGACGCGCGACCCGAGGCGTAGAAAAAGCTCTCATCGGGCTTCGACGCGCAGCCGATCGACGCAGCGATCCAGCGACCTCCCCACGAGATGACGCGAAAACGTGTTTCTGCGGCCGCCGCCAGCGGCTGCTGCAATCGTCAAGGAGCGCTCGAGCTCGCGCGGGCCGAGGCTGCGCACGCTCGGCGAGCGTCAGCCGCTCCCAGCGGGCCGGGTCGATGCCGGGCTGCATGTCGGCCAGCATCGCCTGGATCGATTTCTTGCAGACCTCCGGGAAGTGACCCTGCTCGTTCACCATGCCGCCCGACTGGCCGCCCATGCCCAGCGGGTCTTGCAGGCGTTCTTGCGGCGCAGGGCGCGGTAGAGGGCGCGCAGTCCGCCGGCGGCGTGCGGCGGCAGGTGAATACCAGATCGCGGGCCAGCCCCGCCCGCGCGAGACCGAACGCATGCGTGCGGCTCCTTCGGCAGGTCGATTCTAACCGGGTGCGCTGGCGGGCGGCAGCGCCTGGCCAGCTCGGCGGGCGTGTTGACGTTGGTCCAGCAGGCCTGCAACGCCGCGGGCGGCGCCCGGGCAGAACGCGCTTCCGCGAACTCGGCCAGGCGGTGCGGCGCGGGCGTGCCGGCCAGCACGCCCAGCTCGGCCAGGCGCGCCCTTCGCGACTCATAGATCCTGAAGCGGCTCGACCTGCGACGCGACGCGGCAACGCGCGGCCGTCCGCCCGCCGGCGCGCCGACGCAGCCACGCCACGGCGTCGGCACAGATCAACGGCAGGTCGCACGACACGATCAGCCACGCGGCAGCCGGGTCGTGGCGCGCGGCGGCCAGCATGCCCGCGGCCGGTCCGGCGAGGTTTGGCGCGTCGGCGATGCGCGGCAGCGCTTCGAAGCCGGCGACCGCGTGGTTGCCGAGCAGGACGACCGTGCGGCAATGGGGCGTCACGGCGGCGCAGACGCGCGCCAGCAGCGGCGCGCCGGCGTGCACGATCAGCGGCTTGTCGCGCCCCATGCGCGTGCTGGCGCCGCCGACCAGCAGGCCGGCGCACAGCGGCGGAAGCGTCGCGGCAGGGTCGACAGGCGCCACGGCCAGTTGTCGCGCCCGGCCCGGTCGATCTCCGAAGGCAGAGGCGTGCGGCGGCATGAGACCGCGGAACCGGCCGCGCTGTCGGCGGTGTCGATCTGGCATAGGATGACGCCATGACGCTGCTGATTGCCTCGGTCATTGCCGACACGCCGGATGAGGCGATCGCCGACCTGTCCGCGGCCGTCGCGGCCGGGGCCACGGCCATCGAGCTGCGAGGCCGATGCGGCACGGCGGGTGCGACGGCGTGGTCATTCGCAGCGTCGCAGCAGCCCGACCGGCGGGCATGCCGCTCATCCTGACGCTGCATCGGCGGCCGAGGGCGGCCTGTGGGACGGCGACGACCAGCCGCGGCTGGCGCGGCTCATCGCGCTTTCGCCCGCGGCCGAATTGATCGACGTCGAGTTCGCCACCTGGCAGCGCTCGGCCAACGTGCGGCAGAAGATCGACCTGGCGTGTCGCGCCGGCAGTCGCGATCCGGCGGCGCGGCTGATCCTCTCGGCGCACGAGTTGGGCGGCCGACCGGCGACGCTGACCGCACGACTGGCGCAGATGCTCGAGGTCGAGTCGGCCGACGTGGTGAAGCTGGTCTGGGCGGCCCGCACGGTCCGCGACAACTTCGAGGCGCTGGAGCTGATCCGCCAGTCGCCGAAGCCGATCGTGGCGACCTGCACCGGCCCGGCGGGGTTGCCCGGGCGCGTGCTGGCGCGGAAATTCGGCGCGTTCGGGGTTTACGCGGCGGCCAGCGACCAGCGACCGGCGGCGCCGGGACAGCCAGGCGTCGCGCTGCTCACGCGGCGCTATCGCTGGGACAAGATCGGCCCGCAGACGCGCGTCTTCGGCGTGGTCGGCTGGCCGGTCGAGCAGTCGCTCTCGCCGGCGGCGCACAACGCCGCGTTCGACGCGGCGGGAATCGACGCGGTCTATCTGCCGCTGCCGGTCGAGCCGAGCTACGAGTCGTTCAAGGCGCTGCTGGTCGAGCTGGCGGCGCGGCCGTGGCTCGACTGGGCCGGGCTGTCGGTCACGCTGCCGCACAAGGAGCACGCACTGCGCGCCGTGCAGAGCGTCGGCGGGACCATCGATCCGGCCTGTGCGGCGATCGGCGCGGCCAACACGCTGACGTTCGCCGGCGGGCGGCTGCACGCGTCGAACACCGATGCCCCGGCCGCGGCGGCGCTGATCGCGGCGGCGTGCGGTCGCGGCGAGCGCGATCTGGCCAAGCTGCGGATTGGCGTGCTCGGGGCGGGCGGCGCCGCCCGCGCGGTGGTCTGGGCGCTGCGCGCCGCGGGCGCCGAGACGTGCGTGTTCAATCGCGATGTGTCGCGCGCGGCGCGGCTGGCGGCCGAGCTGGGCGGCGCGTCGGCCGCGTGGGAGGCGCGGCTGACGTGGCGCGGCGACGGCTGGGTCAACTGCACGCCGATCGGCGGCGGCGACGCAAACGAATCGCCGCTGCCGGAAGCGGCGCTGGTTGGCGGGCCGGTCGTGGTCGACCTGGTCTATCGCGCGGCGCCGACGGCGCTGGTGCAGGCGGCCGCGGCGCAGGGCTGTCGCGTGGTGACAGGTGTCGACTTTTTCATCGAGCAGGCGGCGCGGCAGTTTGCCCACTGGACCGGTCAGCATGCGCCGCGCCCGGCCATGGCGGCCGCCGTCGCCGCCGAACTGCGCGACCGCGCCGCCCGTTCGAGCGGCGAACCCGGGGCCGATCAGCGTCGCGACGGGACCTAAGTTGCGTCAGAACGGTGCGGCGCTCGGCGTATTCTCGCTGCCGGGGCGCTACTTTCCGGCCCGAACGGGGGAGACAGCCCCCCCGGCCGGTTATACAATGGCCCGCTGGCGCCTGCGACGGCGCGCGCCAGCGGCACAACAGGACACCCTGAATGTTGGTGCTCCACACATCAGACCTGATGGGGCGGGCCGGTCACTACGCCGCGCTGGCGTCGGTGGCGACGGCGGCGCGTCCCCACGTGCTGGTGCTGGGCGGCAACAACTTCCCGGATGACTCGTCGCGCCACCCGGAGGAAATGGGCACCCGCCAGCCGGCGTTCGTGCTGGACGCCTTCCGGCGCTGGCTGGGAGACCTGACCCGGGCCTTGCCTGGCCTGCAAGTTGCAACCGTCTTCGGCAACCACGACTGGCTCAGCAGCGCCGCCGCCATCGACGAGCTGGCCCGGCAGATGCCCCAGCTGCACGTGCTGACGCACGAGCGGGCGATCGAGCTGGCCGGCCTGCCGTTTGTCGGCTACTCGCGCACACCGCCGACCTCGGGCTATACCAAGGACTTCGAGCGGCTCGACCTGCCCGGCGACCTGCTGCCGCTGGTCGGCGGCGCCCGGTGGGACCCGGTGCGCAAGCGGGCCCAGACCGGCCCGGCGAAGCACCAGTACACGCAGTTCCCCTCCATCGGCGAAGAGCTCGAGCGCCTGGCCGCCCCGGCGACGCCGTGGGTCTTCGTCTGCCACTGCCCGCCGCACGACACCGTGCTCGACAGCAACTTTCAGCGCGAGCCGATCGGTTCTCGCGGCGTCCGGCAGGCGATCGAAAAACGCCAGCCGTTGCTCTCGTTGCACGGTCACGTGTCCTCCAGCCCGGACATCACCGGCGCGTGCCAGACCACGCTCGGCAAGACGGTCGCCATCAACGTCGGGCAGCATCACGAGGCGCTCTGCTGTGCGCTGATCGAGATCGACATCGGGGCGCGGCGGATCGTGCGCGTCGACGCACGGCGGCCGCGGTGATCCTGGCGCTCATCGGCCTGCGCGGCAGCGGCAAATCGACAATTGGTCCGCGGGTGGCCCGGAAACTGGGGTGGGAATTCATCGATTCCGATGCGCAGGTGGTCGCGCGGGCCGGCTGTTCCATCCGCGCCCTGTTTGAGCGCCAGGGGGAATCTGCGTTTCGCGACCTCGAGGCCGAGGTGATCGCCGCGCTGCCCGAGAGCGAGCGCTGCGTGGTGGCGCTGGGTGGCGGGGCGCTCGACCGGCCGGAGACGGTGGCACGTCTGCGGCCGGTAGCGCGGTTCGTGTGGCTGCGGGCCGCACCCGAGACGCTGGCGCGGCGGATCTCCGCCGACCCCCATTCGACCGAGCAGCGCCCGCCGCTGACAAACCTTCCGCCCGCAGACGAACTCCGCGCGCTATTGGCGCGGCGCGAGCCGATCTTCGCCGCGCTGGCCGAACTAACGATCGAGACCGACGCGCTGTCGCCGGACGCGGCCACGGAACAGATCGTCGCTTGGCAGCGCTCGAAAAACCGGGCATAACCTCCGCCCGGTGCCCTGGGTCCTGCCGATCTCGGTGCTGTTTGTCGCGCTGCTGGGCGCGATCGTGGGCAGCTTTCTGAACGTCGTCGTCTATCGCCTGCCGCGCGGGCTGTCGGTGCACATGCCGCGGCGCTCATTCTGTCCGGCCTGCGGACAGCCGATTCGCGCGCTCGACAACGTGCCGGTCATCAGCTGGCTGACGCTGCGCGGGCGCTGCCGGAGCTGCGCCGCGCCGATTCCGACGCGCTACCCGGTGGTCGAGCTGCTGTCGTGCCTGGTCTTCGTGATGGTGTGGGACGCGCTGTTCGTCGGGCGCGTGCTGACGAATCTTGCAGGCCCGATGGCCGACTGGGCGCCGGCGGCGGCATTCCTGGTGCTGTTCGCGGCGCTGCTGGCGGCGTCGGCGATGGACGTCGAGGCTTACCTGATCGACGTGCGGCTGACGCACGTGGCAATGATCGCCGGCGTGGCGGGCGGCGCGGCCTGGGGCGTGGCGCGGCCCTTCGCGGCGACCGGCGGACTGGTGCCCGACCCGGCGCCGGGCGCGGTGATGAGCCCGGCGGTGGTGGCGACGGGCGTGGCGCTGGCGCTCGGCTGGGGGCTGACCTGGCTGATCGCGCTGCGCAGCTCCGAGCCGGAACCGGGCGGGCCCGGCGATGAGCCGGCGGCGACGCCCGAAACCGAGGCGGCGCCGGCCGCGCCGCGTCGCGGCGGTCTCGACGTGGCGATGCTGCTGCTGGCGGTGGCGGGGGTCTGCGTTGCTGTGATGCTCGACGCGGCCTGGTGGCCCGGCGGTCCGCTGGCGCCCACGCATCAGCGCGCCACGGCCGGGCTGGCGATCCTGCTGGCGGTGATGATCCTGGCGTCGATGACCCACCGGCCGGCCGACCAGGTGATGGAAGAGACGATCGTCGCCGAGCAGGCGCAGGCGCGCGGCGTCGCGGCGCGCGAGCTGGCGTGGCGGCTGCCGGCGATCGGCGCCGCGGGCGGTGTCGTGCTGGCGCTGCGATTGACCGGGCGACTGGGGCTCGACTGGTCGACGGTCGAGGCGTGGATCGGTCAGCGCGGCGCCGGGCTGGCCGCCGGGCTGGGCCAGGCGGTGGCGGGGATGATGATCGCCGCGGCGATCGGCTGGACGGTGCGGATCGGGTTCACGCTGCTGCTCGGCAAGGAAGCCTTCGGCGTCGGCGACATCTATCTCATGGCGGCGATCGGCGCGACCGGCGGCGTGACGCTGGCGGTGGCGGCGTTTTTTCTGGGGGCGATGCTGGCGCTGGTGGGGGTGCTGGCGGCGTCGTTCCGCAAGCGGGCCCGGGCGCTGCCGTTCGGACCGTGGCTGTCGCTGGGCGCGCTGGCGGGGTTGTGGCTGCGCGACGGGCTGGCCGACGGCGCCGCTCGGACGGCGCTCGGTCTGTGGGGGCTGCTGGTCCACGGCGACCTGGGCGGCGCGACGCCGTAGTTCCGCCGCCGGCGCGTTAGACTGTCCGGACGGAGTGCACGATGACCCGCATCGGGCGATTCTGGGCCTACCTGCGGCTGACGCTCCTGGCGGCCGTGGCGCTGTTTGTGCTGATCACGGTCTGGGCGAATCGCGGCTATCGCACCGACTTCTGGTTCGGCCGGCGGTTCGAGCAGGTACCGACGCTGTGGCTGATCGCGCTGTCGGCGGCGGCGGCGGTGCTGGTGTTCGCGATCCTGGCGCGCGTTCGCGGCGTGCTGCGCGACGTGGCCGCGGCGCGCGACGACCGTCGCCAGGCACACCAGGCCGTGCGACAGCGCGAGCTGACCGACGCGCTGGCGGCGCAGGAGCGGCGCATCGACGCCAAGCTGCGCCAGGCCGTCGGACCGGGGGCGGCCGCGCCACCGGGCGATTCGCGCCCCGGAACGCCGCACTGACAGCCCCGCGGCGGGCCCCTCGTTGACACTGCCGCTCGCGACACGTAGGCTCTGGTGAGCGCTGCGGGTCACGCTCCATACACAAGCAGCCCGCGCGGCGCCGACACCATGCTCGATCCGGCCTTGCTCGAAATCCTGGTCTGCCCCAAGTGCCACGCCAAGGTCGAACCGCGCGACGTGACCGTTGGCGACCGGACCGAGACGCGCCTGGTCTGCACCGGCCCGGCGTGCGGGCTGCGCTACCCGATCCATGACGGCATCCCGGTCATGCTGATCGAGGAGGCCGACGCGCCGCCGTCCGGGCGGTAAGGGGGACCTGTGGGCGGCGGCCCGGCTCGGCGCGGGGCGGCTGCGCCGGGGGATTTCGGGGCCACGGGCATCGTCGAAGCGTTTCGGGTGAGCATCGTGAAGTTCGCGATCATCTCCGACATTCACTCAAACCTCGAAGCGCTCCAGGCGGTCCTGGCGGACATCGACCTGCGCCGCGTCGAGAAGATCGTCTGCCTCGGCGACGTGGTGGGCTACGGCGCCAGCCCCGGGCCGTGCCTCGACCTGGTGATGCAGCGCACCGTCGTCAGCCTGTGCGGCAACCACGACCACGCCGTCTTCTACGAGCCGACCAACTTCAACGCCGCCGCCGAGCGGGCCTGCTACTGGACGCGCCAGGCGCTCGAGGAGGACGCCGACGCCGAGACGCGCAATCGCCGCTGGCGCTTCCTCGGCAACCTGCCGGTGCGATTCGCGCTGAACGACATGCTGTTCGTGCATGCCTCGCCGCGCAAGCCGATCAACGAATACCTGTTCCCCGACGACGTGTACGCCAATCCGCAGAAGCTCCTGGCGAACTTCGAGCGGATGGACAAGACCACCTGCTTCGTCGGCCACACGCACGTGCCCGGCGTGTTCGTCGACGACCCCTACTTCGAGCCGCCGTACGAGATGGACGGCGGAAAGTATCACATCGGCGAGGAGAAGGTGATCATCAACGTCGGCAGCGTCGGCCAGCCGCGCGACCGCGATCCGCGCGCCAGCTACGTGGTCGTGGACGAGACGGAGATCGAATTCGTGCGGCTGGAATATGACGTGGCCGCGGCCGCCGCCCGCATCCGCAGCAATCCCAATCTCGACGAATTCCTCGGCACGCGCCTGTTCGAGGGGCGCTAGCGCGCTGCCGCACCGCACCCCCGCGCTTGGCCCGTCGCCCAGCAATTTCGCCGCCGCAAGCCTGTCCCGATCGTCACAACGCCTCGATCCGGCGGCGAAGCTCGCGGAACATCTCGCCGATCGGCTGCTCCAGCGCGTCCAGCGCGCGGTCGCGCGCCGCGCGATCGGAAATCGCTTCGACGCGCGCGTAGTCGGCAGCGTGGGCCCGGCGAAAATCCTCGGCCCGCGCCCGCAGCTCGTGCAGCACGGCGTCGGCGGCGTTGCGCCCGCCGCATTGAAGCCACGCGCGCCCACCTGCCCGCGGACGTATTCCTCCCACCGCTCCAGCGGCAGGACTCGGTTGCCCAGCGGACCGGGGGCGAAACGCCCCTCGTCGGATGCATCCCGCAGGCGGATGAACGCCCCGTCGGTCGGCTGCGAGACCGGCGCCGGTGCGTCGCGTCGCCCGCGACGGCGACTGCGCGCTACCGTCGGGCCCTCCACGACCAGCCCCTCGGCCCGCAGCCGGCGATAGTCGTCGAACGAGACCTCTTTCTGCCCGGTCCACACTCGCGAACGACGCGCGGGATCTCGCGCGCCGTCCTCGTGTACGGTCATGCCCGCTTCCATTCCCATTCCCGCCCAGGTCAGCTGCTCGGGCGAGATCGGTCCGAATCGGGCCGATCGGACGCGAATCTCCTGAATCACGGAGAAGGCGCCGCCCGCCTGAACCTCCTCGGTCACGACACGTTCGGGAAACCAGGTGCCGTCGTAGTCCCGCAGAAACGACCGAACCCGGCTGCCGACATTTCCGTTCCAACATACTTCCGCCAGCACGACCGAAGGGCCGCGCGTTTCGTCGATGCAGCGCCGAATCGAGATAATCGTCCCGTCGGACGGCAGCCGCTCCCAAGTGGATTCCACAGCGGTGCACGCGACTCCGTCGATCGTCCGCTTCCCGCGCAGCGCGTGACTGACCTTCAGCACGTGGTCCGGGCGCTCAAACCCCGAAAACAACGCCTCCGCAACGGAATCAGGACGCCGAAAGAACGGGGCGCCGAGTCCGAACAGGCGCGGATCGTGCAGCACGAGGATTCGGCGAGAACGGGAAAGACCGGTCGAGCCGGGGTAGAAGTGATCCTCCGTTCCCCCGACGAAGTCGTACAGCATGCGCCATTCGCGCGGCCCCGGCCTGGGAGCGGTGGGAAGGCTGAACTGGTCAGCGCGCAGCAGCGCGCCGTCGTACTGAACGACATAGCGGTCGTAGTTCGGGTCCGGCCGGACTTCGAACTCAATCCGCGCGGGCCGCCCGCGTAGCGTTTCAATCTGGCGAAGGATGGCGACGGCGCGCGTCTCATCGGCGAGCGCCGGTTTCGCAATGCCAACGCACAGCGCGACCAGCAACCGACCCAATGTGGCCGAACGGCGCCACGCCAGACGCGCCTCGTCCCGGCCGCTGATCATGGTATCTGGGCCCAGATGATTGGGGCGCAATCCTTCGGTTCGTCCACCCAGCGCGCTTGGGCAACCGTCTCAACAACGAGCTCGTTGGAAACACACGGATACGGTGGCACGCCCGCACCCTGCGGTTGCGACGTGGCCAAGGCCGTTGGATCGGGAGAAGAAACTCCCGGGGGCAGTCTCCAATGGCACGGGTGGCGCCGGGCGCAAACGTCCCAGAGGACCTTGACATCGACGCCCGATCGATCACTGGAATGATTCCCCCAGTAGATCTCCTGGTTCTCGATCACCGAGTAATTCTCGCAGTGCCACATCACACTGTCATACGGCGACGACGCTTTCCACAACGCCTCGCAACCGCGGTTGTTCCAGTGCACGCAGATGAAGTTGTCGTACGGCTCCCGGCACTGCTCGCTCGTCCCCGGGTCGGGATCCACGAACTGGGCCCGCACCGCGCTCGGCCCCGCGTGCAGGAACATCGCCGTCGCCGCGAATGCCCCGGCGACTCCCATCGCCCGAAACGCCACATTCCATCTCGATCTCGACATGACGAGTACCTCCCATGTGCGCCTACCCCTTGGCGCGCCCGGCCTTTCGCCCCATGACCAGTACTTTCTTCGTCGGGTTGCGCATTGCATCTGTCCGAATTTCGACGAACGCCCAGTTCGCGCCCTCGACCATCTTTCGCGGATCGGCCGAGATGTTCACCGTTCCGCCTGCACCGACCGTCGCAATGACCCAACCCTCGTCCGACGACACGCCCAGCAACTGGACGCGCCGGCCCGTGCCGGGCGACGCGCGCACCACGACTGCGCGCCCCTGGGACGCCGACAGTTCGCCCAGGTCGATCTTCAACGGCTCGAGGCGCCAGTCCGGCTCGATCACGCCGCGCATCAACGCCGACAGAGTGCGAGTTCCAATCGACACGGCCAAGTGCACTTCGCGCGGCCCTTCGCCATCCGTCGGCCGAAAGACGAGTGGGATCGCGAACCGCTCGCCCGGCGCGAGCCGTCGGCCGACCAGTTTCACCGCTGGAATGACGCAGTCGCAACTGGCCCGAACGGTGCCGATGGTGACGGGCGATAGTTCGGGATTGGCAATCACCAACTCGCGCCGAGATTCGTCACCCCACGCGACGGTGCCGAAGTCCAAGTCATCGGTCACGAATTGGACGACGGGCGGGTCGGAATGGGAAGTCGTCGAAAGTGGCGGGGGGGGGCAGGCCTGCACGCCGCCGCGCACGCAAGAACCGCCACACATGAACCGCGCGCGAACATGATTCAGTAAGGATATTCATCCAGCGTGGAGTGTGTCAATCTCGATTGTCTTGTCCGGGACCGATTGCCCTGGGCCGATTGGACCGCGACTAGAGCCGCGAAAAGGCGTCCAGCGCCCGTTCGAGGTGCTCGCGCCGGTGTGCGGCCGAGACCTGCACCCGCAGCCGCGCCTTGCCTTCGGGCACGACCGGGTAGCCGAAGCCGATCACGAAGACGCCCAGTTCCAGCAGCCGCTGGCTGGCGGCGATGGCGCGCGAGGTCTGCCCGAGGATGATGGGCGTGATGGCGCTGGGGGCGTCGCCGATCTCGAAGCCGCGCGTCCGCAGGCCGGCCCGCAGGAACGCGACGTTGTCGCGCAGCCGGGCGACGCGCTGCGGCTCGGCGAGCAGAATCTCGACCGCCTTGTCGGCGATGGCGGCGGTGGCCGGGGGCAGGGCGTTGGAGAAGATCTGCGGGCGCGACTTCTGCACCAGCAGCTCGATCAGCGGGCGCGGCCCGGCGACGTAGCCGCCCGCCGCGCCGCCCAGCGTCTTGCCGAGCGTGCCGGTGACGATGTCGACCTGCCCGTGCAGGCCGAAGTGCTCGGCCGTGCCGCGCCCGGTCGGCCCGGTGACGCCGACGCCGTGCGAATCGTCGACCACCAGCGTGGCGGCGTGGTCGCGGCACAGCTTCGCGATGCGATCGAGCGGCGCGAGCGAGCCTTCCATGCTGAAGACGCCGTCGGTGACGACGATGCGGTGCGGCGTGCGGGCGAATTCCTGCAGCGCGGCCTCGAGGTCGGCCAGGTCGCAGTGCCTGTAAATGCGCGACTGCGACTGCTTGTTGATCTGCCGGCCGAGCCGGATGGCGTCGATGATGCTGGCGTGGTTCAGCTCGTCGGAGATGACCACGCAGTCGCCGCCGCAGACCGACATGAGCGTCGGCAGGACGGCCTCATTGGCGTTCCAGCAGCTGACGTAGGTGGTGGCCGTCTCGGTCGCCGAGAGCTCGGCCAGGCGGCGCTCCAGCCGGGCGTGATAGTCGAACGTGCCGCAGATGAACCGCACCGAGCCGGTGCCGGCGCCGTACCGCGCCATGGCGGCCCGGCCGGCCTCGACGCAGGCCGGGTCGTTCGCCAGCCCGAGGTAGTCGTTCGAGCAGAGCACCACGCACTCGCCAGCGCCAGCCAGCGTCGCGGTCGGACCCATCGGCCCGGTCAGCGTTTGCAGGCGCTTGAACTGTCCGGCCTGGCGCATGGCGTTCGGGTCGGCCTCAATGCGTTCCCACAACGCGGACATGCTGCAATTCTCCTGCGGGCGAAGGCGACGCGCGGCGCGGCTCAGCTCGGCCGCGGCGGCGCATATTTCACGGCCGGCTGCGATGCGGCCGGGGCCGTGGAAGTCGGGCGCTGCACGGGCAGGATCAGCCCGGCGAGCCGCGCCTGGAGCTGCGCGAACTCGACGAACACGCCGCGGTCGAGCTCGTAGCGCTGCGCTTTGCGCTGGCGCTCGTCCTTGAATTCGAGCACGGCCTGGTAGTCGTCGTGCATCACCGCGGTGTAGTTCTCGGCACGGCCGGCGCAGTCGCTCACGACCTGCCGCATCGACGCCCACTGCGACGTGGTGAAGCCGTGCTCGCGCGCCACGCTCGAGCCATACGCCCGCCATTCGACGATCGGCGGACTCGGCCGCGGATATTCCGGCAACAGCACGGCGATGCTGTCCAGCGGCTCCACCTCTTCCGGCAGCGGGCCGGCCGGCTCGAACAGCCCGGCGCGCAGGAAGGTGTCGTACCGCGCCACGCAAAACGCGGCGCGGCTGTCGGGTGTGCCGGGCCAGATCTGGTCGAGCGGCGGGACGGAGGCGACTTCGACGAATCGGCCGCGGGCCTTGAGGATGGCGCGCCACGCCGCCATGCGCTGATCGTCGGAAAAGAACGGAAGCAGACGGCGGAAGAGCTGTGAAGGTTCGAGCGGGGCGTTGGTCATGATCTGCTCGAACTGCCCGAAGACGAACTTGACGCGCATCTGCTGGTAGGCGCTGCGCAGATCGGGCCGCTGTTCGAGCGACCGAATCTCAGCCGCAAAGGCGACCCGGTCGTGGCGCGTGTCCGCCTCAAACCGGGCGTTGTCGAAGGCGATCTTCGCCAGCTCGACCGACAGCTCGGCCACCATCGATTCCGAGCCGAACTTCACCGCGCCGGTGAGCGCCTCGCGATAGCGTCGCGCCAGGACCTGCCCGGCGGCCTCGACCGCGGGGTTGGTCTCTTCGCCGGTCTCCAGGTGCAGCCCCTTGGGCAGCGGCGTCTGTCCCCGCGCGGCGCCGCACAGAACGCACACGGCGCCGGCCGCCAGCGCGCCCATCAGCCGGCGGCTCACCTGCTGGAATCGTTCCCCCGCATTCATCGACGGCATCGTCCTCTCGCTCGAAACGCTCATCTTCTCCGGCCGCGCCGCGCGGGTCAATCGAACCGCTCCGGGTCGAACAGCCGCGCGCACTCCGCCCGGCAATACCGGTCGGTCATCCCGGCGATGTAGTCGCACGCCACCCGCGCCGCCCCCTGCTCGGCGATCCGCTCGCCATAGCGCGGCGGCAGCAGCGCCGGCTCCGCCACGTACGCCGCGAACAGCTCGCGAATCAGACGCCGCGCCTTGGCGTCCATCCGCACGACGTGATGATGCCGATAGACCCGCCGCAGCAGCAGCGACTGAAGCTCGCGCAGCCGCGCCGACATCTCCGCTGAAAACGCCGCCAGCGGGCCCGGCCCGCGGCGCACGTCCACGTCCGCCCCGGCCTGCGCCAGCCGCGCCGACGTCTCAAGAACCGCGTCGCCCACCAGCCGCTCGGCCAGCGCGTCGAGAATCGGCCGGCGAACGGCGGGCGTCGCCAGGCGCGGCCACTCGCGCCGCACCGGCTCGGCCGACTCGCGCCACAGCGCCGCCGCGGCCAGCGCCTCCTCGTCGAGCAGCCCCTGCATCAGGCCATCTTCGACGTCGTGCACGGTGTAGGCGATCTGGTCGGCCAGATTGGCGACCTGTCCCTCGAGCGGCGGCAGCGGCCCGGCGGCGAACAGCTCCTCGGCGTCGCGCGGCGGCGCGGTCGGCTTGTCGTACGGCGTGCAGTGCTTGATCAGCCCCTCGCGCAGCTCGAAGGTGAGGTTCAGCCCGCGAAAGGTCGGGTATGGATGTTCCAGGTAATCGACCACGCGCAGCGACTGCACGTTGTGCTCGAAACCGCCCTGATCGGCCATCAGCTCGGCCAGCGCCTTTTCCCCGGCGTGGCCGAAGGGCGGATGACCCAGGTCGTGCGCCAGCGCGACCGCGTCGGCCAGCGCCTCGTTCAGCCCCAGTCGCCGTGCGATCCGCCGCGCGACCTGCGCCACCTCGAGCGTGTGCGTCAGGCGCGTGCGGAAGTGATCGCCTTCGTGCGTGACGAAGACCTGCGTCTTGCCCACCAGCCGGCGGAACGCGGCACAGTGCAGGACGCGCTGGCGATCGAGCTCGAACGGCGCGGCCTCGGCGGCCGGCTCGGCGTGGCGCCGCCCGCGCGTGACGTGGTCGGGCACGGCCCACGCCGCGGCGCTCATGGCGAACCCTGCCGGTCGCGCGGCAGCCCCATGCTGTCCGCCGCGCTGCGCAGCTCGGCGTGCAGCGCCTCGATCGATTGCAGAATGACGCGCACGTCTCCCACGACGCTCATGAAGTTGGTGTCGCCGTTCCAGCGCGGCACCAGGTGCAGGTGCAGGTGATCGGGCAGCCCGGCGCCGGCGCAGCGCCCGAGGTTAACGCCGATGTTGAAGCCGTGCGGGGCGATGGCCCGTTCGAGCACGGCCTGGGCGTCGGCGGAGAGGCGGAGGAGCTCAAGCTGTTCGGCGTCCGATAACCCGTCCAGCCGCGCCACGTGCCGCGCCGTGGCGATCAGCAGGTGGCCGTTCGTGTAGGGATAGCGATTGAAAAGCACCAGGCTCAGCCGCGTTCGCCACAGGACGAAGTTGGCGGCGTCGCTGGCGGGCGTGCTCCAGTAGTCGCACAGGAAGCAGCCATCCGCGGCCGGGCCAAGCTGGCGGACATACTCCGCCCGCCACGGGGCCCAGATGTTGGCGGCTGATTCGGGCATGACACGTCACTCTACCCCAGGCCGACGGGGCCCGCGAGCGTTTCACAACCCACCGCTCGGCGACGAGGTCTTCCGTTGCTCGGAGGGGGCGCGCTCGACCCTGCTGACCGTGCTCAGGAGCTGCCGCACGGTTCCGCCCGGCAGTTCCAGCGCCGCGCGGCGGCCGATGCCGATCAGATCGCCGCGGAACCAGGCGGTCGACACGTCGCCATCCGATTCGGCTTCGATCTCGCCGCGGATCGCGTCGAGCGAGTCGCCGCCGAACTGCCGCACGAGCGAGTCGCGGTACGCGATGTGCGTGTTCGCGCCGGCGAGCAGCCGGACGACGGCGTCACGATCGACCGGCGACACGAGCGTGCGGTCGAGCTGCATCCGGCGCGGATGGCCGGCGACGGATTCGTAGAACGTGCCGCGAATCGAAATGCGGTCGGCGCGGCGGAGCGAGTCGAGGAAGAGCTCGATCTGGTTGGCCCCCTCGGCGACGGCCAGCAGCCACCCGAGCACGACCAGAGCCGGACCGACAACCAGCAGCGTGATCCAGCGCGGCCCGCGGCGCTGCGGGGCGCCGGTAAGTGGTTCGCGCCGGTCGGCGATCGGGTCCACGATGGCAGACTATCGCTGCGACGTGCGGCGTCAATGCGACCGGGCGGCCGGCCACCCGGCCCGCGACAATCGGAAGACGCGGCGGCGCCGCGGCGCTACGGCAGGCCGCGCTGCTCGGCGGTCAGCAGGTCGTCGAGGCGCGTCTTCAGTTCGCTGAAGAGTTCGTCGACCGGGCCTTCCAGTTCCTTCAGCCGCGCGGTCCGCTGCGATTCGGAGGGAATCTTCGCGGCCTCGGCAAACTGCGTGGAGCGGGCCTGCCGATAGTTCCGCTCGCGCGCGATCATCTCCTTCACGATGGCATCGCCGGCGGTCCGCTGCATCGGGCCCAGGTCGTGCTTGGAGGCGAACTCGCGGAAGTAGCGCTCCCACGGATGCTGGGCCGGCGCGACCGGGGCGACCTGCGCGGCCGGCGTGTCGCGGTCGCCGCGCTCGGCGTTGTTGCCGTCGGATGAACCGCGCGCCCCGAAGGGGCCGCCACGCCCGTCGGGCCCGTTGCGCTGGCGCCACTGTTCCATGCGCTGGCGGAACTCCTCGCGGCGGCGCTGCCCGGTGGCGACCTGGTCGGGCGGCAGCAGCGTCTCGATCCGCTTCATGGCGGCGTCGCGGTCGAATGGCACGGCTTCCTGGATGGCGCGCATCTTGTCGCGCATCTCGCGGAACTCCGCACTCTCCCACGGGCGGCGCTCGCGGAAGTCGCCTTGCGCACCCTGCTTGAGCCAGAACTCGCTCATCCGGTTTTCGAGTTTCTCAAGCTCGGCGGCGCGCGGCCCCAGCCGCTCGTAGTATTCGCGCTGCATCTTTTCCATCTCGCCGCGAACGCGGACGCGCTGCTCGTCGGTCAGCTCGTAGGTGAAATTCACCATGCCCACGTACCGATCGAGCCGCATCTTGCGCCGCTCTTCGGGCGAGGCCTTCATGTAGGCGTCGCGCATCTCGCGCATCCGCGCCGGATCGGGCGGCCCGCCGCGAAAGCCCGGACCCGGCGGCCCGTCCGGCGGCGGCGACTGAGACGGAAACGCCAGGGAGACGAGCACCAGAAGCTGGAGCATGAGAACCCGTGCCTTTCGTCTGATCGCGCCGCGGCACACGTCGCCGCATGGCACCTATCGTATTATCGGGCTGCGGCAGTCCGCGCCGGAACCGCGCGCACCCTTTTCCGTCAACGACTAACGCACTCGCCGATCCGGCATTTCATCGGCCAGTGACATCTGCCCGCGACTAGGGAATCTCGACATCGACGAACGCCTGCACGTCGGTCCCGTCCAGCCGCGTATCGCCGTTCACGTCGCCGCGCAGCGCCGTCGCGCAGTCGGTCGTCTGCCCGAGCAGCAGCCGGACCAGCTCGGCGGCATCGTCGGCGTCGACCGTGCCGTTGCAATCCAGGTCGCCGGCAGTCGTGCCAAGGCAGATCCGCAGCAGCGCCTTGCCCAGCGAGACGCCGGCGCCGTTCCGCAGCTCGGCGTTGAAGTAGAGCCCGCGGCCGTTGGTGAGGCAGGCCTGGTCGGGCTGGAAGACGCTGATGAACGCGTCGTCATCGGCCAGGCAGTTGCCGTTCAGGTCGACGCGGTCGCCTTCGCGGGCCACGACGCTGGTGCGGTTCAGCACGACCACCGAGTTGAGGCTGAGGCTGGCGTTGTTGGTGTAGCCGCCGACCACGTAGTCGCCCACGTCGTTGCCGGCCTGCATGAAGAAACCCTCGGTGTTGGGCACGGCGTCGTCGAACTGCTCGACCGCGCCGGTGTAGATGGGCGCGTGCGTCGCGGCGACGACCGCGCCGTTGCGGACCACCCAGTCCTGTCCGTCGGAATTGCCGCCGCGGCAGAACCAGTCGCCGCCGGGCGCCATGTAGACCGCGCGCAGCCCGGACGAGTCGCCCGCCACGGCGCTGACGAACGGAAAGATCTGCTGGCCTTCCTGAATGACGACGTGGTTGTCGACCACCACGACGTTGTCGCGGTTCGTCGCGCCGGCCAGGTCGCCTTGCAGCAGATAGTGGCTGCCGTCAGCCGAGTGCCAGTAGCCGTCGAAGTCGAAGAACTGCCACGGCTGCGTTCCGCCGAGCGCCTGGCCGAGCGGAACAGTGACGCCCTCCTGCGCGACGACCGTGCCGCCGCGGAGATAGAGCACGTTCTGGCTGGTCGGCAGGCCGATGGCGTTGATCGTGTTGAAGCAGACGGTGCCGTCTTCCAGCAGGTGGGTCTCGCCGATGAGCGGGCCATAAGTGACGCCCGGCGCGAAGCCGGGAATCTGGTCGGTCTCGCGCAGATAGACCGACATGCCGCCGAGCGGATCCCACAGCAGGATGTACTCGTCGGGCGACGGTTCGGGCCCGGAGCCGAAGCTGGTGTTGACGCCGAAGGCGACCCGCCCGTCGTTGCGGATGCCGAGCTGATGATCGACGTTGGTGACGAATTCGCCGGGCTGGCCGCCGGGAATGGTCGTGCCGTAGTACGCCAGCGCGGTGGCCGACTTGTTCCGTCCGTAGAGCAGAAGGCTGCCGCCGTCGAAGAAATCGGAGTTGGCGCGCATGCCCCAGTACTTTCCGTTGGGGCTGCGATAGGGTCGCCAGAGGTTCTTGAACGTCAACCCCGGCGTGCCGGGAATGGCGTTGGTCGGGTCGCCGGGAATGGTGGAGTAGAGCACCTCGATCGGGCCGGCCGACGCGGCGGCCGCGACGACGAGCCAGCCGATGGCGGCCAGGTTCGGCAGTTTCCGGGCAGTGTGCATGTCCCCTCCCGGCGCGACGGCGCCACTCGGTGGGCGGACACGGCCATCGCGCGCCGAGGCGTATTGTATCAAACCGGTGTAGTCAGACCGAACTGTGGCGGCGGCGGGAAAAAAAGAGGCCGCGCGGGGTCGCTAGGTTAACCCCGGCGCGGCCTTGCCTAACGGATGGAGCCGACACATCCAAAACCATCCGCAGGCGGACGAAAAGCAAGGGCGACTTGCCCGCACGGTCCGCTCGATTCCGCGGGAGGTACCGCGGTGGCGGGCTGGAAGGTCGCCCTTGTGTGTTGCTCGTTCGCGCCGTGCGTCCCGAGGGCGGCGCGAACTGATTCGGCAGTGTTCTCCCTCCTCACGATCGGGTCGTGCCCGGAGACGTCGCTTTGGAGCGCCGCCGGCGATCCCGATCGCCCTGTAGCCGCACGCCTGCCAGCGTTTTCGGCTGATCCAACTCGTGCCGCGTTCGCGTGGTTGGCGATGCCACGGGGGCAACTCATCCGCGCACGCCGACCGCGTCACAGGAGACCAAGTAGGGCAATTGGCGTGCCAGCGATTCTCGAGGCGAAATAGTGCGGTCGAAGTCCTGTCAGTTGCGGTGCGTGAGTGCGTTGTTTGAAGCTCGAAAACAGCTGTAACACACTGATGACACTATACAAACGAGAATCAACGGGCGTGCGAGACCACAGACCGCGCGCTTTCGAACGAGAATACCCAAATTGCCGGAACTAGCCAGACCACCCACAACTAGCCCACATATTTTAGTGGATTGCTGACAAATATTGGTGGGTTGTGGGTCCAATAACCGATGTGCGGCCGAATCGTCCAACGAATCACGCCGACTGGTTCAACCGCTCAATTCCAAGCAGTTTCATGCGATAACGCAGGGTCGACGCCTTCAGCCCCAGCCGTGCGGCGGCGCCGCGCGCGCCCTCGACGATGCCGTTCGAGTCGCGCAGCGCGGTGCGGATCATCTCCGCCTCGGCGTCGCGCAAAACGGCAAGCGGCTTTCGGACCGGCGGTGGCCCCGCCGGCCTGCGGACGGCGGCACCGGGGGCAAGCCCGTCGATCACCAGGTCGTCCTGGTCGCAGAGAATCATCGCGCGCTCGATGGCGCTGCGGAGCTCGCGGACATTGCCGAGCCAGTCGCAGGCGCGCAGCGCGTCGAGCGTGGCAGGGTGAATTCGCCGCACGTGCTTGCCCATCCGCCGATTGAACTGCGCCACGAACGACTCAGCCAGGATCGGGATGTCTTCGGAGCGCGCCCGCAGCGGCGGCACGACGATCGGGAAGACGCTCAGGCGATAGTAGAGGTCGCTGCGGAACGACCCGGCCTCGACGGCATGCAGCAGATCGCGATTCGTGGCGGCGATGATGCGCGCGTTGGTCGACAGCGTCTTGCTGCCGCCGACGCGCTCAAACTCGCCATCCTGCAGAACGCGCAGCAGCTTCGCCTGAATGGCCGGTGAAAGCTCACCCACCTCGTCCAGAAAGAGCGTGCTGTCGGCGGCCAGCTCGAACCGGCCGATGCGCCGCTCGACGGCCGACGTGAACGCGCCGCGCTCGTGGCCGAAGAGCTCGCTCTCGACCATGCTTTCCGGGATGGCGGCGCAGTTGACCTTGACCATCGGCTGGTTGGCGCGCGGGCTCTGGGCGTGGATGGCGCGGGCGACGAGCTCTTTCCCGACCCCGGTTTCGCCGCTGATGAGCACCGACGTCTGCGTCGGGGCGACGCGGGCGATGGCGGCGCGAACCTGAAGCATGGCGCCCGAGCGCCCGATCATGCCCTCGAAGTCGTGCTCGCTCTTGATTTCTTCCTGCAGATAGGCGGCCTGCTGATTGAGCCGCTCGGAGAGGCGCTTGACCTGCTCGTGCTGCATGGCGTTGTCGATGGCCAGCGCGAGCTGCAGCGCGATGTTTTCGAACAGCCAGATATCGGCGCGCCGCAGCACGTGCGGATCGGCGGTGCCGAAGAAGAACGCGCCGATGATCCGCCCGCGGGCGAACATCGGGGCGGCGACGTAGCGGCGTACGCCGTAGCGCAGCAGGTCCACGTCGATGATAAACCGAGTCTGCACCGTCAGGTCTTCCGAGGCGAAGGGGCGGCCGTGCTGAAGGATGAAGGAGATCGGGCTGTCGCTGACGCGGAAGACCTCGGGCTCGTGCGGCGCGCGGGGCGTCCCATCGGGCGGCGTGTAGAGCCGAAACGAGCGGACGGTCTGCCCGGACTCGTCGAGCAGGTTGATGCCGCTCACGCGGTGGCCGTCGAGCTTGCCGATGAGGTCGCGGGCGCTGTCGAGAATGTGGTCGAGTTGCAGCGTGTTGTTGATGAGGTGCATCAGCTCGATGAGCGTGTCGCGCCGGCGATCGCCGCGCTCGAAGCGGGCCCGCGTCAGGCAGTTCCACAGGACCGGCGCCAGGCTGCGCCCCAGGTGGCGAATGAAGTCGATTGCCTCGGGCGACGGCACGTCGGGGTCGGCAAAGGCACAGAAAAACTCGCCCACCAGCCGGCCGGGAATCAGCAGCGGCGTGCCGAGGTAACGCCGCCCGCCCAGCGCCCGGGCCGCCGCACGGATCGGCTCGCGGTCGGCGGCCAGGTCGAGCGAGACCAGCCCGGCCGTCATGCCGACGCGCGCTTCGACCTGTGACAGCGCGGCGGCGTACTCCTCGATCCGCACCTCCGCGCCCGGCGGTGCCACGGCGATGATGCGGTTGGCGTAGTTGCCGCGCTCGTCGTCGAAGACGCCCACGCCGGTGCAGACCACGCCGGGCAGAATCGCCACCACCTCGGGCAGCAGGCGCACCAGCCCGTCGACGTCGAGCTGCCCGCAGAGGCGCTCGGCGCCGGCGATCAGGTGCGCCAGCAGCGCGGCCGATTCGGGCGGTGGTGCATTCGATGGCGTGGACACGTCTTGGCTCAGGGCCCGCGAATTCCCGAGCGGGCGGCGGATATCGTCAATTATACTCGCGCGCCGCGGGCGGCGATCGGTTGATGGAACGGTCCGGCGCCCGGTCCGGCAGGTCCGCTATAGTCTGGGGTCATGCCCGGCGAACCCACTGCCGCCGCACGCCCGGTCCTGATCTACGACGGAGACTGTGGATTCTGCACCCGGCAGGTCACCCGGCTGCGCGCCCTCGCGGGCGAGCGCGTCGAGATGCTGACGGCGCAGTCGGCCGGCGAGCGTTTTCCAATCCTGCCGCAGACCGAGCTCTTGGCGGCGATTCACCTGGTGTCGCCCGACGGCCGCATCACCCGCGGGGCGGCGGCAATCCTGGCCGTGCTGGCGCTGTCGGGCGCGCGGCGCTGGCGGGCCGCGGCCTGGGGCTATTCACATCTGCCCGGAGCGGCCGCCGTCTGCGAATGGGGCTATCGCCGCGTGGCACGCAACCGCCACCGGCTGGGCGGTGCGGCGGCGTGCGCAATCGATGCCGTTGCGCCGCGCCCGCGACACGTGGCGATCACCTGGCTGTTTCTGCGACTGCTGGCGGTCACCTACCTGGCCGCCTTCGCATCGCTCGACGTGCAGATCATCGGGCTGGTCGGCTCGCACGGCATCTCGCCGGCCGAGCGCTACTGCGCCGCGGCCGAGCACTATCTCGGCCCGCAGCGCTGTTGGGAGTTGCCGACGATCTGCTGGTGGACCGGCGCGTCCGACGCGACGCTGACGCGCCTGTGCCGCGCGGGCGAAGTGTGTGCCGGGCTGCTGCTGGTCGATGTCGCGCCGGCGCTGATGCTGCTTCTGCTGTGGGGGCTCTATCGCTCGCTGATGACGGTGGGGCAGGGGTTTCTCGAATTCCAATGGGACCTGCTGCTGCTCGAGGCCGGCTTCGCGGCCATCTGGCTGGCGCCGCTGAGCCTGCGGCCGCGCTGGGCAACCGCGCCGGAGCCGCGCCGCGCGGCGCGCTGGCTGATGATCTGGCTGCTGCTGCGGCTGATGTTCTCGTCGGGCGTCGTGAAGCTGAGTCGCGGAGACCCGACGTGGCACGGCCTTTCGGCGCTCGACTACCATTACTGGACCCAGCCGATCCCGAACGCGATCGCGTGGTTCGTGCACCACGAGCCGGGCTGGCTGGCACGGGTCAGCGTCGCGGTGATGTTCGCGATCGAGCTGGGCGCGCCGCTGCTGGCGTTTGGCGGTCGCCGGGCGCGGCAGGTGGCCGCGGCAATGCTGGCGGGCCTGCAGGTGCTGATCGGCCTGACCGGCAACTACGGCTTTTTCAACTTCCTGTCGGCGGCGCTCTGCCTGCTGCTGCTCGATGACGCGGCGCTGCCCGGGTTCGTGCGGCGGCGATTCGAGCCGGCCGGCGAGGCCGCGCCGCGGTGCGGATTTCGCTGGCCTGGCTGGGCCGTGGCGCCCGTGGCGGCGGTACTGGTGGTGTTGACGCTGCCGCTCTTGGGGCGGGCGATCAAGCGTGATTTCCGCGGGCCGCGGGGCGTCGAGCGCTGGGTGGAGCGGGCGCGCGAGTGCGGCGTCGTCGGGAACTACGGCCTGTTCGCGGTCATGACGACGACGCGCCCGGAGATCGTCGTTGAAGGAAGCCGCGACGGGCGGACGTGGCAGGCGTACGGCTTCCGCTACAAGCCCGGCGACGTGCGCCGCGCGCCACCGTGGATCGGGCTGCACATGCCGCGGCTGGACTGGCAGATGTGGTTCGCGGCGCTGGGCGACTGGCGCGCCGCGCGCAACCGCTGGTTCGAGTCGTTCTGCACGCGATTGCTGGAAGGCGAGCCCGACGTTGTGGCGCTGCTCGAGCACAACCCGTTCGCCGACGCGCCGCCGCGATTTGTCCGCGCGACGCTCTGGGAGTACCGTTTCAGCACGGCCGATCAGCGCGCCGCGGACGGCGCCTGGTGGGTTCGCGACTATCGGGGGTTCTATGGCCCGATCCGAACGCACGGTTCCGGGCGGTAAGCCGACCCGGCGCGGCGGGCGCGCCAGCGGGCCGAGCAGCCCCGCGCCCGAAGTGCGGCCGGTCGAGGCGTCGCCGCCGCGCGTCGTCGAGCCGCGCGTGCTGTTCATCGACGCGGCGCTGGCGGTGATCGACAAGCCCGCCGGGCTGCTCTCGGCGCCGGGGCGGCAGGGCGAGCCGTGCGTCGCCGAATGGCTGGCCGAGCGCCGCGTCGTGCCCGATGCGGCCGGGCTCTTCAACGCCCATCGGCTGGATCGCGACGCCAGCGGGCTGCTGCTGTTTGCCCGGACGCGCGACGCGCTGCGCCACCTGGTTCGCCAGTTCGAGGAGCGACGCGTCGAGAAGGTCTACTGGGCGCTGGTGGCCGGGCGCGTCGACCGCGACGGCGAGATCGACAAGCCGATCCGCAATCATCCGGACGGCACGCACGCCATGGTGTCGGAGTCGGGCGGCAAGGCAGCGCTGACGCGCTACACCGTGCTCGAACGGTTCGCCGGCCACAGCCTGCTCGAGTGTCGGCCGGTGACCGGGCGGCTGCACCAGATTCGGGTGCACCTGGCGGCGATCGGCCACCCGCTGGCGGTCGATCCGCTGTATGGCTCGCCGCAGGGGCTGTTCCTGTCGGCCATCAAGCGCGATTATCGTCCCAGCCGGCGCCACGCCGAGCGCGCCCTGGTTGATCGACTGACGCTGCACGCGCGGAGCATCGCGCTGGCGCACCCGGTTAGCGGCGCGGCCGTGAGCTTTGAGGCCGAGCCGCCCAAGGACTTGCGAGCCGCGATCTTCCAGTTACGGCGCTGGGGGGCGGCCTAGCGGCGGCGGCGCGCAAGGCGTTTGACAAACCGGCCCGACGGGAACATCGTTTCCGCGCCGGCCGGTGGTCGGCGGGCCGAGCGATCCGGGTTTTTCCTGGCGCAATGGACTTGAGGAATCAACCATGACGCGGACGGGTTGGAAGCAGGCGTGGCTGTTGAGCGTAATGGCCGGGCTGATGGTCGCAGGCTGCGGCGACAAGGCGTGGTTCAGCTGGAAAAAGAAGTCGCTGTACGACCGGCTGGGCGGCGAGAAGGCGATTCGCGCCGTGTCGCACGATTTCATCGACCGCGCCGCGAAGGACCCGAAGGTGAACTTCACCCGCCATGGCACCGCCAAGGAATGGCACCCCAACGCGCAGCAGCTCGCGCACCTTGAAGACATGGTTGTGCAGCTTGTTTGCATGGTCACCGGCGGGCCGCAGAAATACACCGGGCGCGACATCAAGGAACTGCATCGCGGCATGAAGATCAGCCAGGCCGAATTCGACGCAATGGCAGGCGACCTGGCTGCATCGCTCGACCAGTTCCACGTGCCCAAGGCCGAGAAGGATGAGCTGCTGGCAATCATCGCCGGTACGGCCAAGGACGTGGTCGAAATGTAGCCGCCGCGGCAACCTGGACTCCTAAGATACAAACAGCCGGCTGGATGCCCGCGGCCCCGGAGACGGGCCGGCATGAGGCTCCGCGCAACGTCGTCGTTGTCCGGCCGGACACCTGGGAGTCGACACGATGATCACCTGCGGCGACTGGCTGGGCACGCTGCTGACAATTCTCAACAACCCGACCAACCCGCTGGTCAGCTGGCCGGCGGTGATCGTCAGCCCGCTGCTGGCGGTGGCGTCCGGGCTGATGGCGCTGTGGATGAGCCTGATGGCGTGCATCGCATAGCGAGTGGCGCGGCGGATTGACCGCGACAACGCCGATCGCATATTATCTGTGCGGGCCAGATTGACCTCGCACTGAAGAAGCTGCTCGCTGACCGGCTGCCCGGGGGCCATTCATAATGCGCCGACGCTGGCTTATTGGAATGGGGCTTGCGATCGTCGCCGCGGCGACGTGCAACACGCAGCCAATGGGAGACGGCTCGAGCGCCTCCGACGAACAGCGCCTCGCCGATGTCGAACACGTTCTGAACATGACCGATGCGGCGATGAACGACTCCGGGCGGGTCGACATGCCCGCGCTGATGAGCATGCTCGGAACGCTTGGGGGCGTGGCCGGGTTCGAAGAATACGACGGCGGGATCACGCTTCAATTCGCCGATGGCGAATTGCTGTTCGTCATCGACAATCGCGAGCCCGGCGAAGACATCACCGACGAGATCGCCGACGCGCCGGCGACCGCTCGCATCAAGCACGATGTGGTGGCGGCGCGCGTGCCCGTGCCTCCGCAGGCGCTGCTCATGAACGGCATGGGATCGTTCTATACCAACCCGATCAGCACCTTCAGCCCGTGGCTGACCAGCGCCGGGTATGACGTGCGCCGTGTCGAAGCGACCGTCGAGAACTTCAAGAACCTCGGCAGCCTCGGGTTGCTCTACGTGTCGACGCACGGAATCCGGTTCCGTGGAAGCCAGTACCTGCCCAACCGGCCGTACACGGTCGAACTCGACTCCGACGTGCTGACCCCCGCGCCGACGACGCAGTTATCCACTGACGGCAAGGACCACTTCGCCCTGTGGACCACGACCAAGCTCACGAACGACACCATCAATCGCTATCGCGAGCTGCTGCGGACCGGTCGATTGGCCTATTCCGTCGCCAAGGTCGATCGTGGTCCGCAGGGCCGCCCGACGCTCGAGGCCCACCTGGCGATCACGGAGCTGTGGGTCACGGATCCGGTCGTCGGCTGGCACTTCCGCAGTCCATCGACGGCGCCCCAGCCGCACACCTTCGTCTACATCGATGCCTGCTCGTCAGCCGATCCGCTTTTCTGGCCCGCCTGCCTTCAGGCGGGCGCGACTTACTACCTCGGCTGGACCACGCCGACGAACGACAAGCAGGTCGCCCAGTCGACCCGGTTCCTGTTCGATCGGCTTACCGGGGCCAACTCGGTCGGGCCGTTCCGCGACCCGCCGCAGCGGCCGTTCAACGAGCGCGACATTCTGGCGGCGATGCGCACACTGCAACGCAGCGACGGAACGACGCTCGACACATCGGTCGATATCATCCACGGGGAGCAGCAGCTCGACTCGCTTTCGATGCTGGTACGGCGCGACAAGCAGGGCTCACCTGCGGCTCAACTTCGGCCGGGCCTCCGGCAGGTCATCCCCGACGAGCAGAATCAGAAGCTCATTCTGTTCGGCGATTTCGGCGACCGGGCCGGCAAGGTTTTCATCGGCGGCAGTGAGCGCGAACTCACGGGACTTCGCTGGACTGCGACGCGCGTGGAGTGCGAATTGCAAAGCGCCGACCTGGGCGAGGTCTATGTCCGCGTCAATGGCCACAACAGCAATCCGCGCTGGATCTCGGCCTGGGACATGGTGGTGCGGCGAAAGCTGGCCGAGATAACGCCGCCATACTGTTCCGATTGCTTCGCCAACATGACGTGGCGGTATCGCCTGCGGTTCGACACGCTTCCGGTGCGCGACGAAATTGAGAAGCCCGCCCGGTCAGGCGGGCACTATTCCAACGGTCGGCGCGGCGCGACGTTCACCATGAACTCGATCGACGGGACCGGCATGATCGGAGGACACCCCGTCGAACTGTCGCAGATCGAGCGACACCCGGCATACTTCCCCGATCCCACGCCGGCGCTGGGAGGGGGTGAGTGGTTTTCCATCACCGGCGTGCTCAATTCGCAGTCCCGGACGCTCGTCGTCAACGTTCACGTCGACACCGACGCCGAACGGCGGTTCTACCCCGACAGCGGCGATTCGCAGGTCACGCACATCTCCGTGCACGGCAGTTCGCTCTACGTTGATCACCCGTTCAATCTGAACATCCAGTTGGACAATGACTGGAACATCCCGCCGGGTGGATTCAACACCGACGCGTACGGATCGCGCTACGAGTGGGAGGGTGCGTCCATTCTCAGCGCCCCGCCAGCGGGGCTGCCGATCTAGCGCGCCGCCGCCGCGCCAGCGCGACCAGCGCCAGGGGAGCGAACGGCGCCACGCCGGCGCCGCACAGGCCGCCACCGCAACCGGAGGGCGCCGGGTTGCCGCCAGGCGACCCGCCCGTGTCCGGCTGGTTCGACACGTCGAGCAGCAGGACTCGTTCCAGCTGATACGAGCCGCTCGTCACCCGATAGCGAACCTGGTCCGTCCCGTTGAAACCGGCGTCGGGAGTGAAGAGCAGTTCGCCGGTCGAGTCGTTGAGCGAAATGACGTGTCCGTGCGCGGGCGACTGGGTGATTTCGAAGTGCAGGCCGACATCGTCGTCGGTCAGCGCGCCAGGCGACAGCGCGATGGTCCGCGTCTGCCCGGTCAGGAGATGCTCGCGCGGGTCGCCGGGTTCGCACTCTCCGTGACCCGGGAACAGATCGATCACCTCAAGCACATTGAACAGCTGTGCGAGCTTGCTGAAGCCGCGATCGGTCACCAAAGCGGTGTCGGGCAGTGGCCAGCCGAGCATCTGCAGAATAAGCCGCTGCGAGTCCGGATTCGTCATCAGGGCCGAGTGTTCGATGGCGTGCGACGCGTCGCCGCGTTCGGGCAGCGGAAAGAGGTTGAACTGGCTCGCACTCAAAGTGCCGGGTTCAAAGAACCCGAGGCTGGAGATGCTGGGCACGGTGCCGTCGCCGCCGCCCAGGTTGTAGTTTTCCGCGTCGGCACGCGCGTCGGACTCGGCCTGTGAGAACAGACCCGGCCCGGGCGTCGTCGCAAACGACATGAGTGGCACGCCCCGGCGCGTCACGACGTCGCGATACCAGCGCTCGCCGGGCCCGGCCGAGCGCGAGCGGCGCTCCTCCATGCGGAAGATCTCGCGCGTACGCCATGAGCCTTCCGGGTCGCTGGGAGTGGCTGATCCGACAAACGGCTCGACCAGCGTCGCCGTGTCCGCCGCCGTTCCGGCAATGACGGTCACTTCCGCATCGTCGCTCAACTCGCCCGCGCCATACCGATTGAGCGCCAGCAGCAGTGGATTGACCCACCCGGTCAGCCACGGAAAACGTGCGTCGAGAAACTGGTCGAGGGTGCGATCGGCGCCCAATGGCACGCCCGTCAGATAGGGGTTCACGCCAAGACCCGGGTCGGGCGCGGACAGGTCGACCGCAAAATCATTGCTGGTGATGCGCCCGTCCCCGTTGGTGTCGGCGAAGGCATAGGTGGCCACCAGCGCTCGGGCCGACGGGACATACTGGGCAATGAACCGGCGCGGGCTGCACTGTCCGTCGACGCGAATCGAGTCCAGCGTGATGCGCTGCCCGGGGTCTCCCGGGGCCTCGACTGAACCGCCGCGAACGACGGTGCGATAGGCCTGG
This sequence comes from Phycisphaerae bacterium, assembly GCA_046350375.1. GTDB lineage: Bacteria > Planctomycetota > Phycisphaerae > UBA1845 > UTPLA1 > JAXMAO01. The sequence goes on from JAXMAO010000002.1 coordinate 294,540, forward strand.
AACAGGATGTTTGACAGCACGTATCGATAGGCCGGATCGAAGATGAAGTTGTTCTGAATGGCATTCCACGCCTTGGAGGCGCCCTGGTTCGGAACGGCCACCATGATGTAGTCGTCGAACTTCGGCAGTCGGCGCCCAGCCTGGTACTCGGCGCCATAGGCCGAACCCTGGAAATAGGCGCGCGAGACCAGCCCGCCCATGCTGTGGGCGATGACATCCACACGATCGAGCGCTCGGCCGGCGTGGCTGTTGGCCCAGGCGTCGGCGGCGCGCCGCAATGTGAATCCCAGATACTCGACCGCGTAGCGGAACTGGTTGTCGCTCAGCTCGGCCGCGGTCAGCGGCGCCAGCGAGAGATACCCGGGCGCGTCCTGCACGACCGGCGCCAGCGGCAGTCGCCAGTCGTAGTTGGCGACAAACAGGTCCTGGTCGCGGACGTAGCCGTCGGCTTCGAGGGTGGCGATGAGATTGCGATAGGCGCCCGTCAGCGGGTCGTCCTCGAGCGTGTCCGGCGCGACGCCGCGCGTCAGCAGAAACGCGCGCAACGAAGCGTTGTCCTCGAAGTTGCGGGCGAAACACCCGACGATTCCGGGAACGAGCACGACCGGCCGCCGCACAAGCTGCGCCCGGGCGACCACCTGCTGAATGCGCGTGGGAAACAGCCGCGTGGTCTGCATGGCGAATATCAGCCGGCCGTCCGGCAGAATGTCAGCCGACCAGACCGCGTCAATGTCGTCGGCCGAATCGACCAATCTAGGATCGGGACTGACGAACTGGGGCGCCGACGCAATGATGCTGCGCCGCGCGCCCGGCTGTGTGGCCACCGTCAGGGCATAGGTTGTCGCGTCGACCGAGTCCTCCGTCACGAGGATGCGGAATCGCTCGGCGCCGCCCGACCCGCCGAGGGATTCGACGTTGGACGTGCGCAGCTGGCCGATGAGCTGATAGCGCATCGGGTTGTCAACCTCGTCTTCGTTCGCGGCGCCATTGCTGTCGGCATCCCACCAGTGCTCGCCCGGGTCCGCCTGCCGGTCTGCGGCGTCGCCGATGATCTTCAGCAGTCGCTGCGGTGCATCGACGAAGCAGGCGTAAATTCCCTGACCCGCCACGACCGTGTTGGACTGGTTCTGGGCGATCTCCGCGACCGCGCTGTCGCGCAGCGTGCCGACGAAGCTGATCACGCGCCCGTCGCGACTGATGTCCCCGTACGGAATCTGGGTGAATCTCGCCGCATCGGCAATGACGGTCGACTGCATTGCGGAATCGAGCAGCACCAGCGGCGGCCGGTTTTCGTCAGCGACGCCCACCCGAAACCCAGGAATCGCCAGCACGGCGCCGTTGTCCGCGATGTCCAGCCGGTCGTAGTGGCGCCGGGCGTCGTCGCGGCTGAGTTCGGCCGAACGCATCGCCGACGGCGCCACAGCCGCGCCCGGGGCGGCCTGAAATCGGGCGGCGTTGCGCGAGACATGCGCTCCGACCTGATCAGGCACGTCGGCGACGAACGCCACCATGCCGGTCGCGTTGATGACCGGGTTGTAGATCGTGTTGGCGCGAACTGCGACCAGCGTTGCATTGGCAAGCTGCGCCCCGGCGGGCACGCCGCGGCCGTGCACGTAGAAGCGCGAGCCGCCGGGCGCCGAGACCAGGGCGTAGTGATCGCCCAGCGCCGTCGGCGCGAACTCGATCGTGAAGCTCGTCTCGCCGCCGGGTGGCAGTGTCGATGCCGGCGGTTGTTGCGATACGCGAAACCCGGGCCCGGAGACAGACACGGAGTTGGCCGCGATCTGCAGCGGCTTGTTGGACCAGTTCGCGAGCACATAGCTGCGCAGCGTGAGGCCGGAGAGAGCCACGCCGGCGAACTCGGTCTCGTCGCCCAGCGCCGTACCCGACCAGGCGCCGAGCACAAACCGGTGCCCCAGGGTCGCGAGCACGCTCTGCGTCGCGGTCGCCGGGTTGTCGTTATCGACGCTCAGCGACCCGACGCGCAGCGGCAGCGAATTGCAGAAGTTTCTCGCGCCGGCGAACCCGGCCCCGGATGCGACCGTGAGTGCCGCGTCTGCAACACTGTTCGGCGGCAACGTCACCGGGTAGCTCGACGATGCGTTCGGAGCCGTCGGCGCCGGCAGCTCGACCTCGTATTCGGCGTCGACGCACCAGCCATCGGCGGAATCGGCGCGGCCGACGCGATGCGCGGTCGCCTGAAACAGCGGCGTCGTCCGGCCGTCGGTGACGGTGACCGCGGCCAGATCGACCGTGGCCGAATCGACACCGCCACTGTCGCGAAAGCAGAGCTTGAATCGCGCCGTGCGGTTCGAGACGGTTGCGATCTTCGAGACCACCATGACCACGGCCGGCCCGGCAGTGTCGGGCACGACGAGGGTCCGCGGCCCGCTTGGAAGCTTGGCATCCCAGAGGCAGATGCGCGGCGAATCGTCGTATTCGCGATAGGCCTGACAGACGGCGCGGTTCTCGCGCGCCAGCCCGAAACTCGCCAGCGAGCTGACGCCGAACGCGTCAATGGATGCGTCGAGCGGCGGGCCCTGAAAGTCGGTCCAATAGACGCCCGCCTGCTCTTGCCACAGCACAGCGCCGGCGTCGTTGCCGACGACGGAATAGAGGCCATTCCGAAAGAGAGTCTGGTCCAGCAGCGTGTAGGCCGCCCCCATCGCCCGGCCACAGGGCAGGACGGCGCATACGACTGCGACGGCGAGCCCGAGCTTTCGCGTCAAGTGTCAGCTCCCGATGCCGCGGCCCACCCCTGGCGAGTCGCGCGGCGCGGATGAAGTCATGTTGCGCCCGGCGGAGAAACGCGCCGCGGTGCCGTTGCGAGGCAAGAGCCATACAAGATACGCGATAGATCGATGAAAGCGAAATCAACTGTCGCGCTCGACCGGGCACCCGCCGACACCGTGCCATCCCGGCGGACCGATCTGATGGGCGATACAGAACTCGAACACGCTGTTGAAACGCTAGAAAAACAGCCGAATCCGCCCCCCGGCGGTGCGAAATCCGGTGCATCGGCGGAGGGGTTGCCGGACTCGGGCGCCGTTTCAGAGATCGTTGAGGCATGGGAGCACCTGCCAATTGAGGTGCGAGCGGCGCTGATAGCGATTGTGCGGTCGATTTCGACCGGCTGACGATGTTGACGAGTAGTCTTCAGGCGCGGCTCGAAACGCCTGGCCCAGGCCGGACGACTGCGGAGTCACCAGCGTCCAGTCGAGCACCGCCAGCAGGCCGCCGATGCCGCCGGCCGCGTGCATCGCGGGCAGGGCACTGTCGTTCACAGGCTGAAAGCCTGTGCCACCCGAATCTTGGCCCCTGGCACGTATGTTGCTCATAGCACCCAGGTTCACGGTGCAACCACAAACCGATTCCAGTTCCAACCATCGCGTCGGTACCATCCCTGGTGGTCGGTCTTACGACGTGCGATTCGCGCCTCAGTGGGCTCCGGCATCAACGCGCTCTCGAAGTTCCTGAACTGCTCGAGCATCCAATTCCTCGGCGATGCTCCTGGCGAAGTCCTGCGATCGCGCATCGCCGCGCCAGTCGTCGATTCGCCGTGCGGCCTCGGAGGGCATTGACGTGGACCATTGAGTGCCGTCGCGGCAGATACAGACCAGCGCGTCAGCCTTGGCGTGAACTGTTGTCAGCCCGTGTGTCGTGCGAATCGTTACAGAGTCCGGCGTGCGGCTTGTAGTGTCAAACGTTCGAATGGATACTTGAGGTGAGATCACGACGACGAAGTTCTTGGGGCGATCTATCAGGACCTGCCGGCCGAGGTTGTGCTTGAAGAAGTACGGAAGCCACTTCCGACCGCGCTCGCCCGCAGACGCTTCCTCAAATAGCAACCGTGGTCCCTTCAGTGGCGTCAAGCGCTTGTAGAGTTGACAGAAGAACGATCGAAAAGAGAACGCGAGCACCATGAGTGCCAGAAGTGCCGTCGCGAATCGATTCGTCGCTCGACTCATGAGTCAACCGAGACCTTGAAGGTTGCATGCAAGTAGAATCTTGGTGCAGGACCATCGTTCCAGGTCAGTACCCCTGACGCTCCGCGCGCTTGAGGATTGGCCATCTGGACGCCTTCTCAAGACCAGAGAAAGCCAACATGGCCTTGAAGTTGTCCTGTGTACGCCTTGCCGCAGGAACTGCAACCACCCATGACACAATCCGATGCTTTCTCAAAGCCCGTGCCCTCCCAGCCGATGTGGAACCACGCGCAGCGACAAGCGGTGCTGCCCTGACCAATCTTATTTGGCTTGACTCCAGATACCCAATCGATAATCGGCGCTCCAAGCCGCCAGTAGTATATGTCGCTGCACTTGTTTTCGAACGCATCACTGCGCTCAAAGCCGCCAGACGCTGAAAAGTAGTAAGTGTCGGATGATATTCGAACAGAACTGAAGATACTCGGAGCCCGCTGGAAACACATTCTCTTGGCGTGGCCGAAGAGGAGATAATTCACTTCTGCCGAACGATAGCACTTGCCGAAGACTTCGACGGTCCCGGCGCAGTCCCGTGTGCCACATCCCTGTGACTGGAAACCGGCCCAACCGTGGAGTTGCCCAGCCAAATACAATTGGACTATGTCCCAGCCCGAAGGCGATATGAAGCTTGTGCAGATGTTCCCTTGTTGGCTAGGCGGGAGACTCAGGAACTTCCTTCGGAATTCGGACATTAGTTGGAACAGGGGCCGTGTAATATCTGGTCCGCAGCAACCGATTGGTGCAATCTTAAGCCCTAGAGGATCAATTGCGCAGACAGGGTTGCTCTGCTCAAACTCCAGGATTGAGTACTGATCTCGCGCGATGGGAATCTGACCCATGTCCGAGTCACCGCCCGGTACTCGCGATACCGTCATCGCCATCGGATCCCGACTCCCCCACCTCCCCCACTGCGGCCCGTAGAAGCGGTAGCCGTAATAGACCCAGCCCGTCTCGTCGTCGTGGAACTTGGTGCTGAAGCGGAACGGGTTCTCCGGCGCATACTCGCCATCGGTTTCGGCCGTGATGTTACCGCAAGGGTCACACTCGTACGCGGTGACCACCGAACCGTCGTCCAGCGAGAGCAGCTGCCCGACGTTTCCGTTGCCGTCGTACAAGTAAGCCTGGCCCAGGCCGGACATCTGAGGTGTAACCAGAGTCCAATCGAGCACCGCCAGCAGGCCGCCGATGCCGCCGGCGGCGTGCATGGCGGGAAGGGCACCGGCCGGTAGATCACCACCCGACACAGGCTAACCGCCGCTTGCTTCGATATTACTCTTTCGGCTCATGTCGATTCGAATGCCGCTGATGCTACTCGCGCTCTATGGTGGACGACATTGAGGCCGGATGAGTGGTGGCGCCCACACGTTCCCAATACCCGCCCATTCTTAAGACAACCTCTGTCCACGTGCCGTTGATTCTAACATGCCAAATCTTGTCATTCAATCGTCCCCTCACCCATTCTGCCTCGCCCGTTCGCAATAATGAAACCGCCGTTCCGCGATCGGGGATGACGAGCTGATCAAGAATGCCGTCCGCGTTCCGATCAAACGCCGATTCTCGTTCTACGGCCCTCCCCGCCTGCATGACGTGAGCTGCAAGGACGGCTCGGCGGGCCGCACCGCTGGTGTCGCGAAACACGGAGGCGCAAATGCTGTTCTCTGATTTCGGGTAGGCGAGGTGCGACGACTCCAATTGACCTGACCTAGGATTGCGATAAAGCATGGCGACTGCCTCGGCGCTCTGAGTGTCGAAGATCACTGTCAGGCGCTCATCGCGGTCGGCCACGGGATTGTCAATCCGTGCAATTAGAAGCTGATCCACCTCGCACAGTGCCGTCCCACTTCCCGCGCGCGAAAGCACGCTGCGCCCCTCGCGATACACTTGCAAGCGCTGGAATGCGATTGTCGCGAGTACGCCAATGAAGACGCCCCCTGACAAGAACCACAGGCGTACCGAAATCAACCTAGTCATCGGAAGAACCCAGGTGGTGGCGGATCAACGCCATCCTTGTCTTGCACACGACAGGTAATCCAGTGAAACATGAAGTCCGGGTCCGAGAAATCCGGCTGGCCTTCATGCTCCTTTTTCCACTTCGAGTAGCCGGCACAAGCAGCCAGTTTTCCTACTCCTGCGAGTGCGTCTAGGCCAGACCAGGATTCGGACCAGTTGGCTTGATACCCAACTGTGTTCAAGAGCACGTCAAGCCAGCGGGGTATTTCGCCCACGCCGGATGTGCGACCCGGGCAGGTCAGCACTCCATTGACATCCGGGCGTGTACATTTGCAACACGACAAAGTCAACCTGTTCGGGGGCGTGTATCCAGTCCTGCTATTGCCGTAGTTACAGTTTTGCAGACAGCCCTGCAAGTTGTTAAGGCAGGCATTGTTTTCGCCAGGTGCGACCACAAAGAAAGTCTCGCAGCTGGCGCAATACAGGAAGAATGACGCGCAATATCGGTAACAGGGTCCCATTCTCTTGTAGGTCGCCAAGCCAAGACGATCGATCCTCGCGACCGGAGAATTCTGTACGAAGGCGTATCGATTCCTGTGGTCGAACTCTTCCAGCAGGTCGCAGCTTTGCCATCGTCCGGCAAGTGCCCGATAGAAACGATGTCCATAATAGACGAGTTCGGTGTCGTCGTCGTGGAACTTGGTGCTGAAGCGGAACGGGTTCTCCGGGGCATACTCGCCATCGGTCTCCGCGGTGACGTTGCCGTAGGCGTCGTACTCGTACGCCGTGACGACCGAGCCATCGTCGAGCGAGAGTAACTGCCCGACGTTGCCGTTGCCGTCGTAGAGGTACGCCTGCCCGAGGCCGGACATCTGCGGAGTAACAAGCGTCCAGTCGAGCACCGCCAGCAGCCCGCCGATGCCGCCGGCGGCGTGCATGGCGGGCAGGGCGCCGTCATTCACGGGCTGAAAGCCCGTGCCACCCAGATTGTGGCCTGTGCCCCCCGAGTCACTCGTGCCACCCATGTTACTCACGCCGCCCGGCCCGGGCCACGCCCCGCCGCTCTGGCCGCCGTTCAGGCCGCTCAGGTCGAGGCCCCACGTAAACTGGCGGAGTATCGCCGGGCTGCCGGATTCGTCGGTGTCCAGGCCGTCCATCTCGGTCACCCGGTTCCAGCCATCATAGACGAATCGCCGATCGAGGTCGGGCGTGCTCGCCCAGTCGGACGAGCCCGGGTCCCAATGAAACACCCGCTTCCGCGTCCGCCGGCCGAGGTAATCGTAGTCATAGACCGACTTCAAGTCACCCGCGGCCGGCTGCGTCGTCGCGGGCCGCACGATCTTCAGCCGGTTCTCGGCATCCCACTCGAAGCGATGCGAGCCGTCGGCCGTGAGGTTCCCGTCGGCGTCGTAACTGAACGACTCGCTCGGCTGGCTGGTCGAGGTGTACTGGTTCAGTTCGTTGGCGACGTAGCTGGTGGCCGAGCCGCTGCCGACCGTCGCCGACGTTCGGTTTCCGATCGGGTCGTAGGCGTAATCAATGTCGGATCGAATCTCGGAGCGCTTCCCAAACTCCCCAGGTGGTCACGGATTTCTGTCGATCAGAAAGCTACCCGTGGAATGGTAGTGCAATCTCCTTCCAAGTAGACGATTCCGCGTCGAATTTCCAGCGCCTAGACCCAATGTCGGAGCTCTCAAGCAGAATACCGAGGTTGTCTTCCCAATGTACTGACCACCGGGAATGATCGGCGGCGTGAGTCTTGTTCTCCCATACGACCCTGCCTGCTTTGTCGAGGACTCGGATGGTCACGCTTGGCACACCGCCGCGTCCCTGCGGCTCAACAAGCGTCACAAGAACAAAACGCCCATCGCCTGACGGAACTCGACTCGGACTCGAGCCCGGTCGGCAGCCAACGAGCAAGACCAGTAGTACCCCAATACCAATCACGGTCCGATGATTGCGTGGTGCAGCAACGCGCAGAACGGGTTTGTACATCACATCGAAGGCGGCTGTGGGACTTGGCATTGTACAATACCTCCAGAAGCTGCTACTTTGGCTCCGGCGACGGGCCATTCGCGCCGTTGCTACTCGTGTCGAAGGGCCATCCATTGAATCGACAAGGGCAGCGAGTGTACGAACCGCTTGACGAGAAATTGATCTTCAAGGTATATGGCTCCGCCTCACCAAGTGTAACGGTCTCCGCGATCGCGTTCTTGATAATATCAGTGGCATACGACCCGTTAGGGTCAATAATATCATTCCATGTGACATTGACGCGGAACTGCACGCAGCAACATCCGCGCTTTGTCAGGACACCGGTAACGTGCAGTCCACCAACTTGCCTGTTCGTACCGTGAAGGTAATTGTAGCCGGTGATAGATTCGCCGTTTTGCATCTCCGCGGCAATTCGTACATCAAACTTATCCTCGGCGCTTTCTCCTGGTCGAGCACACAGGGATGCAATTCGTTGAAGTAGCACTGCCTGCACTGCGTCGGCCAGATCTGGGTCAACCATCAAATACTGAGTCCACTGTGGGTCATTAGAAATGACGTGATCGACCCCGCCGCCAGTCAAGTACCAATCCAGGATTTGACGACCGGCCCAGTCGCTTGCAAAATCACCTCCAGTCTCTCGTGAACGAGGACGGTTCTGTGGCCTGCAGTCAGCCCGAAGTTCCGTATCTGAGCGCCGTCTTCTGTCCCGGCGCCAGACATCCAATCCGAACGCATCAACGGCGTAAGTGGTTCGATTACCAATGAACTCAAGGATGTTCAGCCCGCCGTTTTCGCCAATTGGATCCCTACCTGCCCATCTTCCCCACTTCGGCCCGTAGAAGCGGTAGCCGTAATAGACCCACCCCGTCTCGTCGTCGTGGAACTTGGTGCTGAACCGGAAGGGGTTCTCTGGCGCATACTCGCCGTCCGTCTCGGCCGTGATGTTACCGTAGGCGTCGTACTCGTACGCCGTGACCACCGAGCCGTCGTCGAGCGAGATGAGCTGGCCGACATTGCCATTGCCGTCGTAGAGGTACGCCTGCCCGAGGCCGGACATCTGCGGAGTAACAAGCGTCCAGTCGAGCACTGCCAGCAATCCGCCGATGCCGCCGGCCGCGGGCGTCGTTGACGTAGGCATACTTCGACCGCGTCGCCGTCGATCAAGTCGGTGATTCACTAGCTCATGTCGAGAGCAGCGCGCGCCCATCAACCGATCACCCAAACAGACGCACCATCCAACAGAGCATCTCTATGCTCCAAGTAAAACTGAATGAGAATGCCATCCGTCGTGCGAAAGCGCAGTTCCCGTGTTCCGCTGCCACCTAGAATAGTCTCTCCCTCAAACGCTGCTCGTGTTCTCATCAGGCTCCTGATACTCGATTCACTGATGCCGGGCCTGACGTTGGATCGTAGCCAATCAGAAAGACGTTGCATCTGCGTATCTGTGTGGTCTGGCGGAAGGCACCGAGTCAGAAGGACTATCTCAATGACGCCAGCGCCGTGCCCGGCAGGTGTTGGCTCATGGGTGTCCGACATCACGACCCTCACGCCTGAGCCTGGGGTTGGTGACCTCGGCTGATGGCACGAAGCACTCAAGGCTGCGCCCAAGCACAGGATCGACAATAGCAGTGTTACGCTGACCAGATTCATCGGAATACGCCGCCAGCTAGATCAAGCTTCGAACAATCGCAACAGAAACACTTCTGAATGATCTCGGCGCCCGCGGCCCCGGCAGAGCGGGGATAGCTAAGAAACAGGTTCGCCCAAGGATCGCTAACGTCGGTAAAGACGTTGCGGCGATCTTGCTTTGTAAACCACTTACCATTTGTGCATGGATCCTGCCCGAGCATGTGGAAATCGCACTGGTATGCCGGCGTTGGAGGCCCTACAAAGTTGTGCGTCATCCGATACCATCCGATTTGCCATCGATACAAGAATAGCATCAGCATGCGCGGCCTCGCGTTCCCCTTCTGCTTGCAGCAGTCCGCGCTACTTGACGCATTTGAACAATCCACGACTGTGCAGCCCTTTGGTGTGAACCGCCTTGCGCTCGTCCACGTGCCTTCCGTACATGGCGCTCCAAGGCTAGGCCAATTAACCCACAGCCTGGTGGAGCAGGATCTCCCTGCGCAGTTCTGGTACTCTCCTTGAGTGTTGGGATGCTCTCGCCCCCAAGGTGGAATCGGTGCAGGCTGAGTTGGCGGTGGTGCCTCCTCCGTTGGGGGCTGCGGGAAAAGTCCCAACGGGTCCAACATGTCGACTGCGTCATTCAAGACGAACAAATAGCAAGTGAAACTCAGTCACGCTTCAATCGGATCCCTACCTGCCCATCTTCCCCACTTCGGCCCGTAGAAGCGGTAGCCGTAATAGACCCAGCCGGTCTCGTCGTCGTGGAACTTGGTGCTGAACCGGAACGGGTTCTCTGGCGCATACTCGCCATCCGTCTCGGCCGTGATGTTACCGTAGGCGTCGTACTCGTACGCCGACCACCGAGCCGTCGTCGAGCGAGATGAGCTGGCCGACATTGCCATTGCCGTCGAGGCATGCCCGCCGAGGTCATGGACAAGGCGGAGTAACAAGCGTCCAGCGCCTCGCCGCGCCGCCGGCCGCAGGCGCCGGCAGTCGGGTCACCCGCAACTGCCGCCGCCAGTCCACGCCCTGGCTGCTGTCCAGCTGGAGGAGTCCAGCCCCCACGTGAACTGGCGGAGAATCGCCGGGCTGCCCGTCGGTGTCCAGGCCGTCCATCTCGGTCACCATTGCAGCGGTTCCAGCCATCATAGACAAACCGGGCCGTCCGCCGTAGTCGCCCAGTCGGACGAGCCGGCGTCCCAGTGAAACACCCGCTTCCGCGTCCGCCGGCCGACGTAATCGTAGTCATAGACCGACTTCAAGTCACCGCCGCCGGCGTCGGCCGGCAGCATGACTCAGCCGGTCTTCGGCGTCCCACTCGAAGCGGTAGAGCCGTCGGCCGCCAGGTCGCCGTCGGCGCGAAGCCGTCGACTCGCTGGGCTGGCTGGTCGAGGTGTACCGGCGCCGCGTTGGGCGTGTAGCTGGTGTCGAGCCGGTGCCGACCGTGGCCGACGTTCGGTTTCCGATCGGGTCGTAGGCGTGCGGTCGAGGGTGTGGACGGGCTGCGTGGTCGGCGATGTCGTGGCCGGACGCATGCTCATTCCAACTACGGACTGGCGCGCGACTCTGGCCGGTCAAAGGTTACTTCAGCCGTCTTGTCAGTCGCTAACCGAGGAGCGCCGCCGCCGCATCGCCCCAAATGCAGTGGCGAAGGCCATTCTTTTCGAATTGCTCCTCGCTGAGTCTTCACTGCTCCGGATAGTACAAGACACTTGACCATGACGTTCTTCGTCGAATGCTACAATCCAATCGCCTCTGTCTGAGAACCGCAAGTCCTGAACAAATTCATATGAAATCACTGACTGGCTCGGGTCTCGGCGAAATGGGCATTGACAATCGCGAATGGATAGTCGATCTTGCCTAATGAGTGATTTTAGCGAGGGAATCGGCGAGCTGTCGTTGGGGTCATGTCGAAGAAGCTCGGACCCGAGAGTGCGGAGGTTGGCCAGGCATCGCTGGGCCGTCTTTCGATACGGTACGTTGACCCAATAGTCAAAGACAGCTCCCGCGATAGCAAGCAGCGAGAGTCCGATCACCACTCGGCGATTAGCGGTCATGATCTGATCCTCAGGAGTCTCACTGCGACCAGTCTCATGGAATCTCCGGACACCCATTTGATGGAACTGCTTGTTCAAGCTCTTCTTGAAGTTGCCGAATGAACCAGTAGCAGTCTCGGTACCAACCATAAGTGCAGCCATCTAGGCGCTTGGCCGCAGCAACCACCCGCTCCGCTGTTTCGCACGCCACGCACCATTCAGAGACAACAAATGTGTCGCCCTCCCATCCCGTTTGCCTGAAGTGCGGCACAAAGTTTACGTGTGGCGCGGAGGCGGGCCCACCCTTAATCGGAGCATGGTCCAGCGTCCATCTACGACCATCGGAACACTTGATCACCATCGACTCGTGCGCGCCATATGTTGATCCGACGATTCCAAGGGGCCACCAGGGGCTAGGCGAATTGAGGCGGCGCCTCTGAATTCGGCAGCTACAACAAGCTCCCTGGGTCGCCGAATCAAGACGAAGAAATGGTTCATCACTTAGTGAGCAACGACAGCAGGTCATCGGATCGGAGAATCGCGCGCAGAACACAGTCCGTTGCCCGTGCCCAGCGAGAGCGAACCCGGCGAAGGCGAGCGGTCGGAATTCCCTGTACTTGCAGCATGCCGAGCCGCCGAACGAAGGCACGAGCATTCCTGCTAGCTCACCGAGGGGGTCGATCTGCGCCACTGGGTCACAGCGATCGAATGAGTAGACACCGAGCTCGCCCTTTTCGCCAATTGGATCCCTACTCCCCCACCTCCCCCACTTCGGCCCGTAGTAGCGGTAGCCGTAATAGACCCAGCCGGTGTCGTCGTCGTGGAACTTGGTGCTGAACCGAAACGGATTCTCGGGGGCATACTCGCCATCCGTCTCGGCCGTGATGTTACCGTAGGCGTCATACTCGTAGGCGGTGACCACCGAGCCGTCGTCGAGCGAGACGGCTGCCCGAGCGCCGTTGCCGCTGGAGGTACGCCTGCCCGAGGCCGGACATCTGCGGAGTAACAAGCGTCCAGTCGAGCACCGCCAGCAGCCCGCCGATGCCGCCGGCCGCGCGCAGGGCGGGCAGGGCGCTGTCACTGACGGGCTGGAAGCCCGTACCACCCGAACTCGTCCACGCCCCGCCACTCTGGCCGCCGCTCAGCCCGGAGAGGTCCAGGCCCCAGGTGAACTGGCGGAGGATCGCCGGGTTGCCATCTTCGTCGGTGTCCAGGCCGTCCATCTCGGTCACCAGGTTCCAGCCATCGTACACGAACCGCCGGTCGAGGTCGGGCGCGGTCGCCCAGTCGGACGAGCCGGTGTCCCAATGATAGACCCGCTTCCGCGTCCGCCGGCCGAGGTAATCGTAGTCATAGACCGACTTCAAGTCACCGCCGCTCGGCTGCGTCGTCGCGGGCAGCACGACCTTCAGCCGGTTCTCGGCGTCCCACTCGAAGCGGTGCGAGCCGTCGGCCGCCAGGTTGCCGTCGGCGTCGTAGCTGAACGACTCGCTGGGCTGGCTGGTCGAGGTGTACTGGTTCAGCGCGTTGGCGGTGTAGCTGGTGGCCGAGCCGGTGCCGACCGTGGCCGACGTTCGGTTTCCGATCGGGTCGTAGGCGTAGTCGCGGTCGAGGGTGTGGACGGGCTGCGTGGTCGAGCTGACGTTCGAGCCAAGGTAGCGGTCGGACGCGGCCAGCTCGTTGCGGTTGTTGTAGCCCCATCACGAAGTGACTGGCGTCGAAGGCCGTGCCGGTATAGACGACGCTCGTCCGCCGGCCGCGGGCGTCGTTGACGTAGGCGTACTTCGAGCGCGTCGCCGTGCCCCACTTGTTCTCGACGAACGAGAGCAGGTCGCGCGTGGTCTCGTAGCGGCGGGTGGACTTTGCGAGGATGGTGCCGGTGACGTTTTCATACTTGACCATCGTGACGCGGTCGCCGCCGGACTCGTACTCATAGTCGGCCGCCCCGGTGCCCGGCTGGGTCGTCGGCGGCAGGCCCGGGCCGACGACCTGGAGGACGCGGCCGACCGAGTCGTAGGCCCAGTCGGATTCGTACTCGGCCGTGCCGGGGATGAGGAACTCTCCGCCGCCGGGATGCGGCTGGCCGTCATCCACCATCGGGCCGACGGCGGCGCCGTTCGGTCGGCCGGGGATGCCGGTACTGGAGGATTCGTAGCGGCGCTGGACGTACTTCTTGTAGCCGGCCGGCGCGTCGAGCACGTCGATCTGGTCGTAGTCGAACTGAAGATCGCTGCTGCGGTAGTTGAAGGTGTGCCCCTGGGTGGAGCTGGTCACGGTCGCCAGGCGGCCCAGCCGGTCGTAGGTGAAGGCGAGGTCGGGCGTATCGTCGGAGTAGTCCACGCCGGTGCGGTCGCCGGTATCCTGGTCGTACGTGTAGGTGGTGGTCAGTTCGTTGTTGCTTGCGTCCAGGCGGGCCCAGGTCCGCTGCGTGAGCGCCCCGCCGGGGGAGTAAGAGTAAGTGACCTGCGAATCGTCGGCGTAACGCTTGGTGGTCAGCAGGCCGGTGGTGTCGTCATACTCCCAGGTGGTGGTGTCGCCCGCGGCCGATCCGCCGGGCCAGCTGCTGGCGGTCCAGTCGACCGAGTCCGTGCGGAATGTCGTAAGCGAGTATCGCTGCCCGTAGTCGTTGTATTCCATGCTGACCGGCTGCGGCGAGTCGCCCCAGACGCGAGTCACCTCGCCGCGGGAATTGTATGCGTACCGTGTTGCCGGCCGCTGGCTGCTGATGGCCGGCCCCTGGACGACGCTCAGTCGACCCGAGTCGTCGTAGGAGTAAAGCGTCGAGTTGCCGGCCCCGTCGACGGTGTCGGTGACCTGGCCTGTGGTCGAATCGTAGTGCACCTGAGTCGTTCGCGTGGGGGTGAGACTGGCGTCGGTCGTGCTGGTCCGCCGGGCCAAGGCGTCGTAGCCGAAGGTGGTCTCCCGACCGGTGCTCGTCCGATCGTAGATGACCAGCCCGTTGCGCCGTTTGACGAGGGCATGCGTGGCCGAGCCGGGTACGGTCGTCTCGTCGGTGACAAGCTTGTTGGACCGATCGACGGTTGTGGTTGCGTGCGTCGCGTTGCCATTGGCATCGATGCTGTCGATGCTGCGCTGCACACCCGAGGCCAGGCCGGTCAGTTGCTCGCGGACGGTGCTGATGGTCGTGGCAGTGGTTGTGCCGGGGCGATAGACGTTGGTCAGCGTCTGGCGGTACCACTGTGAACTGAGTTGCACGACGCTGGAGACGGTTTCTGTAATGCGGTCGGTGCCGGAGCTCGATACCGTCAGCGCCTTGTCACGGTTCACGTCGGCGCCCTGCCGATACGGGTCGCCAAAGTCATCGTAAGTGTAAACCGTGCACGGACCCTCGGCGTTGATCGTGTACGGATCGGTCTTCGAGTCGTTAGGCACGAGGGCGTTTGTCCTCTTGACGTGCAGCTTGTGCAGCCCGGCCGACGAGCCGGAGGAGTCATAGTACTCATAGATCGTCTGCACCAGGTTGCCGGTGCCGAAGCCGAACCGTTCCACCATCCGGGGCCGTCCGAGCGCATCGAGGTAGGTGGTCTCGACCCGGGGCGAGTCGGACGCGGCCAGCCGCACCTCGGACATTCGCACGGCCAGCGGGCCATCTTCCACCGACAGGGTCTGCGGCGCGTAGTAGTAATACCGCCCGACCACGGCCGTCCCGCTCACGCTCCGCATCTGCCCATCGCGGTAATAGGCCGTGATCTCCGTCGGACTGTCGCTACCCGGCAGCGTACGCGTGACACGTTGTCCGCCGCCGCTGGTCAGGTCGTAGGAATAGCTCGTCGATAATCCGGTCGTCTCAGTCGACTGCGTCATTCGGCCGGCACGATCGTAGACTGACGCGCTAGACCGGCTCAACGAGCCGCTCGCCTCGGTGGTCGCCTTGAACGCCAACCTGCGGACCCACTTCCTGCGACTCGTGAAGCGAGCCGGCCTCGACTCCTGGCCGCGCCCGTTCCACAACCTCCGTGCCAGCCGGCAGACCGAACTCGAAGAGTCGTTCCCGTCGCATGTCGTCTGCGCCTGGCTGGGCAACTCGACGGTCATCGCGCGAAAGCACTACTTGCAGGTGACCGCCGACCACTTCGCCAAGGCGGTGCAGAATCCGGTGCAGCAATCCGCCGCACAGCCACGCACTGACCCGCGCAACGAACCCCCGATCCGCGTTTTCACCGCAGAAAACCGCACCGACCCGCATCACGCCGCCAAGGAACTGGGCGATACAGGACTCGAACCTGTGACCCCCTCGGTGTAAACGAGGTGCTCTGCCAATTGAGCTAATCGCCCGCGGCCGCATTCTATCGCGCACGCGAGCCGGTGCGATCGGCCGTCGGCAACCAGCCGCCGCACCACTACCCGTCGCTGGCGAATCGCCGCACCGCCACCCGTCGCCGGTGAATCGCCGCACCGCGGTCCGTGCCGCGCGGCCCGGCGCCGGCCGCACGGCCCGCCAAAATGCAACCGGCCCGGGCCGGCGACCTTGCAGCCGCCGATCCGGGCCGGAGCGAGGGCTCGCGTCCGCCCTACGGAATCATCAGCAGCGCGCTGACAAACCCCTGCACGTCCAGACCGTTGGCGTGGCCGTCGCAGTTCGTGTCAGCGAGCACCAGGTCATACACGTCCACCGGCGTACCGCGCAGCGCCTGGACGAACCGCGCGATGTCCGCCGGCGTCGCCACGCCGTCCTGGTCCAGGTCGCCGGTCTCGGCCCCACCGCACACGGCCGTGCGAATGACGATCACGTCGGCCGGGTCGGGCACTCCGTCGCCGTCGGTGTCGGCCTCGAGCATGATCTCGATCGGCTGGAACGGCTCGTTCTCCAGCACGGTCACCGCGATGGGCACCAGCGCGCTCGTGCCCGGGGCGACGGAGAGCGTCCCGATGACCGGCTCACCCGGCGGCAGGCCGTTGAGACTGACGGCCTGGCCGTCCGGCGCGTGCGACGGATTGGGGTAGTAGACCGACCAGCGGTAATCGACGTGCCCGCCGGGGTTCGACTCGTTGGTCACCTGCATGCCGAAATCACGCGTCGTCCCCGGGACCATGACCGCGATCGGGCAGGGCGGCGTGCACGAATAGCAGAACTCGCGGCTGCGCGAAATCGTGTTCGTGCAGCTCTGCTGCGTCCCGGTCGTCAGGTTGTTCAGCGTCAACTGGTAGCACGCCGTGATGATCGGCGGCGGAATGGGCATGCCGGTCGGGAGCTGCACCGTCACGCACACCGTGCGGCAGCCGCCGGGCTTGATGAGGCCGGTCGAGCCGCTGGACGGCGTGAAGGTGATCGGCCCGGTGGTGTTGCAGCCGGGTCCGCCGACCGGCCCGGTCAGGTTCCACGAGTAACTGGCCGCCACGTCGCAGTAATTGCAGATCTGGAAGCACATCTGCACGGACGTCTGGTTGGCGCAGAACTTGACGGGCGGGGCATAGCACACGTCGCAGCACTTGCCCTTGGTGCGGGCGTTGTAGAGATCGATGATCTCCTGGTCCGCCAGGGCGCGCTTGAAGAACTCGAACTCGTCGAGCGTGCCGTTCAGGAACACCGGCGGCCCGCCGAGGAAGACGTACTCCTTTCCGAAGAGCAGGTCGACCGCATTGTTGGTAATGCCAGTGACGGTGAAGTCGTTGAAGCTCTGCACCACACCGTCCACGAACAGGCGGATGTTGTTCGGCGCGCCGCGCCGCACGACCGCCGCCACGTGGTGGCACTGACCGTCGTTGATCGACATGCCCGACGTGATGAAGTTCCCGTACACGCCACCGCCGATCTGGAAGCCCAGGTTGCCGCCCCAGAAGAACAGGGCATATCCGAACACGTTGGGGATGGCGCCGCTGCGCTTGTCGCAGATCGGCTGGTAGAAGATCGCCGGGTTGCCGCTGCGGACCCAGCCTTCCAGCGTGAAGTTCTGGTTGCCGAAGTTGATGTCGGCGCCGCCGACCGCGTTCGGCACGGTCACCAGCCCGTTCACGCCATTGAACGTCAGCGCCTGGCCGACGCATGAGTTGGCCGGCGTCGCCACCGTCACGCCGCCGCTCGACGTGCCGTGGTTCAGCAGGTTGGCGCGGTCCTTGACCGGCGTGAGGCTGTTCATCGGCCACCAGTCGACCATGTTCTGCGGCGGCTGCCGGCAGGCGCAGTCGCACTTGTAGATGATCCCGCCCAAGGCCGGCGGCTCCACGATGCGGAGCACCTGGCACATGCCGCCGTCCGGCGCGGGGCAAGTGCCGTTGCACTCGATGTGCCCTTCCACCAGGACCGGATGGCACGGCGGCGGATTGCAGTCGCAGCGCGTGATCTCGTAGTGGCCCGACCCGGCCGGATACTCGCGATACTCCACCGGCGTGCAGGGCTGACCATTCGGACACTGACCGGCGCACGCCGAGATGGTCGCGCCCGGCAGCGTCGGATCGGGAATCTGAACGACCTGGCACTGCGGCGGCTGGGAGGTGCATTCACACACATAGACCGTCGTGCCGTCGGGCCGCGTGTTGGTCACCGGCGAACAGACCGGCGGCGGATCCGAGATCTGGGGGCACGGATCGGCACAGGTCGGCGGCAGATCCGGGCCGTTGTAGACAAGGTGACACAGCGCGTCGGTGACGCAGTCGCACCGCGTGATGCGATAGGGCCCGTCCGATCCGAGCTCGATCTCGACCGGCACGCAGACCGCGCCCGGCGTGGTGCAGGCATTGATGCACTGCATGCCGCTGGGGTCGGCCTGGCACGGCGCCGGATTGGTCGTCGGACAGGTGATCTCGACATCGCCTTGCTGGAACTTGTCGCCCATGGCGGTGTTCTGGTTGGAGTCGATCATCAGGCCGTTGGCGCGTGGATTGGTGCCGAGGTAAGTCATGCCGCCCAGGCCGTAAATGGCCGGATCGGTCGCCGGCGGGCTGAAGATCTTCAGCGCGTCGCCCGTGGCCCACACGTTCACCTTGATGCCCGCGCCGGTGTGATAGTCGTAGTCGCAGCCGCCGACGGCCGAGTCGGGCAGACCGCCGACCGTGTCGCCGACGTTGAACGTGATGCCGGACGGCGTCCAGCCGTTCACGCCCTTGCAGTATTCGAGCAGCCGGCTCTGGTGGGCGTACGACGTGGTGTCGTCAATCATGCTGCGCTCGGCCAGCAGCATGCAGCAGGTGTTGGGCTTGAAGCTGATGTCGGCGACCGGGCTCGAGTAGACGCCGCCGCCCGGCGCGTAGCCGGGCATGAGCAGCTCGAGCGTCTCGGTGCCCTGGATGAACTCGCCCGCCGGCGTCAGCGCCACCGACCAGATTTCGTTCTGGTGGTTCGGGTCCGGCCGGAAGGAGTCCTCGCGCCAGGTGCTGTAGTACAGTCGACCCTGGCTGACGCGGACCGCCCAGACGCGCTGGGCGCGCTGCGTGCTCCCGTGCGGAGCCAGCGGCGCGAAGCCGTTGGTGTCAAACGGGTCGGGCCCGGCGTAGGCGGCCTTCAGGCCGGTCGCGTGTTTCCAGGTCGACAGGATGGTGCCGGTCGCATCCAGCCGATAGATGCGCCCGTCCTCGTGGTTCGAGACGTAGAAGCACTTGTGCACGCAGGAGAAGCAGATCTGCCCCAGGCCCGGCCAGCACTCGGTGCCGGTGCAGGCCGTGATCATGTTGTTCGGCAGCACCTGGAACACCGACGGAATGCCGGTGTTGGTGTCGATCTTGTAGATGGCGCCGGCGGCTCCACCGGCGATGGTGCCGATCGCGTCGGCGCCGCCCGCTCCGAAGCCATACACCGAGCTGTGCGCGACGTAGATGTTGCCCGTGTCGTCCAGCGTCACGCCGAAAACCGTGCCGAGGTTGCTCTGCTTCCAGTTCTGAAGCGCGGTCGGCGTGTAGAACGGCGCGTACCAGTTCACCAGTGAGCCGGTCGCCGGCTGGGCCGAGATGTCGACCAGGTCAAGTACGCGCATGTTGATGCCGGCCTGCTGCGTCATCACGGCCGTCGAGCCGGTGAGCCCGGCCGCGACCGCAAACGCCGGCGGGGCGCCACAGCAGTTGTCACACGAACAGGGAGAGCCGTTGCACTGAATGAGCATCTGGCCCGGGCCCGGCGGTGTGCCCGGCTTGCAGGCGAGGCGAATCAGGTATTGCTGGCCGCACGAAACTTCGCAGTTGATCTCGCTCGTGCCGCCGGAGCAGCCGAATGCGTCGTCATCGCAGCAGAGCGGCGGCTGGCTGGGGGGCGGCGTCGGACAGTTGCAGCCGACGTAGTAGGCGATCTTGGTGTCGACCGCCGTCAGGCCGCAGGTGGAGATTTTCACCAGTCCGCTGCATGGCGCGGTCCAGCACCACCAGACATCGTGTGAAAAACCCTGCGACGGGAGGCACACCGCGTCCTGCCCCTCCGGGCTGTCGGTCATGGCGGCCAGGTTGAAGTTGAACAGGCCGGTGCCGCTGATGGGCGTGGCGGTTGCACAAAAGTCGGACTGCCCGCGGGCCGGTAACGCGCGCAGCGCACACACCGTCGCGGCGATCACTAACATGCGCATTGACAATGAATAACGAGCGAACATGGGTACCTCTCAGGGGTCTGATGGGTGGTCGCCGCGAACCTGTCGCCACGGGACGATCGAGGCGCGCGACCCTGTCGGCCTTCACTCTCGCCATGCGGCCTGGCGGGTCCGAATTTCTCACTTGGGCGGAAATTTCCGGCCAGCCGGGCGGCCGACTCCGCCGTCTTCCACTGGTCGCAGGTCAAAAACCGGTATGATTAGTCACAGGAACCCACGACCATGATCTTGTCCTACACCACGCACACCACCACCGCTTTGCTCGACGGGCTGTTCGACCTCGGGAACGACGTGGCGTGGCGGCAGTTCGACGAGCGCTTTCGCCCGATCGTGATCGGATTTGCCGGTCGCCTCGGACTGGGCCCGCAGGACGCCTCCGACGTGGCCCAGGAGACCCTGACTCAGTTCATAAGGGACTATCGCGAAGGGAAATACGATCGATCGCGCGGCCGGCTGCGGGCGTGGGTAATCGGCATCGCGAGGCATCGTGTCGCCGAGGCGCACCGCACCCGGGCCCATCGGCGCGAGCTGCGCGGCGAGTCGGCGTTCGGGCAGCTCCCGGGAGCGGACGATCTTGAAAAACTGTGGGACGCCGAATGCCGGCAGGCGCTGCTCTGCAGCGCCATGCGCGAGCTGGCCGAATCGAGCAAGGTCAGCCGGCGAACGCTCGACGCCTTTCGACGGCATGTCCTGGACCAGCGTCCGCCGGAGGAAGTAGCGCGCGAGCTGGGAACAACCGTGCGTGCCGTGTATCTCGCGAAGCACCGCTGCCTGTCGCGGCTGCGGACGGCGATGCAGCGCCTGGGGGATCTGTACGACGTCGCGTGATGTCGCGGGTGTGCCCGGCGTCCGCACGGTGGAGCGGGAAGAGCGGGCATGCGGGGGTGTCCATCGATCGACAGCCTGGAATCTGCGCTCGCGGCCGACTCACCCGGCAGCGAGCTGGCCGCGCATGTGCAGAGCTGTCCGCGCTGCCGCGCGCGGATTGAGCAGATTCGCGAAAACCAATCCCTGCTGAAGCTCGTCAACGCGACCGAGTCCCGCCAGCTTGCGGCGGCGCTCGACGCCGGCGCCGCCACGCGGCGCGAGCCGCCGAGCGGCCTGGCGGGCTACGAGTTCATCGGCGAGATTCATCGCGGCGGGCAGGGGGTGGTCTTCAAGGCGCTGCAGAAGGCGACCAAGCGGATTGTGGCGGTGAAGGTCGTGCTGCGCGGGGCGTTTGCGACGCCGCGGCAGCGGGCGCGGTTCGAGCGCGAGATCGAGATCGCCGCGCGGCTGCGCCACCCGCACGTGGTCACCATCCACGAAAGCGGGATGACCGACGACGGCTCGCTCTACTTCGTGATGGAGTACGTCGAGGGCGAGCCGCTCGACGCCTATCTGAAACGCGCCCGCGCCACGCCCGGCGGCGGATTGACCCCGGACGACGCATTGCGCGTCTTCTGCAAGATCTGCGACGCCGTCAACTACGCTCATCAGCGCGGCATCATTCACCGCGACCTGAAACCGGCCAACATCCTCATCGACGCGCTGGGCGAGCCGCGCGTGCTGGACTTCGGCCTGGCCAAGGCGGTCGGGCTGAACGACCCCGACTCCGATGCGCGCTCGGCCCGCACGCGCACCGGTGAGTTCCTCGGCACCTTCAGCTACGCCGCGCCGGAACAGCTCCGCGGCGACCCCGACCAGGTCGACACCCGCACCGACGTCTATGCCCTCGGCATCCTGCTGTTCGAGATGCTCACCGGGCAGTTTCCCTACCCGGTCGATGGCTCGCTCTCGGCGATCATCCGCAGCATCACCGAGACCGCGCCCGCGCCGCCGTCGCGCCTCGCGCCCGGCATCGGCGAAGAGCTCGACACCATCGTCGTGAAGGCGCTGGCGAAGGAGCGCGAGCGGCGCTACCAGTCGGCCGGCGCCCTGCAGCGCGACGTGCAGAGCTTTCTGGCAGGCGAGCCGATCGACGCCAAACGCGACAGCCACTGGTACGTGCTGCGCAAGACGGCGCGGCGCCATCGCACGGCGCTCGGCGTCGCGACGGCGATCGTGCTGCTGCTGATCGGCTTCGGCGTGTCGATGGGGTTTCTGGCGCGCCACCTGGCGCGCGAGCGCGACCGGGCGCGCTCCGCCGAGCGCGCCGTCGCCGAGAACGCGCGGCGCGTCGCCGCGGCGCTCTACGACAGCCAGGTCGAGCGCGGCCGGGCCCTGGGCGCGGCCGGCGGCGTCTCGGCGGCCGAGGAGCTGCTGTGGCGCGCCTTTGTCGATCCGCCCGGCGGCGCGGCCGCGCGGGCCTCCGGCGCGGACATCCGTGACCCGGCGCGGCGCCAGGCCTTCTGGGCGCTGTGGGAGCTCTACAACGCCGCCCCGTGCCAGCGCACCTGGGCGACCGGCGCGCACACCACCACGCGCATGGCGGTCAGCGACAACGGGCGAATCCTGGCGCTGGGTGGCGATCCCGGGCCGATCGAAACGCTCGACGTGCTGACCGGCGCCCGCGTCCGCAGCGACGGTCCGCCGGTCCACATGTCGAGCATCATCCTGCTCGACGAAACCGGCGCGCGGCTGTGCGGTATCGAAGACAACCGGCGGATCTCCATCTGGCGGATCGATCCGCGCGCGCGGCGAATCGAGCGCGAGACGGCGTACGAATTCCCGAATCCGGGCATTCTCCGGCTCGCGGCCAGCCGCGACCTGCGCCGCATCGCCGCGGCCGACGCCGACAGCCGGCTCTGGTACTGGTCCGACACGATCGCCGCGCCGCCGCGCCCGCTCGTCAATCCGTCCGCAGGCGTATTCTCGCTGGCCTTCTCGCCTGATGCGCATCGCCTGGCCGTGGGCACGGCCAGCGGCGGTCTGACGATGTGGGGCCTCGATGCGTCGCCCGAGCCGGTTGTGAACTGGTCGCTGCCGGCCCATCGCGCCGCGGTGCGCGGCCTGTGCTTCAGCCCGGACGGCGCCTGCCTGGCGTCGGCCGGCGGCGATGCCGACAACACCATCCGGCTGACCACCGTCCGCGACGGCACACTGATTCGATCGATGGCCGGCCATACCAGCCACGTGAACTCGATCGCCTTCCGCGCCGACGGCCGGCGGCTGGTCTCCACGTCGTTCGACAAGACCGCGCGCATCTGGGACGTGCCCAGCGGTCGACCGGTGGCGACGCTCTTCGGTCACTCGGCCGCGGTCATCGTGGCGCGGTTCGTGGGCGACGGCGACGAAGTCATCTCCGCCGGCCACGACGGCGCGGCGCGGCTGTGGGACTCGCCCGACCGCGGCGCCTTCACGTCGCTCCGCGAGCCGCGCTGCGCCGCGATGAGCCTGGCGGTTGCGCGCGACGGCCAGACGCTCTACGTCGGCGGGGTCGACGGGACGATCCGCGCCCTGGACGTTGCAACCGGGCAGGTGCGCTATCGGCAGCGCGCCCACGGATCGATGGTCGCGACCCTCTGCGTCAGCCCAGACGGCGCGCTGCTGGCCAGCTGCAGCGTCGACCAGCGCGCCTGCCTGTGGGACGCCGCGACGGGCCGAAGGGTCGCCGAGATCCGCGACCTCGACGGGCCGGCCGTCGGGCTGGCGTTTCATCCGGACGGGAAAACCCTCGCGGTCGGGTGCGACAACGGCGTCGTGCGCGTCTGGGATCGCACCGACCCGGCGCGCGTCCACGTCCTGCGCGGCTCGGCGCGCTTTCTGCGCCGGCCGGCGCTGGCGTTCAGCCCAGACGGCGCCACGCTGGCCGCGTGCGACGGACTGGCCGACGTCTCGTTGTGGGACTGGGCGACCGAGACGGTTCGCGTGACGCTGCGCGGCCACAGCGGGCAGACGCGCGGCGTCGCCTATTCGCCCGACGGGCGGCTGCTGACGACAGCCGGCGACGATGCCACCGTGCGACTGTGGGACGCAGGCTCCGGCGCGCCGGTCGCCACGCTCGAGGGGCACGGCGGCGATGTCTTTGCGGTCGCCTTCAGTCCGGATGGCGCGATGATCGCCAGCGGCGGGCGCGACCGCACCATCCGCCTGTGGGACGTGGTGAGCCATCGCGGGCTGGCGACGCTGTCGGGCCACGCCGACATGGTCTTCTCGCTGGCGTTTGGCGACGGCGGAGCGTACCTGGCGTCCAGCTCGGCCGACGGCGTGGTCGGCATCTGGGACCTGGCGCACGGTGACGCGCGCGTGGCCGGCAACCTCGACTATCAGCTGACGCGCCTCGATGGAGTGCCCCTGCCGGCCAAAGCGCGCGACGCGCTCCGCCACTGGGCGGCCCGCGCCGCGGTCCGCCAGCCGCCGCGCTTCGACTGGTCACTCGCCGCGGCCGGCGGCGCCGCCCCCGCCGCCGGGACCGCGCCCCCCGCCGTACATCCGCCACCACAATCCGAATAGGTCGGCGAGCATGCGGGCGGCGTCGCGGCCGATCCGCAGCGAGCTGTCGGTCGGGTTATCCCAGTCGATCGGAAACTCGGCGATGCGCAGCCCGGCGCGGCGCGCCAGCGCCAGCAGCTCGACGTCGAAGGCGAAGCGCTCGAGCTGCTGATGCGGAAAGATGGCGCGCACCGCCGCGCGCGAAAAGAGCTTGAACCCGCACTGCGAGTCGCTGATGCCCGGCAGGACCAGCCGCCGCACGAAGTAGGGAAACGCCCGGCCGAGCGCCTGGCGCACCGGCTGCTGGCGGCGGACGATGCGCGAGTTCTGCATGCGGCGCGAGGCGATCCAGACGTCGGCGTCGGCGAGGCGCGGCGCGATGGCGTCGAGCTCGGCGATGCGCGTCGAGTTGTCGGCGTCCATGAAGAGCGCCCAATCACACGCGCTGGCGAGCATGCCGGTGCGCACCGCGTGCCCCTTGCCGCGGTTCGGAACGGTTTGCATGAGCTGCACGTCGCGCCCGAAGCGGCGCACGGCGGCGGCGGTTTCGTCGACGCTGCCGTCGTCGACCACGATCAGCTCGAACGCGCCGACGCGCCGCGCCAGCCAGTCGTGCACGTCGGCGAGCGTGGCCGCGATGAACGGGGCGGCGTTGTAAGCCGGAATGATGACCGAGAGCGACGACAAAGCCGGGCCAGGTTGCATGGATTCGTGCGTCGCGAAGATCGCCGGCGCGTCTGCCGGGCCGGGGCAGATCGCGGACGCGCCGTGCGTTCGCGTGGTCGGCCCCGTCGGTTTGCGGTATCTTTATCGTATGAACCTGAACCGCGCACAAGTGATCGACGAAAACCTGGTCCGCTTCCTGCGCGAGCGGATCGACGCCGACCCGGAGGCGCGCGTCGGCGCCGAGCTCGACGCCCCGATCCGCGCCGGTCACGCCCTGACCGGGCGCGAAACGCTCGACCTGTTCCACTCGCAGATGATCTGCCGCCACCTCGACCTGATTGCGCGCGAGCTGCGCGGGCGCGACCAGGGCTTCTACACCATCGGCTCGGCCGGTCACGAGGGCAACGCCGTCGTCGGCCGGCTGACGCGCTACACCGATCCGGCTTTGCTGCACTATCGCAGCGGGGCCTTCATGGTGCAGCGCGCCAAGCAGCTGCCCGGCAGCACGCCGGTGTGGGATACGCTGCTGTCGCAGGTGGCGTCGGCCGAAGACCCGATCGCCGGCGGTCGCCACAAGGTGTGGGGCAGCAAGCCGTTGTGGGTTTTGCCGCAGACCAGCACCATTGCCAGCCATCTGCCCAAGTCGGTCGGCACGGCCTTCGCCATCGAGCGCGCCCGGCGTGGCGGCGTGACGCTGCCGGTGCCGGCCGACAGCATCGTGGTGTGCAGCTTCGGCGACGCGAGCTGCAACCACGGCGTCGCGGCGGCGGCCTTCAACACCACCTCGTGGATCCGCCACCAGAACCTGCCTCTGCCGATCCTGTTTGTCTGCGAGGACAATGGCATCGGCATCTCGGTCCATACGCCGCCCGGCTGGGTCGAGACGATGGCGCGGGCCCGGCCGCACTTCGAATACTTCACCGCCGACGCGCTCGACCTGGTCGAGGCGCACTCGGTGGTGGCCGAGGCGGTGGCCTGCTGCCGGTCGCGCCGCCAGCCGGTCTTTCTGCACCTGCGGTGCGTGCGCCTGCTGGGTCACGCCGGCAGCGACATCGAGACCGAGTATCACACCCTGGCCGAAATCGCCGCGGTCGAGGCGCACGACCCTTTGCTGCGCTCGGCGGCGCTGCTGCTCGACGCCGGCGTCATCACCGCGCGGCAACTGCTCGACTCGTACGAGTCGATCCGGCGGCGCGTGCGGGCAGTGTCGGAGGAGGCCGTCCGCCGGCCGAAGCAGACGCGCGTCGCCGAGATCGTCGCCGCTGGCGCCCCATGCATGCCGACGCCGTGCAGCGCGAGGCGGCCCGAGCAGCCGGACGCCGAGGCCCGCCTGGCGGCGTTCGGCGGGACGGAAAAGCTGCCCGATGCGGGTCGGCCGCGCCACCTCAAGGTGCTGCTCAACTGGGCGCTGCACGACGCCATGGTGAAGTATCCGCAGCTGGTGCTCTTCGGCGAGGACGTGGCCAGGAAAGGCGGCGTCTACAACGTCACCACCGGGCTGACCGAGACCTTCGGGCTGGCGCGCTGCTTCAACACGCTGCTCGACGAGACGACCATTCTCGGGCTGGCGATCGGCCTGGGGCAGATGGGTTTTTTGCCGATGCCCGAGATTCAATACCTCGCTTATTACCACAACGCCGAGGACCAGCTCCGCGGCGAGGCGTGCAGCCTGCAGTACTTCTCGCAGGACCAGTTCCGCAACCCGATGGTCGTGCGGATCGCCGGCATGGCCTACCAGAAGGGGTTCGGCGGCCACTTCCACAACGACAACAGCGTGGCGGCGCTGCGCGACATTCCCGGGCTGGTCATCGGCCTGCCGTCGCGCGGCGACGACGCCGTCGGCATGCTGCGGACGATGCTGGCGCTGGCGGCGGTCGACGGGCGCGTCTCTGCGCTGATCGAGCCGATCGCGCTCTACATGACCAAGGACCTGTACGACGCAGGCGACGGCCTGTGGCAGTATGCCTACCCGTCGTTCGACGCGACCGTGCCGCTGGGCGCCGGGCGGACCTACTTCGCCGACGCGCCCGACCTCACGCTGCTCACCTACGGCAACGGGGTCTATCTGTCGCTGCGGGCCGCGAAAACGCTGGAGCGCGAGCACGGCCTTCGCTGCCGCGTGTCCGACATCCGCTGGCTCAATCCGCTGCCGGTCGATTTCATCGAGGCCGAGGCCCGCGCCACCGGGCGCGTGCTCGTGGTCGACGAGTGCCGCCGCACGGGCGGGATGGCCGAGCCGATCGTCACCGCGCTGCTCGAGCGCTGCGGCAGCGACGTGTCGGTGGCGCGGCTCTGCGCCGAGGACGTCTACATTCCGCTCGGCAAGGCGGCCAACGTGGTGCTGGTCAGCGAGTCGGGCATTGTCGAGGCGGCGCGGCAGCTCGCCGGCAACACCGCGCGGCGCGACGTCCCCAACGGCCCGCCGCACGCCCTGCCGCGCGGCCGCGCGCCCGCCGGGGCCGGAATGTAACAACTCGCATGACGCGCACCATTGAAACGCTGCCCCGTCTCGGCCGCACGGCGCTGGCGGCGGGCGTGATAGTGTTCGCCGCCGCGGCGCGAGCGACTCCCACCGCTCCGCCGACCCACGTCCCGATCGTCGCGATCGTCATTTCCGACGACGACGGCTCTCGAACGGCGACGACCAGCCCCGACAACGTGCGAACCTGGCTCGAATTCGCCAATCGCGTTTTTGCCCCGGCGGGCATCGCGTTCGACTTCGCCGGCGACGCGTCGGACTTCCTCACGCTGCGCGATTCGGTCATCAATCGACTGGTCGGCGACGTGCAGGCCGACTGGCACGCGGCCCAGCGGCACTCCATCGCTATCGCCAGCCGCCATCCCACGCAGGTCGTTCTGTTCTTCCGCTACGGGCCGGACCCGCTGCCCACCGGGGCGAGCTTCGGCGGCTTCGACAACAACTTCGTCACCATGTGCGGCTGGCAGGCCGGCAACCACTGCGGCCACCCGCACACCGACGCGCTGGCGCACGAGATCGGCCATTACCTGGGGCTGTCGCACACCTTTCCGCAGCCGTTCGAGAGCGCCGACGCGGCGCTGAAGTTCCTGCGCGAGCATGGCAACCGCCCGGCGGCATTCGACGGCGACGGGCTGGCCGACACGCCGCCCGATCCGTGCGTGCGCTACACCGAGTGCGAGCGGGTCTCGACGCTGACGCTCGGCACGCTGACGCTGCCGCTGTCGCGCCGCAACATCATGTCCTATTACGACGAGCGCGACGCGCTCTCGCCGCAGCAGATCGCCCGCGTGCGCTGGTATCTCGCCTTCCGCCGCGCGCACGGCATGCGCCTGCCGACCAATGACACCGCCGCCGCCGCGCAGGAAGTCGAGTCGCTGCCGCGCCGCGACGTCCGCCGCTGCACGCCGATCGTCCAGCCGATGGGCGGCTTCGGCTGCCGGAGCTGGAGCGGCGGGGCGCAGCTCTACTGCAAGGCGGAACATGGCGGCGGACTGACGGTGAGCTTTCGCGCCCCGACCGCCGGGCGCGCGCGGATCGACCTGTACGCCACGCTGGCACCCGACTACGGCCGCATGACGCTGACGCTCGATCGCCGGCGGCTGCCGCACGAGATCGACGGCTATGGGCCGGCCGTTCACGAAACCGGGCCGATCGCGCTGGGCGAGTTCGCCCTGGCGGCCGGTGAACACAGCCTGCAGGTCGACGTCCGCTCGAAGAATCCGCGGGCGTCCGGCTTCGCGTTCGGCCTCGACTGCATCGACGTCGTGCCGGTCGGGGCGCGAGGTGCCCCGTGAGCAGCGCGCGTGACGTGGCGGTCGACCGATCGTTCGCCGCGCCGCCCGGACCGCCGGCGTGGCTGATCGCCGGCGTGGCGCTGCTGCTGATGGCCGGCGCATTCGCCAACGCGCTCACCTGCGGATTCGTCTACGACGACAACCGCCAGATCGTCGACAACTACCTCATCCAGCGGCCGGAATACTTCTGGACCGCCATGACCTCGGACGTGTGGGGCTTTGCCGGCGAACGGGCCGGCTCGGTCAGCAACTATTTCCGCCCCGCGGCGGTGCTCTGGATGATGGTGAACTACCGGCTGTTCGGCCTGGCGCCGCTCGGCTGGCACGTGACCAACCTGCTGCTGCACGTCTGGGCGACGCTGCTGGTGCTGCGCGTTGTGCGGCAGCTGGGAGTCCAGCCGGCCGTCGCCGCCGCGGTCACCTGGCTGTTCGCCGTCCACCCGGTGCATGTCGAGTCGGTCACGTGGGTCGCCGGCTCGCACGACCTGCTGATGGCCGTGGGCATCCTGCACTCCTTCTCGGCCTACCTGCGCTACCGCGCGTCGGGACGCGGCGCGGCGCTGGTGGCGGCGGCGCTGTGGTATCTGCCGGCGATGTTCTCGAAGGAATCGGCCGCGGCCTACGTCGGCGTGGTGGTCGTGTGCGAGTGGCTGCTGCCGACCGCGGCGACACTCACGCGCGGCGCGCGGCTGCGACGGGTGGCGATCGCCGCCGCACCGCTGGTCGGCGTGGTCATGCTCTATCTTGCGGCGCGGCTGGCGGTGCACATCACCTATCGGCAGTCGGTCTCGGGCATGTCGAAGCGCGAGTTCGTGCTGTTCGTGCCGCAGTCGCTGGTGTTCTACGTGCGGCAGGTCTTCGCGCCATTCTGGCTCAACCCCATCCACGCCTTGCGGGCGACGCCGGGCGAGTTTGACCCCTGGCTGTGGCTGCCGATTCTGATTTCCGTCGCGCTCGCGGTGGTCGCTCTCCTGCTGTTCCGTCGCGACACGGTCCACATTGTCGGCTACGCGTTCTTCCTCGGACTGCTGGTGCTGCCGATCTACAACGGCCGGGCACTGCCGCCCGAGGGGCGCATCCACGACCGCTACCTCTACCTGCCGCTGTTCGGCGTGCTGCTGGTCGTGGTGTCGCGCCTTGCCGAGCGGATGTCCCCCGCCACGGCGGGCCGGCGGGTGACACTCGCGGGGCTGGTCGCGGCGCTGGCCTGCTGCGTGCTGACGGTGCGATACAACCCCGCGTTCAAGAACGACCTGTCTCTGTGGGAGTGGACGGTGCGCCACGACCCGAACTGCGTGACGGGCCGCGCGACGCTCTCGTTCACCTATCGCCACGCCGGACGCATGGCGGAGGCCCGCCGGCAGATCGACGCCGCCCTGGCGCTCGAGCCCGACCACCTCGTAAGCCACCTCGAGCTGGCCCAGCTTGCGGCGGACGCCCACGAGTGGCAAAAGGCCGAGCAACTGGCGCGGCGCGTGCTGGAACAGGAGCCGATTCCCGCCGCCGCCGACCTGCTGGGGGCGATGCTGATGCGGCAGAGCCGCCCGGGCGAGGCGGCGACGCTGTTCGAGTCGTCGATGAAGCAGATGCCCAAGCTGCGCGTGAAGTACGGCATCAACGCAGCGGTCGCGGCGCGCGCCGCGGGCGACGTCCTCCGCGCCATCGCCGACCTCGAGGCCGCCCAGGGCGCGGCCGACGCCGATCCCGATCGCAACCTGCTCAAGCTGCACGCGATGCTGGCGGACCTGTCGGCCGAAGTCGGGCGGAACGACGTGGCGCTGCGCGCCGCGGAACACTTCCTGAACGTGTCGGAAGGGACGACCGACCCGGACCTGCTCGCGTGGCGCGACCGCACGGTGGCGCTGTTGCGGCGACTGACGGCGGGCAGGCGGTCGTAGCGCAGCGGCGCGCCCGCCCGCGCGCCTCAGGCCGGAGCGCCTCAGGCCGGCGCGAGCGCAGCGCCGGGCGAGCCGGTCTCGGCCGCCAGGACCTGCTCGTGGGTCGCCTGCTCTTCGCCGTACCGCACCAGTCGCGCGCTGTTGAACACCACCACGAAGCTCGATGCGGTGTGCAGCACGGCCGCCATGATCGGCGTGACGATTCCGAAGGCGCCCAGCGTCACGATCGTGACGACGAACAGCACGCCGAAGACCAGGTTCTGCCGGATGACGCGGACCGTCTGGCGGCTGAGCCGCACCAGGAACGGCAGGCGCGTCAGGTCGTTGTTGAGCAGCGCGATCGACGCCGAGTTGATCGCGATGTCGGACCCGGCCGCGCCCATGGCGACGCCCAGGTCGCCGGCGGCCAGGGCCGGGGCGTCGTTCACGCCGTCGCCGACCACCACCACGCGGTGCCCCTCGCGGCGCATCTGCTCGACCAGGTCGAGCTTCTCGTGCGGCAGGCACTCGGCCTTGAACTCAGAGCAGCCCATCTCGCGCGCCACCTTGCGCGCCACGGCCCGCCGATCGCCGGTCAGCATCGCCACGCGCCGCAGACCGACGGCCATCAACTGCTGCACGGCCTCCTTCGCGGCCGGACGGGTTCGATCTTCGACCCCCACGAACCCCAGGCAGCGCCCGCCGCGCGCGACGAACAGCAGCCCCAGCCCCTCGGCCTTGCCGGCGGCGTCCGACACGCCGGACAGGTCCACGCCGCGCGACGCCAGGAAAGTGTCGCGCCCGACCAGCACGGTCTCGCCGCCGACCGTCGCCACCACACCCTGCCCGGGCACCTCTTCAAATTTCGCCGGGCGCTCCAGCTTCAGGTCCGCCTCGCGCGCCACGGCCACCAGCGCCCGGGCCGCCGGATGATTGCTGAGCTGCTCGGCGCTGCCGGCGGCAAACAGCAAAGCGGCCGGGTCGGCCCCGGACGCCGGGTTCAGCCGCGTGACGTGCAGCACGCCGGTCGTGAGGGTGCCGGTCTTGTCGAAGACGACCGCGGTCAGGCGGCTGGCGGCCTCGAGGTGGGCGACGTTCTTGATGAGAATGCCCAGTCGCGCGGCACACGACAGTCCGGCCACAATCGCCGTGGGCGTCGCGATGATCAGCGCACAGGGGCAGCTCGCGACCAGCATGGCGATCGTCTTCTGGAGCCCACTGCCGTCGGCGCGGTTGAAGTAGAGCACCAGCGCCGCCAGCATCAGCACGACCGGCGTGTACCAGACGGCGTACTGGTCGATCAGCCGCATGATTGGAATGCGCGTCCGCTCGGCCTGCAGGATGAGGTTCTGCACACGGCCGAGGGTGGTGTCGGCGCCGATCTTCGTGACTTCGATGTCGAGCGCGCCGGTCAGGTTGCTGGTGCCCGAGAAGACGGCGTCGCCGGGGCGCTTGTCGACCGGCAGCGACTCGCCGGTCACGTTGGCCTGGTTGACGATCGACTCGCCGGTCACGACCGTGCCGTCGACCGGAATGTTGTCGCCCGGCCGGACGCGGACGTGCTGGCCGATGCGCAGCTCCTGCACGTCCACCTCGCGCTCGCCGTCCGGTCCGGTGACCCGGGCGCGGGTCGGCGTGAGGCGGATAAGCGATTCGATGGCGGCCCGCGCGCCGATGGCGGTGCGCGTTTCGATCAGCTCGCTGAGCAGCAGGAAGAAGCCGATGACGCCGGCGGCGCGGTAGTCCTTCGAGGCGAAGGCCGCCAGGATCGCCAGCGCCACCAGCTCGTCCATGTGCATGTGGCCCGAGACGAGGTTGCGCAGGGCGTGCCAGATGATCCGCACGCCCAGCAGCGCCGCGCCGACCGCCGCCACCAGGTCCATCTGGAAGCTGTATTCGTACTCGTGCACCTGCTGCACCACGCCGTCGATGGTGCGCTCTTCGATCCGCCACGGGCTGTACCACTGAACGTAATAGCTGGTCAGAATCAGCATGCCGCCCATGAGCGTGGCCACCAGGCCGATGCTCGCCCGGCTGGCGGCGGCGGCCGTCTCGTGGGCGTGGTCGTGAAAGTGCGAGTGGTGGTCGTGCTCGGCGGCCGCGATGCCGAAGAAGCCATGTCCCATGTGAACCATCCCGGGATGCCCGCCCGGCGGCGACCGTCGGGCTGCCACCGTCAGACGGGCAAACGTGGCGAGAGTTCCGCCTGAAATCAGCCTAACGGGCGAGCGGGCGCGGTGCCAAGCCCGGCCGCCGTGCAGCCAGGCCGGCCGACGCGGCGTGCCAGCCGTTACTACGGGCGCAGCCGGGGCGCGGTTCAGCCGCCGGACCGGAACGCGCTCGCCGACCGGGCCGGCCGGTCGGGCAGCTTCGCGCGCGGCGCGTTGCCGCGCACCGCGGTCACAGGCCGTTCACGAACACCTGCACGTCGTCGCCGTTGGCGCTGCCGTCGAAGTTGACGTCGGCGGCACAGCTGCTCGTCAGGCCGACCAGGCTGCTGACGAACGGCCCGATGTCGGCGGCCGTGAGCAGCCCGTCGCCGTTGAAGTCGCCCGGCCGGACGGTGAGCATGAAGTTCGCCGCGGCGTTGCCGCAGGCGCTGTTGGCCTGAACGGTGATGGTGTAGGGCACCGCCGCGGCCACCGCCGCCGGCCACGAGACGACTCCGGTCGCCGGAACGATGGTCATCCCGCCCGGCGGGCTGCCGCCCAGCGACCACGTGAACGGGCCGACGCCGCCGGTGGTCGACGGCGCCGAGGAGACGAAGGCCGCGCCGCAGGCGACCGAGGCGTTGGCGGGCGGCGTAACGGTCGGGGCGTTGGGATTGACGGTCAGCGCGAAGGTCTTGGTGTCGCTGCCGCAGGCGTTGGTAACGGTGAGCGAGATGGTATAGGGCGATCCGGCCAGCGACGGCGTGCTCCAACTGACGACACCGTTGGCGGGGTTGATGGTCATGCCGCCCGGCGGACTGCCGGACAGCGACCAGGTCATGCGGCGCGGTCCCGGCGCTGGTCGACGGAGTGCTGGAGGTGAACGCCACGCCGCAGGTGGCCGACTGCGGCGAAAGCGGGCTGATGATCGGGCGCGACGCAGGGCGTGGGCACCTGGAACGAGGTGATCCACGTTCCCCAGTTTCCGCCACCGCCGGAATACTCCTGCATGGTAAAGAAGGTGATGTTGTCGGTCGGGTCGATGCAGGTGCCGCTGTAGTCGCCCTTGCCGCGTGCCGCTGTAGGCGCCGGGGCCGGCGTGGTCGCGCACCGGCGCGACCATGGTGCCGGCGCCGTCGGTCGACGCGCGGTAGGTATGCCAGGCCGAGGGGTACTCGCCCGCCGCGCCGCCGATCGAGCGCGTGAATCCCATGGCGGCGTTGTTGAACTGGTCGACCGCGATGGACGGGAAGTAGTAGTGGGTCGAGGCGGCGGTCACGGTGCCGGTCTGGAGCGTGGTGGGCGTGGTGGGCCAGACAGTGGTGTCGAATTCATACCAGCGCGCCGCCGCCAGGCTGGACTGCCCGGTGGGATGGGTGCACCACAGGCGGTTGTTCCGCCACACGACGTTCATCATGCGCGAATCGATGGTGTCGATCGTGACGGCGCTGCCGCGCTGGGCGGCGTTGGGCGGAGTGCTGTAGCTGGTGACCGATTGCGTGGCCTTGGTGAGCGTCGGCGTCGCCAGCGGGGTGTTGACGCGATAGAAGAAAACCTGGCTGCCGCTGCCGGTGGTGGTGCTGGCCATGAACTCATCGCCCGCGCCGAAAGTGTGGGCCGGCTGGATGGTCAGGGCGAAGGCGCCGGTCGACGTCGTGATGTTGCGGAGCTGCGTGAAGGTGGGCGTCGGCGTGGCGACCAGCAATTGCGCCTTCGGAATCACGGCGACGTCGACGCGCTCGACCGCGGTGAACATGTTGGAACTGATGAAAACGGCGTCGGCATTGAAGCCGAAACCGGGGTAGTCGGCGAACGCGCCGGGCGACGCCACGGTCGGGTCCAGGGCCCACTTGCGCCAGGCCGTCGTCCCGTTGCCGATCTGGTCCGAGGTGCTGACCGCCAGCATCCACCACGACTTGGTCTGGGCGTTGTTCACCATCAGGATCGTCGCGAAGTAGCGCTGCGAGCCGGGATCGAAGAAGACCCGCGGATCGCTGGCGAACGACCCCGCGCCCGCCGGGTTCACTGACGAGAAGAACGACTCCCAGGTCGCGCTCCACACCGTCGCGGTCGTGGACTTGTTGAAGGCGCGGATGTCGTCGTTGATGCCCGCCAGGATGTGATTGGGGCCGACCGTGAGAATCGGGTCGGGCGGCTCGCAGCCGCAACTGCCCGGATTGCTGAAGCTGACCAGCACCGGCCCGGGCCGGTTCTCGCCCGGGTCACCGGGCGTGGGGAGTTCATACGGCCCGGCCGCCGCCGCGGCCTTCTCGGCCGGATAGGTCGGCCGATGGCGCGGCTCCAGCGGCGAACCGCCGCGCGCCGGCGGATTGAGCCGCTCGCGCTCCAGGACCGCGTCGATCGTCTCCTCAACGTAGCCCACCACGCCGTGGCCCACGAACACGGCTTCTTCCTGGCCGGTCTGCCCGGGTTCCGAGGGAGCGGCCGCGACCGCCGCGGGACCGAGCAGGCCCAGTGTCGCGGCAGCGCCCGCCGCAAAAACGAACTTGATGATCCACAAATGCGATTTCATGGCGTTTGTCCTTTCTCTCCGCGTGACGTCCGCCGCGCGGACCAGGTTTCGTCGTGACTTGTCTGGCGCGTGCGTCGACCCAGACGATTCCAAGTGTGACTTCGCCGCCCCGAATCGGTTGAGCGGGCGCGACACCCGCGCCACCCGATCCGAAACCCAAGTGAGCCGTGTGACTACGGCGACAGCAGACCGGCGACAAACGGCGCCACGTCGGGCGCATCGACGATGCCGCTGTGGTCATAGTCGCCGCACGAACAATCGCCCAGCAGCGTGCTGCCGGCAATCAGGCAGTCGACGAACGGCTGAACGTCGCCGCCGTTGATGAGCGTGTCGCCATTCAGGTCGCCCGGCAGCGGGCAGGCCGGCACGCTGGCGATGTTGACGGTGTACTCGCGCGTCCCTTCGCAGCCGTAGAGGTCGACCGCGCGTACGCCGAAGGTCGCCGATCCGGCCGTGGTCGGCGTGCCGGAAAGGTCGCCGGCCGGCGAGAGCGTCAGTCCGTCGGGCAGGGCGCCGGTCGTGAGGTTGAAGGCATAGGCCGGCGTGCCGCCGGTTGCGCCGAGCGTCTGGCTGTAGGCCGCGCCGACCATTCCGTCGGGCAGCGCTGCGGGCGATACGGAGATGGTCGTGCAGTTGACCGTCAGCGTGTAGGCCAGGCTGCCGGCGCAGCCCGCGCCATCGACCACCTGCGCGCTGAAATTGGCCGTGCCGGCCGCGGTCGGCGTGCCGGTGATGTCGCCGCTCGGCGAGAGCGACAGCCCCGCGGGCAGCGCGCCGGAGAGGATCGACCAGTCTAGCAGCCCGGTGCCGCCGGTCGCCGACAGCGTCTGGCTGTAGGCCGCGCCGGTGGTGCCGTCCGGCAGTGCGGCAGGGCCGATGTCGATGGTGGCGCAGTTGACCGAGATCGAGTAGCCGGCCGTCGCGCCGCAGCCGACGGAGTCGGTCACCTGCACGACGAAGTTGGCCGTGCCGGAGGCCGTCGGCGAGCCGCTGATGTCGCCGCTCGGCGAGAGCGACAGCCCGGCCGGCAGCGCGCCGGAGCTGATGCTCCACGAGTAAGCCGGCGTGCCGCCGCTGGCCGAGAAGCTGGCCGAGTAGGCGACGCCGGTGGTGCCGTTGGGCAGCGAGCGCGGCAGGATCGAGATCGTCGGACAATCGACGGTGATCGAGAGCGCGGCACTGCCGGCGCAGCCGGTCGAGTCGGTCGCCTGGGCCGTGAAGTTGAACGTGCCCGGGTGGGTAGGCGAGCCGGTGATGTCGCCGGTCGGCGCGAGCGTCAGCCCGCCGGGCAGGGCGCCGGCGCTGACCAACCAGCTGTACGGCCCGGTGCCGCCGCCGGCGGTCAGCGTCTGGCTGTAGGCCGCGCCGATCGTGCCGTTCGGAAGCGACGCGGGCAGGATGGAAATGGTCGGGCAGTTGATGGTCAGCGCGTAGGCCCGCGAGCCGGTGCAGCCGGCTGTGTCGGTCGCCTGGGCGGTGAAGTTGAACGTGCCCTGGCCGCTCGGCGAGCCGGTGATGTCGCCGGTGGGTGAGAGGCTCAGGCCGCCCGGCAGCGCCCCGGCCGTCACGCCCCACGCATATGACCCGACGCCGCCGCTGGCGGTCAGCGTCTGGCTGTAGGCCGTGCCGACCGTGCCGTTCGGGAGCGACACAGGCGAGACATTGATCGTCGGACAGACCACCGACAGGGCGTAGGCCCGCGAGCCGGTGCAGCCGGCGTTGTCGGTCACCTGCGCGGTGAAGTTGAACGAACCGGGCGCAGTCGGCGTGCCGGAGAGCAGCCCCGCCGGTGAAAGCGTCAGTCCGCCGGGCAGGGCGCCCGCGCTGACGGACCAGTTGAACGGCGCGGTGCCGGTGCTGGGCGACAGCGACTGGCTGTAGGCGGCGCCGACGGTGCCGCTCGGCAGCGAGGCGGGCGCGACGGTGATGGTCGGGCAGACGACCGTGATCGAGTAGGCCTTGGAGCCGGTGCAGGTCGCGGAATCGGTCGCCTGGACGGTGAAGTTGGAAGTTCCGGTCGCGGTCGGCGTGCCGGTCAGCGCGCCGGAGGTCGCGAGCGAGAGGCCGGGCGGCAGCGCGCCGGACGTTACGATGAAGTTGTAGGGGCCGGTGCCGCCGCTGGCCGTGATGGTCTGGTTGTAGAACGCGGCCTCGGTGCCGTTCGGCAGCGAGGCGGGGGCGAGGGTGATCGTCGGGCAGCCGATCGAGGCGTTGTAGGCGACCAGCGCGAAATCCTGGTCCAAAGCGCCGCCGACGCCCGGCACGCCGTCGGAGTTGATGCTGCCGGCCGTGACCGTGATGGTGATATTGCCGGTGGTGCCGGCGGGCAGAAAGACGCTTTCGACGTTGTTGGCGGCGTCGGCGCTGCCGCCGGTGGTCGAGTTCGCGCCGGTGAAGACGTTGCCGCGATAGGTATTCGCGCCCACCACGACGGTGAGATTGAGGTTGTTCTTGAAGGCGTTGCCGCTGGTCGGGCCCGGGGCGTCGGTCCAGGCGAGCGTAACGCGGAACGGCTTGGTGTTGTCGGCGACGATGCCGGTGAAGGTGCGGGTCTGGCCGGTGGCGGTGAACATGTCACCCGCCACTTCGTCGCGGAACAGCGTGGGGGCCGCGACGCCGCGATTGAACGTCTCACCGAGGTTGGCTTCGCCCATGCCCTGGCTGTTGGACCAGAGCGTGTCGTTGGCGCCGGTGCCGTTGAGATAGCGGGCCGCGTTCATCAGCAGGGCCTTGGTCATCGCCGGGCTGGGCACCGACATCCCCTGATTGATGAACATCTGCCGCACCAGGGCGCACGCGCCCGAGAGCGCCGGCGTGGAGTGGCTGGTGCCGGACGACGCCGAGAAGAACTGCTGCCCGGCCGGGAAGAACTTGTTGGGCGCTACGCCGCCGGAGACGCCGCTGCCGGTGAAGCACGCGTCGGCCGCGCCGTTGCCGGCGGCGCTCGGGCTGGCCTGCGCTACGCCGCCCGAGACGTGCGTGCCGGGGCCGACGATGTCCGGCTTCTTGCGACCATCCGGGCAGGGGCCGCGGCTGGAGAACGAGATGATGTCGTTGGCGCTGTTGGCGCCGCTGTCGCTAATGCCGCTGCCGTCGGTCCCGCCGAACGCCTGCACGTTCTCGGCGGCGCCGACGCTGATGACGTTCTTGGCGGTGGCCGGCGTGCGGACCGTGCCGGCGCCCGAGCCGGAGTTCCCCATCGCAAAGACGATGCACATCTCCTGGTTGCCGGCCGTGCCCGACTGGGCGTCGCGCACCAGGCCGTCATAGGTCTGCGCCATCGAGTCGTAGGCGTTTGACGTGGTGCTGCCCCAGCTGTTCGAGCTGATGCGCGCGCCGTTGGCATAGGCGGTGCTCTGGAGCGTTCCGAAGCTCGGGTTGGTGAACGCGCCGCTGGTGTTGAAGATCACCGACGAGCCGACCTTCACAAACGGGCAGACGCCCAGGCCGTAATGAAAGCCCGAGGCGTCGACGTGCGGCGAGGCCGCGTTGTTGTTGTAGCCGCCGATGATATGCGCGTTCAGGTTCCCGTGGCCGTCGCAGCCGTGCTGCGTCGGCGGGCCGGTCACGCTCGAGCCACTGACCGTGCGGGCATAGCTGACGTGACTGACCGAGTTCAGCACGCCGCCTTCCCACAGGCCGAAGTGATTGGGCGACAGGTTG
Source organism: Phycisphaerae bacterium (assembly GCA_046350375.1). Classification (GTDB taxonomy): domain Bacteria; phylum Planctomycetota; class Phycisphaerae; order UBA1845; family UTPLA1; genus JAXMAO01. Next base: position 333,677 of record JAXMAO010000002.1, read on the forward strand.
CCCTGGTCCACCGGGCTGTCGGACAAGTCGACCACGAACGCCGACGCGGTGAACTGGGCCTGCGTGAAGCCCTTCGTGCCCAGCCACGCGAGATAGCCGGGACCCGACGGCGCCGTGCCGGTCAGGTTGCCGGCGATGATCTGATCCTGCCGCTCGCAGAACAGCCGCGGCGGATAGTAGGCCTGAATCGAGACCACCTCGGGCTGATGCGCGACCCGCGCCACCGCGTCGGCCGGCAGCCTGACGATGATGTTCTCGTAGCCCAGCGCGGCGAACTGATTCACGACCGCGCCCGACTTCAGCCGGTCAATCAGCGCGCGGGTCGCGGCGTTGGCGACCGGGTCCGCGACCAGCTGAATGGTGTAATAGTCCTGCGCGTCGGGCGACAGGCCGGCCGGGCGGTTGGCCGGCAGCGCCCCGGGGTCAATCCGGTACTCGTCGCGGTAGGCGCCCTCCCATTGCACGGTCGGCCGCGCCGCGGCCAGCGCCTGGACCGCCGCGAGCTGACCCGCGTCGCCGTACACGAGGTAGGCATTGCTGGGGATGTAGGTCACGATCTGCACGCCGGTCTGCGACAGGTCGTCAAACCATTCGGGCTTGATCGGACCGGCGAACTGCACCAGGTGCAGCGCCCGGCCGGCGAAGTTGCCGCGCGGCGCCTGCATCTGGCGGACGGCGGGCAGCGTGGTGTCGATCGGACCGGCGTTCAGCTGGATGAGATTCTCGAGCGGCAGCACTTCGCCGCCGGCGGGCGGCGCGTCGGCCGGCTCTTCGACGATCGTGAACGCACCGAAATCGTCGACCACGCGCGCGGTGCTCGGCAGCGCGGGCCGAGCGGATGAAGACGTCGCGCGGTCGATGCGGACCTTCACGGTGCCGGCGCGCCCGAAGCGATCGCCCGCGCCCGGCTCGCCCGGAAAGGCGGCCGACGCCGTTCCCATGACGATCAGCCCCGCCCACAGCGCGCGGAATCGCCCGAATCCCCGGTCAGCTTGCGCGAGCTCGCCCACAGAATGTCTCCTTCACGGACCGCATCCGGGCCCCGACCGGTCAGACGATGCGCAGACCGGTCGTTCGTACAAGAACGTGCTTCGCCCGCGCGGGCCGGGTCAGGATGGGACGCCCCCCCGGATGTTGAGCGCGCGTCGGACAGGATCGTGCGAGGCGTGACACCCTTCCCCACATCGACCTGATCGTGGCCGCCGGAGAGCCGCGAGAACCGCGCCCCCGGCAGACGCCGCCATTCTACCGACGCCGCGCCCGCAAACGCAACGCACCCGACGGGCCACGGCAGTGTAGTTGCGATAACCATCGGCCGCGGTTCTAATTAACGATTCGTCATGGCCGCCGATAAGCGGCCCGCAGCGCGGCCGCGGGCCAAGTCGTTCCCCCGGCTGGCCGATGCAAGGATGGCCCGTCGCAGAGGGCGTGGCCACCGCACCGGTGGGTCCGCGGCGAGCCGAAATCGCAACGAAACTCCAGGAGTGCCATCTCGTGGCAGACGTCTCCGCTCTCCTCAAGAAAATCGAATCACGTCGCGCCGTCGTCGGCATCATGGGCATGGGATATGTCGGCCTGCCGCTGGTCGGCACCTTCACGCGGGCCGGTTTTCGCTGCATCGGGTTCGACGTCGACGCCAGCAAGGTCCGCATGCTCAACGCCGGGAAGAGCTACATCCAGCACATCCCGTCCAGCATGATCCGGCAACTGGTCGACTCGAAGCTGTTCCACGCCACCGCGAACATGGACGAGCTGAAGAAGCCCGACGCGATCCTCATCTGCGTTCCGACGCCGCTGAACAAGACGCGCGACCCGGACATGACCTACGTGGAGGGCACCGCGCGCGCGATCGCGCCGCGCCTCCGCACGGGTCAGCTCATCGTGCTCGAGTCGACCACCTACCCGGGCACGACGCGCGAGATCCTCAAGCCAATTCTCGAGGCCCGCGGCCTGCGCGTCGAACAGGACTTCTTCCTGGCGTTCTCGCCCGAGCGAGAAGACCCGGGCCGCAAGGACTTCAGCACGTCGACCATTCCGAAGGTCGTGGGCGGATTCGGCCGCGGCAGCCACGCGCTCGCCGTGGCGCTCTATCGCCAGGCGATCGCCAAGGTGGTGCCGGTCTCGAGCTGCGAGGTCGCCGAGGCCTGCAAGATCGTCGAGAACGTCTATCGCTGCGTGAACATCGCGATGGTGAACGAGCTGAAGGTGCTCTTCGACAAGATGGGCATCGACGTGTGGGAGGTCATCAACGCCGCCAAGACCAAGCCGTTCGGCTTCCAGGCCTTCTACCCCGGCCCGGGGCTGGGCGGCCACTGCATCCCCATCGATCCGTTCTACCTCACCTGGAAGGCGCGCGAATATGGCGAGGCGACGCGCTTCATCGAGCTGGCGGGCGAGATCAACACCGCCATGCCGGAGTATGTCATCCATCGGCTGACCGAGGCGCTGAACAACCACGGCAAGGCGGTGCGCGGGGCGCGCGTGCTGGTGCTGGGGCTGGCCTACAAGAAGGACGTGGACGACCTGCGCGAAAGCCCGAGCATCGAGCTGATCGAGCTGCTGCGCGAGCGCGGCGCGAAGGTCGACTACAACGACCCGCACATCCCCAAGACCCACAAGGGGCGCGAGCACGACCTGGGGATGAAGTCCGTCCCGCTCACGCCGGCCAACCTGAAGAGGTACGACTGCGTGCTCATCTCCACCGACCACTCGGCCTATGACTACGGCCAGGTCGTCCGCCACGCGAAGCTGGTGGTCGACACCCGCAACGCCACCGCCGGCGTGAAGCGCGGACGGGAGAAGATCGTCAAGGCGTAGGCCCTCATGCGTGTCCGATCGCTTTGCAGCCGGGAGTGACCGCGCGGCGTTGGCGGGTACGTGCGCCGGGGTATCTTTCGGAGGAAACGGGCGATTGACATCCCACAGCAGAACCGATAGGCTACTATCAGCCTATTGACAATCGGAGATCACGTCGATGAACCAGTCACCAGTCACCAGTCACCAGTCAACTATGGACCCGATGTTGCGCGGTGACCTTATTGCTCCTGGGAGGCATCGGGCTTCCGGGCTGTGGCGGCGACCTGACTGACTACTGTGCGAAGCCAGGGGCGCTGACCAGTTGTACAATCGTTTGCCGTACCGGTACTTCGTGCAAGGGCTGCTGTTCACTCCATCCGCGGAACCAGACCCAGGAAGATGTGGCCAAATGTCAGCGGCAATGCGACCTGAGATTCGGGCGCACGTATCAGCCTTATTTTACCGCTGAGTACGATCCGTTGGAGCTGGTTTCGCTCCCGGGAACCGACCCGAACGGCACTTCGGCCTGCCAATGCATTCTGGTTGGCTCAGGTTGCGTTGATGCTGCGTACGAGACGATCTGGTCGATGCTGCCACTGTACATGCGAACACAAGCCGTGGGCGACTTTCTGTGCTCCATCGAAGCCGCGGGGCGTGTGCTCCTGCGCGATTCATTGATTCGCAACGCGGCCCGGCTGGCCGAGGTGACCCCCGGGATGTTCGTCGAGATGCAGCGTTGGGCGGAAACCAGTGCGTCGGCCGTGATCGCCCAGCGTGGTGAGACGGAGACGCCCGAGTTGCGGAGTTTCTACGCCCGCGTGATCCTGACTGTGCTTCTCTACGAGTGGGCCGACAGGGACTGGCCCGCGCCGGGGCAGGTCCCCTCGACGCAGCCGCACCCGTAGATATTGTGGACAGATTTTATGTGTCTTCGGCAGCATGGGCGCCGATTGCTTGTTGGCGGGCTTGCGAGCGTCGTGATCGGCGCGATTGCCCGCGCCGGCCTGCATGGGCGGGCCGAGTCAACGTCCGCGCAAATTCGAGTGGACGCCCAGGTGTGGTTCAACTCGAAGCGCGCGCTGGATCTGGCGGCGCTCCGCGGACACCCGGTGCTGATTGAATACTGGGCGACCTGGTGCCCCGCCTGCCTCCACGCGATCCCCATGCTGAATGCCCTGCAAGTGAAATACGCCGGCCGGGGTCTTCTCATCATCGGCGTCACGGGCGACGCGCCGACCCGCGTGCGGGATTTCGTGCGGCGGCACGACATTCGGTATCTTGTGGCCGCGGGCGCGACCGACGACACCATGCGGCGCGCGGATCAGCTTCCGAAGGCGGTCTTGCTGCACGAAGACGGCACGCTTTGGGTGAGCGGAACGGTCGAAGACGCGCACCGGGCGCTCGAATCCGGCGCCTGGTCCGGACGAGCCGACTCGACGGAATGGCTCGCGGTCGGCTCTGCCAGCCGGTCGCTCGCCGAGCGACCGCCCGAAGCGCGGGAATACTCCTCCGCCGAGCAGCAGATCGTCGAGGACGCGCTGGCGCAGAAGTCAAAACGATCCGCACTGAGCGCGAATGAGCTCCAGCGCCTGTTCGCGTTTCACTGGCGGAATCTCCCGCACGACGCGTGGCCCGGCGACCCGGAAGTGCGCCTGCGCGCGGCGTATACACTCGGTGACCTGTTGCGATCGAAGGACTCGACGGATGCGGCCGTGGTCGAGTGGTGTCGGCGCATGGCGGTCGGCGAACCGGATCGGGCGGTACGATACGCCCTATTCTGCGCATTGGCCGCGCTGGAGACCCTGCCGCCGAACCCGCGCATGCGATCGATCCTGGACCATCACGCTCGGCACGAGCCCGACCCAAAGATGGCGCGCGCCGCCGCGTACGTGATTGACCGCAGCGCGGACAACGCGGCGGCGCGGGCTGTGCTCGATCCGGCGTACGAGCGCTTCGCCGACGAGTATGAACAGGCTGTCCGCAGTCTCCGGAGATTCTGGCCCGGACTGCGCTCGCCATTCAAGGAAGCACAGGCTCACCAGCGTGCGATCGAGGAGTGCTTGCGACTTCCGACGCCGCAGCAACAGGCGCGCTACCTGATGGCGGACTATCGGTCGCTCTCGACGCCCGCGCCGGCCGCTTCGTGGATGCGCACCGAAACGCTCGTGGCGTTGTTTCTGGTGTCGGACAAGGAGCGCCTCGCGGATCCCGATCGTCTCGACGCACAGTCGTTCCTGCTCGAAGCGCTTGCCAATCCTTCCGCCGGCGCGAAGGAACGGATCACGATCCTCGGCAATCTGGATCGGTTTGGTTCTGAGCGACTGTCCCCCCAGGCGCTGACGCCGATTCTGGATCGACTCGATCGCGCGATTCCCCACCCCGACATGCGCGCGCACACGGACCATTGGCGCATTCGGCTGACAAACCCAACGCGCCTCGACGCCGCCTGTCCGGCCTACGTCGAACCCGGCACGACTTCCTCAACGCAGGCCGTCGAATGACCACCGCCGTGAAGCGCGGGCGCGAGAAGATCGTCAAGGCGTGAGGCGAAACCCACGCGCGGTGCGGGCCCGTCGACGTCGACCGTGGTCACTCACAGTTCGACTGCTCGATCGAGCCCCACGACCACCATTGCGGCCGAGTGCCGCCGCTCATTCGACCCCCTCGCCGTAAATCGCGTGGCATGCCAGAGGCTCATTCACCTGACCCGCGCGCGTCGCCTGCTCTGGCCAAGGGTCGCGCCGCCGCGGTAGTCTCCTCCGTTCATCATGCCCCAGCGCCTGGCGAGATTTGCGTTGGTCGTACGCGACTATGACGATGCGATCGCCTTCTACTGCAACACGCTTGGTTTCGAGCTCCTTGAAGACACCGACCTCGGCAGCGGTAAGCGCTGGGTGCGCGTCGCGCCGCGCGGCTCGACCGGTGCTGAGATTCTCCTGGCCCGCGCCGTAACGGATGAACAGCGGTCGCGCATCGGCAACCAGGCAGGCGGCCGGGTATTTCTGTTTCTGGAGACGGATGACTTCCGGCGCGACTACGACGCGCTGCTGGCGCGCGGCGTAGAATTCGTCCGCCCGCCGGAGGAGGCATCGTACGGCACGGTCGCCGTGTTCCTCGATCTCTACGGAAACAAGATCGACCTGATCCAGCCGCGGGGCTTCACTTCTTGAGCGGCGAATAGACGACGTGCACGAACTCCGCAAACTCATTCGCGCCCGGGGCCTTCATCTTCAGCACCTGGTCGATCACGCCCCGCGGCCGCAGCTCGAACGTCCAGCGGAAGGTCGCCGTCGCGCCGCCCATCGGCCGCTCGCCCTCGAAGGTGAACCGCTTCTGCTCGGCGTCGAATTCGCCGGTCGCGCTGGTCCCGGTCAGGCTGCTGCTCTCGACCTGCCACATCGTGTACTTCTTTTCAGCCGGATCGTAGCCGAGGACGATGAGCCGCTCGCCCTTCAGCTCCTCGTCCGGCGTGGAGATGACCTCCAGCCGCACGAATCGGCCGCCCATGATCCACTCGCCGTGCGCGGCCGCCTTGGCCCGCATCGGCTCGCCCGGGCCCAGTTTCACGCTGCTCCTGACGTTGAAGCGCCCCACGAATGGCTGCAAGGCCTGGTGGGCCTCGGTCGGCGCGCCGGCCTTGGCGGTCATCGCCATGAACCGCTTCTTCATCTCGGATTGCGACGGCTTGCCGCCCGGCTGGCCCGCACGACTGTCCGGCGGAAACAGCGACAGCGACGCGACCAGTGCCGACCCGACCAGACTGACGGCGACCATGGAATCTCCCTCGCAACGTTGGACATACGAAAGCGACGATTGCCCCGCAGGCTTGCGCGGCGGATGGACGGTCATCAAGACCGCCGGACAAGCACCCCAGTGCAACGGCCCCGGGGGCGCCGATTCACGCCGAAAACCGCAACCTGGCCTGCCCGCAGGACGAGGGCGCGACCTTGTCTGCCTGAATAGGCGGATTTGCAAGTTCTATCGGGAGCACGCCGGGCGGTGGCGATTGGTATCATGGAGCGCCGCCGTGTGTGCCCGCTCTCCGAGTCAAACGGCGCGACCGTGCAGGGCGATGGTCCGGCCGGATTCGGGCCCGCCGGCGAAAACCGGAGGCATCCCATGAAACCGCGTCCGACACCGATGCGAATCGCGGCCACGCTGACCGGACTCTGGGCGACGGTGGCGTCGGCCGCCCTGGTCAATTTCGACCAGTACCCCGACGGCTCGCCGGTCGTCTCGGGATACCTGACCACGCAGTGGTCGACCGTCGGGGTCGAGTTTTCCGACGGGCAGGGGTTCGGCCCGCAGCCGTCGATGAACGCGTGCTCCTACTCGGCGCCCAACCACGCCTACGCGGCGCGAATCATCGCGACGTTTGTTGACCCGTGCACGGGCATTCCAAGCGTGACCGACTCGGCCGGCACGCGACAGGACCTGTGCTGGGTTCCGGGCGAGGGGATCGACATGTTCTGGTACGACGCCAGCGGCGGCCTGCTGCATCACGAGTTCAACGCCGGCGGCGGCAACCTGCTGACCTTCAGCACGCCGCAGCCGATCATCGCGCGACTGGAGATGGTCTGCGTCCTGCAGGGCATCGACGATTTCGTCTTCAGCACGCCGCAGCCCGTGCTGCGCGGCGACATGAACTGCGACACCGCCGTGAACGCCGGCGACGTCGAGCCGTTCGTGCTGGCGCTGGTCGCCCCGGACGAATACGGCGCCCTGTTCCCGGCCTGCGACATCCGCCGGGCCGACATGAACTGCGACCGGAAGGTCAACGGCGCCGACGCGCAGGGGTTCGTCACCGCCCTGATCGGGCCATAGCGGCCGCTCGGCGGACCGGATTGGACGCCCCGGTCGGGACCGACGGCGCCGCATCCGACTGCGGAATAGTCCGCACGCCGTGGATTTTTCCTCGAAACCGGCCTGATTCACGCCACCCGGGTCCGCTCCGTGGTCGAATGATCCGCACGCCCGATGCGGCCCGTCCGCCGTGCGCCAAACGCCACCGCTGGTACGCCGCTTGCAAAGTGTTCTGTCCCGGCAGAGGTGCCGGCCAGGAGCCTCTCGATGTCGTCGCCGGTGCAGCGGACGGTGATCATTGTCGGGGCGGCGGGGCGCGACTTTCACGACTTCAACGTCTTCTGGCGCGACCACCCGAACTATCGCGTCGCCTGTTTCACGGCGGCACAGATTCCGAACATCGAGGGTCGCGTCTATCCGCCGGAGCTGGCCGGGCCGCGCTACCCGCGCGGCGTGCCGATCTTCCCCGAATCGCGGCTGACCGAGCTGATCGCCGAGCACGGCGCCGACGTGGTGGCGCTGGCGTATTCGGACCTGTCGCACGAGGCGGTCATGCACAAGGCGGCGCTGGCCAACGCGGCCGGCGCCGACTTCTGCATGCTGGGAACGCGCGCCACGATGCTCGACTCCGGCAAGCCGGTGATCGCCGTCTGCGCCGTGCGCACCGGCTGCGGCAAGAGCCAGACGTCGCGCGCCGTGGCGCAGATGCTGCAGCGCGCCGGCCAGCGCGTCGCCGTCGTTCGTCACCCGATGCCCTATGGCGACCTGCGGCGGCAGATCTGCCAGCGATTCGCCACGCTCGAAGACCTCGAGCGCCACGACTGCACCATCGAAGAGCGCGAGGAGTACGAGCCGCACCTGGTCGCGAACACGCTGGTATTTGCCGGCGTGGACTACGCCCGCATCCTGGCGGCCGCGCAGGCCGAGGCCGACGTCATCCTGTGGGACGGCGGCAACAACGACACGCCGTTCTTCCGGCCGAAGCTGCACGTCACCGTGGTCGATCCGCATCGGCCCGGACACGAGACGCGCTACTACCCCGGCGAAACCAACGTGCGCATGGCCGACGTGGTGATCGTCAATAAGGTCGATTCGTGCACGCCCGACGCCATTACCGCGGTGATTGACAACGTGCGGCGCGTCAATCCGCGGGCCGAGATTCTCGCGGCGCGCTCGCCGGTCGCCGTCGCCGACCCGCAGCAGGTTCGCGGGCAGCGCGTGCTGTGCGTCGAGGACGGCCCGACCGTCACGCACGGCGAGATGGCGTTCGGCGCGGCGCACCTGGCGGCCGAGCGGTTCGGCGCGGCCGAAATCGTCGATCCGCGCCCCTACGCCGTCGGCTCGATCCGCGACACGTTCGCGCGCTACACGCACCTGCGCGACGTGCTCCCGGCGATGGGCTACGGCACGACGCAGATCGCCGAGCTGCAGCGGACAATTGCCGCCACGCCCTGCGACCGGGTGCTGATCGGCACGCCGATCGACCTGGCGCGCGTGCTGAAGCTCGATCGACCGGCGATCCGGGTGCGCTATGACCTGGACGAGGTCGAGCCAGGCCGGCTGGAGGCGCGGGTCCGCCAGGCCGTGACGTGAGCCGGCGCGGGCGCCCGGCTTGTCGAACCGGCCGGCGCCCGATAGGCTCCCAGCCCGTTCCGCACCACGCGGACAACATTGAAAGGAGACCTCGCAGTGATTGCTCGTCTGGCCACATTCTGTCTGGGGCTCGCCCTGATTGGGGGCTGTGCCGAGTCGAACCCGTCGATGTCGATGTCGATGCCGCCGCGCGCCAAGCCGGCGCCCGAGATGCAGATGCTCAAGCCGCTGCTCGGCTCGTGGGTCGGCCAGGCGCAGATGGTCTCGCCGTCGCGCGAGGAGATGATGAAGCACATGCCCAAGGACGCCCCGCCGATGCCCGAGAGCTTCGCCAGCGCCGGGCGGGCCGAGTGGGCCATGGGCGGCCTCTACATGAAGAACGAAGGCTGGTACGACATGGGCGGCGAGAAGGTGAACTTCATCGAGTGGATGACCTGGGACCCGAAGGCCCGCAAGTTCCACTCGTGGTACTTCAACGACTACGGCGAGATCGGCGAAGGCTGGATGACCTTCTCGGCCGACGGCAAGACCGCGAACACGTGCGTCTGCGGCACGCGCAGCGACGGCAAGGAAATGAAGGGCTCCGGCACGATGACGATCGGCGCGACCGGCCACCACGAGTGGACCTGGACCGAGCACGGCCCCGGCGGCGAGATGAAGATGAAGGGCACCAACACCCACTCCGGCGCCTGACGCGGCCGGCACCGCAATCTGAAACGTACAGAACTAAGGCCCGTCCGCATCCGCGGGCGGGCTTTTTTTCTGGATGTGTGTGTCAGGCCGAACCGACCCGCGCCTACACCGCCGCGCAGACCTTCTTGGCCGCGTCGGTCAGGTCGGTCGCCGGAATCAGCTCTTTCAGGTTGGCGTCCTTCAGCATCTGCCGCGCCGTGTCGACGTTGGTGCCTTCCAGCCGCACGACGACCGGCACGTGGAAGCCCAGCTCGCGCGCCGCGGTGATGAGCGCCTCGGCGATCAGGTCGCACTTGGCGATGCCGCCGAAGATGTTGACCAGCACCCCCTTCACGCGCGTGTCGGCCAGGATGATGCGGAAGGCCTCGATCGCCGCCGCCGCCGTCACGCCGCCGCCGACGTCGAGGAAGTTGGCGGGCGTGCCGCCGTGCAGCTTGATGATGTCCATGGTGGCCATCGCCAGCCCGGCGCCGTTCACCAGGCAGCCGATGTTCCCGTCGAGGGCGATGTAGTTGAGGTTGGCCGCCTTGGCCCGCAGCTCGTCGGCGTTCTCCTCGGCCGGGTCGAACAGCGCCTCGATTTCGGCATGGCGGAACAGGGCGTTGTCGTCGAAGGTGAACTTGGCGTCGATCGCCAGGATCTCGCCCGCGTCGGTCTGCACCAGCGGGTTGATCTCGGCCAGCGAGCAATCCTGCGACAGAAACACCTTCGCCAGCCCGGCGATCACCTGGCCCGCCGCCGCGCCGGCCGGGCCGCTCAGTCCCAGCGCGCTCACCAGCCGGCGGATCTGGAACGGCTGCGGCTCGAGGTGCGGGTGGAGCCATTCCTTGACGATCGCCTCGGGGTTGCGCGCCGCGACCTCCTCGATCTCCACGCCGCCTTCGCGGCTGACCATGATCACCGGGCGACCCTTCTGCCGGTCGATGACCATGCCGATGTAGAACTCGCGCGAAATCTTGACCGCCGGGGCGATCAGAATCTTCCGCACCTTCACCCCCGTCGGGCCGGTCTGCTTGCTCACCATCGGCTCGCGCAGCATGCGCTCGGCGTGCTGGCGAACCTCGTCGGCCGACTTGCACAGCACCACGTAGCCGGCCTTGCCGCGCCCGCCGGCGTGCACCTGGGCCTTCACCACCACCTCGCCGCCGCCGACGCGGGCATAGGCCGCCGCCGCCTGGTCGCCGCGCTCGATCACCTCGAACTTCGGCACCGGCAGACCGGCCGAAAGCAGCAACTGGCGTGCCTGATACTCGTGGATCTTCATCGGCGTAGGTCCCCGTCCGCGCGGACAGTCGCGCCGCGCTGCAACGAGCGGCCATACTACGGCGGCCCACTCTGGTTGGAAAGCGGGCGCGCCGGCGCGTCGCGCGCGGATTCTTCGTGATTCACCGCACGCGGCTCGATACAATCGCCCCTCGATTCGGGCCGAGCCACGGGCGCTCACAGCGCGCTGCGAAAAACGGCGTCCCACTTCTTCGGCGACTGTGTGCCGTCCCCGGCCGGGTTCGCGTCTTCACCGCCGCGCGGCGGTCCCATCGGGCTCACGTCACGAAGGAGGTCAACATGGCTACGGTTCGCTTCCGATGTCTGTGGGTGATGGCGCTACTGGCGCTCGCTGTGCCAGCCAGCGCCCAGAAAATCCAGCAGAAATGGGCCGCGCCCAACGGCGCCGTCGGCTCGCGCGTGCAGACCTGCACCGCGCCCCTGCCGACGCCGCTCATCGCCGCCGACGACTGGATCTGCCCCCAGTCCGGCAGCATCACCTGGGTCCGCTGGTGGGGCGTAGTCTCCTCGAACGCGCAGCGGTTCCGGCAGTACCACATCGCCGTCTGGAGCCACAACACCGCCACCTGCCGGCCCAACGCCGTGCTGCAATTCTGGTGCGTGACGCCCACCTCCGTGAGAGTCGGCACCGACTGCAACAACCGGAAGGTCTTCAAGTTCGAGGCAGCGCTTGCTCCGGCCTTCGTGCAGACCACGGGCACGCACTACTGGCTGCAAATCTCCGAAATCGACGACGTGAGCGTCAACCCCGGCGCCGAAGACTTCCGCTGGTCGAGCCATCGTCCGATCGGCAACTGCGCCGCCATTCAGCGCAACGCGGGCGGCGTCTTCACGCAGCCGATCTCCGATGACTGCGTTCCGCCGGTTCAGACCGACCTGGCCTTCGCGCTTGGCTCGGGCTGCGTCGTGGTGGCCGTGCCGCTGCCGCCGCCGGTGCTCGCCCTGCCGCCGGTGCTGATGGTCGGGCTCTCGCCGGTCGGCAACCCCGAACCGCTGGTGACCGAGTGCGTCGTGCCGAGCGAAAACGGCATCATGTTCCTCGACCCGGAACTGCCGGACGGAAACTATGACCTGCACGTCTCCGGCATGGGAATCCGTCCGCTGCTGGATTCCAACATGATGATCCAGAACGGCGTCGGCCAGTCGAGCTTCTTCGATGTCTTCGTGGGCGACCTCAACTACGACGGTCACATCAACGGCATGGACATCCCGCACATGGTTGACGGGCTGCTCAACGCCCCGCCGTAATGCGGCGCGACGAAATGAATCTGAAACTACACCGCGCGGCCGATCCGATGGGGTCGGCCGCGGCGCTTGATGCGCGGCGCCGTTCGGTCGACCCCCGCGCAAAAGAAAACACCGGACACCCGCTCGGGGTGCGTCCGGTGCTTTCCGGAGGGGAAAGAAGCCGGCTTCCTAGCCCTTCCGGGACAGGCGGCCCAACCCTCCGAACGAACTTATGCGGCCAGACCTGGCGCCGCGCGGCGCACTCCGTTCGCGCCGCTCAGCACTGCGCCCAGCCGCAGGCCAGACACTTCTTGCAGCCCTCGCCGAGCTGCAAATCGCTTTCGCACTCCGGGCACTTCAGCTTGTAGCCGAAGGCCTGGCGATCGACCAACCGGCCCCGCTCGGGCGCCGCGCAGAGCTCTGCGCCCGACGGAGCCGATGCCTCCACGTCCCCGGCATCGTCCCGGCCGGCGCGAACGACGACGGTGTGCCCGTTGCCGTTCGACCGGCCTGGCGTCGCCGGGGTTTCGCTATCCAACTCGGCCGGATCGATCTCGCCCAGCAGGATGGCCCGCAAACCGTGGCGCTCTTTGGCCCTCAGGTATCGCTTGAGGGCGCAGGCCAGCCCATCACCGAGCGACATGATCCGGCCGGATCGGGTCGGGATCTGCAGCGAAGAGCCGATCCCCTCCAGTTGCTTGGCGACCAGCCCCAGCGCCCCGCCGCAGCGCAGCCACAGGCTGATCATGCGGCAGATGGCTTCGAGGTCGCTGTTCGCCAGGTCGCCGCCCTTGCCGAGCTGCGCGAAGACTTCCAGCTCGCGCTCGGCCCGCGGATCGACCGTGATGTTGACGTGCATGTTGCCGAACGGCGTGAGCTGCCGGATGCGCACGCCCGACAAGATCGCCGGCAGCGGCTGCGGCTCGAGCGGGATGCGCCGCGGCGGATCGATGGTGATGATCCGCTCGCCAAACAGGTTGCGCTCGGTGCGCACGACCGGCTCGGTCTCGGTGGCGGTGGTCGACTCGCCGGTCGGCGCCGGCGCGACCGCGTGCCCGGGGTCGCCGTTGTCGCTCGCCGCGGGCGCGTGGCCGTTGCCATTGCCGTTGCCCTTGCCCTCGGCGTGGCTTGGGCCGCCGTCGGCGGGCGCCGGGGCGCGTTTCTGGTCGGACTCGGCCAGCGCCATGGGCTGGCTGGTGCGGCAGCCGTCGCGATACACGGTGACCCCTTTGCAGCGGAGCCGGTAGGCCATGCGGTAAATGGTGTCGACGTCCGCGAGCTGCGCCTCGTGCGGGAAGTTGATGGTCTTGCTGATGCTCGAGTCGCAGTGTCGCTGGAAGGCGGCCTGCATCCGCATGTGCGCTTCCGGCTCGATGTCATGCGCGCAGACGAAGACCTGCTTGACGTCGTCTGGCACGCCAGGAATGAAAGCGAGGGTGCCATCCCTGGCGAGCCGATCCATCAAACCCTCGCTGTGGAATCCGCGGGCCTTCGCCGCCTCGGCAAAGGTCTCGTTGATTTCGATGAGCGGGCGACCGTCGGCCACCTGCCCCTTGAGCACGTTGCGATAGAACGCCAGGCTGAACATCGGCTCCACGCCGCCCGAGCAGTTCGCGATGATGCTGATCGTGCCGGTCGGCGCGACCGTGGTGACCGCGGCGTTGCGCATCGGCCGGTGAGCGACCGTGTCCCAGCGGCTGCCGGCCCAGTTGGGGAAGCTGCCGCGCTGCTGTGCCAGCGCCTCGCTGGCGTTGTGGGCCTCGTCGTTGACGAACTTCATCAGCCGCTCGCCCCATGCGACGCCGTCCGGCGAGTTGTAGCGCACGTTGAGCTTGAACAGCGCGTCGGCAAAGCCCATGACGCCCAGGCCGATCTTGCGGTTGGCCTTGCAGATGGCGTCGATCTCGGGCAGCGGATAGCGGTTGGCGTCGATCACGTTGTCGAGAAAGCGCACCGACTCGTGCACCGTCTCGCGCAGCGCGTCCCAGTCGACCGACGCGCTCGGCGTGCAACCGTCGCGCACGAACACGCCCAGGTTCACGCTGCCGAGGTTGCAGGCCTCGTACGGCAGCAGCGGCTGCTCGCCGCACGGATTGGTGGCCTCGATCCGCCCGACGTGCGGCGTGGGGTTGTATTCGTTGATGCGGTCGATGAAGACCACGCCCGGCTCGCCCGTCTGCCAGGCGTTGCCGATGATGATGTCCCACAGGTCGCGCTTCGTATAGACCGGCACGTCGGGCTTGCGATCGACCCGCACCTCGAGCAGGTCGCGAAGCTGGTATTCCCAGATCTTCAGCGACTTGGGCATGTAATACTGCCGGCCGGTGCGCGGATTGATGCAGACCTGCGGCGCGTCGGGACTGCGCAGGAAGTCTTCCATCCAGTCATCGGTCACCTTGACCGAGATGTTGTAATTCGTGAACTGCGACAGGTCCTGCTTCGCGTGCAGGAACTTCAGGATGTCGGGGTGATGGATGTACATCATCCCCATGTTCGCGCCGCGCCGGAACGCCCCCTGCTGGATGGCGTTGGTCGCCTCCGAAAAAGCCCGCCAGAAGCTGATCGGCCCGCTGGTCGTTCCACCCGACGACGCGATGAAGTCGCCCGTCGGACGCAGCTCGTCGAAGGCAAAGCCCGTGCCGCCGCCGGCTTTCTGGATCAGCGCCGTGTGCTTGATCGAATCGAAGATCTCGTCGATCGAGTCGCGCACCGGCAGCACGAAGCAGGCGCTCAGCATGCCCATCTCGCGCCCGGCGTTCATCAGCGTCGGGCTGTTGGGCATGAACCGCAGGCTGGCGATCAGGTCGAAAAAGCGCTGCTCCCACCGGCTGCGCCCGGTCTCGTCCGGCGAGTAGAGCCGCTCGACGTCGGCCATGGTCCGCGCCACCCGGCGGAAAAGCTGGGCGGGCGATTCGATGACCTCGCCGTGCTCGTCCTTCTTCAGGTACCGCGCGTTGAGAACTGTGCGCGCGTTGACCGTCAACGGCAGCCCGTCGCCGGCCAGGTCCAGTTCGCGATTCCGATCCGTCAGTTTCGCGACCATGATTCACCTACCCTTGCGGCCACACACCGGCCCGCACTGCGTGTTGAGACGCAAGGCTTGCCGAAAATTGAGGTTACGTTCGCCTGCCACGGCCGCGTGCCGGCCCGCGTGCGTCTCGAAAGCGCACCGAACCCGCCGCGCGACCCCCTGTGAAATCTTAGTTTTCGTGTTCCCTACTGTCCATAGGGGACAATCGGACAAACTACACCAGCCGTAGTAGGTGTCAACGGTTGGAAGCGCGGATTGTCCGCAAGCGGTCCGGGGGCAAATGGTTGCCGGCGTGGCCGATCAGAACCCACATTAGGGACTGCCGGGGTCCAGTCTGGAATGAAGCGGGTACCTCCGGCCCGTCGCGGCGCTTGGCCGCCCGGGCAGACGCTGCCGCCATGTCGAGCGCTGGTTCGCCGAAGTTGCCCGCACAACGCGCCGCCGGACCGCAATTGACTTTTGGATATCGAGAGTATGATACGGGCTGTGCGCGGTTCCGGGGGCGGAACCAGACCTCGCCTCCGGTGGAGGTCGAATCATGAGACATGGTGGTGGATGGATCGCACTGGCGTGCGCGTTTTCGGCGGGCGTGGCGCGGGCACAGCACGTCGAGCGGGTAACAATCGGACCCACAGGTCAGCAAACCTATTCCCGTGGTGCGGCTGAACCGAATCTCTCGCCGGACGGACGTTCCGTGGCGCTGGTATTTCCAACCTCCCCCGAAGGCGGCCAGCAGTCCGGGCCCGGCGGTGGGGGCGAGGCGTATGTGTGGGATCGCAGCACGCATCAGTCGGTTCTCGTTTCGCGAAGCGGGACGGCTACGACGCCATCCAATACCGCTAACCACTTCCCCAGGCTGAGCGCCAGCGGTCGGTTCGTTGCATTTCAGTACTACCTCCATATCTACCTGCTGGATCGTGACGCAGACGGAAACGGAATCCTCGACGAGCCCGCGGCCTCGCAATGGCGGCTGATTCTGATCAGCACGCCCAACACGTCACTTGGTAATAAGGCCTCCTATCGGCCGAACATCTCGTCCACCGGACGCTACGTGACCTACGGCAGCTACGCGACCAATCTCGTGCCCGGGGACACCAACGCACCGGCGAGTTCCACCGCATTCGGCCCGCCGCTGGGGGTGGGGTGCGACGTGTTCGTCCAGGATCGCGACGCCGACGGCAATGGCGTGTTCGACGAAACCGC
Organism: Phycisphaerae bacterium; assembly: GCA_046350375.1. Classification (GTDB taxonomy): domain Bacteria; phylum Planctomycetota; class Phycisphaerae; order UBA1845; family UTPLA1; genus JAXMAO01. The sequence continues at coordinate 350,307 of JAXMAO010000002.1, forward strand.
GGCCGGCGGACGCCGGACCGTCCGCGTCAGCGTGAACTCGGGCGGACAGCAGACAAACCTGAACGCCAACAGCCAGAACCCGGACATCTCCGGCGACGGGCGGTTCGTGGTCTATGACAGCGATGCCACGAACCTGGTCGCCTCGGATTTCAACGGGCTCGCCGACGTCTTTCTGCACGATCGCGATTGCGACGCCAACGGCGTTTTCGACGAGCCGGGTCAAATCAAGACCATCCGCATCAGCGTCGGGCCTGGCCAATCGGATGTGAACGGGCCCAGTCGCCAGCCGGTGATCTCGCGCGACGGGCGGTTCATCGCCTTTCAGAGCACCGCCACCAACATCCTGCCCGGGGCGGCCAGTCGCCTGGCCTGGTGCCACGTCTACCTCTTCGATCGCCTGACCGAACAGATGACCCGGGTGAGCGCCCCGCCGGGCGGTGAGTTCGCGAACGGCTCCAGCTTCGACGCCTCGATCTCCGGAGACGGGCGGTTTGTGGTGTTCACCAGCCTGGCGTCCAATCTCGTGCCCGGCGACACCAACGGCGCGCCCGACGTCTTTCTCTACGACCGGCTTGCCGGCAGCGCCGCGACGCGCCTCATTCGCGTGAGCCTCACAGCCGCGCTCACGCAGTCGCAATACGGCGGCAGCAACGGGGCCATCTCGGCCGACGGGAAAGTGATCTGCTTCGCGAGCGTCTCGGCGAACATCGTCGCCGGCGACACCAACAAGGTCCGCGACCTCTTCGCGTACGTGCCGTAGTAGAGGTCGGATCTATCCGGGAGCGCATCATGACTCTCCATCGAACGATGATTCACGGCGGGGCGGCGCGGGTCGAGGTGGTCGTGCTCCTCGCGGCGCTCTCCAGCCTGGCGCTGGTGACGCGCGCCTGGACCCAGTTGTCGTCTCAGGGCAGCGCCTTAAGCGCCTGCCAGCGAAACCTGTTCCGCATCGGTCAGGCCTCGGCGGCCGTGGCGCAGTCTGACTTTCGGATGATCCTGCACCCGCAATCGACCGGCGGCGTCGGCGCATGGCGCGGTCTCGGCGCCTGGGATTGGGGCGGGGCGGATGGCGCCTGTGGCGAGATGCGGTCGGACTATTACTATGGTCCGGAGAAGTCGCTCGGGGCCAAGTCTCGCCTCTACAATCCGGTCTTGGTCGGAGGCGCCACGTCTCCCACCGCGGACTTCGGTGTTTATCGCTGCCCGATGGACGTTGGATCGTTCGACAATCCGTACTACGTGCCACATTATGCCAGTCCATATCCATGTCCGCTCGGACGGGACGTGTTCATCATTCAGCACTCGATGTTTGACGCGATGGGCAACAGCTATCAGGGGGACTTCATTTGGCTCTCTGACAGTTCGTCCGTAGCCGCGCGACTCGGAACGTTCATGCGCCCGGCCTGGGCCATTCCGCGGGCCGACGAGACGATCCTGTTCTACGAGCACCGGATGGCGCAGGCGATGCTGGCCACGGCCGAGTTTCTCAACGAATATCAGAGCGGAAACCAGCCGGTTCCCATTCCAAGCTGGCATGGCGTGCCCTTCAGGCACAATGCGCTGATGGCAGACGGCCACGTCCAGGAGATCGAGATCCGGATGAGCGGCTCGATGCTGAATCCAAACCCGAGCCCGATCCTGAGTGAACTCGGACAGGAATTCTACGTGATACGCGGGCCGGGTTGGCGCTATGACTGCTCGCCGGAGCAGTTTGTTTTCGAACAGAATTACGGCAATCCGATCATGTCGCCGCCGACCCGCGGCGGATTTCAGACGCATCACGAAGTAATGCTGCGCGAAGAATCGCCTGCCGGCCGGGCCGAGGGCGCCGAGCCGTAGGGGTCCGCGCCCCATTCTTGGGCGGCGAATGAAATCATCGCCATTTCCAGACCTGCGCGGCCGGTTCGACCGCGATAATAAAGGGCCCCGCAATAGCCGCGCCCGCCGAACAGGCTCGCAGGGGGCGGCCAGCGTGAGGCGGGCGCACACGCCGGAGTGCCGTGCGACGTCCGGCTCGACTTTCCTGTGAAAACTTGCTACTGTTGAATTCAACGTGGCGATCTGCAGATCGCCCTCATGTTTTGATACGGAACCGAGTCTCGAGTCACATTCATTGCCCCGCGTCGTCCGAGGCGGTCGACGCGTCCAACCCAACCCCCCTTCCCGTCGCGTTGCGGAGCACAGCACATGAGCGGTCAGACCAACGACCCCCTGGGCGGAATCCTCGGGGCGCACGACGCAGAACTCGAACGTGAAGCGGCCGCCCTCACGGCCGACCTGACCGCCGCCGATCTGACCGGCGAAGCCCGTCCGCCGCAGTCGGACGAGGCCTTCGCCCCCGGAACCGTGGTGCGCGGCAAGGTGGCCAACGTGGCCAGCGCCGACGTGCTGATCGACCTGGGCGGCAAGATGCTCGGCGTGGTGACGCGGGGCGAGTTCGAGGTCGCGCCGCAAGTCGGCGAGGAATTGACGCTGCTGGTCGACGGGCTGGATGCCCGCGGCGGGCTGCTGACGCTCTCGAAGAAGAAGGCCGCCGCCGCCGAGATGTGGAACACCATCCACGCCGGCATGGTCGTCGAGGGGCGCGTCACCGGCATGAACAAGGGCGGGCTCGAGATGGAGGTGCACGGCGTGCGCGGGTTCATCCCGGCGTCGCAGGTCGATACGCACTTCCTGAAGGACATCAGCGAGCTGATCGGCCAGATCACACGGGCCGAGGTGACCAAGTTCGACAAGGCCGACCAGAACCTGGTCCTCAGCCGGCGGAAGGTGCTGGAGCGTGAAGCCGAGGAGAACCGGCGCACGTTCCTGGCGCAGCTGGTCGAGGGGCAGACGGTGGCCGGGAAGGTGCGCAACCTGACGGAGTGGGGGGCGTTCATCGAACTGCGGCCGGGCGTGGACGGGATGATTCACGTGTCGGACATGAGCTGGGGGCGGGTCGCCAAGCCGTCGGACGTGCTGCAACTGGGGCAGGAAGTTCAGGCCGCGGTGCTGAAGATCAACCGCGAGACCGGGAAGCTGTCGCTCGGGCTCAAGCAGATCATGTCCAACCCGTGGGACAGCGTGGCGACGCGCTACGCCGTGCAGCAGAAGATCACCGGTCGCGTGGCGCGGCTGGCCGATTTCGGCGCATTCGTCGAGATCGAGCCGGGCATCGACGGGCTGATCCCGATCTCGGAGATGAGCTGGACGCGGCGCGTCCGCCACCCGAAGGAGATCGTCAACGAAGGCGACGTGGTCGAGACGGTCATCCTCAGCATCGACCCGGAGAAACACCGCATTTCGCTCGGCCTGCGCCAGGCCGTGCCGAACCCGTGGGAGAACATCACCGAGCGCTACCCGGCCGACCGCAAGTTCCCCGCCACGGTCAAGCGGCTGGCCGAGTTCGGCGCGTTTGTCGAGCTCGAGCCGGGCATCGAGGGGCTGCTGCACATCTCCGAGATTTCCGAGCAGCGCATCCGCACCGTGGCCGAGAAGCTCCAGCCCGGCCAGGCGATCGAGGTGCGCGTGCTGAAGTTCGATCTCGAGCAGCGGCGCATCTCGCTGTCGATGAAGGATCCGTCCGTGGCGCCGCCCCCGGCGCCGGCCGCGCCCGAGCCGGCCCGCCTCGCGCGTCGCAAGCCTGAGAAACCGCGACGCGGCGGTCTGGAGATGGACTGGCTGGGCGGCGGACTCGGCACGCTCGATCCGAGCAAGTACGCCCGCTAGGGAAATCCCTTCGCACGCACGCCACCGCGCCGCCGCCGTCCCGCGGACATGGAACGCGTGGCGCGCTGCGGCTATAGTTCCCGGTGCCGATGTCGCGCTCCGATGCCATGCCGGCCGCGGTCGATCGACCCGACGCCGGGCCGAATCCTGAACCGATCGCCGATCGCCGCCGGCCCGATCGGGCCGAACCCGGCCCCGCCGCCGCGCCCGCCGAGGAGCGCGGCCTGTCCGTCTGGTCGCGGCTGAAGTTCGAGCTGGTCCGCACCTTTCTGGCGCTCTGGACGCGGCTCTTTTCGCTGTCGGGGCTCTATTGGCTGGGGCAGACCTTCGGCACCTGCGAGTACCTGCTCGACTACCATCGTCGCCGGCGCGTGCACCGGCGGCTGGCGCGGATCTTCCCCGAGGGGCTGTCGGCCAGCCGGCGGCGGCTGTTCACGTGGCGCTACTTCCGCCGCGTGCGATGCGACAAGCTGATCTACCTCATCATGGACAAAGTGCCGCGCGAGAAGCTGCTGCGGCGGACCAAGTGGCACGGACGCGAGCATCTCGACGCGGCGCTGGCGCGCGGCAAGGGCGCCTACATCATGCTGGCGCACTACGGCTCGCACCACGTCGCCGGGCCGATCATGGCGCTGCTGGGCTATCGCGTGGCGGGGGTGCGCGATCCGAAGGAGGCGCCGATCCGCCGCTATGTGCAGCAGAAATACGCCGAGGTCTTTCCCGAGATCAAGGCGGTGCGGGTCTATTTCGCCGACACGTTCCCGCGGCAGTTCTATCGCGAGTTTGCCGAGAACGGCGTGCTCTGCTCGGCGCTCGACATCGACCGCTTCCGCGGCGAACACCTGAAGACCTGCCCGGTGACGGTCTTCGGGCAGACGCACGAATGGCTGACCGGCACGCTTCAGATCGCTTTGCGCTGCGGGGCGACGGTGATGCAGGGGTTCGTGGTGTCGCGGCGGAACTATTACTTCCGCTGGGAGCTGTCGGCGCCGCTGATCGACCCCGACGCAGGTCGCGACGAGCCGGAGCTGGTGGCGCGCGTCATGCAGCAGTATGCGTCGAACATCGAGTCGCACGCGCGGCATCATCCGGACCACCTCATGAAGATCTGACCGGGCGTCCGCCGTGGATCGTCGCCAGTCTGTCATCCTGCTCGCGCTGCTGCTCGGTTCGCACCTGTTCTTCGCCAGCGAGTTTCGCGCCTTTCCCAATCCCAACGCCCACAGCCGCGTCTACCTGGCGCTGGCGATCGTCGATCACCATCGGCTGAACATCGACGACGTGATCGCGCGGTTCGGGCCGGTGCAGGACGCCGCCCGCGGCCGAAGCGGCCTCTACAGCGACAAACCGCCGGGCTGTGCGCTGGTGCTGGCGCCGCTGGCATGGGGGCTGCGCCGGGCGGGCGTGCCGCGCGACGACCTGCGGACAATGGCGCTGGCGCTGCGCGTGCTCGGCGTCACGCTGCCGTGCCTCGCGTTCTGGTTCCTGACGCGGCGCGACTGGGCGGCGGCGGCGGGCGGCGGCTGGCGCGGGCTGGCGGTCATCCTGGCCGGGGCGCTGGGCACGAATTACTTCATTTACGCCACGCAGCTCTTCTCCCACGCGGCGGCGGGCGCGCTGCTCTACCTGGCGAGCCGGCGCGCCGCGGCGGCGACCGGCCGGATCGCGCCGCTCGCGCTCACCGGGGCGCTGCTGGCGCTGGCGTTCACGATCGACTACACCGCGGCGCCCGCGGTCGCGGTCGTGGCCGTCGCGGTGCTGATCGCGACCCGTGGACGGCGCGGCGCGGCCGCGCTCGGCCTGCTGGCCGGGGCGCTGCCGCTGGCAACGCTGTGGGCGGCGTACAACGTCGCCTGTTTCGGCGGGCCCTTCGCGCTCGGCTATCACCAGACGACCGACCCGACCTACGCGGCCGAAGTCGCGCGCGGCCTGTTTGGCCTGAACGCGCCGCACGCCGCCGCGCTGGCCGGGATGACGCTGCTGCCGCCGCACGGCCTGGCGTTCATGTCGCCGTTTCTGGTGCTGGCGCCGATCGGCTGGCGGCGGATGGCGCGCGACCCGGCGACGCGCGGCGCAGCGTGGGTCGGGCTGGCGGTGTTCGGCGCGTCGGCGCTGTTTGTCAGCACGCTGGTCGACTGGCGGCGGCTGGTCGGTCTCGACGCGCTACCTCGTGCCGACGCTGCCGCTGCTGCTGCAGCGGCGTGGCGGCGGCGATCGCGCCGGCCGCGCGTGGCTGTCGCGGACGGTCTTCGTGGCCGGCGCGGCCGTCGGCCTGCTGCATGTCGACCTGGCGGCGCGGACGTTTCCCGACTATTCGCCGGTGTTTCGCACGCCGTTCATGGAGCTGAGCGTTCCGCTGCTGCGTGCCGGCTGCACCAACGGGCTGCTGCCGGGCGGCGACGGCGGGGCCGGCGCGGCGCTGCTGTTTGACGGCTGCCTGCTGGCGGCGCTGGGGGTAATCGTGGTCGCAGTCTGTGGCGACGCGGCGCCGCCGGGACGACGGGCCGGTCGAGCGACCTGCGGCCGGGCGGCGCTGCTGGCGGCCGGACTGCTGTCGGCTGAATGGCTGGTGGCGCGGCCGGATGGCTACCATCAGCGGCTGGGGCTGGCCGACGTAATGGCGAAGATGGGCTTCACCTGCGCGTCGGACACGGCGCGGGCAGCGCTGCACGAGCGGACACTGGCGATCGACCCGGACAATCTCTTCGAGCTGACGCAGCTTGGCTGGGTCCGCGCCGCCAGTCCGTGCGACTCACTGCGCGACCCGGCGGCGGCGGTGCGGCTGGCCGAGCGGCGCCGCGCCGTTACCGGCGACCAGGACGTGGAGACGCTCGACCTGCTGGCGGCGGCGTATGCGGCGAGTGGCCGGCCGGCCGAGGCGCGGCCGCTGGCCGAACGGGCGGCCGCGTTGGCGGCGGCGCGCGGCGATCAGTCCCGGCACGCGGCGATTACCGGGCGGCTGCGGGAGTACGCCGCCGGTCGCGCCTGGCGGGCCGCGCCGGCGTCGCGCTAGGTGTGTGTCGATGCTCGCCGCGGGATGGGCGCCGCGACGGGCGGGTGTCCTGTCCGAGCCGCAATTGTTCGCAAGCTCTTGCGAATAAAGAAGTGGTGTCGATAATGCCCGGGTCTCGGCCGACAGGCGCGGCCGGCCGGGGCGACGGGCGGCCAGACCGCCCGCGTCGCAGACGGGCGCGACACGGACGGCGCGGGGCCGCCTGCGACGGACGGATGCGCGGGCGCGGCGCTGTGCCATAAGAAGGGATTTCCACGGTGCGAGAGGACACATCCACGGCCCGGCCCGTCGCAACGGAGCTGGATCAGTCCACCAAGGCGTCGGACCTGGCGCTATTTTTTCGCAAATTTGTCGAGAAAGGGCGCGGCATCTCGTCGTTCGTGCCGTCGAGCCGCACCATGGCGTGCAAGCTGCTCGAGCTGGTCGACTTCGAGCGACCGGGCACGATCATCGAACTGGGCGCCGGCACCGGGCCCGTGACCGAGCAGATTCTCGCGCGGATCCGGCCGCACCATCGCTTTGTCGCGGTCGAGAACGACCCGGACTTCGTCGAGATTCTGCGGCGCCGCTTCTCCGAGCACCTCATCCTTCAGGCCGATGCCACGCGGCTCGCCGAGCCGCTGGCCCGCATGGGCGTGCAGCGGGCGCGCTACGTCATCTCGTGTTTGCCGACGCCGGCGCTGCCGCGGCGCGGCCTGGTGCGGATGATCCGCTGGCTGCGACGCACGCTGGAACCCGACGGGCTCTTCCTGCAGCTCACCATCGTGCCGCTGATCTACCGGCGGTTCTACCAGCGGCTGTTCGCGCAGGTCGGCTACAACATGGTCTGGCGGAACATGCCGCCAGGCGGCGTGTACGTCTGTCGCCGGCCGCACGAGCGGCTGCTCAAGCCGGCGCTGGGCGCGGCGCGAAAGATCTAGGCCAGACCGCTCAGACGCGCGCGACTTGCGGCGCAGCTTCTCAATCTGATTCGAATGCAACTGATCGGACGGTGCGCAGGGTGCGTCGCACGAGTCTCTGCGCGACGACACGCGCCGCGCGGACGAATTCGCGAGGTTCAGGACTCTGTGCTGGCTGCAACGAGGGGCGAATCGCGAGTGGCTTACGGCGTGCCCTGCAACGAGATCATCTTCTGAAGGCGGCGACGGGCCTTGCGGAAGTTGCGGCGGCGGCGATCGGACGGCTTCTCGTAATAGGCCGTGCGCTTGATCTCGCGCAGCACGCCCTCGCGCTCGCAGAGCTTCTTCAGACGACGCAGGACCTGCTGGATCGGCTCATTCGGCCTGGGGCGGACTTTGATCATCGCCGTGCGACATCCCTTTCTGGACAATTCACAACACGCTGCGGGCCCGCGACCGGGCCCATACCGGAGCGCACACTGTAATCGGCCAATGCGCGACCCGCAAGCAGTTGCGCCGGCGAACGCGGCAAGGTGATTCGCGATGAGAGCTCGCGGCCGCGATCCCGGTCGCCAGGGCTAACCTATTGCACCTATTGGCTTTGCGGCACACGATCGGCCCATTGCCAAGCCGCGAAGCGATCCGGGCCGCCGCAAGGCGCCCCGCGCGTCGGCGGCGCGGCAGGGTTGGCGTAGGATAGGCGCTCGACGGCGGAAACGGAGACGGCATGGCGCGCGAAAACAGCTCCGAGCAACAACACGCGGCGCGAGCGAAACTCGATCTGCAACTGGCGGCCCACACGACGCTGGCGGCGCGGATCTTCCGGCAACTGCTGGTCGAACTTCACAGCCGGCAGATCGTGACCGTCGACCAGATCTACGAGGAGGCGCACGCCTCGGTGCCGCTGGCTCCGGGCGACAGCGGCGCGGCCGACCGCACGAATGAAATCGTCCGCGAGTATGCGATTCGCCACCTGTCGGCGGAGGACATCGACGCGGTGGTGCAGGTGGCCGTGAAGCGCGAGGAGGCCGACGGGCTGAGCGGCATTCTGAGCCTGGGCAGCGTGTCGTTCCGGGTGCTGGCGGACAAGGTGCGGCGCTTCTGCGGGCTGCCGCCCGGCAATCGCACGCTCGAGCCGGAGCTGGCGCTGGGCATTCGCGTGGGGCTGATTCGCGAGGTGGTGAGCGACCAGCTCGAGTTCATCGGCGTCGCGAAACACTACCTCACCATCCGCGACTTCGACCAGATCATCCAGCGGATCGTCGGGCCCGAGCACGGCATCGGCCGGATCGGCGGCAAGGCGGCCGGCATGTTCCTGCTCTACAAGATTCTCACCAGCACCGATCCGGCGGTGACGGCCGACGGCGGGCCCACCGGTGCGGTCGGGCGCCCCGCGCCGAGCCCGGGGCCGCCGCTGCCGATCGCCATTCCCGAGTCGCACTTTCTGCGGTCGGACGTGATCGACGAGTTCCTGGAGCTGAACGGGCTCAATAAGTACCAGAACCACAAGTACAAGAGCGCCGAGGAGATCCGCGCCGAATACCCGCTCATCCGGCGCGAGTTCGCCGGCGGACGCTTTCCGGCGACGATCGTCGAGCGGCTGCGCGGGCTGCTGCGCGAGACGGGCAACCATCCGCTGATCGTCCGCAGCAGCAGCCTGCTGGAGGACCGGTTCGGCACGGCCTTTTCGGGCAAGTATGCCAGCGTCTTTCTGCCGAACCAGAACCCGCGCGGCCTGTCCGCCGAGGTGGCACTGGAGGCGCGGCTGAGCGCGCTGCTGTCGGCGGTGGCGGAGATTTATGCGTCGGCGCTGGGGCCCGATCCGCTGCTCTATCGCCGCGCGCACGACCTGGTCGACTATCCGGAAGACATGGGGGTGCTGATTCAGAAGGTGGTCGGGTTTCCGTTCGGGCGCTACTTCCTGCCGGCGTTTTCGGGCGTGGCGTTCTCGCGCAACGAGTATCGCTGGTCGCCGCGCATCCGGCGCGAGGACGGCCTGCTGAGGATCGTCGCCGGACTGGGCACGCGCGCCGTCGAGCGCGTCGGGCAGGAGTATCCGCGGATGGTCGCGCCCGGCGAGCCGACACTGCGCCCCGAGTCGTCGATGCGTGACGTGATTCGCAACGCGCAGCGCTCGCTGGACGTGATCGACCTGGCCGAGAACCGCTTCGCGTCGGTGACGCTCGACGAGCTGCTGGCCGAGCGGCGCGATTTCCCGCTGCTCGACCAGGTCTGCTCGATCCGCCGCGACCAGGAGCTCTATCGTCCGGCCGGCACCTACGTCCTGGCCGAGCCGCGCGACCTGGTCATCACCTTTGACAAGCTGCTGTCGGAGACGCCGTTCGCCGCCACGATGCGCGAGCTGCTGCGCCGCGCCGAGGCGGCCTATCGCCGGCCGGTGGACATCGAATTCACCCACGACGGCGAGCGGCTGTACGTGCTGCAGTGCCGGCCGCAGACCGAGGCCCAGCAGGCGGCGCGGGTGCGCGTGCCGGACGATGTTTCGAACGACGACCGCGTTTTCTCGGCGACGCGCTTCGTGCGCAGCGGCGTGGCGGACGCGGTGGAGTACGTCATCTACGTGTCGCCCGAGGGTTACGACGCCATTGCGACACGCGAGCGGCGCGTGGAGGTGGGGCGGGTGATCGGGGCGCTCAACGACCGGCTGCACGATCGCTCGTTCGTGCTGATCGGCCCCGGGCGCTGGGGCAGCAACGACATCCGGCTGGGGGTACCGGTCACGTACGCCGACATCAACCACGCGGCGATGCTGATCGAAGTGGCGCGCGAGCGCGACGGCTACGTGCCCGAGGTGTCGTACGGCACGCACTTCTTCCAGGACCTGGTCGAGTCGGACATTCACTACCTGCCGCTTTACCCGGACGACTCGATGAATCACTGGAACGCGGAGTTTTTCAACGGGTCGCCGAACCGGCTGGCAGAGATTCTGCCGCGCCGCGCCGAGCTGGCGGACGTGGTGCGGGTCATCCGCGTGCCGGACGTGTCGGCCGGGCGGACGCTGCGGGTGGTGATGGATGGAACGGCGGACCGGGCGCTGGCGTATTTTGCGTAGCCGGGCGGAAGACCGCGTGAGCGCGGGCCGCGGACGCGGGGTGCGTCGCGCGGCCGCCGGGCGGCGAGCCATCCTGATGCTACCGCAACTTCCTGTCGAACCACCCGGCGACCGTACGACGCGCGCGGGGCGCGCGGCCGGCGACTAGCGCGGCGCGTCCTTGCGGCGCAACGACTCTTCGATACGACCGACCAGCTCGCGAATGTTCCCGCTCTGCGGCCCGGCGGCGGAGTTCCACTGCACCTGCTCGCCGCCGCGCAGCACCCGGTCGATCTTGCGGTGGGCGAGCAGCACGGTGGTGTGATTCTTGTTGCCCATCAGCCGGCCGATCTCGGGCAGGCTGAGGCTGGTCTGCGTGCGGGCGAGGTACATGGCGATGTTGCGTGCCAGCGCGATGGTGCGGCTCTTGCGGGACGAATGCAGGTCGGCGGGGGTGAGGCCGAAGAAGGTCGCGACGGCGGACTCGATGTCGCCGACGTTGAGAATGGGGACGGTGCGGTGCAGGTGGTCGTCGAGGACACCGCGGGCGAGCGCCATGGTGATGTTCGAGCGGGCGACGTCGGCCGCCGCGACCAGCCGCAGCAGGGTGCCCTCGAGCTCGCGGACGTTGGTTTCGATGCGCTCGGCGACATAGTGCAGCACGTCGTCGGGGACGGTTCGGCCGAGCAGCGCGGCGCGGCGCCGCAGGATTTCGCAGCGGGTCGCCAGGTCGGGCGGATCGATGCGGACGACGACGCCGGAGACGAACCGGCTGACGAGCGACTCGGAGAGCTGGCCGATCATCTTGGGCGGCGCGTCGGACGCGAGGACGACCTGCTTGCCGACCGACTCGATGGTGTTGAAGGTGTGCAGGAACTCGTCCTGGGTGGCGCGCTTGTTGGAGAGGAAGTGCACATCGTCGACCACCAGGACGTCGACCGCGCGGTAGTGGCGGCGGAACTGCTCGAGCTTGCCGTGCTTGAGCGCGAGCAGGAACTCGTTGGTGAAGACCTCGCCGGAGACGTAGCGCCAGCGCAGGTGGGGCTTGGCGTCGGTGAGCGCGTTGGCCAGGCCGTGCAGCAGGTGGGTCTTGCCGATGCCGCAGCCGCCGAAGAGGAAGACGGGGTTGTAGACCTGGCCGGGCCGGTCGACGATGCCGCGGATGACCGAGTGGGCCAGTTCGTTGCCGGGGCCGACGACAAACTGCTCGAGGCGGCCGCGGAGCCGGGGGCGGTCGACCGGCACGATGGTCTCGGCGATCGCCATGCGGGGGTCGCGGGCGCCGCGCTCGGCGGATTTCTGGACGAACTCGGCCTGGGAGTTGAGCTGGGCCTTGCGGAGGTTGGCGAACAGGCCGGGCTCGATGGAGAAGCTGACCTGCACATCCTTGCCGGCGACTTCGCGGGCGGCGGCGGCGATGGCGTCGGCGAAGTGGTTTTCGATCCACGTGCCGATGAAGAGGTTGGGCACGCCGACCTTGAGAAAGCCTTCGGACAGGGCGAATTTCGTGGAGTTGTGGAACCAGACCTTGTAACGATTGGCGCCGACGATTTCGGCGAGGCGCCCTCGAATGTCCCTTTCGGGATCGTCTTTTGTGACAATAAGACGGCGATCTGCGGGCGCAGTTTGCACCGGACGGCTCCTTCGCAGGTGGAAAGTGACGAAGAATTCCGCTGCCGCGCCCCGACAGGATCCCGATCCGCGCCAATTCAGGGGGCGAGGCGTTCGAATACGATGAAGCCGATATTAAAATCGCCCCCGACCGCGGTCAATAGCAAAGATTCACCATTGCGACATGCGCGGATCGATCGTTCGCACTCACAATCGGTTGTGTGTGTGAAAAAATAATCATGCACCGACTTTGCACATTACGGCCCAGTTTAACGGGTGGCTGTGCTTTCTCGCGCGCCGCTGCGCCTATCCATCCGCGCCCGCGAAGCGTAGGTTGATCCACGCGGCCCGACGCACGCCGCGCCGAAATCCCAGCGCCGCATACAGGCGCAGCGCCGGACCATTGGACGAATCAACGGCCAGCGTCAGTGTTGGAACATTCGCTCCGCGCGAGAGTTCCACCGCGCGCGTCAGCAGCACCCGACCCAGACCGCGCCCACGCGACTCCGGACACACACCCATGTACACCACTTCGGCCGCATCGCGCGGCGGCACATAGCCCAGCAGCAGGCAGCCGGCCGGCTGATCGCCGCACGCCAGCACCTGCCACCAGGCCGGATCGAAACGCGTCGCGGCCCGATGGCCGGCAATGATGTCGTCGATCTTCCGCACGCCCGAGAGCACCGGGCAATCACAGGTGTTGATGTAGGTCTGTTCGATCGTGGTGGCGAAGAGCGCGTGAGTCTGGGCGGAATAGGCAATCCAGCGCCACTCGTCAGCCGCGGCGCCCGACGACGCCAGCCCGACGCGGCTCGCGACCGCACGATCGAGGTAGTCGAGAAACGCCAGCCGCTCGAAGCCGTGCCGCGCCAGCGCCGCGGTCTCGCGGCCGTCCGGCTCGATCAGCACCTGCACCAGCCGCACGCGCTGCTCCCGCGCCGTCGCCAGCGCCGCGGGCAGAAGTAGGTCGAGCGCCGCGTCGAGCGCCGCGCCAGCCTGGGCCGTGAGCATGAGCATGGCGGTCCGGCCGGGCGAGACCAGCAGCGCGCCGACGGCCTGCCAAGCGGAGCGGTCGGCGACGATCCAGTCGGCCGCCAGATCGAGCCCCAGCTCGCTGACGTAGTCGCGGAAGGAGCGAACCTGCTGTTCGAGCGCGGCGGGAGGCAGGTCGGGCTGGTCGAAGAGCAGCCGCAGCACGCGATCGGACTCGTCGACCTGGGCACGTCGGATGGCGAGCAAGCGCCGGGCCTCGCGTTGGGGTGGACGGCAGCCTACTCCGCCGCGCTGCGAGCGGCAACGTCGCGGAGGGCGCGGAGCTGTGCCGTCACGACGCGCTCGACGTCGGCCAATGCGGGGAAGCCTTGTGGCCCGCCGAGAACGTGGACGGAATCGCCGAGCGGTCGCCAGACGCGCGGGTCGGTGGCGCCGAAGATGGCGACCGTCGGCGCGCCGACCGCCGCGGCCAGGTGCGATACACCGCTGTCGTTTCCGACGTAGAGCGTGGCGACTGAGAGCGTCGCGGCGAGGTCGCACGCGTCGCTCGGCGCAAGGAGCGGCGCGGCGTCGGAGAGCTGTTGCTGCGCGGCGGGCGAGAGCCGCTCGCGCTCGGCCGGGCCGAGGATGAACCGCACGGCGCAACCGGCGCGGGCAAGCGCGGCGGCCAGCGCGAAAGTGTCCAGCGGCCAGCACTTGGCCCTCGCCCGCCGCTGCCCGGGTGGATCAGCACAAGTTGCGAATCGGGGCGCTTCTCGCCAGCGCGGGCGCGGGGCGGGCGCGCGGCTGGCCGAATCGACGCGGATTCGCGGCGGCGCGCGGCGGCGGACAGTCCGCGTCGAGCGCGGCAGCCACTGGTCGGTGATGTGCTCGCGGCCTCGCCCCGCGGGGCGCGGATCGAGCGACAGCACCTCGGCTCCGACGGCACGTTGCAGGCGCAAGCGGGAACGGGCCGGCCGGCCGGACAGAGGACGATTGCCAGGTCGAAGCCGTAGCGCCGTGCGCCAGCCGCGCCGGGACGGGGGCGTCGGCCGAGAAGAGGCTGTGCGCGCCGCAGGAGTCGAGGTCGAGCAGGTCGTCGACGGCGCCGCCGGGCACGGCGACCCGTGCGACGGCCGGCCGGGCGAGCGCGGTGACGCGCGTGGCGCCGGCGGCGCGGAGCAGCGCCACCAGTCGCAGCGCGAGGACGAAGTCGCCCAGCGCGCCGCCGTGAACGAGCAGGCCGCGCGTCAGCCGCAGGGGAGGCGTCATGGGGCGTCAGGCGTTGGCCGGCGCGGCGACGGCGGCCAGCGCGGCGACGCAGGCGTCGATGTCGGCGGCGGTGGTGAACGGGCCGAACGAGAGGCGCGTGGTGCCGCCGTCGGCGGCGGTGCCGAGCGATTCGTGGGCCCAGGGGGCGCAGTGGATGCCGGCGCGGGCGAGGACGCCGAACTCGGCCTCTAGGATGGCGACCGTTTCGGCCGGCGCGAGGTCGGCGACGCGGACGCTGAAGACCGCAACGCGCTGCCGCGGATCGCGCGGCCCGTAGAGTGAAAGCCCGGCGAGCCCGCTCACGCCGGCGAGGAACCGTTCCATGTGGTCGATTTCGCTCCGCCGCAAAGAGTCGACGCCGCGCGCCAGCAGCCACTCGGCGGCGGCAGACAGCCCGGCGAGTCCGATGGCGTTGTGACTGCCCGACTCGTACTTGTCGGGCAGCTGATCGGGCTGCGTCGGCAGCTCGCTGACCGTCCCGGTGCCGCCGCAGACGAGCGGGCGGATGCGCTCCGCCAGCCCGGCGCGGATGTAAAGCGCGCCGGTGCCGAGCGGGCCCAGCAGCCCCTTGTGGCCGGGAAAGGCGAGCAGGTCGATGCCCATGCGCGTCACGTCGAGCGGCAGGTGGCCGGCCGTCTGGGCGGCGTCGACCAGGATCGGAATGTCGCGCTCGCGCGCCAGCGCGGCGGCCTCTTCGACGGGCTGGATGACGCCGGTGACGTTGCTGGCATGCTGCAATGCGATCAGGCGCGTCGCGGGGCGCAGCGCGGCGCGCAGGGCGTCGACGCTGACGCGGCCGGAGGGATCGGCGACCGGCACGAAGGAGGTCGTCACGCCATCGGCGGCCAGGCTGTGCAGCGGCCGCAGGACGGAGTTGTGCTCGAAGCGGCTGGTGACGACGTGGTCGCCGGGCCGCAGCAGGCCGCGCAGCGCGAGGTTGAGCGCCTCGGAGCAGTTCAGCCCGAAGATGATCTGGCGCGGATCGGGCGCGCCGATGAGCCTCGCGACGCGGGCGCGGCAGGTGGCGAGCAGCTCGCCGGCGGCGACGGCCTCGCGATAGGCGCCGCGTCCGGCCGAGGCGCCGAGCCGCTGGGCATAGTCGGACATGGCCGCCAGGACCTCGGGCGGCTTGGGGAAACTGGTGGCGGCGTTGTCGGCGTAAATGCGGTGGTTCATGCGTTTGTTCCGCGTGTGTCATTGTAGAAGGTCGCGCGACGCCGGCCAATCCGCTTCCGCGGGCGGGCGCGGGGCTTGCGATTGCGACCTTCCCGAGCGGAGAATAGCAATCGCCGAAGGGACGCGCCGTGGCCGAACCGTCGCAATCCAACCCGTCGAACCGTCCGGGCGACCCGCCGCCGCTGGTCGCGGACGAGCACATCCGTGCCGCGTGGCGGTGGCTGCGCGCGGCGCCCCAGGAGACGCCGCCAGACGCCAGCGCGCTGTCGCACGCCGCGCCGCGCGCGGGCGATCATTCCGCGCCGGCCCATCCGAAACGCATCGGCCCCTACACCATCCTCCAGCCGCTGGGCGAAGGCGGCATGGGGGCGGTCTATCTGGCCGAGCAGAGCGAGCCGATCCGCCGGCGCGTGGCGCTGAAGCTGATCAAGGTCGGCATGGACACGCGCGAGGTGGTGGCGCGGTTTGCGTCGGAGCGCCAGGCGCTGGCGCTGATGGACCATCCGAACATCGCGCGGGTATTCGACGGCGGCGCCACGCCGGATGGCCGGCCGTTCTTCGTGATGGAGTATGTCGCGGGCGAGCCGATCACGTCGTATTGCGATCGCCACCGCCTGACGCTGCCGGAGCGGCTGCGCCTGGTGATGGAGGTCTGCCACGCGGTGCAGCACGCGCACCAGAAGGGGATCATTCATCGCGACCTGAAGCCGAGCAACATCCTGGTGACGATGCAGGACGGTCGACCGATGCCGAAGGTGATCGACTTCGGCGTCGCCAAGGCGGTCACGCAGCGGCTGACCGAGCAGACGCTGTTCACGCAGATCGGGCTGTTCATCGGCACGCCGGAGTACATCAGCCCGGAGCAGGCCGAGATGAGCCAGCTCGACATCGACACGCGCACGGACATTTATTCGCTGGGCGTGCTGCTGTACGAGCTGGTGACGGGCATGCTGCCGTTCGACACGCGACTGCTGCGGCGGTCGGACTACGTGCAGATTCAGCGGATTGTGCGCGAGACCGAGCCGCCGCGGCCCAGCGCCCGGCTCAGCGCGCTGGTGCGCAATCCCACGGGGCGCGGAACACGCGGCGGCGCGCCCGCGCCCGGCGCCGAGGGCCCTGCGCCGGCGGCGGACGATCGGCCGGAACTGTCGGGGGACGACATCGCCGGTCGCCGGCGCAGCGACGCGCGGACGCTGCTGCGGTCGATTCGCGGCGACCTGGACTGGATCATCGTCAAGGCGATGGAGAAGGACCGCGCGCGGCGCTATGAAACCGCCAGTGCCCTGGCGGCGGAGATTCAGCGCCACCTGAACCATGAGCCGGTGCTCGCCAGTCCGCCGAGCGTCGGCTATCGGGCGCGGAAATTCGTGCGGCGGAACCGCGTGGCGGTGCTGGCGGCGGGGCTGATTACGGTGAGCCTGGTGGCCGGGCTGTGCGGAACGACGTGGGGCGTCTTCTGGGCGTGGGGCGAGCGCAACCGGGCGGAGCGCGAATCGAAGCGGGCCCAGGCCTCGGCGCGGTTTCTGCAGCGCGTGCTGGGGTCGATCGATCCGTTCCAGGATCATGCGCGCGGCGCCGACCTGCGGGTGCGCGAGGTGCTCGACATTGCGCTGCGCGAGCTGGAGCACGACACCACCGCCGACGCCCAGACCCGCGCCGACCTGCTTCAGACGATCGGCCGCAGCTACTCGGGCCTCGGACTGAACGACCAGGCCGACGGGCCGCTGCGGCAGGCGGTCGCGCTGCGCCGCCAGGTGAACGGCCCGAACAGCGTCGCGGTGGTCGAGGCACTGCTCGACCTGGCGGGCTGGCCGCAGGAAGTCCCGCCGACCGAGGAGCGGCTGGCGGCGGCGAACGAGGCGGCCGAGATCGCGCGGCGGACGCTGGGGCCCAGCCACGCGCGGACGCAGGACGCCGAGCTGGCCGCGGCGCGGATGCTCTATTCGCACGAGACGCAGACGCCGCAGAGCCCGCTCGATCCGGCCGCGACCAGCCGCGGCGCGATCGACCTGAGCGGGCTGCCGATCGGCACGCGGCTGGGCATGCGGCTGGCGATCCAGTCGATGATGCTGACGATGGACTCGCAGGAGTTTCCGCCGGGCACGGCCGAGGTGGTGCAGGCGGTGAAGGATGCCTGGCAGCGCGGCGACGAGGATGCGGCCTATGCAGCGCTGTGGGCGCACAAGGCGGCGACGGTGGTGAAGCTGGCGGCGCTGTGGCGGGGCGGTCGCCGCGACGAGGCGATTGCATACATGCGCGGCGTGGTGAAGCCGTTCCTGGCGCGGCGCCTGATCCGCTCGCGGGCGGCGCTGGGGCTGGTCGACTTTGCCGACTGGGCGGCGCTGGAGGGCGGTGATCCGGACGGCGTCGAGCCGATGTTGCAGGTTACGGTGGAGTCGATCCGAGAGGTCTATGGCGACAAGAGCCCACACTATGCCCGCGCGCTGTCGCACCTGGGGCGGATGCAGCTGATGCGCGAGGACCTGGACGCGGCCGAGCGCACGCTGCGCCGGGCGGCCGAGCTGACGCGGGCGAAGCTGGGGGCGGCCCATCGCGACGCGGTCGAGGCGCAGGGCTATCTGTCGCGCGTGCTGGCAGCCCGCGGGCAAGCCGACGAGGCGCTGCACGGCATTCAGTCGGCGCTCGACGCGATTCGCGAGCGCCACGGCGACAAGCACGAGTCGATCGCGCTGGCCGAGCTGAGCCTGGCCCAGTGCCTGGCGACGCTGCACCGCACCGACGACTCGATCGCGCACTTCGAGGTGTCGAGGGCGCTGTGGCTGCAGGTGCGCGGCGGCGACTACCACGCACATGCAACCATCTGGCTCGAGATCGGTCGCTGCCACGCCAACGAAGGACGCTGGGCGCGGGCGGCTGAGGCCTATCGCAAGGCGCTCGAGGCGCGGGCCCGGGTGCTGTCGGCCGACGCGTACGACGTGATTCTTGCGAAGGTGGCGCTCGGCGGGGCGTGCGTCCAACTCGGTCAGCTCGACGAGGCGCAGCCGCTGCTCGAATCGAGCAACGCCGCCATCGGCCTGCGGCCGGATTTCTCCGCGCGGCTGCGGCGCGCCTGCTGGCAGTCGCTGGCGGCGCTCTACGAGGCGCGCGACGCGGCCGCGCCGGGCACCGGCTACCGCGATCGGGCCGCGCGGCTGCGGGCGCTGATCCGCGGCGCCGACGCCCAGGGACATCGCGTTGCGCCGTCGGCGACCACGAGCCGGCCGGGCGCCCGCGACGCCGCGGCGACCGGGGCGACACCATGAGCGAGCCGCGCCGCTGTCGCTGGTGTGCCGGCGACCCGATGCTGATCGACTATCACGACCGCGAGTGGGGCGCGCCGATCGCCACCGATGCGGGCCATCTCGAACGCATGGCGCTCGAGATATTCCAGTGCGGGTTGTCGTGGAGGATCGTGCTGGTCAAGCGGCCGGCGCTGCGGGCGGCGTTCCGCGGGTTCGACCTCGACGCGGTGGCGGGCCTGTCATCGCGCGACGTCGCGCGGCGGGTGGGTGACGCGGCGATCATCCGCAATCGCAGGAAGATCGAGGCCACCATCGAAAACGCGCGGCGCTTCGGGAAGATCGCCGGGCAGCACGGCTCCTACCGGCGCTGGTTCGACGCGCTGCCGGCGGAGACGGCCCGGCAGCGCGCGGCGCTCTTCCCGCTGTTTCGCGAGACGTTTCGCTTCATGGGGCCCGAGACGACCCAGTGCTACCTGATGGGCTGCGGGAAGATTCCGCCCGCCACGATCGCGGCTGCTGCGGCCGCGCCGGTCGGCGGGCCGAGCCGCCGCGGCGATCCTCACACCGGGCGGACGCAGAGCGTGGTCGCGTGACCGTCGACGTCGACGCTCTCGCGCTCGCCGTCGGGCGGGAGGCGCGGCACGAGCGAGGCGGGCCAGCGTCTCGCCGGCGATGTACTCGCCGAACTGCTGCACGACCGCGGCGATGGCCTCGTCGCCCGCGATCGCCAGCTCGATCCGCTGCTCGTAGCGCAGTTGCAGTTCTTGCGCATCTGCTGCACGTGGTGGACGATCTCGCGCGCCAGCCCCTCGCGCTCCAGCGGCGACGTCGAGCTGCGTGCTGAGCACCACCACCGCGAAGCGCTCCTGGGCCGCCGCCCAGCCCGGCTTGGCGACCAGGCCGATCTGCACGTCCTCGCCCGACAGCGCGACGGTCTGCCCGCCGACCGTCAGTTCCAGCCGGCCGTTTGAGACGAGTGCGCGGCGCATTTCGCCGGGATCGGCCGCAGCGGCCAGCGCCTGCTTGATGGCGGGGCCGAGCTTGCCGAACTTGGGGCCGATCGACTTGAAGTTGGGCACGATGCGATAGTCAACGTACTGGTCGGCCTGGGCGACGAACTCGACCTGCTTGGCGTTCAGCTCGTCGGCGATCAGCGCTTCATGCGCCGCCAGCCAGGCGGCGTGCGACCGGTCGGCCAGCACGATCTCGACCCGTGCCAGCGGCTGGCGGACGCGCAGCCTGGCCTCGGCCCGCGCGGCGCGGCCGAGCGAGACGATCTCGCGGACGGTGGCCATCTCGGTCGACAGCTTCTCGTCGATCTGCGCCGCGTCGGCGGCCGGGTAGTCGCACAGGTGGACCGAAGCCGGTGCGGGCGACGCCGCGGGCGGCTGAGTTGTCGCGTCGGCGACGGTTCGGCGATGGGCGAGGTTCTGGTACATCACCTCGGCGTAGAACGGGGTGAATGGCGCGATGAGCTTCGCCAGCGCGATCAGCGTGTCGTGCAGCGTCTGGTAGGCCGACTGCTTGTCGGGCGGCAGGCCCGGCGCCCAGAAGCGGTCGCGGCTGCGGCGGACGTACCAGTTGGACAGGCCGTCGACGAAGTCGATCAGGCCGCGCGCGGCCGAGAAATTGTCGAAGGCGTCCATCGACTCGCGGACGCTGCGGATGGTGCGGTGCAGCTCGCTGGTGATCCAGCGATCGAGCTCGTTGGCCGACGTGCGCGGCGCGGCCGAACCGGCGCCCGCCGGACTTTCCGGCGGAGTCCAGCCGTCGATGTTGGCGTAGATGGTGAAGAACGAATAGACGTTGTGCAGGCGGACGAGGAACTCGCGCTGCCCCTCAGCGATGGCGGCTTCCTGGAAGCGGATGCTCGTCCAGGGCGCCTGGCCGGAGAAGAACATCCAGCGCATGGCGTCGGCCCCTTCGCGGTCGAAGATGTAGCTCGGCTCCTTGTAGTTCTTCTTGCTCTTGGACATCTTCAGGCCGTCCTCGCCGAGCAACAGGCCGAGGACGATGCAGTTGCGGAAGGGCAGCGGCCAGTCGCGAACCGGCGATAGGCCTTCCGTCGTTTGCGTCGCTCCAGAGTGACGCGTGCCTCCAGGGTGTCGCGTGGCGCCAGGGTGTCGCGTGGCGCCAGGGTGTCGCGTGGCGCCAGGGTGTTGCGTGGAATCAGAGTGACGCGTGGCACCAGAGTGACGCGTGGCACGGGCCTCCGGCCCGTGTCCCTCGGTTGAATGTCCGACAGACTCCACCCACGACCAGGCGTAATCCTGCGACAGACCCTTGCGGACCGGATTCGAGAGAAGGTAGGCCCGCTTCTCCTGATAGTCTTCCGCATTGCGAATCACATGGTCGTGGTACTCCTCCTGCCAGATCGAGCCCTCGGTGCCCCGCGCATCATTGATCGCCTGCGCGGAAAACCCCTTGATGCTGTGCAGCAGGTCGGCCAAGGGCCACCATTGTCCCGGCGACTTCTCCAGCGGCGTACAGAGAAGGTGCACATGGTCGGGCATGACTACAGCGGCATGCAGTTCGAATCGCTCGTCATCCCAGTGCCTGCACGCACCGAGGACGATGGTGCGCTCCGGCTCCGACAGGACGCCCGAGCGAACACGAAACGTAATGAAGTAACTTCGCCCTCCCATTTCCCAGTGCGGAAGCGTCCGGTGGCGGCGCGTCAGGCGATCGGTCACCGGCGCAGCAGAAACGCCCTTGCCGGGCGAACCGGACACGGGCCGGAGGCCCGTGCCACGCGATGAATCGGGCGAGATCGGCCTAACTTCGTTCGCCACTTCCTGCGCTCCAAACAGCAGCGTGCTGATCGCCAGCAGCGAGTAGAACCAGCCGCGGGTCTGGTCGAGCGCCTCGCTGATGAAGTCGGCCGGCAGGTTTTCGCCCAGTCGCGCGACGCTGCCGGGCTGGTGCGGAAAGCCCCATTGGGCGAACGGCATCGCGCCGGAATCGAACCAGCAGTCGATCACCTCGGGCACGCGGCGCATGCGGGCCGCCGGGTCTTTCGGCGACAAGTAGGTGATCGCGTCGATGTAGGGCTTGTGGACCTTGAGATGCTCGCTGAGCTGCGGGTTTTTCTTCTTCGCGGCCTCCCACACCTCGACGCCGGCGAGACCGGGTTTTTTCATCAGCTCGTCCCAGCTCGCGACGGCTTCCATGTGGCCGGTCGTCTCGCACACCCAGATCGGCAGCGGCGTGCCCCAGTAGCGCTCGCGCGAGAGCGACCAGTCGACGTTGTTGGCGAGGAAGTCGCCGAAGCGCCCGCCCTTTCCGTCGGCGTCGCCCTTGATGCCGTCGCGCGGCAGCCAGTTGATCTGCTGATTGTTGGCGAGCATGGCGGCGCGGAACTGTCGCGTGCGGATGAACCAGCTCTGGCGCGGATACTGGATGAGCGGGTCTTCGTCGGCCCGCCAGCAGAAGGGGTACTCGTGGCGGTACTGCTCCTGATGCAGCAGGAGCGGGATGCCAGAGTCTTTGCAGTACGCCGGCCGCAGGCCGGGGTCTTTCAATTCGTGGATAATGTCCTTGTCGCAGTCCTTGACCCATCGGCCGCGGTACTTTTCGGGGGCGTCGGAGTTGAACGTGCCGTCGGGGGAGACGGCGCAGAAGAGCAGTTCATTATGAGGCGGCGCAAACGTGTCCCAAATGCGTTGCTGCCAGAGGACGTAGTCAACCTCGCCGAACGCCGGGGCCTCATGAACCACGCCTGTGCCGGAATCCAGCGTGACAAATGGCGCCGACTCGACAGTCCAGGCAAATCGAAGCAATCGCGACTTATCATTTTGGAGCAGTGGCTTCCACTCGCCCATCGGGTCGCCATCGGGCGACTTTGTCCGGTAGTAGCACTCTGGAAACGGCGGCACATACCGCAGGTCGACCAAGTCACTCCCCTTCAGCGTCCGCTCGACGGTCCACTCTTTCTTGAACTTCTTCGCGAGTGACTCGACCAGGTCGGCCGCGACGATCAGGCGCTCGTCGGCCTTGGCGTCGTGGACGACGGCGTAGTCGAACTTCTCGTTGACCGCCGCGAACATGTTCGACAGCAGGGTCCACGGCGTGGTGGTCCAGACCAGGAGTGACACGCGGGGCGCGGCTGAACCCGCCGGCTGAACTACCTCTTCTTGGGGGGCACGGGCTTTCAGCCCGTGATCTGCGGAACTTGCATCGTGCTCACTCTCGATCCAGACCCAGCGGTAGTTATCCCCTAGGCCGCGTCGACTGGGGTTGCTCGCGATGTAGGTCAGTTTCTCCTGGAAGTCACTCGGTCCGCGTACGATTCGGTCGAAATATTCTTCCTGCCAAAGCGATCCTTCGGTTCCGCGCAGTTTCTGGATTTCCCTCGCGGAGTAGCCCTTGATGCTGTGCAACAACTCCGAGATGGACCACCATTTTCCGGGCGACTGCTCCGCGGGCGTGCAGAGCAGGTGCACGTGATCTGGCATGACGATGACGGCGTGCAGGCTCATGCGAGATCCGTCCCAATGGCGGCAGGCGGCGAGCACGATGTCCCGTTCCCCTTCGCTCAGCTCCCCATGTCGAAGGCGAAAAGTGAGGAAGCAGGTCGTGCCGCCTTGTTCCCAATGCGGGAGGTTGCGCCGGTGCTGCACCAAATCGGCGCCGACCAGCTTGGACATCGCGGGAGCAGGTTGGTTGGCCTGGCCCGACACGGGCTGAAAGCCCGTGCCCCCCGGCTGATTGCTGCCCATGCCCGCCGATTGATTGCCCGTGCCCCCCAGAGATTGCGGATTGCTCTTCCCGGCCATGCCTGGCGGGACGCCCGTACCACCCGAGCCCGGCTTCAATCGCTTCATCAACACCCAGGCGCTCTCCGCCACCAGCGGAAAACGCACGAACACGCTCGGGTCGTCGACGGTCTTGTAGCCTTGGCCCACTTCGCCGGCCGACAGCGCCGTGCCGCCCTGGGCCCACCACCAGACGATCTTGTGACCCTGGTAGAGCAGCCCGGCGTCGAAGAGCGTCTTCAGCGCCCACCAGACGCTCTCGACGTAGCTCTGGTGATAGGTGACGTAGGCCTCTTCCAGGTTCACCCAGAAGCCCAGCCGGCGCGTGAGCGTCTCCCACTCCCGGGTGTAGCGGAAGACGCTCTCCATGCACTTGTGGATGAACGGTTCGACGCCGAAAGACTCGATCTCGGCCTTGCTGTGGATCCCCAGCTCCTTGCAGACCTCGACCTCGACCGGCAGGCCGTGGGTGTCCCAGCCGGCCTTGCGCTCGCAGAAATCGCCGCACATGGTGCGATAGCGCGGGAAGAGGTCCTTGATGGCGCGGGTCAGACAGTGGCCCGGGTGCGGCAGGCCGTTGGCGGTCGGCGGACCCTCGTAGAAGACGAAGGGCGTGCCGCCGCGGCGCGCGTCGAGCGAGCGCTGGTAGATGGCGTGGCGTTCCCAGAACGCCAGGACCTCGCGCTCGGCGGCCGGAAAGTCGAACTGTGCCGGAACATCCTTGAACATCACCGCTCCCAAGACCAGGCCGGGCCTGTGAAACGCGGAATAATAACGCAATCGGCCGACGTTCGCCGGGGCGGTGCGGCTGCCGGCCGGCCGGGCCGGCAAGTTGAATTCGGCGCTCAATCCGCGGTGGACGCCGGGTGGCCGCGCCCTATGCTGATCCGCGTGCGAACGCTCCCGCCATACAGCGAGATGGTTCGGGCCGCCATGCGGCGCGACCGCGACTATGACGGCGTCTTCTTCATCGCCGTCCGCACCACGGGCGTCTTCTGCCGGCTCGGCTGCCCGGCGCGGCTGCCGCGACCGGAGAACGTCGAGTTCTTCCCGACCCCCGACGCCGCGCAGCGCGCCGGTTATCGCGCCTGCCGGCGCTGCCGGCCGCTGGAGCCGAGCGACGCCACGCCGGAATGGATCGCGCCGCTGTTGCAGCGGCTGGGCTCGGCCGGCGGCGCGCCGCTGCGCGACCGCGACCTGCGCGCCCGCGGCATCGACCCGGCCCGCGCGCGGCGGTTCTTCCGGCGGCGCTATGGAACGACGTTTCTGGCTTACGCCCGCGGCCGGCGGATCGGCCGGGCACTCGACCAGCTGAAGAAAGGAAGTCGCATGATTCAGGCCGCGCTCGACGCCGGATATCAATCGCCCAGCGGGTTCAGCGCCGCGGTGAGCCGACTGGTCGGCCGCCGACCCGCGCGCCACGCCGTCGCGCTGGCGACGCAACTGCTCGACAGCCCGCTCGGCCCGCTGCTGGCGGCGTTTCGCGAGAATCGGCTGGCCGCGCTCGAGTTCGTCGCCGGGCGCGTGATGAAGACTTTCCTGGCCGAACTGGGGGCGCGGTTCGACGCCGCCGTCGTGCCCGGAACCGGGCCGCACTTCGACCGGCTCCGCATCCAGATGGGCGAGTACTTCACCGGCCAGCGGACGCGATTCAACCTGACGCTGGCCGAGACGGGAACGCCGTTTCAGCGCCGCGTGTGGAACGCCTTGTGCGAGATTCCGTACGGCCAGACCCGGTCGTATCGCGACATCGCACGTCGGGTCGGCTCGCCGGCGGCGGTTCGCGCGGTCGGTCAGGCCAACGGGCGCAACCCGATCGCGATCGTCGTTCCGTGTCATCGCGTGGTGAACGCCGACGGCTCGCTCGGCGGCTATGGCGGCGAGCCGTGGCGGAAGCGATTCCTGCTCGACCTCGAACAGTCGACGCTGAACGCGACGCGCGCATGAGCGATCGTCCGGCGCGGCGCCGCCGCGCGACGCGCGCCCGACGGAGGAGGATCGATGGAGCCGGACCCACCCTGGCGGCCGGCGCTGGAAGGCGCGCTGGCCCACGCGATGCGCCACCTGGGCGCGCTCGATACCAACCCGGTCGCGGCGCCGGCGTCGCCGGCCGAGCTGCGCGCCCGCCTGGCGCGGCCGCTGCCGGAAACCGGACTGGACGCGCGACAGGTTCTCGACGAGCTGGTCGCCGACGCGGCGCCGGGTCTGCATGGCTCGGCGGGCGGGCGGTTCTTCGGCTGGGTCATCGGCGGCACGGTGCCCGCGGCGCTGGCGGCCGACTGGATGACCTCCACCTGGGATCAGAACGCGGCGCTGCACGCGTGCGGACCGGCGGCGGCCGTGGTCGAAGAGGTCTGCGGCGAATGGCTGAAGGAGCTGCTGGCGCTGCCGCGCGACACCAGCTTCGCGCTGGTGACCGGGACCACGCTGGCCCACGTCACTTGCCTGGCCGCGGCGCGGCATGCCCTGCTTGCGGCGCGCGGCTGGAACGTGGAAGAGCGCGGCCTGTGCGGCGCGCCGCCCGTTCGCATTCTGAGCGGCAGCGAGCGGCACGCATCGGTCGACCGCGCGGTGCAACTGCTCGGACTCGGCCGGGCGTCGATCGTGACACTGCCGACCGACGACCGTGGCGTGCTGCCGCCGGCGGTGCTGAAGCAGGCGCTCGACGAGCAGCCCGGCGCGCCGACGCTCGTCGTGCTCCAGGCGGGCGACCTGTGCATCGGCGCGTTCGATCCCTTTTCTGAGCTGATCCCGCTCGCGCGCGCGAAACAGGCCTGGGTGCACGTCGACGGCGCGTTCGGCCTGTGGGTCGCCACCAGCGCGGCGCTGCGACACCTGGTGAGGGATGTTTCGCTGGCCGATTCGTGGACGGTCGACGGGCACAAGTGGCTTAACGTGCCCTACGACTGCGGCTATGCCTTCGTCGCGGATGCGGCGGCGCATCGCGCGGCGCTGGGGCTGCGGGCGAGTTACCTCGTTCACGCCGCCGCCGCCCGCGACCAGATCGACTGGAACCCGGAGTGGTCGCGGCGCGGGCGCGGCTTTGCGACGTACGCCGCGATCCGCCAGCTGGGGCGCAGCGGCATCGCCGAACTGGTCGAGCGGACCTGCCGCCACGCGCGATCTCTCGTCCAGCGGATCGGGGCGCTGGACGGCGCGACAGTGGTCTGGGAACCGCAGATCAATCAGGGGCTGGTGCGGTTTCTCGATCGCCGGGCCGGCGCGACCGAGGAGGACCACGACCGGCGAACCGACGCCGTGACCGCGGCGATTTTGCGGTCGGGCGCGGCACTCTTCAGCAACACGACCTGGCGCGGGCGGCGCTGCATGCGCGTCTCGGTCGTCAGCTGGCGGACGAGCGACGCCGACGTGGAGCGGGTCGTCGCGGCGGTCGAGCGGGCTATTCAGGATGGCTGACCCGCGATCCTCACGAATTATCGCGGGCGGCGCGCTGTCGCGGGCCGCGTTCGAGATGGAAGCGATGCAGCAGCCGATGCAGCACCGGCACAAACAGGATCGCGGCGACGGTCAGGAAGATGACGCCGGAGAAGAGCGCATAGGCCGACGCGAACAACTTGCCGGCGTTGGTGTGCAGTTCGGAGACCGGCCCCATGCCGCCCAGGATCATCGACGCGTTGAGCGTCGCGTCGATCCACGACTGGCTCTCCAGCACGCGATAACCCAGGATGCCGATCGCCAGCGAGCCCGCGACCACCGCGGCGGCCGATGCGCCGGTCCGCGCCAGCCGCAGCATGAACTTCGCCGTCGACAGCAGCTGCTCGGATCGATGCTCGAACATCGCGAGTTCTCCCATGCGGGCCGGCGGTGTTGGCCCGCTCAGCGCGCCGGCAGCGGAGCCGACGCCACCCGCTCGACCAGCGCCGCGTCCAGGACCGGGTCGCGCCCGGCAAGCCAGTCGTCGATCGTCGGTTCGACCGCCACGTCCGGCGTGACCGACTCCGGGTCGGCCGGCACAAGCCTGAAATAGCGCGTCGAGTAGGCGACGTGCAGCCGGCAGTGCGGCAGCTCGAAGGTGCGGACCTCGCCGTAGGCGTTGGGCTTTCCGCCGGTGGGCTCGCCGACCAGCACGGCCCCGGCGCGGCGCAGCTCGAGGGCGTTCATCATCGCCGACGAATAGGTCCCGCGGCCGATCAGCACGCGCACCGCGCCGCGCGACCAGAGCGCCGGTCGCAGCAGGAGGCCGGCGCGAAACGGCAGCAGCACGGCCGAGTTTCCGCCGCCGTTGCGTCGCAGATCGACCACGACGATGCGCGGGCGGAGGCGATCGAAGTCGCGCCACATCTTCCCGCACACCGCGCGGAAGCGGGCCGCGTCGTCGCAGCGGTTGTAGGCCAGGTAGAGCGCCGAACGGTCGGGCAAAAACTCATACCAGTAAGGCTCGCGGCGGTGCTCGGCGAACGGCGGGGCGCGTCGCCCGCTGGCGGGGCGCGACGCGCCGACGGCCGGCGCCGGCGCGGCGTTGAATCGCCGCTCGCGGCCCGCCGCGTCGACGAAGGTCTGCGGAACGCTGTCGCCGCGCGGAGCGATGCCGGCCGCCATCAGCAGCCGCGGAATCGTCAGCAGCTGCGGCGCCACGTCGTGGCGCTCGGCAACATTCTGCCATGGCCAGAAGTCGCCCAGGCGCTGCTCGATCGTCGCGACGTCGGTCGCGGCCACCCGCGTCAGCCGCGCGCCGTGCAACCCCGATTCGGCCGGCGCGCCGACGCAGTAGTAGCCGTCGCGGAACCAGCCCAGTCGCAGCGGCGCGGCGGCGAACTGCGGCAGCTCACCGATCTCCTGAATGCCGGTGTGGGCGTCGCCGATCATCGCGGTCAGGTGCATCAGTCCGGCAATGATCTGCGAATCGTCGAACGCCGGAATGTCGCGATCGAGCGCCGCGACCGCCGCGACGAACCGGGCCCGCGGACAGTGAAAGAACGGAGCGACGTGCCGCGCCGGCAGCTCGTGCGCCAGAAAGGCCAGGTCGGCGCGCCAGCGGGCGTCGCGCGGCGTTTCGCCGGGGCGCGGCGGCCGATCGACGCGCGGCGCGGCACAGCCGCACGGCAGCAGCGCGGCGAGCAGCAACGTTGCGACGTGCGACCGGCGTCGTCGATCGTCGAACGCGGGCATGTGCGTCACTCGCCTCCGACGGCCGGCACGGGCAGCGCAGGCGCCGCGATCGTCGCGGCCCCGTCGTGCGCCGCGGCGGCGTCAAACAACCGGATGCGCCGCCAGCCGCCGCGGGCGAAGCGCACCCAGAGCGTCAGGCCGAAGAGGATGACGTAGATCGCGCACATCATCCAGGGGCCGTGCAGCCCCAGGCCGGGGGCAAACCGCGCCACCAGCCAGCCGCCCAGCACGAAGACGCCCCAGGCGTAGGCGATCACGGCGACGGCCGGCGCGCGGGTGTCGCCCGCGCCCCGCAGCGCCGCGCCGAAGATGATGCCCATGCCGTCGAAGGCCTGGAAGATCGCCGCCCACGAGAGCGCCGCGCCGCCCAGTGCCAGCACGGCCGCGTCCGCGTTGAAGGCCCGCACGAGCGGCCCGCGACCCACGACAAAGACCGCCCCCACCAGCGCGGTGTAGCCGGTGCACATCGCCAGCGCCGCGCGCGTTCGCAACGCCGCCAGCTCGGGCCGACCCTGTCCGATGGCGTGACCGACCAGCGACGTCAGCGCCCAACCCACGCCGGCCGCCGGCATGAACGCGACGAAGGTGTATTGCACGGCGATGTTGCTGGCCGCCATGGCGCCGGTTCCGAAGCGCCCCATGATGCCGCTCATGAACAGCCCCCAGGCCGACAGGTCGAGCATCCACTGCACGCTGGTCGGCAGCCCGATGCGGAACATCCTCGCGATCCGCGACCACGACGGGCGCCACGCCGCGCGCGTGGCGTAGCGTTCGGCAAACGCCGGCGAGAGGAACACCGCCGCCAGCAGCGCCGCCCGCAGGCACCAGCCGATGACCGTCGCCAGCGCCGAGCCGGCTACGCCCATCCGCGGAAGGCCGGCGTGACCGAAGATCAGCAACCAGTTCAGCAGCGTGTTTGAAACCAGCGAGACCAGCACCGACAGCGTGCTGACCCCCGGGCGCTGCACGCCATTGAAGAAGCCGTCCAGTCCCCAGACCATCATCGACGGGCCGATCGACCAGAGCGCGACCCGCGCGAAGGCCGTCTCGGCGGCCATGACGGCCGGCGCATGACCCAGCGCCGCGAACAGGCGCGGCGCCAGCCAGTGCACCGGCAGCAGCGCGATCGTGAACACGCCGGCAAGGTAGATCGTCTGCCAGGCGTAGGCGCCGGCCTCGCGCGGCTGGCCGCGCCCGAGCGACTGTGCGACAAACGTGGTTGAGCTGATCGCGATGCCGTTGCCGGCCGCCATGATCGAGAACACCAGGAACGACGCCGGCGACACGCCCGCCTGGGCGTCGGTGCCCAGCCACGAGACCATCCAGAAGTCGATGAACCCCATCAGCATCCGGCCGATGTTGGTGCCGACGTTGGGCAGCGCCAGCCGCAAGATGCGCCGCGCCTCGGAGCCGAACGACTCGGTCGCGGCGGGGGAAGGGCCCAGGTCGACGGGCGTGGCCGCGCTCATGACATTCCCTCCGCGTCCGGGCGCGGGCCAGAAAAAAACCGCGCGGCCTGGTTGCACGCGCGGATGAAGTTGTCGCTTCCACGATTGCCCGACGTCGACGTCAGGTCACGCAGACGACCTCGCGGACCTCGGGCACGGCCGCCTTCAGGTTGCGCTCGACGCCGAACTTCAGCGTCTCCGACGCCGACGGGCAACCGACGCACGAGCCGGTCAGGCGGACGCGCACCACGCCGGCCGCTGTCACGTCGACGAGCTGGATGTCGCCGCCGTCGCGCTGCACACCGGGCCGGATGCGCGCCAGCTCGGCGCTGATGCGGGCGACCAGGTCGCCGTCCGCCTCTTCGCCGATTGTCCGCGTGCGTCCTGCGCGCTGCGCCACGCTGCATCCTCCACTACCATCTTAGCCAACGCGGCCGCGGCGGAGCAATCGCCAGCGCCGCTGGACGCCGCGCCAGTCCGGCCGCTACACTGCCGCCCACTCGCCGGCCAACGCGGCGGCGACCATCCTCGCGCTGACCCTCGCCCGGGAGAAGAAGATGAAAGCGTGCCTGCATTCGACGATGCGCCTGCTGCGCGTCATTCCACTGTTCGGGCTGTTGTCGAGCCTGTCGTGCGGTCTGTTCGGCGGCGGCGGCCCCAGTTCGACGATGTTCGTGGTGAACAACAACTTCAGCGTCACCAGCTATTCGCCCGCCAATGAAAATGGCGAAGTCGCCCCCGACACCGAGCTGCCCGCCGGCGGCAGTACCGACATCTTCCAGCCGCGGGCCATTCTCATTTCGCCCAGCCAGGAACTCTTCGTCGGTCGGGCCAATGGCGGCATCACCATCCACGAAAACGCCCTGACCGCCACCGGCAACACGCACGCCGACCGCATCATCGAGGGCCCGGCCACCAAGCTCGACTCGCCGATCGCCTTCGCCTATGACGCGACGCACGACCGGCTGTATGTCGGCAACACGTCGGCCGACGACGGCATCCTGCGCTTCGACGACGTTTCAGACCCCACGTTCGACGGAAATCTCGCGCCGGACGAGGAATTCAACCCGCCCGACCGCGCCCCCAGCGACGTCGCCCCGATGACCATCAGCGACATGGAGCTCGACGACAACGACCGCCTTTACGTCGCCGACTCGTCCGGCCTGTTCGTGAACAGCAGCCGCATCCTGGTGTTCACCAGCGCCGGCACGCGCAGCGGCGAAGTCGCGCCCAGCCGCACCATTACCTGCACCGCGTGGGATGTCATCGAGGATTTCGCGCTCGGAAACGACGGGCGACTCTACGTCCTCGATGGCAGCAACCACATCTTCATCTTCGACAACGCCTCGACGCTCAACAACGCCGTCACCCCCAGCCGCACCGCCACCATCAGCGGCGTCGGCGTGGCACTGCGTGGCATTACCTTCGACTCCACCGGCCGGGCCTACGTCGCCGATGGCGGCAACAGCGAGATTCACACCTTCACCAGCCTCGGCACGACCAGCGGCACGGCCACGCCTGCCACCACGCTCAGCGGGGCCGATACGCGGCTCTTTTCGCCGCGGCACATGTCGATTCTGGAGTAGTCCGGGCTTCCGCCGCGCCGGTGAACGATGCGGGCCGGCGCGGCGCACAGCACCGCCGACGCCGCGCGTCCTTCGCGCCCGTTCGCGCCGCAGGTACGCTTCGGCTGTGGCCAAGCGCGCGACCTATTCCCAGGCCGGAGTGGACATCGAGGCCGGCGACCGCGCCGTCGAGCGGCTCTCGGCCCGTGCGGCCGGATATCCCGGTCCGCGCGACGTCTTCGGACACTTCGGGCGGATGGCGAGCAACGACCGACTTCGCCGAAAAGCTTTTCGCCCGCAACTACCGCGAGCCGCTGCTGGTCGCCTGCACCGACGGCGTCGGCAGCAAGCTGCTGCTGGCGATCGAGGCCGCCGGCCAGCCCGGCGCCATCCGCTCGATCGGCATCGACCTGGTGGCGATGAGCGTCAACGGCCTGCTCCTGCAGGGCCGAGCCGCTCTTCTTCCTCGACTACGTCGCGGCATCGCATCGACCCCGAGCAGGTCGCCGAGATCGTCGCCGGCATCGCCGACGGCTGCGAGCTGGCCGGCTGCGCCCTGATCGGCGGCGAAACCGCCGAGCTGCCCGAGCTGTACGCCCCGGGACACTTCGACCTGGCGGGCTTCACCGTCGGCGGCGTGGTCGAGCGGCGGCGGCTGATCGACGGGAAGCGCATCGAGCCGGGCGACGCGCTGGTGCTCGGCAGCGTCGAGCGGCGTTCCTCGAACGGCTATGCCCTGGCCCGCCACCTGGCGCAGAAGCAGCGGCGGCTGGGGCTGCGTGATCAGCCGCGCGGACTCGACGGCTCGATCGGCGAGGTGCTGCTCCGCCCGACGCGCATCTACGAACGCAGCGTGCGGCGCGTGCTCGCGAACTATCGCCGCAAGCGCGTCATCAAGGCGATGGCCCACATCACGGGGGGCGGCCTGCCCGGCAATCTGCCGCGCGTGCTGCCGGCCGACTGCGACATCGTGCTGCGCAAGGGCAGTTGGCCGATGCTGCCGGTCTTCGAGTGGATCGCCAGCATGGGCGTCGCCGAGGCGGAGATGTATCGCGTCTTCAACATGGGCATCGGCTACGTGCTGGTAGTCGCGCCGAGCTTTGCCCGGGCCATCAGCACGACGCTGCGCCGCGCGGGCGAGGCCGTCTACACGATCGGCGCCATCCGCCGCGGGACGGGGCGGTTGCGTGAGTGAGCCGGCGACTACGGCCGGGGCGAGCTTCTCGTGAAGTCGAATCTGCGGCTCGGTTTCCACGTACGGCAGCGGCGGCCGACGTAGAGCGGGCGGAGCTGCGGCCGATTCTCGAGGTCGGCGAGCTTCAGGTTCTCGAAGACGAAATTCGCGAACTGCCGATCACGCGATCACCGCTCCGGGCGGCGGCGATCCGGTCGTACAGGCTGAGGCATACTGGCAGTACGACGTGGTCGAGAGAAAAATCCAGATAGACGTGCGACGTGACCAGCGGGCCGATCGCGATAGCCGTGCGCGTCCAGCCAGTTCCCGGCGTCGATTACCTGATCCACCGGGCTGCAAACGCAGCGGGTGAATCTGCCAGCCGACCGCGCCGGCCGCCGCCGGCGCCGAAGCTCGCCACTGCCAATGCCAGCACGGCGCGGCGCGCCCAGCAGCGCCGCAACCGACAACAGCACCGCCCCGGCGGAGACGCGCACCAGCCACTTGCCGATGTGGACCGGCAGGACATAGATCGGCGGCTCGGGCAGATGGAGCTGGCGCTCCATCGCCACCCACAGCAGCAGCGTCGCGACCCCCAGCGCCCCCAGCGCCGCGCGGCGGGCCCGGCCGCGCTCGCGCAGATCGGCCCACAGCGCCGTCGCCGCGACCGCGATGACCGGGGACATTGGCACGAGCTGCCGCGGATAGATCCGCCCGGCGATGTAGAGGCCGAAGAACCGCACCACCCCCTGTGACACGATGAACAGCGCCAGGATCGCCGCCAGCGGCCACGCGCGGCGCGACCGCGCCAGCGGCGCCAAGCCAGCCAGGCCGAGCATTGCGACCGCCGGGCCGTGCGACTCCAGCAGGCGCGAGAAGAGCGTCAGCGCGCCGCTGACCTCGGGATGGCTGATCGGCCGCGGATTCAGGTAGGTCGCGAATGAGCGCGGCATGCCCGACAGGGTCTGCGCGACGATGACCACCAGCGGCGCCCAGATGATCGGCCAGAGCCGCCACACGCGGGCGCGCTGCGAGAGAGCCCAGCCGATCCAGATCGGCACAAGGATGATCGACTCGCTCCGCGCCGTCAGCAGCAGCGACAGCACCGCGGCCGACGCCGTCCAGCGACCGCGCAGCGCCAGCAGCACCGCCGCCGCCAGGTAGAACGCCGCGACCGTTTCGCTCAGCGTCGTCAGCGAGAGGATGAAGACCAGCGGCTGCACCCAGGTCGCCAGCGCCGCCAGCCAGGCCGAGCCGATCCGCAGTTCGCGGGCGATTGAGAACGCCAGCCAGCCGGTCGCGCCGGTCAGCAGCGCCGACAGGGCGCGGGCGGCGTGCCAGCCGAACCGCGCGGGCAGGACGTAGAGAATCATGAAGCCCGGATGGGCCCAGTCGCCCAGCAGGTGACGCGGGTCACTCCACGCCCAGCGCGCCACGAGGTAGCGCGTCACGTCGTCAAACTGGTGGCACCCCGCCGACACGAAGCCCAGCGCCAGCGAGACCACGGTCCCGATCACCACCACCGTGGCCGCGGCGGCGGCCCCGTCCGGCTGTCCGCGATCGGCCGACAGTGGGAGGCGCAGCGAGTCCATCCGGGTTCCAAAGCGTCCGAGCGACCGGTCCGCACCGCCATGATACTGCCCCCGATGCAGCCGCGACGTGGCCCGCGAGCGATTGGCAATCGACCGGCCGGCGCGCGACACTGTCGCCCATGGGCGTGATTGACTCGATCGAGGCGCTGCCGCGCGATCTGCTGGCGAGCTGCCGGGCCATGTCCGCGCCGGGCCGCGTGCTGATGTGCCCGCCGGACTGGTTCGACGTGATCGACGTCAAAAACCCGCACATGCAGAACCAGGTTGGACACGTCGACCGGGCGGCGGCGCGGGCCCAGTGGGAGGCGCTCCGCGCGACCTTCGCCGACTGCGGGGCACAGGTGTACACCCTGCCGCCCGTGCCCGAGTGCGAAGACATGGTCTTCTGCGCCAACCAGACCTTTGTCGGGCTCGACGCCGCCGGCGCGCCGCTGTGCGTGCCGAGCCGGATGAAGCACGCCTCGCGCCGCCGCGAGGTGCCGGCGTTCGAGCGCTGGTTTGCGCAGGCCGGCTATCGCATCGCGCCGCTGACGGCGCCGGGCGGTTTCGAGGGCGGCGGCGACGCGCTGTGGCATCCGCGCCGCGGGCTGATCTGGGGCGGCTACGGCCACCGCACCGAGCCGCAGATCTACAACGAGCTGGCGGCGCTGTTCGACGTGCCGGTCGTGCGGCTGCGGCTCTGCTCCGACCGGTTCTACCACCTCGATACGTGTCTCTGCGCGCTCGACGAGCGGACGGCGCTGGTGCACGCGGCGTCGTTCGAGCCGCGCGGACTGGAGCTCATCCGCGCCCTGTTCAGCGACGTGATCGAGTGTCCGGCCGACGAGGCCGAGACCGGTATGGCATGCAACGCGGCCGCAATCGGCGAGCGGAGCGTTGTCCTGCAGCGCGGGAACCCCCGCACCGTCGCGGCCCTGCGCCAGCGCGGCTTCGATGCGCGCGAAGTCGAGACGGGCGAGTATCTCCGCTCCGGCGGCAGCGTCTTCTGCATGAAGATGATGTGGCACTGAGCGGCGGGCCGCCGCCGGCGGGCACGTGCCGTCCGCCGCGAAACCGGTGAACGCCCGAAAACACCCCGTCCGAGACCGGCCCAACAGGCTTCGGATCGTCGATTGTTCAGATTTCGCTAGGCACGCAAGACAGACTCTCAGATGTCCGATTCAGGTCGGGCGCCTCGTCGAGCCCGGGGCCGGTCCGCCTGGATGGGAAAGACATGCCGAATCCCAAGATTGGAAGACCGATGCGCGGCATCCGGCTCACCCGGGACGAGTTTGTCCGGCTGCTGGAGATCATCGAGCAGCGCGGCGGCAAGCAGTCCGGCGCCAACCGGGCCAAGCGCCATCACGCGCGCGAGCGGTGCTTTCGGTCGGTCGCGCTGGTGCAGATTCACAAGAACGGCCCGGTGTCCCAAATCGCCCTGCCGGTCAGCGACGTGAGCGCCGGTGGCGTGGGGCTGCTGCACCGCGCCATGATGCACCTGGGCACGCGCTGCACACTGTACATCCTGCTCGACAATGGCACCCGCTTTCAGGCCACCGGCGCGGTCGTCCGCTGCGAGCACGTCGAGGGACTGGTCCACGAGATCGGCATCCAGTTCGACCAGCCGGTCGAAGAATTGTCGCGCCGCGGCGCGGCGCCCAGCGGCGACGCAGCCGCGCCGACGGAGTCGGCTAGGTCGCCTTTCGGGGATGCGGCGCCGGTTCCGCCGCCGGCAAGCTCACCTGGCCACTCGAAACCAGCACCTGCATGATCTGATCGGCCACCTGGTTCATGCCCGCCGGGGTATAGGGCACCATGATGACGGTTGCCTTGCCGTGCGCGCCGATCGACGTCACGGTGTCGTAGTGCTGCGTGAGCAGCACCATCTTGCCGGCCTCCTCGGGCGAGATGCCGGCCGCCGAGCAGGCTGCGACCGATTCCTTCAGTCCGTTTGCGATCGCCAGCCGCTGCCGGGCGATGCCGACGCCTTGCAGCTCCTTGGCGCGGGCCTCGGCCTCGGCTTCGGCGATCACGCGGATTTTCTTGGCCTCGGCCTCGTTGCGGGCCGCCTCGCGCAGCCGCGCGCTGGCGTTGACCTTGTTCATGGCCTCCTTCACCACCGGGTCGGGCTGGATGTCGTTCACCAGCGCCTGGAGAATGGTGTAGCCGAACTTCTGCATGGTGCCGTCCAGCCGATCCTTCACCGCCAGCGCGATTTTTTCCTTTTCGCTGAAGACGTTGTCCACCAGCATCTCGGGCACCAGCGCCCGCACGGTGTCGAACACGAACGAGCTGATCTGCTGGTTCGGGTTGGTCAGCCGATAGAAGCTCGCCTTGACCGCCTCGTATTCCTCCTCGACGAAGAACTGCACGGCGATCAGCAGGTCGACGAAGACGTCGTCCTTGGTCTTGCTCTCGACCTTGATCTCCAGCTCGCGGACGCGATGCGTGACGCGGCCCGACACGCGATCGACGACCGGCACGCGGAAGTGCAGCCCCGGTCCGACGACGCTGTGGAACCGTCCGAACCGCTCGATGATGGCGTGCGTCTGCTGCTCCACCGTGAACACCCCCGACATCAGCAGCGACGCAAGGATCACCACCAAGCCCACGAGCATCACAAAGGGAACCATGACGCGATCCTTTCTTCCGCCGCGCGGCGGACTACGCCTCGTCCTTCGCCGACCGCGCCGACTCGAGCGCGACGCTCAGCCGGCAGGTCGGCGCTGAAATCTCGTACGACGCCACTTCGAGCGTGGCGCTGGCGCCGCGCGCCAGCTCCGCCTGCTCGCGCCGCGCCGCAAACAGCACCCGCCCGGAATCGTCGTGCCCGCGAATCTGAAACGCCAGCTCGCGCAGGTCTCCGCCGGCGTTGAAGATCGTCAGCTTCGCCGACTCGGTGTCCAGCAGCCGCGGCCCGCCCCAGGCCGATTCGTCGATCACGTACAGATCGGCCGCGCCCACCACGCGCCGCGCCCCCGGCGGCGGCGGCAGCGGTCGCGGGTGCGGACGGGTGGCGCCGATCGCCGGACCGCCGGTGATGGCCGCGCCGCAGCGCGGACAGAACGCCGCTTCGCGCGCCACGCGCTGCATGCAGGCTGGACAGGCTCGCTCCACGGGCTCAATCCCTCGGCGGCGCACCCGGCGCCGCACCGCAGAGAATACGTTACCGGCCGGGAATTCGGCCACTATATTCAGAGTTGTAGCTTGTAACCGTCCGATTTGCCGGGCGGGCTTGTTTGGCCTTGGGATGCAAATGGTTATGACGCGTCTTGTTTCGATCGTGTTTATTCTCGGCGCTGCGATTGCCGCGGGCTGCACGCCGGCGCCGGGGCCGAGCAGTTCGGCCACCGTCACGCCGCCCGTCGCGGCGGCCGCGCGCCCCGCGCCCGAGATTCATTCCGTGGAGAAAACTTCGATGAAGTCGCCCAGCGATTCCTCCGGCCCGTCCGACGCAATGCCGAAAAGCGATGCCGACTGGCGCGCCAGGCTCACGCCCGAGCAGTTTCACGTCACGCGCGAGAAAGGCACCGAGCGCCCCTTCACCGGCAAGTACTGGAACCTCAAGGACACCGGCACCTACCGCTGCGTCTGCTGCGGCGCCGAGCTGTTCGACTCCGGCTCGAAGTTCGACTCTGGCTGCGGCTGGCCGAGCTTCTCGGCCAAGAAGAACGCCGCACCGATCGCCGAGCACGAAGACCGCAGCCACGGCATGGTCCGCACCGAGGTCACCTGCAGCAAGTGCGGCGCGCACCTCGGTCACGTCTTCGACGACGGGCCCGCGCCCACCGGGCTGCGCTACTGCATCAATTCCGCGTCGCTCGACTTTCAATCAAAGAAGTGACGGCCGTGCCCGGTTGCGCAGCCGCCGCCGGAGCGATCCGCGCATAGACGACCACCTCGGCGTTGCCCCACACCGGCTGGTGCAGCGCGAAGCGCCAGCGCGGCGCGTACGCGCGCGAAAACCACGCTTGTCGCAGCAGCCCCGCCTGCGCGAAGCCCGGCAGCGTGACCACGTAGTCCGGCCGCAGGTCGGCGACCATCGCCGGCGGAATCGCCCCCACGTCGCGTCCGCCGCGCAGCGCCGCCGGCACCGGCAGATAGGGCAGCGCCTCGGGCGAGACCAGCCCGCAGGCATCGAGAATCCGCTGGTGGCAGTAATAGCCCAGCGCGCCCACCTCGGGCGCCAGCAGCGTGGCATCGGCCGGCAGCGCCCCGTCGAGCGCCTCGGCCACGCGGCGATAATCCAGGACGCGCGAATTGGGCGCCGCCGCACGGGCCGGCTCGCGCAGCGTCCGCACCGCCGCCCACGGGTGCAGCCCGGCCAGTTCGCACGCCGCCGCCAGCAGCACCAGCGCCGCCGTCGCGCGCAGCGGCGACCGGTGCGGCACATCGAGCCGCAGTCGCCGCGCTGCCATCAGCAGCGGCGCCAGCACGGCGATCGACAGCGGCACGAGCAGGTGCGTGCGATACCACGGCACCGGCCGGCTCGCCGACGCCACGTACAGTGCCCAGCAGCCGGCACAGAACACGAACGCGGCCGTCACCAGCGGCGCGCGCCGCCGCAGCCGCCACGCCCCGACCGCCGCCGCGAGCAGCAGCCCGCCGCACGCCACTCGTCCGGCCAGTTCCGCGCCGCGCGGGAAGAAGTGCGACACAATCACGCGCGACCAGGCGTCGGCCGCCTCGTGCAGCGTGTAG
The DNA here is from genome assembly GCA_046350375.1 of Phycisphaerae bacterium. Taxonomy (GTDB): domain Bacteria; phylum Planctomycetota; class Phycisphaerae; order UBA1845; family UTPLA1; genus JAXMAO01. Next base: position 389,595 of record JAXMAO010000002.1, read on the forward strand.
GGATAGATCGGCGCCGCCTTGGCGCGCAGCGACTGCGGCACCAGGTCGCCGTAATACGCCAGCGCGAAGGCGGCCCACAGCACGCCCGGCGCGACCAGCAGCGGCAGCGTGCGCCGCAGCCCGACGCGCTCGCGCCGCGAGATCGCCAGCCAGCCTGCCAGCGGCAGCGCCAGCAGGCCTTCCGGCCGCGTGATGCCCGCCAGCCCGGCCAACAGCGCCCCGGTCCGCGGTCGCGAGCCGGTCAGGCCGATCCAGCTCCAGAGCACCAGCGCGGTGAACAGGCTGGACTCCATCCCGCCAATCGACACATTGAACAGCCCGCGCGACAGCAGCAGTGCCGTGCCGGCCAGCCAGCCGGCCGGCGGGCCGCACTGTCGCCGCACCGTGGTCGCCAGCGCCAGCGCCACCAGGCCGAACCAGAGGCCGTTCAGCGACACCACGGCGTCGGGCAGCGGCACGCCGAGCGGTTCCGACACCGCTCCGACGCCGGCGCAGTAGAGCGCGAACAGCGGCGCGGAGCAGCCCAGCACGCGCTCGCCGGGGTTGAAGACCAGTCCGCCTCCGGCGATCAGGTTGCGCGCGTGGCGATAGGTGATGAAGGCGTCGTCGTACGGGCAGCCGCGCCAGCGGACGTGATAGTCCGCCACGATCAGCCACGCCGCGAAGAACAGCAGCGCCGGTCCGATCGCCGCGACGCGCGACCGCCGGCGCCCGCCGGGCGTCGCGCGCCGATCGCCGCCGAGCGATTCGACCGGGCAGGCCGTCATGGCCGCACCGCCAGCGCCGCCGGCGAGACGCGCAACACCTCGTACTCCGCCGTGGCAAAGAGCACCGGCCCGCGATCGCATCCGCCCAGCGACGCACCGGTCGGGGGCGACAGCCCCGAGTCCGGCTGCCACACCAGCACGCCGCGCGCCCCGTGCGCCAGTTGGCGGACCACCGGCTGACGTGGGCGACCCTGCCTCGCCAGGTGATAGCGCAGCACCGGAATCAGCCCCTCCTGCGCGACGACCGGCTCATCGGGCGCGGTCGACGCGACCACCACGCCGCTGACGGCCGACAGGTCGGCCAGCCAATCGTTGCGCGTCGGCCACGGACGCGGATAGCGCGCCGCGTACAGCGCCGCCGGCAGGCAGATGAGCCCGATCAGCAGCGCCACGCCGATGCGCGGCAGCGCGGCGGGCCACGCCGGCCGGCGCGATGCCACGCCGCGCCACAGTTCGACCGCGCCGATCGCCGCCGACGCATAGACAAACGGCAGCATGAACAGCAGCGTCCGCGGAGGCGGCAGCACGCGCTGCACCAGCAGCGTCGGCAGCACCCCCAGCCAGACCAGCGCCGGCCAGCGCGCGGCCCGCGTGCGCGTCGCCAAGCCCAGCGCCGCGCCGATCGCCAGGAGCCCGGCCGGCGCAGCGCCCGCCGACGCCAGGTCGAGCATGCCCGCGGCCCAGTCCGGCAGGCCGCGGAGCAGCAACTCCCACGACAGCGGCCGCACGAACTGGTTGTCGAGCATCCGCGCCCAGTCGCCGCTGACGCCCAGCGGCAGCAGCGTCAGTCCCAGCGTCAGCCCCGCCAGTGCCGCGACCCGCGCCAGTGTCTGCACGCGGGCGCGACGCTGCCGCGGCTCGCAGACCAGCGCCGCCAGCAGCAGCCCGGGCAGCACGTAAAGGCTGGTGGGCACGGTGTAGCACGCCAGCCCCAGCAGGACGCCAGCAGCGATGCCCGCGCGACGCCGCACCGTCGGCCCGCTGCCCGACACGAGGCACGCCGCGAGCGTCACCAGCAGCAGCGCCGTCGAGTGGCCGCGGGCGTTCCAGCTGTACTCCACCGCCCAGGTCGACCCGGCCAGCAGGGCCGCCGTCAGCAACCCGGCCGCGCGGCCGTGCAGACGCCACGCCAGCAGGTAGGCCATCGGCACCGCCGCGACGCCCGCCAGCAGCGCCGGCAGGCGCAGCCACGGATAGCCCGCGCCGCACAGCCGGTGCAGCAGGATGACCGCCAGCTCGTGCAGCCCGTGGTGGTTGGGCAGCGCATAGTGGGTGAGGTAGTCGGCGATCGGCCGGCGGGCGTCGGCGACGTAGCGCATGTATGCGGCCGCCTCGTCGCACTGGATCGGCATGTGGACGAAGACGACCCGCAGCGCCGCCGCCAGCGCCGTCAGCAGCAGCGCGTCGCGCCAGGCCGTGCCGCGCCGGCCCGAGACCGGCTGACGCGACGAAGGTTGATTGACCGGCGGGTCCATCGGCTATCCGCGCCGCGCGCGGCCGACGCGATAGACGTCGAACCACTCGTTGCGATAGACGCGCTCCGATTGGTCGAGCGCCTGCTGCGCGACGCGGCGGTCGATGACCACGTACTGGCAGCCGAACTCATCCGCCAGCGCCGCGGCGCGGCGCGCGTCGAGCGTCGCGTAGGCGGCGTCGGCGTCGGACTCGCCGAAGATCGGCCGGCCGGCCTGGCGCTCGTGCCGCCGCAGCCACTCCAACTGGTCGGTCGGAAGCAGCGGCATGCACTTCCAGTCGACCAGCACGGCGCGCTGCGCCTCGAGCCGAAACGGTCGCAGGTCGGGCGGGGTGACGAACAGCGCGTCGGGCGGCGTGTGATCGCGCGCCCAGGCAAACAGCGCCCGCTCGGCCGGCTTGCTGGGCGCGCCGAAGGCGTCGCCGCGCCAGGTGCCGGCCCGCAGCAGCACCAGCCCCAGCACCAGCGTCGTGCCGATCGCCACCCAGGCGCGGCGCGATCGCGCCCGCGCCGCGTCGATCTGTGCCGCGACCACCGCCAGGCCCGCCAGCAGCAGGGCGGTCCACGGCAGTCGCGTCGCGATCAGCAGCGCGCAAATGAGGCAGGAGATGATCCACTGCCGCGGCCCGAAGCGCGCCGCGGTGTCGCACAACCTCAGTCCGGCGGCCAGGAAACTCGCGCATGCCAGCAGCGGCGCGAACCGCCACGGAAACAGCGCCGCGACGGCATCGATCGGCCAGACCACCGTGCCGACCGCGCCGAGGGTGACAATCAGCGCCACGCCGCTCACGATCGCCCCTAGCGGCGAGGCCAGTTGCCAGCGCCGGCCGCGCAGCGCCAGCCAACCGGCGGCCAGCGCCAGTGCGAAGTCGGCCACGGGCCGCGCGCCCCAGGTCCACGGGCGATAGTGCATCGGGGCATAAACATCGAAGAAGACTCGCCGCGCCACGTCGCGCGGCGCCCCGTCGCGGACCAGCGCCACGAAGTGCGTCGCATGCGCCAGCAGCGCCACGCCCAGCGGCGCGACCAGCCAGGCGACTTCGACGCGGCGCACCGACGCACGGCGGACCACCAGCGTCCAGAGCCACAGCGGCAGCGTCAGCACCCAGAAGTTGGCGTGCATCGCGCCGCCCAGCGCCGCGATGCATCCGGCCGCCGCAACGCGCCCCTCGACGTAGAACACCACCGCCCACAGCAGGCACGCCACCGCAATGCTCGACGGCGCGAGGTACGGCGCCAGCAGACTGCTGTGCCCGATGCCGTCGATCGGCCAGAAGAGCAGCAGTGTGAGCGCCACGGCGGTCGGCGCCAGCGGCCGGTCGGTCAGCCGGGCCGCCAGCCGATGCAGCGCCGCCGCCGCGGCCAGCGAGGTCGCCGCGTTCGCCAATCCGAGCGCGACGTTGGGCGCGCCGGAGCGGGCCGCCGCGCAGACCAGCCAGTTGAACAGCGCGTGGTGGGCGACGGTCCGCGCGGTGAACCAGTCGGCGGCGAGAAACTGCGGATCCGCCAGCCGCAGGCCGTGCAGCAGGTACTGCCATTGATTGCCGCGGCCGTATCCCAGGCCGGTCGCGACCGCAAAGCCGATCGCCAGCGCCGTCGCCGCCAGCGGAGTCAGCACCGCAGCCCAGTCGGTCGCGCGCATGGCGGACGCCGGCCGCTCCCGGCGCGGCAATTCCTGCGGCAGCGCGAGTGTGGTCAGCGCACGGGCCATCCGGCTGATATCGACGGGCGGCGCGCCGGCCGGACAGCAGATGCCGGCCGCGCCCGCCAACAGACGAGCGGCAATTCTTGCCGACCGCGCCCGCCGCGGGCGCCTGCGACCGGCCTGCCGATGTTGACTCGGATGGCGGCCTCACGCGGTTCAATCTGGCGCTACGCCCGCTGGGCGACGCTCGTAGCGGCGAGCCTGGGGTGGCTGGCGGGCTGCTCGGGCGAATCGGGCGGCGGCCTGGGCGCGGCGGCGTTTGCCAGCGCGCGGCGCAAGACCGTCGAAGCAGCCCGCGCCAAGCGCCCCCCGAACTGTCCGAACTGCCGCAGCAACGCCAAGGTCGTGCCGGTCCAATGGGGCTGGCCGAAGCGGATCGATGCCAAGGCGCACTGGGGCGGGTTCATCCAGCCGAAGAAGGCGCCGACGTGGTACTGCGAACTCTGCCACCGCTTCCTGCCGGCGACCAAGCGCACCTGAGAGCGATCCGCCGCGCCGGGCTGCACCGCGCCAAGTCGCGCGGTACGATGGCGCCATGCCGACCCACCGCACGCCCAAGAGCTGAGTCGCCATGTCCGCGCCGCCCAGCCCGACCGCGCCCGGAGCCGAGCCGTCACCCGCCGCCGGCGAGCAGGCAATCGCCGGCTATCGCTGTCATGTCTACGACCTCGTGATCGCCGGTCGAACCATTCGCGCGTGGGGGCCGGTCGAGCCCTATTCGCTCATCGATCGACCCGCCAACCAGCAGCGCTTCGAGCAGGACGAGTATCTGCCGTATTGGGCACAGCCGTGGCCGGCCGCGGTGATGCTGGCCGATTTCGTCGCGCGACACGATCCGGCGGGCGACGCGCCGATGCTCGAGGTCGGCAGCGGGCTGGGCATCTCGGCGATCGGGCTGGCGCGGGCGGGCCGGTGCGTCATTGCCAGCGATTACGACGCCGAGGCGCTGACGTTCATCCGCCACAACGCCGCGTGCAACGGCGCGACGCTGCACGACGTGCGGCTGATCGACTGGCGCCAGCCGCCCCGCGCGACGTTCGAGACGCTGCTGGCGGCCGACGTGACCTACGAGAAGCGCAGCCTCGAGCCGCTGACGGCGTTCATCGCAAGCTGTCTCGCGCCGCGCGGTCGGGCCTACGTCGCCGACGCCAACCGCGCCGCGGCCGGCGCGCTGCCGCGCGTGCTGAAGAGCGCCGGGCTGACGTTCGAAATCGTTCCGGCCGAAGGGCCGGCGATCGGCGGGCTCGACACGCCCGACAGCGGCACGCGCCCGGGGCGGATCTTCGTCATCTCGCGCTAGGGCCTACCCTGGTGGGGCAAAGATTCTCTTGCTCCGGCCTCCCCGCGACGGGCGATGCACCGATCGGGACAGGCGCTAATACGCGCGGTGGTCGCGATGCGCCAGCCACTCGTCGAACAGCCGACGACACTCGGCGGCCGCGACGCCCGGAATGATCTGCACGCGGCTCGCTCCGCGGCGATAGACCTCGTCGATCGGCAGCGACAGCTCGTTGAACCCGGCCCGCTGCGCGTCGGCGATCGTCGCGCCGTAGTACACCGCGTCCAGCCGCGACCAGTGAATCGCCGCGGCGCACATCGGGCAGGGCTCGGTGGTCGTGTACATGACGCAGCCGGACAGGTCGATCGACCGCAGCGCCGCGGCCGCCTTCTGGATGGTCACCACCTCGGCGTGCGCGGTCGGATCGCACCGATGCCAGACCTCGTTGTGGGCCGCCACCACCAGCCGATCGCCGCGGACCACCGCCGCCCCGAACGGCGACTGCCCGTCGGCAATTCCGGCGCGGGCCTGATCGATGGCCGACCGCATCCAGTCGTCGTGCGTCATGTGATTCAGTGTATCCGACCCGGGAAGGCGATTCGAACCGGCCGCCGCGCCCACCCGCGGGGGTTGTCCGGAAGGCCGGTGAATGCTAGACTTTGTAGAGTGAGTTGTCCGACAGGGTGACCATGCGCCCGACGCTGACCAGTCCAGTCGCCGCTGCTGTGCATTCGCTGCACGGTCGGCCGCTGCCGCGCGCCGGCGCCGTCCGCCACTATGGCAGCCCGTTGCGGCCCGCCTTCTTCACCGAAATCTTCAACAACTGACCGCCGTCGAATCGCCGCCGCGCGGCCGTTGCGCCGGCTTCGTCGACTCTGCCGGACCGCAAGGCCACGCTCCCCGGGCGCGCCGCTCCGCGCCGCCGCCGCCAGTCGCGGCTTGAATGCGTTTCGATGTTTCCGACCACCGACCCCGCTCCGCAGGAGCCTGAATCATGCATTCGACACTGACTCATCCCCAGATCGCCACCGCGCGCGTCGCCCCGGGCAACGTGCTGGCCGAGCTCGACCGCCACGTCCTCACCGACGGCTTCAAGATCGTCGTCGACCTCGAACGCAGCCGCGGCTGCCGCATGGTCGACGCCGCCACCGGCCGGCAACTGCTCGACCTTTACAGCTTCTTCGCGTCGATGCCGGTGGGGTTCAACCATCCGTACTTCGATCGGCCGGACGTGCAGGCCGACCTGCTGGTGGCGGCGCGCACCAAGGTCGCCAACAGCGACGTCTATTCGGTGCAGTATGCGACGTTTGTCGAGACGTTTGCGCGCGTGGTCGGGCTGCCGCCGCTGGAGCGCTACTTCTTCATCGAAGGCGGCGCGCTGGCGGTCGAGAACGCCCTCAAGGCCGCCATGGACTGGAAGGTGCGCAAGAACCTGGCCGCCGGACAGAGCGAGCGCGGCACCGAAATCCTGCACTTCCGCGGCGCCTTTCACGGGCGCAGCGGCTACACCATGAGCCTGACCAACACCGACCCCCGCAAGACCGATCTGTACGCCAAATTCAACTGGCCGCGCGTCAGCGCTCCGTGCATCGACTTCACGCTGCCCGAGCCGCGCCGCACTGCCGACGTCGCCGAGCGCGAGCGGCAGTCGGAGGCCGAGATCCGCCGCGTGCTCGACGCCCGGGCGATCGACGTGGCGGCGATCATCATCGAGACCATCCAGGGCGAAGGCGGCGACCGCCACTTCCGCCGCGAGTGGTTCCAGACGCTGCGACGCCTGGCCGACCAGTACGACCTGCTGCTCATCTTCGACGAGGTGCAGTCGGGCATGGGCATCACCGGGCGCACCTGGGCGTGCGAGCATTTCGAAGTGCTGCCCGACCTGATGGTGTTCGGCAAGAAATCGCAGGTGTGCGGCGTGATGGCCGGTCCGCGGCTCGACCAGGTCAAGGAAAACGTCTTCCGCCTCCCCAGCCGCATCAACTCGACCTGGGGCGGAAACTTCTGCGACATGGTCCGCTCGACCCACTGTCTGCGGGTCATCGAATCGGAGAAACTGGTCGCCAACGCCGCGGCCATGGGCGAACGGCTGGCCCACGGCCTGGAGCGCGTCGCCGCGACGCACCCGATGGTCAGCGAGGTCCGCGGTCGCGGACTGATGCGGGCCTTCAGCCTGGCCGACACCGCGACCCGCGACGACGTGTGGCGCCGCTGCTTCGAGGCCGGCCTGCTGACGCTCCGCAGCGGCGAGCGCAGCATCCGCTTCCGCCCGGTGCTCGACGTGACGGCCGACGTGATCGACGAAGCGATGGGCGTGCTCGACGAGGCGCTGCGCCGCGCCGCCTCGACGCAAAGGAAGGGATGACCCCATGACACTGCTTTCAAAGCTCGGCATCGAACCGGTCAACCCCGGCGCGTTCTGCGGCGAGTGGATCGGCTCGGGCGAACTGCTGGTCAGCGATTCCCCCATCGACGGTCAGCCGCTCGCCAAGGTCCGCCAGGCGACGCCCGGCGAATACGAAATCGTGATGCAGAAGGCCCAGGCCGCCTTTCTCAAGTGGCGCACCACGCCCGCGCCGGTCCGCGGCGAGCTGGTCCGCCGGCTGGGTCACGCCTTGCGCGAGGTGAAGCACGAGCTGGGCGAGCTGGTCACGCTCGAAAACGGCAAGATTCGCGCCGAAGGCGAAGGCGAAGTGCAGGAGATGATCGACATCTGCGACTTCGCCGTCGGTCTGTCGCGCCAGCTCTACGGCCTGACCATGCCCTCCGAGCGCGCCCGCCACCGCATGATGGAACAATGGCACCCGCTCGGCGTCGTGGGCGTCATCTCGGCGTTCAACTTCCCGGTCGCCGTCTGGAGCTGGAACGTGGCCCTCTCGGCCGTGTGCGGCAACGCCAACGTCTGGAAGCCGTCGAGCCAGACGCCGCTGACCGCCATCGCCTGCACGCGCATCGCCGAACGCGTCTGCCGCGAGATGAACGTCGACCCGGCCATCTTCAGCCTGCTCATCGGGCGCGGCGCCACCGTCGGCGACCTCATGCTCGACGACCAGCGGCTGCCGCTCATCTCGGCCACCGGCTCGTGCGGCATGGGCCGGCGGGTCGGCGAGCGCGTCGGCCGGCGGATGGGACGCACCATCCTCGAACTGGGCGGCAACAACGCCATCATCGTCGCCCCGTCGGCCGACCTCGACCTGGCGACGCGCGCCATCCTGTTCGGCGCCGTCGGCACGGCCGGGCAGCGCTGCACCAGCACCCGCCGGTTGATCGTGCACGAGAGCCTGGCGCAGCCGGTCGCCGACCGGCTGGTGGCCGCCTACAAACAGGTGCGGATCGGCAACCCGCTCGAGCCCGCGACGCTCATGGGTCCGCTGATCGACGCCGCCGCGGTCGACACCATGATGGCCGCCATCGAACAACTGAAGCGCGCCGGCGGCACGGTGCTGTGCGGCGGGCAGAAGCTGACCGGCCCGCAGTATCCCGGCGGGCGATATGTCACCCCCTGCCTGGCCCGCGCCCGGAACGACTACCCCGTCGTGCAGGACGAAACCTTCGCGCCCATTCTCTACCTGCTCACCTACCGCGACTTTGCCGACGCGCTGGCCCAGCACAATGGCGTGCCGCAGGGGCTCAGTTCGGCCATTTTCACGAACGACGTGCGCGAGGCCGAGCTGTTTGTCTCGGCGGTCGGCAGCGACTGCGGCATCGCCAACGTCAACATCGGAACCAGCGGCGCCGAGATCGGCGGGGCGTTTGGCGGCGAGAAGGAGACCGGCGGCGGGCGCGAGTCGGGCAGCGACTCGTGGAAGGCCTACATGCGCCGGCAGACGAACACCATCAACCACTCTTCCGAGCTGCCGCTCGCGCAGGGCATTCGCTTCGGCGACTGAGTGGCGCCCCGCATCGATGGCCGGGAGAACCCCCGCTGCGGCGCGGGTTCGGATCGATCGACCCGGATAAGTGCACCGATAATGCCCGGGCCGGGGGCCTGAAGACCAATCCACCGCGTGCGACTTACGCCGCACTAGCTGCACCCCGCCGTTCAGCGAACCGATGAATCAACGGGTCCGGCGCCGATAGCGCGCCGCAACGCCGGGGGTGCGATGGGCAATTCTTCCAACAGGCGCGTGCTGATCGTCGACGACGACCCGGCGTTTCTGCGCCTCACGCAGCGCCATCTCACCGGCGCCGGCTACGAGGTTCTGACCGCCACGACCGGCGCCGAAGCCTACCGCGTCATTCTCGCCGAAGGGCCCAAGATCGTCCTGACCGACTGGGTCATGCCCGAAATGGACGGCCTGCAACTCTGCCGCGCCATCCGCGAGCACGACGAGACCGGTTTCGTCTACATCATCATGCTCACCGGCTGCTCCGACGCCGACAGCGTCGTGCAGGCCTTCGAAGCCGGCGCCGACGATTTCATCGGCAAGTCGGTCGAGAAGCGCGAGCTGCTCGCGCGGCTGCGCGCCGGCGAGCGCATCGTCCGCCTCGAACACGACCTGGCCGCCAAGACGCGCGAAGGCCACCTGCAGAACGCCCAGCTCGCGATCGCCAACGACACGCTCAACCGCATGGCCATCACCGACGAGCTGACCGGCCTGCTCAACCGCCGCGCCGCCGTCCAGCGCCTGCGCGAGGCGTGGGCCAGTTCCACTCGCACCGGTCAGCCCGTTGCCGTCATGGCGTTCGACATCGACCACTTCAAGGCCATCAACGACACCCACGGTCACGACGTCGGCGACCTGGTTCTCCGGCGCGTCGCCCGCAAGCTCCAGGACACCGCGCGCCTCGGCGAGGCCGTCTGCCGCATGGGTGGCGAAGAGTTTCTGGTGCTGTGCGCCGGCTCGACCGTCGAAATGGCCGCCCGCGGCGCCGACCGCCTGCGCCGCGCGGTCGAAGGAACCGAGATCGTCTTCGAAAACGGGCGGCTCCGCGCGACTATCAGCGGCGGCGTCGCCGAGCGCACCTCGGCCATGGAACTGCCCGAGGATGTGCTCAAGGTCGCCGACGACGCCCTCTATGTCGCCAAGCGCAACGGACGGAACCGCGTCGAAGTGGCCAACCCGGCCGGCGGAGCCGCGCTCTCCCCGACCCTTGAACTGGTGGCCGACCCGCTGCCCGGCGCCCAACCACGCTCCAGCGCGCCTCACCCGGTGCGGCCGAGCGTGCTGGTGGTCGCCACGCTGGATTCAGTCCGCGCCATCTGCCAGGTCCAGGTCACCCGCGCCGGCTACGCCGTCGTCGAGGCCCGCACCGGCGCCGAGGCGCTGCAGCAGCTGCAGACCGTTGTCCCATGCATCATCGTGATCGACTCAGCGATGTCCGAGTTTGAGGTCGTACGCCTGGTCGAGCGACTGGCCGCCGACCCGCGCCACTGCGACACGCCGCTGCTGTCGTTCGGCACGTTGCCGCCCGCGGGAATCGTCGCGCAGCATCCGCACATTCACCCCGATCGCGCCGACGACATGGTGCTCCGCCTGCGCCTGCTGGTCGAGCTCTCGCGGACGCGCCGCGCGCTGGCGGCCGGCAACAGCAGCCGCGGCGAACAGGTCGTCGCGCTCGAGGCGCTGCTGGACTATTCCAACGTGCTGACGGACGTGGCCGATCTGCCCAGCGTGCTTGAGCGCACCGGGCGGACGATTGCGTTTCTCACTCACTGCCAGCAGGTTGCCATCGCGCTGCCGCGCGACGAGGGTCGCACGCTGCGCATCGCCCATGCCGTGGGGCTCACGCACAACTTCGACCGCCCATTCATCGACATCGCCGGCTCCCCCTGGGGACGGGCCTACCTCTCCCGCGAGCGCGTTCCGATTGAATCCGATGATGGCGCGGCCGACCTCGAGGCGCCGTTCGCATCGCCACCCAGCCTGCCGGCCCTGCTGTCGCCGCTGGCGACGTCCGGACAGCCGGTCGGGGCGTTGCTGCTGGCGGCGCGCGTGGGCGGCGGACCGCTCGACGCCATGGAGCTCGGCTATCTCGACATCATCAGCCAGATCGCCGCGTCGGTCATCCACGGGATTCTCACCGAGCAGGCACGCGACGAGGCGCGCGACTCGATCGTCGTGGCGCTGGCGAAACTCGCCGAGTATCGCGACGACAACACCGCCGGCCACGTCGAGCGCGTCACGCGCAACTGCGTGGTGCTGGCCCAGGCCCTGCGCTGCCAGCCGGAGTATGCCGCGATCATCGACGAGGCCTTCATCGCCGACCTGCGCCGCGCCGTCCCGCTGCACGACATCGGCAAGGTCGGCATTCCCGACCAGGTGCTGCTCAAGCCCGGAAAACTCACCGCGGCCGAAATTCAGATCATGCGCACCCACTGCCAGATCGGCGCCAACTGCCTGCAGTCGGTCCTCAAGCGAACGCCCGACTGCAGCTTCCTGCAGATGGCGGTCGACATCGCCGCGTCGCACCACGAATGGTTCAATGGCTGCGGCTATCCCCATGCCCTGGCCGGCGACGCCATTCCGCTCGCGGCGCGCATCACCGCGCTGGCCGATGTCTACGACGCCTTGCGCAGCCGCCGCCCCTACAAACGCGCCATGAGCCACACCCGGGCACGCACCATCCTGCTCAGCGCCTCCGGCACCCAGTTCGACCCGGCCGTCGTCCGCGCCTTCCTCGATGCTGAATCGATCTTCATCGCGCAGGATATCGACCCCGTCGCCGCCAGCCCGCAGCCGGAACGCACCCCCGCAGTACCCGCCGGCACGGCCGGCGCCTGAGCGCCCTCCTTCGCCGCGATCGGCCGCCGATCACCGTCCGGCGTACATCCGCTCGTAGTAGCGCTGATATTCCCCCGAGACCACCCGGTCGAGCCAGCCCGAATTCGCCTGGTACCACTCCACCGTCGCCCGCAGCCCCGCCTCGAACGCAATCGCCGGACGCCACCCCAGCTCGCCGCGAATCCGCCCCGCGTCGATCGCGTACCGGCGGTCGTGGCCCGGGCGATCAGCCACGAAGCGGATCAGGCTCTCCGGCTTGCCCATCAGCCGCAGCAGCAGCCGCACCAGCTCCAGGTTGCTGCGCTCGTTGTCGCCGCCGATGTTGTAGACTGCCCCGATCTGTCCGCGCGTCAGCACCGTCCACAGCGCCGCGCAGTGATCCTCCACGTGCAGCCAGTCGCGCACCTGCAACCCGTCGCCATAGATCGGCAGCGGCCGGTCGTTCCGCGCGTTGTTGATCATCAGCGGCAGCATCTTCTCGGGGAACTGGTACGGGCCGTAGTTGTTCGAGCAGCGCGTCACCAGCCCCGGAAAGCCGTAGGTGTGACAGAACGCCAGCACCAGCTGATCGGCCGCCGCCTTGCTGGCGCTGTAAGGCGAGCGCGGCGCCAGCGGGGTGTCCTCGCGGAACTTCACCGCCGGATCGGGCGGCAGCGAGCCATACACCTCGTCGGTGCCGACCTGCAGAAACCGCCGCACGCCCGCCGCGCGGCCGGCGTTCAGCAGGTTGAACGTGCCCAGGACGTTGGTCTCGACGAACACGCCCGGCTGGTCGATGCTGCGATCGACGTGCGACTCGGCCGCCAGGTGTACGACCGCGTCGATCCGCCGCTCGCTCATGACGCGCGCCACCGCGTCGCGGTCGCGAATGTCGGCGTGGACAAACGTGTAGCGCGGATCGGCCGCCACGTCGGCGAGATTTTCGAGATTTCCGGCGTAGGTGAGCGCGTCGAGGTTGACGACCTGGGTCGCCGCGCCCGATTTCAGGATGTATCGGATGAAATTCGACCCGATAAACCCGGCCCCGCCGGTCACCAGCAGCCGCGTGGGAATCGCTCCGCCCGCGTCCATGCGTGCCAGCTTAGCCCAGCTCGCACGCGCCTTCTACGCCGGGCGCGGCGCAGCCCGCGGCCGTGCCGCCGCGCTCACTCCGCCCCCGCGATCAGCTCGTTCACCCGCGCCAGCGACTCGAACGTGCCGGCGTCGCTCCACCAGCCCGACAGATAGTCGGCCGCCAGCTCGCCGCGACCCAGGTAGGCATTGTTCACGTCGGTGATCTCCAGCTCGCCCCGACCGCTCGGCCGCTGCTTGCGGATGATGTCGAAGACGCTCGCGTCGTAGAAGTAGATGCCCGTCACCGCCCAGCGGCTCTTGGGCTGGCGCGGCTTTTCCTCGATGCCCACCACGCGCTCGCCGACAACCTCCGCCACGCCGAACCGCTGCGGATCGTCCACTTCCTTCAGCAGGATCCGCGCGCCGCGCGGCTGGGCCGCATACCGCTCGGCGATCGGCCGCAGCGAATCCTCGAAGATGTTGTCGCCCAGAATCACCGCCAACCGGTCCGAGCCGGCGAAGTTCTCGGCCAGCCCCAGCGCCTGCGCAATGCCGCCCGCCTCGTCCTGCACCTTGTAGGTCAGCCGGCAGCCGAACTCGCGCCCCGACCCCAGCAGGCTCACCACGTCGCCCATGTGCTCGACGCCGGTGACGATCAGGATCTCCGTCAGCCCGGCGCTGCACAATTTTTCAAGCGGGTAGTAGATCATCGGCTTGCGACCGACCGGCAGCAGGTGCTTGTTGGTCACCTTCGTCAGCGGCATCAGCCGCGACCCCGTGCCGCCCGCCAGAATGACGCCCTTCATGCCGCCTCCCGATTCATCGCAAGGAAGTGTCACGCCGCAGTATCGCGCCGCCGCCGCGGCTTTTCAATTCGCCCCGGGCGGCTAAGATCGCCCGCGGCCACGCGCCGGGAGGCCGGTTCCCCATGTCGCAGGTCGCAAAACTGGCCGTCTTCGCAGGTTCCGGCAGCCCCCGGCTCACCGCCGCCATCTGTCACCACCTGGGCATCGAGGTCGGCCGATCCGAGGGCGCCAGCTTTTCCGACGGCAACACCTTCGTCCGCCTGCTCGACAACGTCCGCGGGCGCGACGTCTTCTTCGTGCAGACCGTCTGCCGCCCCGCCAACGACCGCTTCATGGAGCTGCTCTTTCTCATCGACGCCGCGCGGCGGGCCTCGGCCGGCAGCGTCACCGCCGTCATTCCCTTCTTCTCCTATGGCAAGGGCGACAAGAAGGACGAGCCGCGCGTCAGCATCCGCGGCCGCGTCTGCGCCGACTGCCTCGAAGCCGCCGGCGCCGACCGCGTCGTCACCATGGACCTGCACGCCCCGCAGATCCAGGGCTTCTTCCGCGTGCCGGTCGACCACCTGTACGGCCTGCCGCTCATCGTCGACCACTTCCGCGAAACCGTCTCCGGCACGGGGTGGACCGTCGTCGCCCCCGACGTCGGCTTCGGCAAGATGGCCAACCTCTACGCCGCCGCCCTGGGCGTGCCCACCGTCATCGCCGAGAAGGTCCGCGCGGCCCACGACGAGTCGGCCATCGTGCAGCGCCTGATCGGCTCGGTCGCTGGCAAGTCGGCCCTCATCGTCGACGATTTCATGACCACCGGCGGCACGCTGGCCGCCACCGCCGAACGGCTGATCGCCGAGGCGCCACCGCCGTCCACGCCGCCGTGACCCACGCCATCCTCGCCCCGCGCCCATCCGACGCATCGCCGCCTCGCCGATCCGCGAGCTGCTGGTCACCGACACCGTCGAGCACGAGCCAATGGCGCTCGACCCCAAGATCAAGTTCGTCTCCGCCGCACCGCTGTTCGCCGCCGCCATCGACTCCATCCATCGCCAGACCAGCGTCAGCCAGCTCTTCCGCTACTGACCCCCCCCTCCGCGCCGGCCATTCGCTGAACTTCAAGCCCCGCCCGCTCCGATCCACTAGCAGCGGCCGCGCATCGCCGCCGCACCGGAGTGCCCCGCCATGATCGCACTCGTCACCGGCTCCAGCGGCCTGGTCGGCTCCGAAACCGCCCGCCACTACGACGCCGCCGGCTGGCGCGTCCACGGCATCGACAACAACATGCGCCGCGACTTCTTCGGCCCCGGCGGCGACACGACAGCGGTCCGCACGCGGCTGCGGGCCGAGACCCGCCGCTTCACCCATCACTCGCTCGACATCCGCGACCGGACCGGCATCCTGCGGCTCTTCAAGAAGCAGCGCTTCGACCTGGTCGTTCACTGCGCCGCCCAGCCGTCGCACGACCTGGCCGCGCGGCGACCCTTTGACGACTTCGACATCAACGCCGTCGGAACCCTCAACCTCCTCGAGGCCACGCGCCAGTGCTGCCCCGAGGCCGCCTTCGTCTTCATGAGCACCAACAAGGTCTACGGCGACGGCCCGAACCGCCTGCCGCTCGTCGAGCTGCCGACGCGCTACGACTTCGCCTTGCCGGCCCACCGCGCCGGAATCCCCGAATCGTTCCCCATCGACCACACGCTCCACAGCCTGTTCGGCGCCAGCAAGGCCGCCGCCGATCTGCTCGTGCAGGAATATGGGCGCTACTACGGCCTGAACACCGTCTGCTTCCGCGGTGGCTGCCTGACCGGCCCGGCCCATGCCGGCGTCGAGCTGCACGGATTCCTCTCCTACCTCGTGCAGGCCGCCGTCACCGGGCGCCGCTACACCGTCTATGGCTACAAGGGCAAGCAGCTCCGCGACCAGATCCACGCCGCCGACGTCGTCGCCGCGTTCGAGGCTTTTCGCCAGCGGCCGCGCCCGGGCGCGGTCTACAACCTCGGCGGCGGGCGCGAGAACGCCGCCAGCCTGATCGAGTGCGTCGCGCTGGTCGAGCGCATCGCCGGGCGGCGCATCACGTTCGAATACCGCCCCGAGCCGCGCCGCGGCGATCACGTCTGCTACATCAGCGACCTGGCGAACCTGCGGCGCGACTTCCCCGCGTGGCGACTGACGCGCTCGCTTGCCGACCTCGTGCACGAACTGGTCGCGGCGCACCGCCGCGCCGACGTCGCCTGAGCCGCACCGCTTCGGAGCCTTCGCGCCATGCGCATCCTCACGCTCGCCCACCCCGGCACCAACTCGCGCGGGCTGCTGCTCGACCTCGAGGCCGGCTTCGCCGCACTCGGCCACGACCTGCTGCGCTTCGAGCTGGCACCGTTCTGGCGCGCGGCCGCCGGCGACGCCGCCCGCGACGCCACCGCCAAGCAGCTGCTGGCCGAAACGCTGCTCGCCTTCATCGACGCCAACCGCGTCGATCTCTCGTTCGCCATGTGGGCCAACGGGCCGCTCTCCATGCCGGTCCACCCCTCCGCGCCCGACCGCGTGCAGTCCCTCTTCGCACGCGCCCGCCACCGCCACCTGCACTTCTGGTGGGACGCCCCCCACTGGCAGAACAACGGCGCCATGCTGCCGCTGCTGCGCACCGGCCTGTTTGACGCCCCGACCGCCTTTCACGCCATCAATAATCGCTACACCGGGGCAGAAATGGCTGACATCCTCGGCTTCTCCAACGTCATTCCGGCCGCCAACGCCGCCAACCCGGCGCTCTTCCGCCCCTGTCCCGACGTCGCCGAGGCGTACGACCTGGTCTTCGTCTCCGGCGGAGGCGACCCGGCCCCGACGCCGCTCATGCTCGCCGAGCTGCAGCGCGACACGCCCGACGTCGACGCCATCCGCCGCAATTGCGCCGCAGAGCTCGCCCCCACGCTCGACGCGCTCGCGGCCCAGTTTCCGTCCGACCACCGCGCCGCCGCCCGGCGACTCTTCGACGCGCTGGTCGCCGCGCGGCTCGCCGCGCGACACACGCCGGCGCTGCTCCACCTGCAACAGGTCGCCCGGTCGCAGCGCGATCTCGCGACGGTCGCCGCGCTGCTGCTCAAAGACCCGGTCGCCTACGTTCGCGTCACGGCCGCCATCCGGCAGATCGAAGCCTGGGAGCGCCCCTTCACCGTCGCCTATCTCTCGCGCCGCTTCCGCTGCCTGCGGATCGGCGCGCAGGACTACTCCGCCTGGGGGCTGGCCGGCGACGCCGTCGCGGCCGTCCCCTACGCCGAGCAGGCGCGCCTCTACGCCCAGGCCCGCGTGGCGCTCAACGTCATGCGCTGGCAGGATGATTGCAGCCTGAACTCAAAAATCTTCGAGATCACCGCCGCCGGGCGACCCTGCCTCCAGGCCTGGCGCGGCGGCGTCGACGAACTCTTCGCCGACGGGCGCGAGATCGTCACGTTCCGCTCGCCCGCCGAGGCCGCCGACCAGCTCGCCGACCTGCTCGCGAATCCGGGGCGCCGCGCCGAACTTGCCGCCGCCGGCCGCGCCCGCACGCTCCGCGACCACACCTGGCAGCAGCGCGGCGCGCAACTGCTCGACGCCATCACCGCCGCAACCGCCGCCCGCGAGCGCTCCGCGACCGCTCAGCCGCGCGAATCCGCCGCGCCGGCCCACACGCTCGCCAGCGCCACCGCCGCCGTCTCGACCCGCAGCACCGCCCGCGCCAGCCTCACGCACTGACCGCCCGCCCGCACCACCTGCTCCTTCTCGGCCGCGGTCAGCCCGCCTTCCGGGCCCACGATCGCCAGCCAGCGCTCGGCGAGACCGCGCGCCAGCGCCGCGTGCAGCTCGGCGCCGCCGACGTCCGCCAGCAGCAGGCGATCGGTCCGCCCGCGCTCGGCCAGCAACTCCGTGAGCGCCGCCGGCGCGCCCACGCGCATCTCGGCCGACTGCCGGCTCTGCTTGGCCGCCGCCACGCACACCCGCCGCCACCGCGCCAGCCGACCGGCCGCCGGCATCATCACCGTCCGCTCGGTCCGCAGCGGAATCCACTCGCACACCCCCAGTTCGGCCAGCTTCTCGACCATCCACTCGGCCCGCGATCCCTTGGGCGGCGATACCGCCAGCGTCAGTCCGCCCGACGCCGCCTCCTGCTGCACGTCGCCGGCCACCTCCACCGTCACGCCATCGGGCCCGCATTCGACAATCTGCCCGCTCGCCCACGCCCCCGCGCCGTCGAACAGCTCCACCGCGTCTCCCGCGACCAGCCGCAGGACATCGCGCAAGTGATGCGCCTCGGCCGCGTCGATCCGCACTCGACCGGCCGCCACACGCAACACCCTCACCCGCGGGTTCGCCATGCCCACATGCTGCCCGGCCGATCCGCCGCGCTCAAGCGGCTGACCGGGCTTTCAAGGCCGGTCCTCTGCCCCGCCGATGCAATCTCTGCCGGGCACGCTGCCTTGCGCCGCCATCCGCCGCTTCGGACGGCCAACCGGAGCACCCGCACCCGGCCCCCGATCCGAGGCTGCCCGTGGCCGACGCACCGGACAATACGCCGCACTCCAACCCCGCCGACGAACTGGCCGACGGCAACGTCGACGCGCTGCTCTCAGAGGCCGAGGCGCTGGCGCGCAGCGTCGCCGACGAGCTGAACGCCGTTCCGGCCGACCGACCCGCCGCCGAACCCGCCAACGTCAACCTGGCCGACGACGTGCCGGTCGCCGCCGCCATCGAACAGCACCTCGAGGATGTCGAGCAGATTCTGGCCCAGGCCAGCGCCGAGCTCGGCGTGCCGCATCCCGACGATGCCATCGCCGCGCCGCACATCGACGATCCGGCCGAACACCCGGCAAACGACGCCCCGGCCGCGGACGCCGCCGCGCTCGACGTCACTCCCGGAACGCGGCTCGGCGATTCGAGCCTGACCGCCGCCGTCGCTCAGCCCGAGCCGGTCTTCGGTGTGCCGCCCGCCGACGCCCCGGCAACTCCATCGCCCGAATCGCACAGCGACCCGCCCCACGCGGCGACCACCGATTCAGCGATGGCGCCCGCCCCCGCGGACGCGCGATCGGCCGAGTCGGTCGAGCTGCACAGCGCAGTCGCAGAACCACCGGTGCCCGATTCGCTCGCAGCCGCCGATCCGCCGGCCGCTGCGCCGACCGCCCCCGGCGCACCGGCCGGTGAAACCGATGACACCCACTCCGCCCGCTCCGGCGCGTCGTTCGTCCTGCTGCTGCCGCTGTGGATTTGTGCCTACCTGATGCTGGCGCTCGACTACCCGTTCCGCACGCTGAACCCGAAAGTCAAACGCACCCTCGGCGCCGTGGCGATCGTCACCGCGCTGATGGCGGCCGTCGCCTGGTCGCTGCCCAAGCCCAAGCTGCTGCGCGACACCCGGACGGCCGCGCCGGCCGCAAACCACGCCGAATCGGCCGAGCCCCCGGCGGCCGAGTCAGAATCGCACGAGTCGCCGGCCGAGAACGCGCACGCCGAGTCCGCGGATCAGGCCGCGGACGAGAAACACTGACCTGTTGTGTCAGGGCTCGATTCCGCCAGTCGACGCCGCGCGCAGTTTGACCACGCGTGCGTGACTGCATGCGATGAGGTGGGGGGGAACTATCCGCCGACCGATTACATGCCGTAGGATTTCGGATCGAACACGTTCTCGCCGTGGCCGACGCCCATGACCACGTCGGCGTAGTCGTAGCGACCCAGCAGCAGTGTCCGCGCGTCGTCGGCAAAGCAATGCACGCTCACCGGCACGCGCCACTGCTGGTCGATGTGCACCACCGCGATGCGATCCGGATAGCGACCCTCGGGCCCGGCGTACGGCAGCCGCCGCTCCACAACCCAGGTCGGCCGGCCGTCGATCTCCGACGTGCCGACATAGCGCAGGTCCAGCTCGCCGCGGTCGCGCGCCATCCGGCAGTAGGTGATCAGCAGGTCCAGCCCGCGCGCAAAGCCAAACTCGTCAATGCAGCGCCGCGACGACTGCTGCGCCAGGCTGCCGCGAATCGGCTGCTTCAGGCTCTTGACGATCAGCCGCGCAATCGCGCCCGGCTGACACATGGCCTGCTCGCGCAGCGCCGGGTCGCTCTGGCCCGCGTCTGTCCAGCGGCCCTTCACGTAGATGACGCGCTCGGCCTTGCCGGGGTTCTTCAGCCAGTGCATGACGACGCTGTAGGGTTCCTGCCGGAAGTTGACGGCGATGACCTGCTCGGCGCTCATGCCGCCCGGCAGCAGTTCCTGCTTCACGAAGGTGCAGTTGTAGTCGCGAACGTCGCGCAGATGATCGGCCCGCGCCTGCTCGAGCGCCGCCAGCGGATCGCGTTTCAGAAACGAGACGAACGAACGGTCGTCGCCAACCGGCGAGATGACCACCTCATCGGCCAGCACGATCGGCTCGCGAATCAGCGCCGGCGCCGACGACGTCGCCGCGGATTTCAGCTCCGCGAACAGCATCCCCGCCAGCACAATTCCGAACAGGGATCGGATGCGTTGCGGTGTCAGCCCTTTGCGAATGATCGCCATGCGTGAAACAGTTCCTCAGCCGCCAACCGAGCTCGTCCTGTAATGACCGTCCCAGAACGCTCGCTCGTCGTGGGGCTCCTGCTTACATCGGTCCCGCGCGCCTTGCACCTTGATCTTGCATGCCAGGCAGGCGAAGGACCCCGGGGTGGGGTGCTGTCGCATGCGGGCCTGTAATCGCGACCTCGTTACCGCGCCACTTCTGGCCCCAGGCCGACTCCCGGCCTCCAGGCCAACCGTCGCCTTATACAGACCACGACCCTTAAACGTAGCACAAGGTTGGCAAGGCGTCAAACCGGCCACCCGCCGCGAACGCATCCAATCCAGCAGCGTCCCATATTCACTACAGGCGACTTCTTCGCACTGTCCGACTTCCGCCAGAGATTACCCATCTTGCCACGGCAATTCTTGCGCGTTTGTCACCGGTACAGCCCGCGCTCGCGCACAAACCGCTCCACCGCCTCAGGCACAAGGTATCGAATGCTCGTCCCGGCTCGAACCCGCCGGCGGATGTCCGACGCGCTGATCCCGATCTCCGGCGTCTCTCGACAGGCCTGCACCAGCCGATCCGTGGACGCCGCCCCGATCTTGCTCCGCAAGGCCGACAGGTCGAGCGTCTCCGGCCGAAAGCCAGGCCGGGCCGCCGTCACGATCTCGACCGCTTCCACGAGCCGTTCGATCCGACTCCAGCTCGCCAGCTCGGGCAGCGAGTCGGCCCCAATGATCCAGCAAAACCGAGCGGACGGCCCCAGCTCGGCCTGAAGCTGAACCACCGTGTCGAGCGTGTAGCTCGGTCCGTCGCGGCGCAGCTCGACATCGCTGACGGCAAAGAGCGGATCGCCGGCCACCGCGAGCCGGGTCATCTCCAGCCGATCGGCCGCGCTCTCCAGGTCGCCGCCGCGCTTGTGCGGCGGCTCGGCCGACGGAATCAGGATCACCTGCCGCAGACCGAGCTGCTCGGCCATGGCGCGGGCGGCGATGAGATGGCCGTGGTGAATCGGGTTGAAGCTGCCGCCGTAGAGGCCCAGCCGATCGGACATGACGCCTACGGGCTCGCCGCAGGGCTGACCGCCGCTGCGCGGGCCTCGCCCCCGGAGCGCCATTCGAGCGTAATGGCGCAGCCCTTCACATCGAGCGCCGCGCTGGCCGAGTGCTTGCCGGTGGCAGACTTGGCATCGACCCGCCCGGCCACCACGATGTAGTAGCCGACGCCGGGCGCCAGCGGCAGGTCGAGCGTCGAGGTCTCGGCCGCGGACAGCGCCTTGGTCCCGCCGGGGCTCTTGCCGACCAGCAGCGGCTCGGTATGCAGCGCCAGGCCGTTGGAATCCTTCACCAGAAGCGTGAGCGTCGCCGCGGCGCTGGTATCGGCGTCGCCGCCGTCGGTCTCGGTGGCTTGCGACGCCTCGAGCTTGACGTGCACGACCGCACCCCCGGGCTTCTTGCCGGCATAGTCAAAGGCATAGCCGAGCTGAAACTCGCCGAACGCCGATCCGCCGTTCTCGGCCTGCCCCTTGGCCGAGGCGTTGCCGGCCGGCGTGGCGCTGGCCTGGCCGCTGCCGTGTCCGTTCTGGCCGGAGGTGAACGGAACGAGGTTAAACGGCTGTTCGCCGGGCACATGCACGGCGCTGGCGCCGGGGGGGTCGGAGTAGTCCGGGCGTTCGTCAGCCGGGCGGGAGATCTTGAGCGTGAAGGTGTCGTCGCTGCACGCGCCGAGGCCGCAGGTCAGCAGAACCAGCGCCAGGCCCGCGCGGCCGTGCCACACGGAAAGTTTCGACATGGTCGTAGCTTACCGACGGGGGGCGCGGTGTAAAGCCGGGCGGCCGACGGCCCGGCGGCGGCGCCCGCCGGATTCAGGCTTGACACCAGTTACGTAAGCTGTTACATATAAAGCGGGGGCCGGGCGCGGGCCCGGTCACAGATGCGGCCACCGCGGCCGGCCTGCCCCCGGCGGGGCGATGGGTCAAAACTTTCGAAAATTGTGAAACATTCGACCGGCGCCACCGTCTTACTGTGTTGGATGGGAGTGGCTGCCGGTGCGCCGGACGCGGTCGCTGGACCGGTCCTGCGCAGAGCATCGAGCCTGCCGCGGCGGCCCTGGGTTTCCCCTAAGCGTGCGAGCCGAAGTGAGTGCGTGGCATGGTCGTCCGCCTGCGTGCGGCCAGTCCCAGTGCGCGCCCGACGCGCGTGCCGAGGTCGCTCGATGCCGAGCGGCGCGGCGCGCTGTGGCTGGCCGCGCTGGTCGCCGCCTTCGCAATCACACGCCTGCTCTACTACTTCGCGTTCGGCGTCCGCTTCGACGCCACCGGGCTGAACACCTTCCTCCAGCTCATCGACCCGCTCCTGCTGCGGACGCGCCTCGCTGAAAGCCTCTGGTATCTCCGCGACCAGCCGCCGCTCTTCAACCTCTTCGTCGGCATCGTGCTCAAACTGGCGCCCACCGCCGCCGTCGGCATCTTCCACGGCCTGTACCTCGCCATGGGGCTGGCGCTGTCGCTCTGCCTCTACCGCCTGGCGCTGGAACTGGGCGCGACCCCGGCGCTGGCCGGCGGCGTCGCGCTGGCCTGGACGCTGCACCCCGGCACCGTGCTCTACGAAAACCTCCTGCTCTACGAGTATCCGCTGGCGCTGCTGCTCGTCAGCGCAGCGCTCATGCTCCGCCGCTACCTCGTCGGCGGTCGACGCCTGCACGCCGCGGCCCTCTGCGCGCTGCTCGCAGCCGCCGTGCTGATGCGCGGCACCTTTCACTGGGTCTGGTTCGTCACCTGCGTCGCCGGAGTCCTGGCGCTGCGCGTCCGTCCGCGGCGCGTGCTGCTGGCGGCCACCGTTCCGCTGGCCCTCGTCGGCGGCGTCTACCTGAAACACTTCGCGCTCTATCACGACCTCGTCTTCGGCTCGGTCTTCGCCGACTACAACCTGGCGATGATGACCGTCTACGAGCTGCCCACCGCCGAGCGCCTGCGCCTCTACCAGTCCGGCGAGCTGCCGCAGGCCTACGGCGTCTCGATGTTCGGCACCTCCGCCCGCGACTACGCCGACATCATCCCGCCGTCGCCGCCCGCCGGCGTGCCGCTGCTCGACCAGCCGATCAAGTCCACCGGCGCGCCGAACTTCCACCACCGCGACCTGCCGCAGATCGCCGCCGAACTCGGGCGCGGCGCGTGGCGCGTGCTGCGCGATCACCCCGAGACCTATCGCAGCGCCGTCGAGAAAAACGTCCGCCGCTACTTCCTGCCGGTCGATCAGGCGGCCCCGATCTGGGATCCGCACGGCGAGAACCGCCAGCGGCTGGCGCCGCTGCTGACCCTGGTCGACCGCGCCTGCGCCTGGCAACCGGCGCCCGGCCGCGTCGCCTGGTTCACGATCGCACTCATCGGCGGCGCGCTGCTCCTCACGCTGCCGTCCGCGCTCCGCGGGCTGCTGGCGATCCTGCGCACCGGCGACGCTTTGCGGGCCGGCGTCAACCGGCCGGAACTCGGCGTCGTACTCTTCTGCGGCTTCAACGTCCTCTACGTCGCCGGCTCGACCATTCTGCTGTCGGCCGGCGATCACAGCCGCTATCGCTTCTCGACCATGCCGCTGGTCGCCGTTCTGGCGGTGGTCGCCGCCCGCAACGTCGCCGAGCGCGTCACGACCTGGCGCCTGCGGCGCCGCGCGACCGTCACGCCGCCCGGCCAGCCGGCCCGCGTCTAGCGCACGCCGCCCCACCCGACCGACGATCGACGCAGCGCGGCCCTGCCGACCCCGCGCTGGTCGGCGCCGGCGCGCCTTCGTACAATCTCCCGCCCCCAGCGCAAGAAAGGACGCGAGCCCATGGTTGTCGGCGAGCTCACTCAGGAAGTCGATCTGCTGGTCATCGGTGGCGGTCCCGGCGGCTACGTCGCCGCGGCCCACGCGGCCGACCTGGGCATCAACACCGGCCTGGTCGAGGCCGCCGAGGTTCCAGGCGGCGTCTGCCTCCGCGAAGGCTGCATCCCCAGCAAGGCGCTGCTGCACGTCGCCAAGATCATCTCCGAGGCCGCCCACGCCGAGGCCTTTGGCGTCGCCTTTTCCCGGCCGACCATCGACCTCGACAAGCTCCGCTCGTGGAAAAACGGCGTCATCCGCCGCCTGGCGACCGGCGTGTCGGGCATCCTCAAGGGCCGCAAGATCGAAACGTTCGTCGGCCGGGCCACGTTTGAGAACTCGCGCACCGTCCGCATCGAGGGCGGCGACGTGGCGCGGGTGAAATTCAAGCACTGCATCATCGCCACCGGCTCATCGGCCAAGCGCCTGCCCGAAAGGGTCCTGCCGCGCGAACTCTGCTGGGACGCGGCCGAGGCGCTGGCGCTGGCCGAAGTGCCGCGACGCCTGCTGGTGGTCGGCGGGGGCTACATTGGCCTCGAGCTGGGACAGGTCTACGCGTCGCTCGGCAGCGCGGTCACGGTGATCGAGGCGCTCGAAACCATCGCGCCCGGCGGCGACCCGGAGCTGATCAAGCCGCTGGCCGCACGGCTCGCCAAGCAGTTCGCCGCCATTCACACCGGCGCGACGCTCAAGGGCGCGCGGCGGGCCGGCGGCGGCATCGAAATCAGCTTCGCCGTCGGCGGACAGGACAAGAGCGAGACCTTCGACCGCGTGCTGGTGTCGGTCGGCCGCAAACCCAACAGCGACGGCCTGGGGCTGGAGACCACCAAGGTCACCACGGACGAGCGCGGCTTCATCAAGGTCGACGCCCAGCGCCGCAGCAGCGACCCGCGCATCTTCGCCATCGGCGATGTCGCCGGCGAGCCGATGCTCGCCCACAAGGCGTCGCGCGAAGGCAAGGTGGCCGCCGAGGCGATCGCCGGCAAGCCCACGACGTTCGACCCGACCTGCATCCCGGCGGTCATCTACACCGACCCCGAGGTCGCCTGGTGCGGCATCACCGAGAAGGAGGCGGCTGCGCGCGGCATCGCGGTGAAGATCGCGCGGTTCCCGTGGGTGGCGTCGGGCCGCGCGGTGTCGATGGGCCGCACCGACGGCCTGACGAAACTGATCTTCGACGCCCACACGCGCCGGCTGATCGGCGCGGGACTGGTCGGCGCGCACGCCGGCGACCTCGTCTCCGAAATCGTGCTCGGAGTTGAGATGGCCGCCGTCGCCGACGACTTGGCGCTCTCCATCCATCCGCATCCGGCCACCAGCGAGACGATCATGGAAGCCGCCGAGGCGGCCTTCGGGCACGCCGTGCATGGCGGTCACTGATCGCGCGGCGGCTGAGCGTCGCCGCTCGTGAAAACTTTCACACACGCCGCGGCGATTCGCGCGCCGCGCGAGTTTTCCACCTTGTCGAATCCGTTGCTCGCGGCAATAATCGGATGGTTGGACGAGAGGAAGCGGACAACAGCTCGCACCCTTCGTTGATCTGCTCGACCCCTCGATCGCCAGGTTCCATTCGCGTCCGGCACAACGCGAAAACAGACAATCTCAACCTGGGACGGCCGCGGCGCCCTCGCAAATCGCGCCGCGGCGGTCCCGGATCGGACATGGGGCCGCACGCCGACACCGGCGCCCACGTCGTTCCGGAGGAGGGACCGCGCTGCGGCGCGGCTGAATCTCATCTGCGTGCCGTCCGTGCTTTCCGGCTGGGGATGGCCGCGGGGCGCACCAGCGCCGCCCGCGGCCATCGGATGAGATTCCGGATGCGGGCGCGACCGGCATACGAACGGTGGTTCGCATGCCGGCCAGCCCGCGTCAGACCGCCGCGCGATTCCCGCACCATCTTCACCCGCCGGCCCGTCCGTTCGCTCAATCGCGCCGCGCCAGTGCCTCGACCGCCCGCATGAACGCCGCCCGATCCGTCGGCGGCGCGATTCGCCACAGCCAGCCCGCCCGCTCCAGCGCACAGTTCGCCCGGATGACCGCCGGAAAATCGCCCGCCTCGGCGTCGTTGGCAAACACCGGCCGCGTCCAGCCCGCCGCGCCGAGAATCGGCAGCAGCTCCGCCGCGCCATCGACCAGCGTCACGTCGCCGCGCAGGCCGTCGACGCGCTGCCCGTACTCGAGCATCGGCCGCATGGTGAACGACGTGAGCAGCACCGCGTCGCGCGGCAGTTGTGCGAACGCCTCGCCGACGTAGCGGCGCTGTCCGCGGTCGCCGGTCTTCCACGGACGCAGGAAGAAGTCGTACGGATCGCGATAGGGCACGGCCCGGCCGAAGAAACGCACCCGCGCGGCGCGCATCAGCCGCGGCGCCGCCGCATAGATCGGCACCGCCGCCAGCGCCAGCAACGGCAGCGCCACGCGCCACGTTCGCCGCGACATCAGCCGGTCACCGCCGATGCCGATCAGCGCCGCCGCGACCGCGTAGAACGGCACGAAGAACGAGTACTGATCCGGCACGGCGTAGGTCAGTGCGAAGCAGAGCTGCACCGCGGCCGCGGCCGGCAACACCCAGCGCGCCACGTCGGCGTCGAGCGTTCGCCAGACGCGCCGCGCTCCGCCCGCCGCCAGGAGCAGCAGCAGCGTCGGATAGTTCAGCAGCATCGCCGCCGCGCCGCGGGCGATTGTCGCCGGGCGGATCATGCCGGGCGTGGCGCCGAATCGCCCGCGCGTCGCCGAGCGCAGCACAAACAGCCAGTCGCCGGTGGGGCCGGCGTAGTAGAGCACCATGCCCGAATAGGGCGCGGTCGCCAGCAGCCACACGCCCGCCCAGCCGAACAGGAACCGCATCGACAGCGCGCCGCGACGCCACAGCACAATCAGCGCCACCGCGTAGATCGGCGACGTCAAGCCCAGTTGCAGGTGCGTCGCGACGCCCAGGCCGTTCAGCGCCGCCAGCAGCAGCAGCCAGACGCGGCCGCGCGTCCGCGCGAAGCGCTCCCAGCAGAGCAGCTCGGCCGAGAGCAGCGCCGCCATGAGCGTCAGCACCTCGGCGATGACCGCGAACGCCCAGAGCGTGTGACCCAGCGCCGCGACCAGCGCCGCCAGCGCCGCCGAGCGCCGCCGCCGCGTGAACCGCAGCGCCAGCAGCGATGCGTTCGCCACTGCCACCGCGCCGAACAGCGCCGAGGCGAAGTTCACCCGCCCCGCGAACGTCCCGACCGGAACCCCCGCCACCGCCCGCGCCAGCGCCAGATAGACCGGGTGCACGCGCACCAGGTCGGCCGGCCGGTCGCCCAGCCCCAGGTGCGGAAAACGCCACACCGCCACCTGGTACTCGCCGCTGTCCATCATCAGCACGTCGGGCGAGCGTCGCCGCGAACAGCAGCAGCGCCGCGCCGAACACGCCCAGCCACCAGCGGCCCGGCCGAACGTCGGAGGCAGTCAGCGGCAACACCGTCAGTTCGGATCGCGGCACGACGCGGCAGTTTATACCGGCTCGCCGTGCGCCGCGCGAGGAACGGGCCCGGCGCCGCCGCGCGGTGCCATCGCGCCGGCCGCCGGCTGCGTCGAGAGCGGGCTGAGCCGGGCGCGGCTCCGCAGCAACCGCTCGCGCAGCGCCGCGTCCGTCTCGCGCGGCGGACGCGCCGCCAGCGCCGCCAGGGCGCGCTCCACGGCGTCCAGCGCGGCCGGCGCGTCGCCCGCCGCCGACAGCGCCAGCGCCAGCGTGTCGAGCGACTCGGGCAGCGGCGCGGGCGTCAGGGCGCAGTTCTGCCGCGCCAGCTCGAGCGCCGCCGGCACGTCGCGCACCGCCGGGTCGGCCGCGGTCGCCAGGATTCGCGACAGGCTGTCGACCACGCGCCACGCGTCGATCGCCGGCACGCGCGCGTCGGTGCGCCGCAGCACGTCGACCGCCTCGCGGAACCGTCCGCGCCGCGCCAGCAGCTCGCCCAGCCGGGCGCCCGAGGTGGCGTCGGCCGGCGCGAGCAGGACCGCGCGCGACAGCGCCCCAACCGCCTCCTCGGCCCGGCCGGCGCGCTCCAGCGCCACCCCCAGGTTCGACCACACCTCGGCCGGCTCGGGATGGTTGGACAACGCGCGCTGCAGTTCCTCGACCGCCGCCGCCGGCTGGTTCAAGCCGATCAGCAGCATGCCATACTCGGCCCGCGCCTCGCCCGCGAGCGGACGCAGCAGCAGCACGTGGCGCAGGTATTCCATCGCGGCGGGGCGATCGCCGCGGACCAGCGCCCCCTTCGCCAGCCCCCAGTAGGCCAGCCACGAGTCGGGCTGCCGCGCCAGGACGGTCTGCCACAGCGCTGCGTCGTCGCGCCAGACGCCTGCCACCGTCCACGAATAGATCGCCATCGCCGCGGCGATCAGCCCCAGCGCCGGACGAGCGACGGAGCGCCAGCGCGGCCAGGTCGAGATCAGCCGCGCCAGCGGCTCAATCACCGCCGCATACAGCCCGATGCACGCGACGTAGAGGTAGTGATCCGACACGAACGTCAGCGCCAGGTTGCCGTACGCCACCAGCCCCAGCACCGGCAGCAGCGTCGCGACAAACAGCACCAGCCCCCAGCGCTGCGCCGCAGAGAGCCGCCGCCGCTGCCACGCCAGCAGCGCCGCGAGCAGCGCCAGCCCCACGATCGGCAGGACCGTCGCCAGCCGCGCCTCCGCCAGCTCCCAGCGCGGATAGAACGGCTGCAACCGCACCGGCAGCAGCGCCGTCCAGACATACCACAGCAGCGCCGCCGGGACGATCCGCCAGCGCTCCGCCAGCGGCGGAATCAGCTCGTCCACGTACTGCTGCTCGAAGCGATGGGTCAGCCATGCCAGTCCGGCCGCCAGCAGCAGTTGCGGCACCACCAGCGCCCACACGCGCCGCGCCGGCGCGCGGTGCAGCCAGCGTCCGGCCGCCCAGCACGCCAGCGGCGCCAGCATCCAGCTCGATTTGCTCAGCAGTGCCGCCGCAAACAGCAGCCACGCCGCGACGCCGTGCCGCCGCCGGCCGCGCGTCAGCCAGTCGCTCGCGCAGATCAGCGACCCCAGGCCGAAGAGCGTCGAGAGCACGTTCTTCCGCTCGGCCACCCAGGCGACGCTCATCGCCTGAAACGGCGCCACGCCGAACAGCAGCCCGACCGCGCCCGCCACGCCAGCCGACAGCCCCAGCCGCCGCAGCAACACCACCACCAGCGCGGCGTTGACGCCGTGCAGCAGCCAGTTGACGGCGTGATAGCCGAGCGGGTCCATGCCCCACAGGTGGTATTCCACCCAGAACGTCGTGAACGTCAGCGGGTAATACTGCGGCGCGGCGCCGCTGGTCCAGGTGTCGCGCAGACCCGCCAGGTCGCGCACCAGCCGGTTGCGATGCAGGTAGGCCGAGTCGTCCCAGCTCGTGAAGTTGTTGCGCAGCCCACCGGCCTGGGCGATCAGTGCCGCCGCCGCCACCAGCCACGGCAGGCGCCGCGCTGTGTTCGATGGACCGGCCGACAAGGTCACGCGCGGAGTGTATCACGCCGCCGCATCGGGCGGGGGCACGCTGCCGCGCGACCGCCACCGCGCTACGCCGGCCCGCCGCGCGGCGCGGCCCGGGCGAACGAATCGTCCCCGACGCGCTTCACCAGCCCCGCCAGTTGCAGCGACGTCAGCAGCGCCGCCACCCGGGCCGCCGGCAGCCCGGTCTCGTCGACGACCGCGTCGATCGAAAGCGCCTCGCCCGTCAGCGCCATCAGCAGGGTGCGCTCGTCGGGCTCCAGATCGGCCGGCAGCGAAGCGTCCGCGGCGGCGCGGGCCGGCGCCGGAGACTCGGGCAGCAGCGCCCGGCCGGCGTCGCCCAGCTCTTCGAGCACGTCGCGCAGCTCGGTCACCAGCTTGGCCTCGCCGCGCTGAATCAGCCGGTTGCAGCCCGCCGACTGCGGCGCATCGAGCCGCCCGGGCACGGCGAACACCTCGCGGTTGTAGTCGTTCGCCAGCCGCGCGGTGATCAGCGCCCCGCTGCGCTCGGCCGCCTCGACCACCAGCACCCCCAGCGACAGCCCGGCGATGATGCGATTGCGGCGCGGAAAGTTGCCCTCGTCCGCGGCGACTTCCATCGGAAACTCGCTCAGCAGCGCGCCGGCCTGAACGATCTGCTCGGCCAGCTCGCGCGCCTCGGGCGGATAGAGATGGCACATGCCGCAGCCCAGGACGGCCAGCGTCCGCCCGCCGCCCGCCAGCGCGCCGCGATGGGCCGCCTGGTCGATGCCGCGCGCCAGCCCGGAGACGACCGTCAGTCCGGCCCGCGCCGCCAGCGCCGAAAACCGCTCGGCCTGCTCGGCGCCGTAGCGCGTGCAGTGGCGCGAGCCGACCACCCCCAGCGCCACGGCGTCGGCCGCCTCCAGCGTGCCGCGCACGTAGAGCACCGGCGGCGGATCGGTGATCCTCCGCAGCGCCGGCGGATAGTCTCCGTCGGCCAGGCAGACCACCCGCACCAGGTGCTCATGCGCCAGCGCCAGTTCGCGCTCGACCGGCCCGTCGTCGCGGGCCGCGGCGATGCGCTGCGCCAATTCCGGGCCGATGCCCTCGACGCGCGACAGCGCGGCCATCGACGCCCGCAGCACGCCCGCCACGTCGCCGAACGCACGCAACAGTCGCATGAAACGGATCGGACCGATGCCCGACACCAGCGCGAGATGCAGGTGTTCCCGCGCGGCAGGCGAGGCGACCGAGTCGGGCGCGGCAGACATGGTTGCACACGGTGCGGCCGGGCCGGTCGTTCGTCAATCGCGCAATTGAGGCGAAGTCGAGGCGCGGGCGCTGCTGGCGGGGGTCGTCGTCGCGGGTGGAAAGAATCGCCGCGCCGCGCGCCCGACGAGGCTCGGATCGCCGGACGCCACGGCGCGGCAGGAATAGAACGTCCGTCAGTCTATCACGCCGGGGGCGCCGCGGACAAGCAAATTGTGGTCGGTTCGCCGCCGATTACGCAATCAGGGAATGATCGCATCGACAAACGGCGCCACGTCGCGCCCGTCACGCGACCCGTCGCAGTCGACGTCGGCCCGGGCGACATGCAGCGGGTCGCTGTCCAGCCCGACCAGCACGGCCGCCAGCAGGCCCGCGTCGGTCGCGTCCACGTCGCCGTCGCCGTCGATGTCGCCGTGCACGCCGGGAATGACGGCCGCGTCGGCCGGGTTGCTGCACGCGTCCAGTTCGTCGCGGTCGAAGAACCCGTCTAGGTCGCGGTCGATGCCGAGGCGCGTTTCGCTGCCCTTGGGAACGATCGTGTAGGTCAGCTCCGAGCCGGGCGCGGCCGCGGCCTGCAGCGCGGCGGCGGTGATCGTCTCGGCGGCCCGGTCCGATTGAAACACGTTGCCGCCGTTGTAGCGCCAGCCGCGCGCCAGGCCCGCGAGGCGCCCCTTCACGATCAGCCCGACGGTGTTGCCGTTCGCCCGGGCGATCATGTCGGCGATCAGCAGCAGCTGCCCCGGCGCGGGGTTCGCGGCGTCGATCAGCGTCGTCTGCCAGCCGACCGACGCCGGCACGTCCTGGCTCGCCACGCCCGGCGGCTCGAGCGGCGTGGTCGGGCTGCCGACCGGCAGCGCCGAGCCGGAGAAGCTCAGCATGAACGCCACCAGGTCGGCGGTCTGCTGGTCGGAGGTGACGCTGAAGACCGGCTCGTTCACGAACCGGGCGATCGAATCGACGCTGCCGTCGTGCAGGAAGCCGAAGCCGGCCCGGCTGCGGAGCTGCGTCAGGTCGCAGCCGACCTTGTCGTACAGGTTTCGCAGGTGTGGCACCTTGATGCTGACGTTGGTGGAGCCATCGACCGCAACGCACGCCAGGTGATGCTCGCCGTCGGGTCCGGGCGGAATGGGCACGAAGTTCAGGCCGACGAAGGTGCCGTCCGGCCCGGATCCGGTCGGCAGCGTGTGACAGGTGACGCACTGCACGGTGTCGAGCAGCGCCGTGCGATAGAAGCCCAGCCCGCGGACGGCGTTGCCGTTCGGCAGCGGCGCGCCGGCCGGCGAGAAGCGCCCGGTGGTGAAGTGGCCCGGCAGCGGCAGATTCACCGGCAGCGTGTTGTCGAAGTTGCGATAGGGGTTGGGTGGATAGGTGATCGTGGCGAGGAAGTTCTCGAACTCCTGCATCTCGTCGTTGGGCGGCGTGGTGGGCAGCGGGGCATCGTCGCCGAGCAGCCCCTGAAACGCGCCGGCGAACTCCTCGAGGCCGATGCGGTCGCCGCGCCAGTGATGCGGCTCCTTGCCGACGATGTCCTGCAGCGTCTGCGTCGTCATCGGCCCCTTCATCGGATGCCACGGCTGGCAGCCGCCGCCGGGGCAGTTCTCGTTGAACGGCTTCATCGCGCCCGAAGGGTCGCCCAGGTCCCACGCCAGGCGGTCCATCCGCGCGTCGAGGTGGCACGACGCGCAGGCGATGTGCCCCAGCCCGGAGTTGCGATGCGTGTCGTACAGATGCTTGCGGCCGATCTTGATGGCGGCCGGCGAGGCATCGTGGAACGGCACGCGTGGCGGCAGCGGCGCCAGCGCGGCGGTGTCTATCACGTCGATCGCCGCGGCGAACTTGTCGAGCACGTAGAGCCGGGCGCGCGACTCGTCGAGCGCCACGCCGGTCGGCCCCTCGCCCAGCGGAATGCCTTCCAGCGGCGAGACGCGCATCCCCAGCGCGTCGATGACCACCAGGTTGTTCGAGCCCATGCCGGCGACGTAGCCGCGCGTGCCCGCGGCATTCCAGACGATGCCGCGCGGATCGCCGAGCGACTTGTCGCGCTCGGCCTGCGGAATGGGCACGAACGGAATCACGCTGGTGTAGGTCAGGTGCGGGTTGAGGTCGAGTATGGCCTGCGTGGTCGGACCGGCCGGCGCGACCCGCGCGATGTTCACCCGCAGGAACCGCCCCGCCAGGACCGGCTCGTAGCGCACCTGGTTGGTCGCATCGGTCCCGACGACCGCCACCTCGCCGCTGGCCGGGTTGACCGCCAGCGCCATGCAGGCGTTCATCAGTCCGGACGCGTAGCGCACCGACAGCGTTGCGGCGTCGATGATCGCCAGGTCGTGGTCGACCACGTCCCAGCCGACCGGCCGGCCCGACTGCGCCGCCGCGGCGCCGCTCACGAAATTGGTCCAGTTCCCGTTGTTGTCGTCGAACCACTGCCCGGCGGCGTTCTTGCGGACGATCAGCCCGACGCGCGGCGGCGGCGGATTGCCCGGGTTGAGCGGCGGATTGAAGCTGGCGCCCGAGTTGGGTGGCGGGTTGACGCCGCTGTACGGCCCGGCCGGGTTGTTCACGACGTTGGGCGGGAAGCCGCCCATCATCGTGCTGCCGCCGCCCAGCAGCGTGGTCTGATTGCCCGATTCGAAGATCGCCACGTAGACCTCGCTGCCGGCGACGCTGACCGCCAGGGCGCGCGGGTCTTCACCGTCGATCGCGATGCGCTGCGCCGAGCCGGGCGCGGCCGCGTCAAACACCAGCACCGTGTTGGCCTGCGAGCACGAGACGAACGCCCGCGGCGGCGCGCCGGCGAACGCCACGTCGCACGGCTCGTCGTCGGTCCGCACCGTCGCGACCACGTTCAGCGTCGTCAGGCTCACGATGCTCACGTCATCGGAGACGTGATTGACCACCCACGCCTCTGTCGCCGTCCGCGCGCGGACGCTGACCGGATCGAGCCCGACCGGCACCGAGCCGACCGGCACCGGTCGCCCCGACGTGATGTCGAACACCTCGAGCCGGTTGTCGGCCGTGTTGACCGCCAGCAGGCGCGCCTGGTCGGGGGTGATGTCGAGCGGGTGGACGTGCGGCGACTCGAAGTTGACGAACGGCTGCGCCCGCGCCACCTGCACGGCCAGTCCCACGACGATGCAGAATGTGGCGCGCAATACGGACATGTCGGCTCCCTTCCGTTGCCGCGCTGGCAGCCGCCCGGCCGCGGCGCGCGACGGTCCACAACCCGACGATCGCACTCTCAACCCGTGGCGCGCCCCTGCGCCGGCCCTCGGCAACGCATTATACCCGGCCGCATCGCCCGGCCGGCACCGCGACCGATTTGGCCCGCCCGCCGTCCGCGGATAGCATGACCCCCGCCATGAGCGACCCTGCCGCGGACGGCCGCGATTACTTTCGCTACTGCCCCGGCGAAGAGGCGATCAAGATCTCGAACGCCGTCTGTCGCGGCCGGCGGCGCTCGAATTTCCACAAGTGCAAAGGCTGCCAGTTCAACGACGACGAGCGCCTCGCCACCTCTCCCGGCGCGGCGCAGGGCGGATCCATGCCAACGACCGAATCAGCCGACGCCTTCGCGGGCGTCTTCAAGGCCTACGACGTGCGCGGCGTCGTGCCCGACCCGCTCTCCGAAACCGCCGCGTGGCGGATCGGCTATGCCACCGCCCAGTTCCTGCGCACCAAGCTCTCGGGCATGGACCTCGCGACGCCCAACGCCAAGTCCATCGTCGTCGGGCGCGATCATCGCCAGCACAGCCCGGCGCTGCAGGCGTCCTTCGTCGACGGCGTGCGCGCCAGCGGCCTGGACGTGATCGACATCGGCCTGATCGACACCTCGCAGATCTACTTCGCCGTCAACCACCTGGCCGCCGCCGGGGGCGTGCAGACCACCGCCAGCCACAATCCGCCGCGCTACAACGGCTTCAAAATCTGCGCCGCCGGCGGCAAGCCGGTCGGGCAGGGCACGGGTCTGGAGAGCATCCGCGACATCGCCACGCGCATCCCCAAGCACCAGACCGGCACCACCGGCCGGCTGACGCAGCTCGACCTGTCCGAGCCTTACAAGGCCTTCGTCCGCGGCTTCCTGCACGATCGCCCGCGCCTGGCCCGGCCCATCAAGGTCGCGGTCGATGCCCTCAACGGCGTCGCCGGCAAATGGTTCCCGATTCTGTTCGGCGACGTGCCGGGCCTCACCACCGTGCCGCTCAACTTCGAGCACGACGGCAACTTCGTTCACGAGCCGAACCCGATGCTCGACGCCAACATCGCCGCGCTGCGCGACGCCGTGAAGCGCGAGCAGGCCGACTTCGGCGCCTGCTTCGACGGCGACGCCGACCGCTGCGTCTTCGTCGACGACAAGGCCAACGTGCTCCGCAGCGACCTGGTCACCGCCCTTCTGGCGCGCGTCTTTCTCCAGAAAAGCCCCGGCTCGGCCGTGGTCTTCGACCTGCGCTCCAGCCGCGTGGTGCGCGAGGAGATCGAGCGCGCCGGCGGCGTGGCGGTGCGGCAGCGCGTCGGTCACGCGTTCATGAAGAAGATCATGGCCGAGCGCCAGGGCGTGTTCGGCGGCGAGCTCTCCGGCCACTACTACTTCCGCGACAACTGGAACTGCGACTCGGGCGTGCTGGCGTTCATCCACCTGCTCAACCTGGTCGCCGACGGCGATCGCGCCGTCAGCGAGCTCATCAAGCCGCTCCGCCGGCTGCACGGCTCGGGCGAGATCAACTTCGAAAACCCCGCCGCCGACGCCACTATGGCCCAGCTTCAATCGACCTTTGCCGACGCCGAAATCGACCAGCTCGACGGCGTCACCGTGCAGTATCCGGCCTGGTGGTTCAACGTTCGTAAGAGCAACACCGAGCCGCTGCTGCGGCTCAACCTCGAGGCCGACACGAAGAAATTGCTGCGAGAGAAACTGGCCGAGCTGACCCCGCTGCTCGGCAAGCGCATCGCGCACTGACCCGCGCGCGATCGGCTACGACATGGAACTTGAGCCGCCGCCCGGCGTCGGCAACCACAGCGTGAAGCGCGCCCCGCCGCCCGGCGCGTCGCCCGCCTCGATCCGCCCGCCCGACTCCTCCACCAGTTGCCGCGACACGGCCAGCCCCAGCCCCAGGCCGCGCCGCTCGGTCGGCCCGCCGCGCCGCTTGGTTGACACAAACGGTTCGAACAGCCGATCGCGAATCGCTTCGGGCAGTCCGGGTCCGCTGTCGCACACGTCCAGCCGAACGAAGCCGTCGGCCGGCTCGCGCGCCGTGATCGCCAGGCGCCCGCCCTGTTCGAGCAGCGCCTGCCGCGCGTTGACGATCAGGTTGTAGAGCACCTGCTGCACGGCCGCCGCGTGCACGCACACCTGCAGCGCCGCATCGACGTCGATTTCCAGCTCGATGCCGTCGCGCGACAGGTCGCGCGCCACGCAGTCCAGCGCGTCCGACACCAGCGCGTGCAGCGCCACCGGCGCGGCCGGGCCGCTGCTCTCGGCCGAACTCATGTCGAGAATCTTGGCGCACAGCTCCGCGGCGCGCCGCGCGTGGCGAACCGTCCGCTCCAGCGCCGCGGCCATCTGCTCGGGGTCGCGCCCGCGCAGCGCCAACTGGGCATAGCCGAGCACCGGCGTCAGCAGGTTGTTGAACTCGTGCGCGAGCACGGCGCTCATCGTGCCCAGCGCCGCCAGCTTCTGCAGGTGCGGCGTGATCGACCCGTCCGGCTGTACGGCGTCGGCGAACGAAGATAGATTGGGCGAACCCAGCGCGGCGTCCATGATCGGCGATGCGCCGATATCGGCAGCCGCGGCGCCGCGGCTTGACGCCGATGGGGCCGACGATGGAGCTCTACGCCAGACTGGACGCCCTGCTGACACTGGCCGGCGAGATCGGCGTGGAGGTCCGCCGCGAACCGATGGGCGGCGAAAGCGGCGGCGTGTGCGTCATGCGCGGACGGCGCGTGCTGTTTGTCGACACCGCCGCCGACCTGGAAACGCGCTACGAGAAAACGCTGGCCGGGCTGGCGCGCCTGCCCGAGCTGCAGAATCGCTTCCTGCCGCCCGAGGTCCGCGACGACCTCGACCGCGTCATTCGCGAGGCCGGTGCATGAGCCTGATGATGAGTATCTCCGGCGTCCGCGGCCTGATCGGCCGGACGATGACGCCCGTGCTGGCGGCCGAGCTGGGCCAGGCGTTCGGCGCGCACGTAGCGGCAGGGCGGGTTGTTGTGGGAAGAGATTCGCGCCCCAGCGGGCCGATGGTCCGCGATGCCGTCGTCGCCGGGCTGCTCGCCAGCGGCTGCGAGGTGATCGACCTGGGCGTCGCGTCGACGCCCGGCGTGGGGCTGATGGTGACCCGACTGGGCGCCGCGGGCGGGGTCGTCATCACCGCCAGCCACAACCCGATCGAGTGGAACGGCGTGAAGTTCATCACCGCGCGCGGCTGCGCCCCGGCGCCGGACGAGGCGCAGCGCATTCTCGATCGCTACCACGCGAAACGGTTCGAGCTGCGCCCGGTCGAGGCGCTGCGCACCGCGCGCAGCGACGACTCGACGCACGCCGAGCACGTCGCCGCCGTGCGGACCCAGGTGAACGTCGACGCCATCCGCCGGCGCAAGTTCCGCGTCGTGCTCGACAGCGTCAACGGCGCCGGCGGCGAAGAGGGACGGCGCCTGCTCGAACAGCTCGGGTGCAGCATCGAACACTTGAACGGCGAGCCGACCGGCCGGTTCGCCCACACCCCCGAGCCGATCGCCGAGAACCTGACCGGGCTGTGCGACGCCGTGCGCCGCGGCAGCGCCGAGATCGGCTTCGCGCAGGACCCGGACGCCGACCGGCTGGCGCTGGTCGACGAGCGCGGTCAGTACATCGGCGAAGAGTTCACCCTGGCGCTGGCGGCGCGGCGCGTCTTCGCGCGGCGGCCGGGCGCGGCGGCGGCGAATCTCTCCACCTCGCGGATGATCGACGACCTCGCGGCCGCGGCGGGCGGCGACTGTCGTGTGGTCCGCACGCCGGTCGGCGAGGCGCACGTCGTGCAGGCCATGCTCCGCGAGCAGTGCGTGATCGGCGGCGAGGGCAACGGCGGCGTCATCCTGCCGCAGGTCGGGCTCATCCGGAACAGCCTGGTGGCGATGGCGCTGGTCCTCGACCTGCTGGCCGACAGCGGCGGAACGCTCTCGGCCGCGGTCGCCGCGCTGCCGCGCTATGCGATGGTGAAGCGAAAGTTCGAGCTGCCCGCCGATGCCATCCGCGCCTGGCTCGAACGCGCCCGCGCCCAACTGACCGACGGCCGCGTCAACGCCGCCGACGGACTGCGGATCGACTGGTCCGCCGGCTGGGTCCATCTCCGCGCGTCCAACACCGAGCCGATCGCCCGCGCCATCGCCGAGGCGGCCGACGCCGCGACGGCGGAACGGCTGATCGAGCGCGTCGCGGCGCTGCGTTCGTAGGGCAAATCCTGCCGGGGGCCGGCGGAAATCGATTTCCGCCATCGATTATTGGACCCACACACCCGGTCGCGCGCATCCCGCGCTTTCGCACCGGCCGCGGGACCGTCGATAACCATTTGGAGTTTCTACGGATAGCGGTGCGCCCAGTGTGCGCCGCGGGAGCCTGGCCACACTCGTATGCCCGCAGTCGACTACCTGCCCCGACGATCCATCGCCGCGCCACCGAGGCGACCCACAGCGCCCAGTCGCCCGCAGACGTGGCTGACAATTTGCCATCCGGTATGGCAATTTGGCTATGGCGGCCTCGAACGGCAACTCGCCCAGCAGGCGCCGCGCCTGGCCGACGCCGGCATCGAGAGCGTGCTGGTCATTCGCTCCGACGGATGCGAGCCACAGCAGCCGGCGCCGCTGGCGGCGCGCGTCATCACCGAGCCCGCGGCGGCCGGGCATCGCTGGGCCGACGTGCTCGCCGGCCACCTGCGCGAAACGCGCGCCGACCTGCTGCACCTGCGCGGGCTGGCGATGCTGTCGGACGGCGTGGCGGCGGCGCGGCTGGCGGGCGGCGTGCCGGTGATCTTCGGCTTTCACGGGCTGGAGCGGGCCGGCGCACGGCTCGGCTGGTTCCGCAAGCGCGGCGTGCGCGCGGCGCTGCGGCAGTGCGCTGCGCGGCTGGCGGTCAGCGGGGCGGCGCGCGATTGGATCGCCGATCAGGCCGGGCTGGCGCGCGACGAGTTCGAGATCATCCCCAACGGCGTCGACACCGAGTGGTTCGCGCCGACCGCCGAAAAGGCCGCGGTTCGCCAGCGGCTCGGCCTGCCGGTCGATCGGCTGATCGTGCTGTGCGTCGGCAACATCAAGCCGATCAAGGGACACGCGGTGCTGTTCCGGGCGCTGGCATCGCTGGGCGGTGCGGCGGCGGACATCACGACCGTGCTGGTGGGGCACGACTATGACCCGCGCGGCACGACGGCGGCGCTGGCGGCGGCGGCCGGGCACGACGTGCGCCGCGTCGGGCTGCAACCCGACGTGCGACCGTGGTATTCCGCGGCGGACCTGGTCGTCCTGCCGTCGCTGTGGGAGGGACTTTCCAACGCATTGCTCGAAGCGCTGGCGTGCGGCCTGCCGGTCGTGGCGACGCGCGTCGGCGGCACGACCGAGGTGATCCGCGACGGCGATACCGGCCGACTGGTCGAGCCAGGCGACGCGGCGGCGCTGGCGGCGGCGCTGCGCGATCTGATCGCCGACGCGCCGCGGCGGGCGGCGCTGGGTCAGCGGGCGCGGCAGGCGGCGCTGCGCGACTGGCGAATCGAGGGAACGACGCAACGGCTCGCGGCGCTATATGCCCGCGTGGCCCGCGGGACGGAGGCCAGCGAATGACCGGCCGATTGCGCGCGGTGGCGATTTATCGCGGGCTGCTGTGGATGCTGGTATGGCGCGACCTGCGGGTGCGCTACAAGCACGCGGCGCTGGGCGCGGCCTGGGCCGTGGTTCCGCCGCTGCTGACGATGGCGGTCTTTGCGGTGGTGTTTCGCCAGGCGCTGGGGCTGGAGGACGACGCGCTGACCGGGCAGGTCAGCGCGCCCTACCCGGTGTTCGCGCTGACCGGCGTGCTGGCGTGGAATTATTTCGCCTCGTCGCTCACCGGCGCAGTCACGTCGCTGGTCGCCAATCGCCCGCTGCTGACCAAGATTCAGTTCCCGCGCGAGGTCTTCCCGTTCGCGGCCGTGGGCGGAGCGCTGATCGACCTGTTCGTCGCCGGCGCGGCGTTCGCCGGAATCGTCGCCTGGTATCACTTCACCACCGGCTGGCGCTTCCACTTTCACTGGACGCTGCTGTTCGTGCCGGTGGTGCTGCTGGTGCAGTCGATGCTGACGGCCGGGCTGGCGCTGCTCTCGGCGATGGGCAACCTTTTCTATCGCGACGTCGGGTTCATCCTGCGGTCGATCCTGCCGCTGTGGATGTTCGTGACCAACGTCGTCTATGACCTGCGCACCGCCGGGCCGCGCTGGGGCAGCGTACTGTCGCTCAACCCGCTGACGCCGATCATCTCGGCCTATCGCGACTGCCTGTTTGCCGGGCGACTGCCGCAGTGGGGGATGTTCTCCTACGCCGCGGGCGTGTCGCTGCTCCTGCTGGCCGGGGCGTGGGCGTGGTTCCACGTCCGCCAGGCCGAGTTCGCGGAGAACGTGTGACCGACGTGCTGCCCATCCAGGCGACCGCGGTGTCGAAGCGCTTCCGGCGCGGGCGACGGCCC
The DNA here is from genome assembly GCA_046350375.1 of Phycisphaerae bacterium. Lineage (GTDB taxonomy): Bacteria > Planctomycetota > Phycisphaerae > UBA1845 > UTPLA1 > JAXMAO01. The sequence continues at coordinate 430,152 of JAXMAO010000002.1, forward strand.
GACTCGCTGCGCGACTGGATGGCGGGGCTGCTGCGCCGCCGGCCGGCGCGCGGCCCGGCCCACGACACCTTCTGGGCCGTCCGCGAGGTCAGCTTCGCCGTCCGCCGCGGACAGGCCTTCGGCATCATCGGCCCGAACGGCGCCGGCAAGAGCACGCTGCTGAAGCTGCTGGCGGGCATCCTGCCGCCCACGTCGGGCGCGCTGTCGGTCCGCGGCCGGCTCTCGGCGCTGATCGAGCTGGGCGCAGGCTTTCACCCCGACCTGACCGGGCGCGAGAACATCCAGCTCAACGCGGCCATCCTCGGCATGACCCGGGCCGAGCTGCGCGCGCGGTTCGACGCCATCGTCGAATTCGCCGGCGTCGAAGAGTTTCTCGATACCCCCATCAAGCACTACTCGAGCGGCATGCACGCCCGGCTGGGTTTCTCGATCGCCGCCCACGTCGCGCCGGACGTGCTGCTGGTCGACGAGGTGCTGTCGGTCGGGGACCGCGTCTTCCGGCAGCGCTGCATGGATCGGATGCGCGAGTTTCTGCGCAACGGCACCGCGGTGGTGTTCGTCTCGCACGACCTGGGCACGGTCGCCACCTTCTGCGACGAGGCGCTGCTCCTGGTTGCCGGAACGCCGCGTTTCCTCGGCCCCGCCGGCCAGGCGGTGGCGCGCTACCAGGAGGCGGCCGGCGCCGGACGCAGCGAGTCGCAGACCGACCCACGGGCCGCCGTGGCCATCGGCGCGGTGCGCGTCATGGACGCGGCGGGCCGGCCGTGCGCGTGCGCCGCGCCCGGCAGCCTGCTGGCGATCGAATTCGACGCGACGTTCCGCGCGGCCATGCGCCGGCCGTCGTTCGGGCTGTCGCTGACGCGCGTCGGCGACAACCTGTGCGTCTTCGAGACCAGCAGCACGCGGCTGCACGTCGACGAGCTGGACGAGACGCAGCCCGCGGCGGCCGGCGCGACGCGCCAGGTGCGCTACGAGCTGTCGCTCAACGTGCAGCCGGGCGAATACGCCATCGGCGTGCACGTCCGCGAGCGCGACGGCGTTGAGTATGGGGCGTGGGTGGAACAGGCGGCCCGCGTGCTGGTGATCGGCCCGGCGCAGTGCGGCGGCGTGGCGCACCTGGCGCCGCAGGTCATCGTCAGCGGCGCGCCGGAGATGCCGACCGCGCGCGGATCGGCCACGGTCTCGGCGGCGGCCCCGCCCGGCGCCGCGCGATAGCTTCACACTCTCACACGCGACTAACGCAGGGTCGGCGGCGCTACGGCACCGTGACGGCAAACGTCTGTCCGGCCGCGTAGACCTGAATCTCGTCGCCGGCCTGGCCCACGATGTTGGTGAGGAACGAGCCGTCGGGGTTGGACGTGCCGGTGCGCGAGCGGCTGCGCGTCACGTTGGCGACTTCGTAGTCGACCGAGCCGGCCAGCGCGCCCGCCCCGCCCGAGACCCTGACGTTGCCGCCGCAGTTGCGGATGTCGTTGACCTCGGCGGCGGTCATGCCGACGAGATAGGCGGAGTCGACCGCGGGGAACGACTCGAACGAGCGCAGGAAGTCGGCCAGCGTGTCGACGATGCCCACTTCCTGCGACAGCAGGTCTTCGTCGCTGTCGGGGTTCACGACGCGCTGGAAGAGAAACGTGGGCAGCACAAAGCGCGTGTGGGCGGGAATCATCATGTTCATGCCGTAATCGAGCACGATGCTGTCGTGGTCTTTCTCGGTGTCTTTCGTGCCGCAGAAGAAGGCGGCCACGGTCGGGTCCGAGGCGAACTGCTGCCCGTTGATCCACCACAGGTCGCCTTCGCCGAGCAGCGTGTCGCCGGTCGACGATGCGAAGACCTCGTCGTTGCTGTCTTCGTCGGAGCCGAGGTTGCCGCGGTTTTCCGACTCGACCACCAGGTCGGCGTCGGACGTATTCTCGAAGATGTCGAGCCAGCGGCAGAAGCCGTGCGTGGGCGAGATGTAGATCTTCCGGGTGATCGAGAGCCCGCCTTCCTGCGCATAGGGGCCGATGACGATTTCGCGATCGTCTTCGAGCAGCGCGTTCATGCTGGGCGGCTCGAACTCGTGCTCCGAGAAGCCGTGCACGCGCAGCTCGATGACCATGAACTGATCGAACGCGTCGGGAAATCCGGCGATGCCGCCGTCGGTGACGTGACCGTCGTCCTCGATGTCCCAGCGAAAGCCCAGGCCGTCGGTGAAGTCGGTCGCCAGCGGGAAGGTGATGGGCGTGGTCGCGTCGGGCGGATCGGTGGCGACGATCCGCTCGGCGAAGATCGGCCCGACGCCGATTCCAAGCGGCAGCGAGAGGAACCCGCAGCCCGCCAGCGCGCCGGCGGCCGCGCTCAGCAGAAACACCTGCGTGCATCGATACCGGAAGCGAACGTGGCGCCGCGTCATCGCAATTCTCCGCGATAATGTATGAGTAATAGCGCGAGGCATCCCAGCCTAGCCGCGCACCCCACGCGGATCAAGTCGATCGAGCGACTCGGCTACTGCGCCTGCTGCCAGGTGATGTGAAACGGCGACGCGCCGCCGAGCACGTCGACATCGTCGGTCTTGCCGGCCAGCCCCTGCGGCGGCTTGGAGCCGTTGTCCGGAAAGACCGGATCGAGCGGCGCGGGGATGATCAGCCGCACGTTGGGCGTGGGGACCGACGCCTCGGGCACCAGCCGGCCGAGAATGCGCAGGGTGAAGTTCGGCTCGAAGCCGAGGTCGGCGGCGGTGACCTTGTTGAAGGCCGTGTCGATGAACGGGCTGACCCAGACGTAGCCGGTCCCCTTGGGGGTGTTGCCGGCCCAGTTCTCCGAGAACTCGTAGACGCCGTGATACGAGACGCCGTAGCGCCCCGGCTCGAGCGTGATCGGCGGATCGATGTGCACCAGGTTCCAGCCGCCGGTGCGGTAGGACGGCTCGTCGAACTCCCACGTGCCGATCTCGTCGCCGAGCGCCGTGTCGCTGGTGCCGCGATAGAGCACGATCCGCTTCGGCTCGGCCCCGGCGTGGCCGAAGGTGTAGAACGACAGGCGGTGCACCGCGACGGCCTGGTTCAGCTCGAACGGCTGCACAAACACCGGCGAGAGATGATCGAGGAAGTCAGGATAGGACCAGGTCGCCACGAACGGAATGTGGGTGTTGATCGGCCCCGGACTGCCGGCCGTGTAGAGCAGCCGAAGTCCCTCGACCTGGGGCAGCGCGGCGGTCAGGTCGTTGGTCGAGTCGGCGGTGTTGTTCACCAGCGGCACGACGGTCACCAGGCCGGGCGCCTTGTAGGAATAGCTGCCCTGGTCGTCGGAGAGCGTGACGCGGACGACGTACGGTCCGTAGGGGAAGCGGCCGGCGACGAACTCGGCCTGGCGCTCGCCACCCGGGGCGGGAATGGTCTCGTCCGGCGCGATGGCGAACTCGTCGCCGGTGTCGGCGATGCCGTCGCGGTCAATCGTGAGGTGCGCTACCACCGGGCGGCTGGAGAGCACCGAGTAGCGGACGACCAGCACCGAGTCGTCACGAACCACGGCGTTGCCAGCCGGGTTCACAAACTGCGCCCCGGGCGGCAGGCTGGTCGACGAGCCGCCGCCGTCCGGCAGCCCGGCCCCGGTGCCGCCGCACCCTGAGCCGACGGCAAGCCAGCCAGCGACCAACGCGAGAACGACGGCGCGACGGAGCAGTGGCGTGTACACGATCAGTCTCCCAAGAACCCCGGTCAGCCGGCGGGGCGCTCGCGCGTGCGGGGGGGTTGAACCGGCGGCGCCGCGGACGGCGAATCTGCTGCAGGTGCCCTATATCTTATCGTCGCAGACCCGGCGTTGGCAATTGTGAAACGCGCGCCGCGGGCCGGCCGTGGCCCGGGGGGAGTATCAGGCCGGCCGAACGGCAGCCCGGCCGTTTGCACGGCCGCAACGCCTACCAGGAGTAGTGGACCGTGTAGCTCAGCTTGAGCGGCCTGCCCGGGGCGACCGTCACCGGGAACTCGATCGTGCGGCTGTCGGTCTTTTCGAAGGCGTGGCTCTTGGCGGTGATTTCCCAGTTCACCCAGCGGTAGAGATTCTCCTTCACGATGACCTTGACCGGCTCGCTCTTCTGGTTGCGCAGCTCGATTTCAATCTTCTCGTCGATCGTGCGGCGCGACGTATCGACCCGGAAGTCGGCCTGCCTGCGCTCGCCCACCACGTCGAAGGCCGTGCCGAGCGCGATCTGCACGCGCTCGTCGCGCGGCGTGTGGTCGATGGTGTCCTCGCCGATGAACTCGAGCGACTGATCGGCCGGGTCGCGCTTGCTGACGCGGATGCGTCCGGCCGGCAGGGGAATGCCCAGGCCGGACTTCTCGTCGTTGCGAAAGCGCAGGTAGACGTCGACCTTCTTGTTGCCGCCGCCGCCGTAGCTGCGGTCGGTGACCGGATCGGCGAACGAGCCGAGGAACCGCGAACCGAGTCCGTAGTAGACGAGCACCTTCTCACACGGCACGCCGCGCGCGACCGGAAACAGCTCGATCTGCTTGGTGGAGTTCTGCGGCAGAGTGACCGGCCGGCCGAGAGTGTAGAGGTGGTATTCAAAGAATGCCTTCTCCACGAAGCCGCCCCCGGTCACGCGGCCCATCGCGAGCTTGCTTTCGGGCGCGCCGAAATCGGCCTGCTGCTGGGCGCGGTGGACCTCGCCGGCGACCAGTTTCAGCTTCGCATCGTCGAACGACGCCCCGCACTGGTTGATGATGCTGACCCACGCGCCCACGTCCAGCGCGCCGGAGTTGGCGTCCTTCCCCTCGGAGAAGACCACGTTGTAGTCGGCCCACCAGGTCATGCCGCCGGTCTGGTAGGAGACGCGCGTCGGCTGCGTTCCGCCGCCGGCAGACTCGACATCCCACACCAGCGTGGGGCGCGTGATGAGTCCGCCCGGCAGGTCGGGAAAGCGAACGTTGGAGTAACCGTTGATGACCTGCACGCCGTCGGCCGTGCGCAGCACCAGCCCGCCCTGCGTCGACAGCAGCGTGCCGGTGGTGGTCGAGACGTGATCGCCTTCGACGCGCTCGACGGTGATCGGCCGGTCGATGTAGCGCTCCATGAGCTTGGCCGAGCTGACCAGGTCGAACTGGTAGTTCTGGTCGAGCACGCGGGTGCCCTTGGAATCCGACAGCGATTCGAAGGTGACCGTGGTGGGGTCGATGAGCGCGGCCACGTCGGAGAATCGAATCGTGTCGCGGCCGGCCTTGATCTCGATCGGGCGCTCCTGCTTCACGACGGCGTAGCCGGGCAGGCGCGGAGTCTGCGGCGGGCCGCCGATCGACTCGGGCAGCGGGCGATACCAGTCGGCGGGAATGGCGCCGGGCTGGGCCGAGCTGTAGATCGTCAACGCGGTGGCTGACCGCGGCGCATCGGCGGCCGGCGTCGGCGACGCGGCGCCCGCGCCCAGCAATAACACACCCAACATGATCCGCAACTGTGACATTTGAAGGCTCCTGGTTCGAGACGCGTGAGTTTCGCCCAACAAGCCTTCAGACGACAGGTCGCGGCGGCTGGTTCCCCGCTTTCTTGCAGCGGGTCGCCCGCCGATGGAAACGTCCGACAAAGCGCGCCGCCACGCTGCAACCGGCCGCCACGCCGCGCGTACAAGATGACGTCCAAGTATCCACCACGCTTGCGCCGCGCGCAGAAAAACAGCCGGCCCGCGGGTTCACCGCAGGCCGGCCGCCGGGCGTAATTCCCCTCAACGTGGCGATCGTCGCCTAATTACGGACAGAGCGCCGGATCGCCGGCGTTCAGCAGACAGCAGACGAACCGCTGCACATCCGCGCCATTGGCGGGCGGGATGCTGTCCAGGTCCGATCGGCCGAGCGTGGCCGGGTCGTTCATCCGGCCTTCGATGCCGGCGAGGAACGGAGCAATGTCGGCGTTGTTGACCACGCCGTCGCCGTTGATGTCGCCGCACAGGGTTCCGATGCACGCCGGTCCCACGAAGCCGAGATTGGCATCGACCAGCGCGAGGTCCAGCGCGTTGACGACGCCGTCACCGTTCAGGTCGCCGCCGGCCCAGCCCAGGTTGAGCTGACCCTGATTTGCAACGACGACGGCGCGGTCGGCCGCATCGACGTCGCCGTCGAGGTCCACGTCGCCGTAGCGGGTGCAGAGAATGGCGAACACCACCTCGTCCACGTCGCGCTGATCGACCAGCAGGTCGCCGGTCATGTCGCAGCTCAGGTCGATGCCCGCCGCCTGGTCGATGTTCTTCCAGCTTCCGAAGTTGCGATAGACGTAGTCGATGTCGGCGGCGTTGACGCTGCCGTTCTGGCCGTTCGGATAGGCCCCGCGGAACGCGCCGGCGGGGCTGCCGGCCACGTCGGCCCGCGAGTCGCCGGGCTTGTAGGTCGCGCCGGTCGCCAGCGTGGTGCCGAAGTAGTTCGAGCCCATGCCGAGTCCGGCCCAGGCGTTGTCGACCGCGATGAAGCCCTGCTTGCGATCGAGCTGCCCGGTGGCGGGGTCGATCGCCAGGCCGTCGGCGAAGTAGCGGGCGTCGAGCGCGTTGAAGTCGCCGTCGCCGTCGAAGTCGCCGATGATTTCGGGGACGACGAAGTCGTCGGCACACACGCCTTGTCCGCCGCCGGTTCCGGGCGAGATGCCTTCGGCGGTGGTGAAGGCGCGCGGGTCCTTCAGGGCCTCCATGAGCTTGGCAGCGTCGTTCAGGTTTCGCAGACCGTCGTTGTTGAAGTCCCCGGAAATCAGGTTGCGCCGGTTCAGCCGCAGCCCGTCGGTCACCGTGTAGCTGACGCCGTTGAACGCCAGGTAGGCGCCGTTGGTGCTGCCGTCGCTGTAGGCGCCGCCGAATCCGACGCGCGTGTTCCGCAGCGGCACGAGCCCGGCGACGTTGGCCGCGCCGAACGCGTTGGGGCTGTCGCTGTTGTTGCAGCGCATCCAGTCCTGCAACGTCTGATTGACGGGCTGCGCGATGAACTTCGTGGGATTGCGGAGGTCCGGCAGCGCGTCCACCCCCTGGGTCAGCGTGAAGCTGAAGGCCAGGTACTGCCCGGGCATGTTGTTGTTGACGTCCTGGGCCGGGGCCGCCACGAAGTTCTCAACGCTGTAGACAATGTTCCGGATGTAGTCGCGGGCGCTGATGTTGCCCATCGCCGGGTTGGTGTTGCCGCCGATGCCGGCCTTGGGGTCGCCGCGGGTGATGAACGTCTCCGGGCCGCCGATCTGGTAGCCCAGCAGGCCGTTGCTGTTGTCGAGACAGGTATCCACGGCGGGGCGGACATAGCCGTTGTTGGCCGGTCGCCGATTCGCCGGCGGGGTCGGACAGCCGCCCCCGGGCGGGTCTCCGACTTGCGGGGTCGGCACGAAACCGGGAATGCGCTTGCCATCATCGTCCACGTCCTTGGCGACGTTCATGATTTCGAGCACGCCCGAGCGCTGCAGTGATGCGGCGCGACCGCCGAACAGGCCGGTGTGGCCCACGGCCAGGCGGCGCTGCTTGACCGCGTTCTCCATGATGCCCGAGCCGCCGCAGTTGGTCGGCTGGGTGCGGCTGCCGGCCGGCAGGTCGAACGGCCCGCCCGCCGGAACGATGCCCACGTTGGATTCCTGCGAGAAGTTGATGCGCGGGCCGAGGTTGTCGCCGTTGCCCTGGCTGGGATCGACCCCGAGCGAATTCTGGAACCCGTTGCGTGTGCCGGAGCCGACATCGCGCGTGCCGGACTGGAGGTTCTCGCCGGTCGACATGCGCCCGGTCACCGCCAGGAACTGCAGGTCGGTGTAGCGGATGTCGCGAATGCCGGTGCCGCGGTTGGTAATGGCCGCGATTGGCACCCAGGCGATGGTCGAATCGTAGATCGTGCTGCCGTCCGGCGCGGGCGTCGTCGGCGGGTTGTTGTTCTGATTCAGCGCGAACGGCGACCGCACCAGCGACACCAGCGTGCTGGGCAGGCCGGCGGTCGAGCTTCTCGGATTCAGGCCATATCCCGCCTGCGTCGGCTTGCGGTTCCAGCGGGCATCGGCGCCCGAGCCCGGCCCGACCACGGCTTCGGTCGACGGCACGTCGGACACGGCGACGTCGATGGCGTGCGGAATCAGTGGCGTGCCGCTGTCATTGGTGGTGACGCCGTCGCCTTGCGCGTCGGCCTCGCTGCAGCCGCCGATCGGCAGCTTTCCGGCCGCGTTGGCCCACTGGCTGCGATTGATGTAGCCGCTGTCCGCGGGCTTGAAGGTGGGGATGATGTCGAGCAGCTGGTTGTCGACGAACTCGGTGATGCCTTCGAGCGACCCCGAGCCGCGGTACTGAACGATCCAGTAGAACGGCGTGCCGGAGATGCAGTTCCAGTTCGGGGCGAGCTGGTTGGTCGCGCCGAAGCCGGGACAGACGTTGGTGAAGAAGCGACAGAACGGCACCAGCGTGACGCACGCCGGCGGGTCGTTCGGCCACATCTTGCCGTTGACCGGGCCGCCGCCGAGCGGGGCGAGGCAATCGGCGTTGGTGGAGGCGGGGCGGGTGAAGAAGTCCTTGAAGAGGGTCGCGCCGCTGATGTTGACTTCGCCGCCGTCCGGTGCGCCGTTGGTGCCGACGTCGAGCAGGAAGCTGCCGCAGCTGCTGGGCGCGACGAACTCGGGCGCGCTGCAGACCGTGTGGTCGCCGAGATAGACGCCGCCGAGGTTGCCGCAGGTGGTCGGGTCCATTTCGACACACGGCTGCGTGGTCAGCACCGCGGGCAGACAGCAGGCCCCGGACTGCGCACATGCGTTCGCACTGCACGCGGCCGCGAACAGTGCCGCCCCGACAAGCCATTGACGCAAGTTTAACATATTTTGAGTCTCCTTCATACATGTGCCCCTTAACATCGTGTTACAGGCGAGCATGTCCCACCTTCCGATTTCCGGGCCCGGCCCAACGACCCGGCCCCAGCCGGCCGGCGCCCACGCGCCGGTCTAACGACGGTTCGACATCACCACGGCGGCCCCACCTTGTTTGCCCCGTTGATCGCGTAGTAGTACTGCCCCCACTCGCGGTTCTCCATCGTCTGCAACACGCCGCGCTTCTCGACGTGCCCATCCGCATAAGCGAAGTTCGCCGCGCCGCCGCTGTAGGCGTCGCCGCCCGGATGATGCCGCCCGACCGCGTTGATCTCCGGCACGCCGGGGTTGTCCATCACGCACACGGCCTCCTCGGCCTGCTGCTTGGGCAGAACGCCGTAGTGCGGCGCGTCGCCGTATGTGAAGCCCGGCGTATCGACCGGCGCCGAGTATTCGTTGGTCCCCGCCCCGACGTGATAGAACGGATTGATCGATCGGTGACTCTTCGACAGCAGCCCGCCGCTGCTTTGCACGGCGATCGCCTGCCAGTTGTTCAGAAACTCGGTCAGCAGAATGGTCTTGGCCGTGTCGCCCACCTTGGTCTGAAGCGTGAAGACGTTGGTTCGCAGCCCGCCGCCCTCGGCAGCCGAGAGGTCCTGCGTGAACTTGTTGCGCGGGAAGATCGCCGCGTTGCCGGTGTAGGCCATCCGCGGCGCCTGCGCGTCGGCCAGTGTATCGTTCGAGCTGCTGGTTCCGTTCTGGTCCACCTGCCCGGATTCCCAGTCGGAGCCGCTCGACCCGGGATTAGTCCGCGGCGCGCCGCCGTTGAAATATCCCGGACACTGAAATGCCTTGTCGCCCACCTGCCCCTTGGAATAGAGGAACCACGACCAGTGCAGGTATCCGAACGGGTGGGTGGGGTTCTGATCGAAGAAGTCGTACGTCGCCTGCTGGTCGGCCGGGTAGATGTATGCCGGCGGATAGACGCCATCCCAGTCCGCCAGGTAGCTCGCCATCGCCGTGCCGATGTCGTGCAGGTTGGCGGCGCACTTGACGGCCTGTCCCTGCTTCCGCGCGGCCGAGAGCGACGGCAGCAGGATGGCGATCAGCAGCGTGATGATGGCGATGACGACCAGCAGCTCGATCAGCGTGAAACCGCGGGCGTCGAAACCGCCGGCCCCGTGAACCGGAGAGCGGGGCTGACGCGACAGACGGTTGATCGCGGACATGTCTGGTCTCCTGTGCGGCGATGCCTCAATTCCAGGGTCGCGGAAACGGTAGCTCCCGCGCGCTAAGTGCTGATGCAGGGCAAGCCAACAAACAGACAAGAAGCGACGAGCATTGCGCTAAGCGGCCGGGCCATCCGCGGCGTTCGGGGGCAGGCCTGTGCCGGCCGCGGCGCGATCGGATCACCGGTATTCGCCAAACCTGACTCAAGAACCTGTGCCAGAGCGGCTTGTGGCGCATGCGGAGCATGTGACAAGCCGGGGCCGCCGGCCGAGCAGCGGTTGACATCCGAGGGGCATTTGCCCGATACTGGAATGTGCTGGGTATCGGTCCCACACTCCGGCGACGGACCACACGAGCCGTCGGCCCGCCAGTGCGCGACGCGGGAGCACCCCCCCACGGGGCGGAACACCATCAGACCATCGCGGCGCCGCCTGCGCCGCACCACAAGGGCTAGCACATGGCGGGCGCCAAGCCACAGAAACGCGGCAGCCAAATCACCGGCGTGCACGTCGCGCTGTTCGTTTTCATCGGGTTGTGGGCCGGCGCCACGACCTGGGCGATCATCATGCTCACCAACCAGGAGCAGCTGCGCCAGCAGGCCGCCACCGGCGACAACCTGAAGAAGACCCTGCTCGGCCCGGCCGGCAGCGATCCGGTCGTGCAGGCCATGCAGAGCCAGGCGACCACGGCCGCCAAGTCGCTGGCCGGATTCATGCACGAACGCATCAAGGCGCTGTCGGGCCGGCTGACCGGCAACCCGGCCGACGACTGGCGCGTGGTCGAGACGCAGTGGAACGGCCTGCTGGACGACATCGCCCAGGCCGGGAAGGTGCCCAGCGCCGAGTCGATCTCGCGCAGCGGCGGGGCAATTCCGGCGCTGAAGCAGATGTACGAGTGGTTCCTGGCCGAGAACGACGCCAAGACCAAGGCGCTGGCCGCGCTGGAAGAGGCCAACAAGTCGGTCGCCGAATCTCAGGCGCGCGAAAAGGAGCTGGAGCAGGACTTCAAAGGCAAGCTCGACGACCTGGAGAAGAAGGTCGCCTCGATCAGTTCGGAGAAGGACGACTTCGCCAAGACGAAGACCAAGGAGATCGACGACCTGACGCACAACATCGCCGCGAAGAAGGACGAGCTGACGCGAATGGAATCCTCCATGAGCGAGCAGCGCCAGCGCCACGAGCAGGCCATCGCCAAGGTCGAGACGACCCTGGCGCAGCAGGCCTCGCTGCTGGCCGACTATCGCTCGCCCGGCCCGGAGGGAACCAACGAGCTCGACATTGCGCGGCAGCCGGTGGGGCGCGTGCTGCGGGCCCTGCCGGGCGACGCGCTGGTGCACATCGACCTGGGCAAGCACGACGGCGTCAAGCTCGGCATGCCGTTCGCGATCTACTCGTTCGACAAGCGCGTGCCGATCGACGGGCGCGGCAAGGCGACCATCGAGGTGGTCAGCGTCGGGGAGCACACGGCCGAGTGCCGCACCGTCACGCCGGCGCCGCCGGACGACCCGATCCTCGAGGAAGACCTGGCCGGCAACATCGTGCTGAGCCGCAATCGCAGCAAGAAGCCGCGCTTCTGCGTGCTGGGCACATTCGACGTGAACTACGACGGCACCTACGACGCCGCCGACTATGGCAAGGTGGTTTCGTTCATCGAGCGGTTCGGCGGCGTGGTGGTCGACGAGGTCGACGCCGAGACGGACTATGTGGTGCGCGGTCGCCGGCCCGATCCGGCCGCCGCCGTCACCGGCAAGAGCGCCCCGGGCGACACCGACCCGGCCGCGGTCACCAAGGTCCGCCACGCGACGCGCGACGCCACCCACTACGACAAGTCAATCCGCCAGGCGACCGCGCTGGCGATTCCGCGCCTCTCGCAGGATCAGTTCTTCAACTTCGTCGGGCTCGACCTGGGCCGCGACCTGGAAGCCCGCCTCTCGCCGTAGCCGCGCAATCGCCGGCCGCTCGTCCGCTCTGGCCCGGACGGCGCCGCGCGCTCGCGCCGCAGCGCCGGCAGCCGCTGACCCGGCTGGGGCGCGCCGGCCAGCGACACCCACGCCCGGCCATCGCGCTTGACGACATGGAACGGCTCGATCGCCTCCACCTGGTCGATCCAGAAGAGCCCCACCCAGCGAATCCGATCATTCATCCGCCAGAACGAGTCGGGCGCGCAAAGCGCCGGGCCATATTGCCGCGCGATCCGCTGCAGCGCCTGCGGACCAGAGACCGACAGCAGCCGCCGGCGGACGATCGTCGCCGCGGCGCGAACCGGCCCGGCGGGCACCTTGAACCAGAAGCGGTCGCCGGGCGCGGCCTGCGCGAACGCCGGCCGCCGCAGCCGCGACAACCGGCACTCGACGCGCTTGTGGCCCGCCAGCATGGCGCGCAGGTAGGTGTCGTGCACGATGACGAGGTGATGAGCCATGGTCGTTCAACACTCATTTCGGCTCGGACGCCGCCCATTCTAGCGGTTCGCCGAAGTTTCGGAGGGGCATTGGTCATTTCCCGATGCAGAATCGGCGAAAGACTCGCTCGAGCAGGTCATCGGGAGGGATGGCGCCCGCCAGCGGCGCAAGCCGGTCGGCGGCCTCGTGCAGGTCAAACGCGATCAGCTCAGCCTGCGCGACCAGCGCATCCGGCTGTGTGGCCCGCGCCATGGCCGAGCGCGCCGCTTCGCCGGCCGCCCGCAACGCCGCGCAGAACTCGGCCGCGAGCGTGAACTGCGCGGCGCCGCGCTCGGCGCTTTGAGCGTTCAGCCGCGCGGCGATGGCGCCCGGCAGTGCGTCGCAGCCTGCGCCGCTAAGGGCCGAGACAATCGCGCCCGGGCAGTCGAGGCTGGCGAGCCACGCCTGCGCCGCGGCGCGCTGCGCTGGCGACATTCGGTCGGCCTGGTTGACGACGACGAAGTCGGCCTCGCGCGGCGGAGTGGGCAGCGGGCTGGCGGCGCCGTCGACCACGAACAGCCACAGGTCAGCGAACCGGGCCGCACGAGCGGCGGCGCGCGTCGCGGCCTGGTCGAGCGCCTCGGGCGCCGCGACGTCGCCGGCCGAATCGAGCAGCAGCGCCGTGCCGCGCGGCAGCGCCAGCGGCGCGGCCAGCACGTCGCGCGTGGTGCCCGCGCGCGGCGCCACGATGGCGCGCGGCCGCCCGCACAGGCGATTCAGGAGCGTGCTTTTTCCGGCGTTGGCCGGCCCCGTCAGCAGCACCGCCGGGGGCTGGCCAAACCGCTCGTCGCTGACCGCCGCGGCTGAGGTGGCCTCGAGATCGGTCGCGACCCGCGCGAGCCGGTCGCGCAGCTCGCCGGGCGTGATGAACTCGATCGGCTCGTCGGCGAAATCGAGCGCGCCTTCGACCAGCGACAGCAGGTCGAGCAGCGACTCGCGCGCGGCCGCCGCAACCCCCGCCACGCGGGCCGAGCCGGCGCGGTGCGCGGCGGCGAGCTGTTCGTCGGTCCGCGCGGCAATCAGCGCCGCGACGGCCTGCGCCGCCTCCCAGTCCAGTGCGCCGGCCAGATAGGCGCGGGCCGTGAACTCGCCGGGACCGGCCAGCCGTGCCCCGGCCTCGACCAGCGCGTCCAGCAGCAGCGCCAGCACGCCCGGCGCGCCGCACAGGTGCAACTCCACGAGGTCGTCGCGCGTATAGCTGCGCGGCCGGCGGAAGAGTATCGCGCTGGCGGGCAGGTCGGTCCCGGCGACGCGGACGTGGCCGACCAGCCGGCGCCACGCCGGCGCGGCATCCAGGCTGGCGTCGCGGGTCGGCCCGGCATCGAGACGGAAGACCTCGGCCGCCAGCGCCACGGCGCGTGGTCCAGACAGCCGAACGATGCCGCGCGGCGCGGGCGGCGCCGGCGAGCTGACGGCGACGATGGTATCGGCGGTGTCGAACATGCAGCCACGCCGCATTCTATCGCGGCGGCGCGGCCAGACGCGCGGGCCGGCGCGGGTTAGCGCGCCATCGCATGGCAAAGCTGGAGCTTTGCCCTACCCGGGAAGACGATACAGACGCAACGTTAGCGCGTCTTGAATTCGACCTGGGCGGTCTCGCTGTGGTCGGCCCGCACGGTCAGCAGCAGCTTGTACTTCATGCCCGGCCGCAGCGTCACGCCCGAGACTTCCTGGCTGGTGAGGTTGGTGACGCGGAAGTTCCCGCCGGGGTTGCCGAGGTCGTACTCGGTGTCGGGCTTCATTTGTGCGTCAGGGTTGTTGGTGTCGCGCGCCACGACGGTGAATTCGGCCTGGTGCGAGTAGTCGGCCTCATACTCCTGGTAGATCGACACCAGCACCATGGTGATGCGCCCGAGCTTGCCGGGGTCCTGAATGCTGAAGCGCAGCCGCGGCGCCACGCCGACCGGCGATTTCACCTTCCAGTTCGAGTAACCGGTGACGGCCTTCTTGAGCTTGTTCTGCTCGGCCGGCTCGCCGTCCACCGACAGGCTGAGGTGGGTGTCGTGCTTGGAGAGATTGAAGGCCATCCGCGCGCCGGTCATGCCGGCGCCGTAGTCGCTGCAACCGATCGACACAAACGGGGCCACTGCCACCAGGAACAGGCTTGATCGACGCATGAGGCAACTCTCCAGGGAAATTCTCATCCGCCTCGGCCGGTCCGCCCGGACCGCGCGGCGGAGCTATTTCTTCTCACGAATGAACGCGTCGTAGACGACCGCCGCCAGCACCGCGCCGGCACACGGGCCGACCCAGTAGACCAGTTGCTGCGACCAGAAGACGTTCAGGTGGCCGGTGAAGCTGGCGACCAGCCCCGGGCCGAAGGTGCGGGCCGGGTTCATCGCCGCGCCGGTGAGCGGGCCGCCCATGAGAATGTCGGCGGCGATCGTCAGGCCGATGCCGAAGCCGCCGATCTTCGGCGCCCGCGGATCGACGGCCGTGCCGAAGACCGCGGTGACCAGCAGAAACGTCAGGCACGCCTCGACCAGGATGGCGCGGGCGACGGTCAGGTCGGCGCCGTACGTCGGCGTGCCCAGGCCGGCGCGGCTGATGACCGCGACGCCGTCCACCATCATGTCCTTGAAGATGATCGACAGCAGCGCCCCGGCGACGATGCCGCCGATGAGCTGCGAGGCGATGTAGCCGATGGCGTCGCCGGGCTTGATGCGGCCGGTGACGAGCATGGCGACGGTGACGGCGGGGTTGAGGTGTCCGCCGGAGACGTTCATGGTCGCCGAGACGCCGATCGAAAGCGCCAGGCCGTGCGCGATGGCGATGCCGAGCAGCCCGGGGCCGCCAGCCCCGAGCTTGGTATTCATGCAGATGACGCCCGCGCCGATGAAACAGAGGAAGAACGTGCCGACGGCCTCGGCGACGCAGCTGGCGGACATGCGATTCATGAGACACCTCGCGAGCAGACAGGACCGCGACGGCGCCGTACGCTCGCGGCGGCCGCGCGGCGGGCGACGGTAGGGACGCCGGCGCGGGCTGTCAAGTCGCCGGCGTGACGGCCGGTCGGTCGGGCCGACGCGGGCGGAAGCCGGGCAGTGCGCCGGCTATACTACAGACCCCGTGCGAGCGGCCGACGGCGCGGCCGGCGGGGACGATCGGATCGCTCGAGGAGCAGACATGCGGCGCGGATGGTGCTGGATCGGCGGACTGGTGGGGGGAATGGTCTCGGCGGCGCTGGGCGGCGTTCCGGCGGCGACGCCGTGTGCCCCGGCGAGCACGGCGCTGGCGAGCGCCGTCATGGCCCAATCGCGGCGGCGGGTCTTTGCAACCTACCGGCCCGGCACGGTCGAGAAGGGCGGCAAGATCACCGGCGTCGTGACCTACACGGGCAAGGTGCCCGATCCGCGCAAGATCGCGATCGTGAAGGACCCGGAGACGTGCGGCAAGCATCCGCCGACGGTGCCGCAGCTGCGCGTCGACGACAAGGGGCACGTGGCGGACGCGGTGGTGTTTCTCGGCAACATCGCCGCGGGAAAGATGTGGAGCGCGAAGGAGACCGACCTGCACGTCGTGAACCAGACGACCTGCGAGTTCGACCCGCACGTGCAGGTCATTCCGATCAAGCTGCCGTTCGACATCGCCAACAACGACCCGGTGGCGCACAACATCAAGGCCGACCAGGGCGTGCAGACGCTGTTCAATCATCTGCAGCCGCGGCGCGGCATGCGGACCGAGGAGAAGTTCGAGCAGCCCGGCCTGGTCGAGCTGCGCTGCAACGTGCATGACTGGATGCGGGCCTATGTCTATGTCGTGCCGCATCCCTACTATGCGGTGACCGGCGCCGACGGGACGTTCACGCTCGAAAACGTGCCGCCGGGCAAGTATGACCTGGTGGTGTGGCAGGAGTTTCTCGGCGAGCAGACCTTTGCGGTCGAGCTGACGCCCGAGGGAACGGCGACCGTCGAGGCCGCGCTGCGGGCGCGCAACGCGGGCTAGCAGGCCGCACGCGCGGCGGAACACAATCGGAACTCAATCGGGAGCACTCAACATGATGCGCGGATGGCATCGTTTCATCGGACTGGTCGGACTGACCCTCATCGGACTCTGCCTGGGCCTGGCGCTGGCGCCGGGCGCCCGCGGCGAAGCACCGCAGGCCGGCAAGCGGCTCGAACCGCTGCCGCCCGTGCCGGTGCCGGCCGACAACCCGCAGACGGCCGACAAGATCGAGCTGGGGCGTATGCTCTACTTCGATCCGCGGCTGTCGGGCGACAGCAGCATCGCGTGCGCCAAGTGTCACGCGCCCGAGAAGGGCTTTTCGAACGGCCTGCAGATGTCGGACGCCTATCCGGGCACCAAGCACTGGCGGCACGTGCCGACCGTGCTGAACGCGGCCTACGGCAAGGCGCAGTTCTGGGATGGCCGGGCCGGCACGCTCGAGCAGCAGTGCCTCGGGCCGATCGAGGCGCCGATCGAGATGAACCAGAACTTCGCCCACCTGGTGCACAAGCTCGACGGCATCAAGTACTACCGCGACGGCTTCCGGAAGGTGTTCAACAGCGACGTGACGATGGAAAACCTCGCCAAGGCGGTCGCGGCGTTCGAGCGGACGATTGTGTCGAAGGAGGGGCCGGTCGATCGCTACCTGAAGGGCGACAAGGCGGCGCTGAACGATTCGCAGCGGCGCGGGATGGAACTGTTCATGGGCACGGCGAACTGCGTCGCCTGCCACCACGGGCCGCTGCTGACCGACGGCGAGTTCCACGCCACGGGCGTGCCCGAGATCGAGCCGCTGAAGAAGGAGACCGACCGCATCGCGACGCGGCACTTCTTCGCGGCCGGGCAGAAGTACCCGAACCCCAAGAGCGTGGCGTCGGATTATGGGCGCGAGCTGATCACCAAGAGCCAGTCGGACCGCGGCAAGTTCAAGACGCCCAGCCTGCGCGAGCTGATGCAGACCGCGCCGTACATGCACAACGGGGCGTTCGAGACGCTCGACGACGTGATCGACTTCTACGCCCGCGGCGGCGGCAACATCCCCAACAAGGACCCGCTGCTCAAGCCGTTCACGCTGACGAAGGAGCAGCGGGCCGACCTGATCTCGTTTCTCGAGGCGCTCTCGGGCCCGGCGATCCAGATCACCGCGCCCGACCTGCCGAAGAAGGATGATGGGACGCTGTAAGGCGACGATACGCCGCTAGGCTCGGCCCTAGTTGAAGTCGGTCAACTGCTCTTTTCGTGGCGGGGCGAGCGGGCTAAGCCAGGCGCGCAGCAGCAGATTGCACTCGTCGTGCGTGACGAAGAAGCGGCGCGTGCGGAACGCGTCGGCCACCCGCACCAGCCAGCGATCGCCGCCGCGCAGTTTCGCGACGCACAGCACGGCCGCCTGGCGGGCAAACAGCTCGACCTGCCGCCGGCGATGGATCAACCCGCCCGGCACCAGCAGCCAGTGTCGCTTGTCAGCGCTGTACCAGCGGGCGTACAGCCACACCGTGGCGACGGCCAGCGCCAGCGCCAGACTCGTCCCAACGGAGGTGCTCGCCGACAAGTCGGCCGCAAATGGCAGGTAAATGAAAAACGCGAGCGCCAGAGCCGGCACTGCCCGCGCCGCGATCTGCACGCGAATCTCCCGGCGGTGGCGCTTGCGGGCCTGGTCGTGCCGGACCTGGTCGGTGGCATCGAGCGTCCGGTTGGCGTCCAGCAACGAATCCCAGCGCACATCGAACTGGTCGCATGGCAGCGGCTCGAACGGAACGGCGATCGGCTCGATGGGCGCGGCCGCGCGCTCGGCCGACTCGAAAGGTGTGCGGAACTCGACGCGGCGGTCAGACCGGCCGATGCGATCGAGGCGAATCGTCGTTCCGACGCGTCCCGACCTCTGCAGCAGCCGCAGCAGTCGGCGCGGGCCGATCGCGCTCTCGAAGAAGCCGATCGGCTCGATCAGTCGACCGATCAGTTCGGGGGTTTGCACGGTCGGGTCGCCTATCAGGCGATTCGCGAGCCGGGTCGTCCGCGCGACACGCCAGACGCCGCGTGCGAGCAGGAACAGCCAGCGAATACCCCACACCGTGGCGACGATGTCCGCGGCGAGCTGGCCCCATTTCGCGCTGCGCTGCGATTCGCAGCCCGCTGATTCGGCCACGAACGCGGCAATCGCCGCCGATGTCGCCAGCGTCAACATGAGCACCAGGAAATTGGCAATGCAGTAGGCAACGGGCGTCCACAGTGATCGGTTTGGCACGGCGGTGATCAGCTCCGCGCCGGCCGGCGTGCTGTGGACCACAACGCGGGTGCGGTAATCGTCGCCCGCCACGCGGGCCGCCACATCGGCGATCGCGGCGCGTACCTCGGCGGGCAGTTCGGCGGGCATCGTGAAACGCAGTCTACTGGAAGCCGGCCGGCCGCGCGATCGCAGGCCGGACGACGGCGATATGCGATAAAATCCCGGCATGGCCGCGCCCGGCGACATTCCGCTGCCGCAGATCGATCCGCGGATCGCCGCGCTGCGCGAGCGGATCGCTCACTTTCCGAAGACGCCCGGCGTCTACCTGATGAAAGACGCGGCCGGCGTCGTGCTGTATGTCGGCAAGGCGAAGGACCTGCGGGCGCGGGTCGCCAGCTACTTCCAGGACTCGGCCGACCTGCTGAACAGTCGCGGGCCGGAGATCGCCCGCATGGCGGCGATGGCGATCGAGGTGGACTTCCTCGACTGCGAGACCGAGGTGGACGCCCTGCTGACCGAGAACCGGCTCATCAAGGACATCCAGCCGCCGTTCAACGAGAAGCTGCGCGACGACAAGAGCTTCCCCTATCTCGAAATCACCACCGAAGACGACTTCCCGGGCGTCTTCGTCACCCGCACGCCGCGCGCCCGCGGAACGAAGCTCTACGGCCCGTTCACCTCGGCGGGCGGCCTGCGCGACGCGCTCAACGCGCTGCAGAAGGTCTTCAAGTTCCGAACCTGCGAGCTCGAGATTCGCGCCGACGACGACCGGCGGCGGTTCTTCCGGCCGTGCCTGCTGTGGTCGATCAACCAGTGCACCGCGCCGTGCGCCGACCGCATCGGCCCCGGCGCCTACGCGGCCGACATCGAGCGGCTGAAGCGCTTCCTGGCCAGCAAGCGCAGCGTGGTGCTGCGGCAGATGGAGAAGGAGATGCAGCAGGCGGCGGCCGAGCTGCGCTTCGAGGACGCGGCCACGCTGCGCGACCGCATGAAGGCGCTCTCGAACCTGAGCCTGGCGGGCGACGTGACCGAGGACGTGCAGCCCGAGGTGTTCTACATCGATCCGCGGGCCGGGCTGGACCGGCTGGCGAAGGTGCTGGAGCTGGAATCGCCGCCGCGGATCATCGAGGGGATCGACATCGCCAACCTGCAAGGCGGCGAGTCGGTCGGCTCGCTGGTCTGCTTCATCGACGGCGTGTCGTTCAAGAGCGGCTACAAGCGGTTCCGCATCAAGACCGTCGCCGGGCAGGACGACTACGCCATGATCCGCGAGGTGGTGGGGCGGCGCTATCGTCACGCCGGAGAAGGCGAGGAGCTCTACCCCGACGTGGTGCTGATCGACGGCGGGCTGGGGCAGCTTCACGCGGCGATGGCGCAGTTTGCCGAGATGTTCGTGCGCCCGCCGATGGTGATCGCGCTGGCGAAGCGCGAGGAAGAGCTGTACATCCAGGCGCGGGCCCGGCCCATCAAGCTGGCGCGGAATGACGCGGCGCTGCGGTTGTTGCAGCAGGTGCGCGACGAGGCCCATCGCTTCGCGCAGCACTATCACCACATTCTGCGCCGCAAGCGGATGTTCGACGAGGACGTTGCCGCTGGTCGCGTGCCTCCGGCCCGGCGGCGCGGCGCGGTCGCGCCCGATGCAGATTCGCCGGCTTCGCGCGCCCAGCCGCCCGCAGCAGATGAGCCGATCGACCCGCCTGCCGTCGACGACGCCGACCCGGGGCCGCCGCTGGAGTGAGCGCGTTCGCGAGGGCCGCGGGACGCGCCGGCCGCACTTGTGAAGCTGGTGAATTTCCCCACTCCGAACCCGAATTGCGCTGGATTGCCCAACTGAATCGCGCGAACGGCGTCTGCGGGCCGCGGACCGCTGGCACGCGGTTTGCTCAGACCCCAGTCAACTCAGCCAACCTCCCCGCGGACGGCTGATGTGGATACGCGTAAGGAGTAATTCCCATGACACGTTTCGATTGGCTCGCGGACATCCTGCGACAATGGATGCAGATCATCGATTTCTTCCGACAGATCCCGATCCCGTTCCCCAAGCCGTGGCCGGACCCGGGCTGTCTCAGCTGCCCGTTCACCGACCTGCTCGGCGGCATCGGCCAGGTGATCGGCCAGGCCATCGGCGGACTCGGCGGCATGGCCGGGTAACCCCACGCGACGGCGCCGCCGGCTGCCCCCGGTGAGCTGCCCCGCGGACAGACTCAGACGCCTGCTTCGAATTTCTGACTCCTTCTCCCAAACGCTCCACCGGGCGGGCCCGACACGCGGGTCCGCTCGGTTTTTTTTTCGTGGGTTGATGCCGGGCGGCTATTCGCTGCTGGGGTGCCACTTCCCGTCGAACCAGTCGCGCATCAGCTTCTCGGCGGGCTTGCCCTTGGGCGTGTAGTTGAAGTCGTTCGGGCCGCCGTCGGCGGCGCTCCACTCCCACCAGAAGATGCCGCGGATCTCGCCCGCGTCGGCCCAGGTGCGCAGGAAACCTTCGTAGCAGGTGAGCTGCTCCTGGTGGCCCTCCGGCGTGGCGTGCTGATAGTTGTAGTAGTTCCAGGCGTATTCGGCGGCGCCTTCCTGGCTGCACCAGCCGGCCTCGGTGAAAAGGATGGGCTTGCGGATCTCGCGATAGAACTCGGCGATGCGCCGCTTGATGGGGCGCCAGTGGTTGAGCACGTCGGCGAGCGTGGGGCGCGGGCCCTCGGCGAGCTTGTAGTAGCTGGTCATGCCGACGTAGTCGAGGTAAGGCCAGAAGCCGATGTGCTTGGTGGTGTAGTGGTCCCAGTTGGCCGAGTAGGCCAGCTTGCCGGAATAGACCTCGCGCACGGCGGCGATGACGCTGCGCCAGCGGTCGGTGAACTGCTCGGTCTTGATGAGCTCCGAGCCGATCATGAGCACCGTCACGCCCGACTGCTCGCACACGCGGGCATGTTCGACGATAAAGTCGGTGTAGCGGCGGAACCACTCGTCCCAGCCGACGGTGGGGTTGATCTGGCCGCGCCACTCGGTGCCGCGCGGATTCGACAGCAGCACCACCGGCATGACCACGACGCGCAGGCCGCGCTGCCGGGCGTGGCTGCACAGCGCCTGCAAACCCGCGAGCGACGGATTGCGCAGCGGGTCGACGTGCAGGTCGGCGGTGCCGGCATGCGTCTGCCAGCCGTGCGTGACCAGCAGCAGCGAGTCGGCGCCCAGGTCGGCGACCTCGTCGACCAGGCGGTGATAGGTCGGCAGGGTGTCGTCGCCGCCGTGAAGCTGGATCGCCATGCCGTGAAACATGGCGTCGGCCGGCAGCGACGTGGGCACGCGCCGCCCGCCGGTGGCCGGGGCGGCGGAACGATCGGCCTGCGGCGGATGAGTCAGCAGCCACGCCGCTGCGAGCATGAAGAGTGCGGCGAGGATGCGGACGGTGGTGGTCATTCGACGCGGATCGTTTCTTCCGCCGGAGCGGGAAGCGACTCGGGCGCGCTGCTCAGCAGCGGCCAGAGGCTGACGCCGTCGATGGGCGGCGGGTTGTGCAGACGGTCGCGGATTCCGAGCATGTCGAGCACTGTGGGCATCAGGTCGCAGTTGCGGGCGACGTCGACCACCGCGCCGGCGCGAACGCCCGGCCCGGCGAATGCCATGGGGACATCGATGTCGTCCGGCAGCACCGAGCCGTGACCGGCGGCGGGCTCTTCGCGGCCGAAGTCCCAGTCGCTGGCGGCGAAGAATACGATATCGCCGGCGCGCGGCGAGTCAAACAGCTCGACGATCTGCGGTACGAGATCGGGAAAATCGCTGTCGGCGGTCTGGCGCAGCCAGTCGCGCGAGCCGTGCCAGCCGGCGCGGACGAACGCGGCCCGGGCCGGATCGGCGAGGTAGTTGAGCACGTCGCCGCGGGCCGGGTCGTAACGATACTCCGCCGCCGGACCGGCGCCGCGCCGCTCGACGCGCGCCACGCCGCGCGCGTTGTGCAGCCAGACGGCATTGGCGGCATGTCGCCCGGTCGCGACCGCGATGCCGGGATGATCGAACAGGTTTCCGCCGCGCCCCGAGACGAACGGCGCGAGGGTCGGCGACGCGCCATCGGGCGCGACGTAGCGCCGCCGCCAGTCGTTGCCGTCGCGAATGTGCACGGCGCAGTGGCGCGTGCCGCCGGCCGACCAGATGGCGTCGTAGCGTTCGGGCGAGTGGCCGCGGCGCCGCAGCGCCCCGACCGACGCGACCGCCCGGCCACTGTTGGTCCGCAGGATGACGCCGGGGTCGATCACATGATCTGCGTGAATGTCGACCATGCCGTGATCGGCGACCAGCGCCAGGTTCGTGCGGTCGTACATGCCGGCGTCGCGCAGCGCGTCGCAGATGCGGCCGATCTGCCGGTCGAGGTTGCGGATGGCGTGGCGATAGTCGGCCGACTGGGTGCCGTGCAGGTGGCCTTCGTGGTCGACGCCCGGCAGGTAGAAGTAGATGAAGCTCGGCCAGCGACCGCGACGATTGGCGCGATCGGCGACCTCGCTCATGTTCTGCGCGACCAGGCAATCGACGCCGCAGTAGTTCCGGAACCCCCAGTTGATGCCGGCCGTGATGATGTTGTCGATGGTGTAGTCGCAGCCGCGCCGCTGGGCGGCCTGCACGCTGTAGCTGTCCTCGGTGGTGAGCAGGTCGTGAATGGTGAGGGAGGTGTAGTCCTCGTCCACGCGGCGATAGGTGCCGATCGTGGTGTAGTCGCGGAACGCGCCCGTGGTCGGATCGAACCAGCGGTTGGAGTTGATGCCATGGTGACCTGGCACCTGGCCGGTCAGGAAGGTGACCGAATTGGCATAGGTGATCGTCGGGATGGCCGCCAC
The DNA here is from genome assembly GCA_046350375.1 of Phycisphaerae bacterium. Lineage (GTDB taxonomy): Bacteria > Planctomycetota > Phycisphaerae > UBA1845 > UTPLA1 > JAXMAO01. The sequence goes on from JAXMAO010000002.1 coordinate 453,574, forward strand.
GGCGCGGCGCACGGTGACGCCGCGGTCGAGAATGTGGGTCCGCAGCTGCGGCAGGTCGCCGCGCCGCAGCGCCGCGTCAAAGGCCCTTCGCCCGAAGCCGTCGACAAAGAAGACCACCGCGGCCCGCTCCGGGCGGATGACGCCCGGCCGAATGGAGACATGCACCGGCCGATCGGCGGCGCAGCCGGCCAGCGCGGCGACGGCCAGCAGCGCCCCGGCGGTGGCACGGGGACGCAACGAGCAAATGAAGCGAAGAGCCATCGGACGAAGTGAGCCTCGCAGCCAGGACGGCACGGTTCGATCGGCGCGACGCATCCGCGCCAAACCCCGCAGGATAAGACCCCGCTTCCGAATAAACGATAGCGGTCGGCCGCGGGTCTACGCCGCCCGGCAAATTGGCCGATAACCATGGATAGTCGCCGCCATCGGAGCTTGCCGTGCGCCGCCTCATCTGCCTCGTTCTGACCGTGACCGCCGCGGGGTGTCGATCGCCGCAAACCGGCAGCGACGGACCGCCGGCGGCGGCGGTTCGTCCCGCGTTCGTCACTCCCAGCGACGTGGCCACGCGCCTGAGCCAGCTGCGCCGCGAAGCGCGGCTCGAAGAGATGCGGCCGATGATCCTCGCCGATCGGCGCGATCAGGCCGTGCGCTTCCTGCGGGCCATCGACCAGGTGCTGGCGGCCAACGACCGGGTGCAGGCGGCGGCCGAGCAGTACATCGCCCCCAAGGCCGGCGAGGCGTGGGACCTGTCGGCGATCCGCGACAACTTCGGGCTCTTCTCGAGCCAGACGAAGGTTGTCTCGTGCAACGCGGCGGGGAACCAGGCCGACGTGCTGATCCGCGAAGGCGATCATCTGCCCCTGGTGCATGAGCACTTCACGCGCGTCGACGGCCAGTGGTGCTATGCGCCTGAGCCGATCGCCGAGCGGCGCATCGACGACCTGCGGCGACTGGCCGGCCGGCTCGACGCGGTCGCCGCCATGATCGCCTCGGGCGACAAAACGCAGACCGACATCGCCCGGATGTTCGAGGAAGACATCATTCCGCTCATCAGCGCCATCGACGAGCCGCACGGACAGAACGAGACCGGCCCGGCCGAGGCCTCCGCCGACGCGGCGCGAATTCCGTAGCCCGGCCGCGGCGACGGTCGCACTTCCGCCGCGACTCAGCCGATCCGCACCCAGATTGACGTGGAGTAGGCCGCGTCGCCGGGAAAGTCCGCCGGCAGAGCGGGACGCTCGACGATCGTGCAGCGGCGCGACCCGGCGGCCACGCGCGCGGCGCGCTCCAGGTCGGCAGTCGACAGGTCGCGATCGTTGGTGCAGGCCAGCAGCAGCCCCCCGGACCGCACCCGGGCGATCGCCGCTCGCAGCAGCGGTTCGAGCTGTTCGCGCAGCACGAAGACGCGCGCCGGCCTCCGCTGCCGGGCGAAGGTGGGCGGGTCGAGTATCACCAGGTCGAACTCGGGGGGGTGGCGCTCGGCGCGGCGGAGATGATCGACCGCGTCGCGGCAGAAAAACTTCGCGGCGCCGTCTGGCAGGCGGTTGGCGGCGAAGTTCCGCCGGCCCCACTCCAGGTAGCGCTTCGACAGATCAACGCTGACCACCTCGGCCGCGCCGCCCGAACAGGCCGCGACCGAGAAGCCGCAGGTATAGGCGAACAGGTTCAGCACGCGACTTCCGGCCGCGGCGGCGCGCACCCGCGCGCGGTTGTCGCGCTGCTCGAGAAACAGCCCGACCGAGAAGCCGTCGAACGGCCGGACGAGGAAGGTCAGCCCGTGCTCGTGCACCGACCGCTCGGCGGGACCGGCCGGGCCGATCCACGGCGCCGCATCGCGATGGGCCTGCTCGTGCTCGACGGCGACCGCGGCGCGATCGCGCACGAAGTGCTTGAGGTAGACCGTCGGCGCCGCGACGCGCGCCGCCAGCATCTCGACCGCGGCCCGCAGCGTCGCCAGCGGCGTGCGGCAGAGACCTTCCTTCACCTGCGTGACCAGCACCGCGCCGAACTGCTCGACCACCACGCCCGGCACGCCGTCGGCCGCGTCGTGCACCAGCCGGATCGCGTCGGTCGCGCCCGCGTCGCGCAGCGCCGCGCGGCGGAGCAGCGCCGCGTCGAAGCGGCGCTCGAGGTCAGCGGCGGACAGCGACACGGGCTTCACGGCCGCGACGTGGCGCCGTTGCGCGGCGCCTCCTGGGCGGCGACGAACTCGTCGCGCGCCGCCAGCGCCATCCAGAAGGCCACCTCGGCATGAATGCCGGGCGACTCGGCGTGCAGCTTCTCCAGCCGCGCCAGCGAGTCCGACGCGACGGGGCGCGTCGTCGCGCGGGCCTGCTCATAGCGCCGCTCCTCGCCGCGCCAGCGCTCGAGCTGCTCGCAGATGGCGGTCAGCATGGCGGCGGTCCGCCCGGTTTCGTCGGCCGCCCGGCGCATCAGCGGCTCGATCACCCGGCCCGGGTCGGCGAAGATCATCCCCACCGCGCGGCGCAGGGCGTCGCGCCGCCCGGTCCGCAGCAGCCGGATCGCCACGTCGGCCCGCGCCGCGCCGTCGCGCGGCTCGGGCAGCAGGCCGATCACCGCCTGCGCGATCTCGGGATCGGGGTCTTCCAGCCGCGGCAGCAGCACCGGCAGGATGACGTCGCCCATGTCCGCCAGCTTTTCCGCGGCGGCCTGCCGGCGTGCGAACTCCGGCGCGCCCAGTTCCGAAACCCAGCGGGCGGCCGCCTCGAGCTGGCGCCGATCGGCCGGCTGTGTGGTGGCGGGCCGGCTGGTGCTCGGCTCGGGCCGCGACTGGCCCGCGACCGCGCCTGTCAGCGCCAGGCAGGCCAGACATCCCCAAGCTGATGGGGGGCGCGGTGTGTGCATGGGCGCAGCATACGCACTCGGCCGGCCGATATACACCTGTCCGCGGCGCCCGGTGACGCGCCGCGGTCGCGACAGCGCGGAGCCGGCGCGGTTACAATAAGATCGGGGCACAGCGGGCCAGGCTTCCCGGGTGAGGTTTCTCATGCCAATACGCATCCGACACTGGATCTGCGGCACGATCGCGGCGGCGGCGCTGCTGGCGGGCTGCCAGAAGATCGACGAGTCAGCGCAACCCGAATTCGCCGCAGGCGACCAGCCGGGGCAGTACATGCCCGCCCCGCGTCCGGCGGCCGACCTGGGCGCCCTGGGCGATCAGACCAGCGTGAGCCTGGTCGCGAAGCGAAACATCAGGTATGGACCGCTGCCTGAGCCTGAGGCGCCGGAAGCCCCGGCCAAGAAGAAGCCGGCCGACACCGTCCATCCGCCGAAGGGCAAGTCTGCCAAGCCGGCAAGCGGCGCGGCGCGGACGGCATCCGCCCAGCCGGGCAAGCGCACGCGGCTGGGCGCGTCGCTGTCGCAACTGGTGAACATGATTCCCGGCCGGCACGCGACTCCCAAGCCCCCGGCCAGCGCACCGCCAGCGGCAGCGGACGCCGATGAAGAAGATGAAGAACCCGCCGAGGCGCCGGCGAAACCGGCCGCGCCGCGGAAGCCGGCCGCCAAGCTGACGCTGGCCGATCCGCGCGGCCCGCTCGATCCGCTGCCCGACAGTCCCAAGCCGCTGAGCGAGCCGCAGCTCAAGTCGATCCGCGCGGCGGCCGAGGCCGACGCCGTGCACAACCTGATGCGGCAGGTCTTCGCCGTGCAGCTCGACCCGGCGACCACCGTGGGCGACGCGGTCGGACAGGGGCCGGACGACTTCCCCGGGCGCCCCGACGGACTGGTCGTGGTCGACGCGCGCTGGCTGGACGACGGCGCGCTCGAAGTCACGGTGCAGCTGGGCGTGACGCAGCTGGTCGCGGCACTGGCCCATGCCTATCCCGATCACAGCTTCGATCCGCTGATGCAGCTCGGCGAGGCCAAGGCCGTCGAGGCCAAGGGCATGGCGAATCTCTCGACCGAATCGCAGACACCGCCGGCCAAGCCCGCCAAGAAGGCCCCCAAGCGCGGCGGATCGGGCGTTTCCTAGGCGCGGGCCGCGCCGGCAACGCCGCATCGTCTCCGGGTGGACGCATGACCGCCGTCGACACGGTCCTGCATGCCCACAGCGTGGCCGAAATCGGCCTCTACTTCATCCTCACGCCCTGCCCGAGCTGCGGGCGCTTCGCACTGCGGCCGCGCGGCCTGCCCGGTCCACCGGACGAATCGCACGTCGCCCACTGGCTCACGGCAGGCTGCGCCGCCTGCCTGCGCGACTATCCGTCGGTCTTTCTGATCGAGCCGGCGCCGGTCGTTGAGCCGGCCGGGGCGCCGCTGCCGCCGGTGATCAATCCCACCTTTGCTCCGTCGCGCCTGATCGACCTGCTGGGCTGGATCATCCTCTACCGCCACTACGTCGAGCAGACCGCGCAGCCGGTCGACGCGCGACGCATGACGCTGGTCGCGGCACAGTGCCTGGACGAGGCGCTGAAGTTCTATCCGCGCGGCGCCGCTGCGCCGCCGGTCGAGGCGTTCTTCTCGGCCCGTTCGCGCGAGCGGTTTCGAACTCATCCGCGCGAATTCGACCGGACGATCGTCCTGGCACATCGGCAGCGACTGCCGCGCGCCGAGGTGGCGTCCGTCAGCCGCGGCGAACGCCCGCGGTGGTGGCGCCGCTGGCTGCGGCGCTGAACGTCGCCGATAGCGTTTCACGCGGGTGCGATCGGGCGGGATCGGTCAGACGGCCAGGCGCCACGACTCGCTCGGCCGACGGCGAAGCAGCAGCCCGCCCAGCGCGAGCACGACCAGCGTCGCCGGCTCGGGCACCGAGACCAGGTCCTGGTAGTTTCCGCTCTGACCGGGCACCGGGCTGCGATAGTAGCGATACGGGGCGCGCTTGCCGTTGGACGCGGCGATGAATCCGGTCGCGGCGTCGCGGATGGCACCGGCGACGCCCGAGCCGAGCGCGAAGATGCCGCCGTCGAGGTTGGCGGCGTTGCCGTTCACCAGGTCATAGACCAGTTCCCAGACGGCGATCTGCAGCCCGGCCATCTTGTCCTTGTCGGTGCGAAAGAGGCTCATCTGGTCGATCAGCCAGCCGACGCGGCCGTTGCCCTCGAATTCATCGTAGCTGCGCGTGCGACTGCTGAGCGAGTGGTCGAGCTCGACACAGAGGAAATCGCGCCGCACCGCGGCGGCGTCGGCCGGTTCGTGGATCGGCAGGTCTTCGACGCCGGCAAAGACCGTGCGGCTGACCTCGTAGGTGCCGTCGAGATTCTTGTCGAGGCGGATCGGCACGCTGCGGCCCAGCGCGGCGACCAGGTCGGCGCCGTCGAGCTTGACGCGCAATGGCGACTCGGTGCCGCTGTCGGAAACGTTGTCGAAGTCGAAGACCGAGATTGAATAGGGACTCTGCGCCCGCGCAACCGGCGCGCCCGACAGTCCGAGCACAACCAGTCCGGCGGCGACCGCGCACCGGGTCCTGCAGTTGAAGCGGCCCATGCTGACCCCCACGCGCCGCGCGGCGGCTGGCCGTCGCACGCCGGCGTGTGGCCGACGCGTTCGACGCCGCGCGACAATGCGAACCGTCCGACCGATCGGACCGTGCACGCACGGCCGCAGATCGCAGCCGATCACGCGCCGATCGAACGAAACAGCTCTCTGCTCCTGGCTGGCCCCCGCGGACCTGCCCCCTTTGACGCGCCGCCGGCGGAGCGAATCGCACCGGCCAACACGCCAGTGTCACCGTACGATTCGTCCGCCACCGGGACCACTGCGCCGATAATCGCCGCGGGAAAAATGAGCAGGCCCGAGTCGGCAGGCGACCCGGGCCCGAACAGCGTTCTTCTGTGGTCTCGTGCGGTGCGCGTCAGATCGACCGGCGTCCGCGCCGCCGTCGCAGCGCGAGCAGCGCGCCGACCGCCAGCAGCGAACAGCTCGCCGGCTCCGGAAACTGGAACGTGGCATAGGCCACCTGCCCGCTGGCCTGCGGCGTGAGCACGGCGACCGCGTCGGCAATCTCGGGGATCGTGCCGAGATTGGCGACATCGATGACGCCCGAGGTGATCGGGCTATAGGTCTGGCCACCCTGGTTGATTTCAATGCTGTTGAACGTCACGGCGGTGCCGGGATCGAAGCCGGTCAACTGTGTCCCCGGCGTGCCCGGGTTGTCGTCGCGCACGACGATGACTCCGCCGGTCGGCGGCGTGGTGTTGAGAAGGGTCGCGACGACCGCCATCGGCCGTGGGAAGATCAGGCCGTTGAATGCCAGGCCCGCGGCCACGAACGGCGGCGGAACGCCGACGCGCGCGCCGATCGGCACGACGCCCAGCGTGTTGGCGGGGTGCGCGACGGCATAGGGAAAGACGATCGGGCCGGCCGGAGCGATGATCGGCCCCATCGTCACGATGTAGCCGGCGTGTGCCGGCGCGAGCGTGCCCAGGACGAAGAGTCCGGCGGCGACCATGCGAAATGAACGACTCATGATAATACCTCCCGGATTTGTCGGTGTTATGCGCGGGATCGGGCCGGCCCGCGCCGCGCCTCGACCCGCATGCACTGGGCAGGAAGACGGACCGCCCCGCCTGCCGGACAGTGTTCACTTGCCGGAATCCGGCAGGCGCGGCCAGGCGACGACGCTCAAGGGCCGATGGCCGCGCGATTTGGGATTCGAAGTGGGTCGCCCTATACTGCGCGGCTCAGACTGGATGGGAGCCAACCATGTCCGCGCCGGAACTGAACATCAACGACTTCTACAACGTCGCATCGCTGCTCTCGGACGACGAGCGCCAGGTGCAGCAGATGGTGCGGCGGTTCGTCGACGAGCGCGTGCTGCCGGTCATCGCCAAGGCGTTTGAAGACCACCGCTTTCCGTCGGAGCTGATTCCGACCGTCGCCGAGATGGGCCTGCTGGGCTGCAACATCGACGGCTACGACTGCCCGGGGATGAACAACGTCTGCTACGGGCTGATCTGCCAGGAGCTGGAGCGCGGCGACAGCGGGCTGCGCAGTTTCGTCTCCGTGCAGGGTTCGCTCTGCATGTACCCCATCTACGCCTATGGCAGCGAAGAACAGAAAAAGCGCTGGCTGCCCAAGATGCACCGCGGCCAGGTGATCGGCTGCTTCGGACTGACCGAGCCGGACGGCGGCTCCGACCCCGGCACAATGAAGACCCACGCCAAGAAGAGCGGTAGCGACTGGATCATCAACGGCGCCAAGATGTGGATCACCAACGGCACGATCGCCGACCTCGCCATCGTCTGGGCCATGACCGATGAAGGCGTTCGCGGATTCATTGTCGAGAAGGGCACGGCGGGCTATACCGCGCGCGACATCCTGCGGAAGATGTCGCTCCGCGCCAGCGTTACCAGCGAGCTGTTCTTCGACAACGTGCGCGTGCCGGAATCCAGCCGGCTGCCCAAGGCCGCCGGGCTGGCCGGGCCGCTCGGCTGCCTGACGCAGGCCCGCTATGGCATCGCCTGGGGGGCGATCGGCTCGGCCCAGGCCTGCTTCGACGAGGCGCTGACCTTCGTCAAGCAGCGCATCCTGTTCGGCCGGCCGCTGTCGCACACGCAGACGATTCAGCGGCGGCTGGCGGACATCGTGCGGCGGATCACGACGGCGCAGCTGCTGGCGCTGCAGCTCGGCCGGATGAAGGACGCCAAGACGATGCACCACGCGCAGGTGAGCCTGGCGAAGTGGAACAACGTGCGGATGGGGCTGGACGTGGCGCGCGAGTGCCGCGACATTTTGGGGGCGGGGGGCATCAGCGTGGAGTGCTGCCCGATCCGGCACATGCTGAACCTGGAGAGCGTGATTACGTACGAGGGGACGGAGACGATCCACGAGCTGGTGATCGGGCGGGAGATCGCCGGCACGGCGGCGTTTTAGGGCGGTCGTTCGGCGGAATACCAACGAAATACTAATTCACGCAGAATTGGTATTGGACGATTTCCGGACGCGGGCCGGATCGAGCCGCCAAGGATTCGCGCGGCGCTTCGTGAAGCGTATGATCTCAGCGAGGTGCAGCGTGCTTCTGGACTACGTTAATGCCGCGATTCGCCGGGCGCGCTTCGAGTTGCTCGACGACGGAACTTGGTTCGGCAAGATTCCGCGCTTTCGCGGCGTCTGGGCCAACGCGCGCACCCGGGCCGCCTGCCGCCGGGAGTTGCAGGAAGTGGTCGAGGACTGGATCGTCATCAACCTCCGGCTCGGGCACAATCCGCCGCGACTGCCCGGTGTGCGACTATTTCCGCCTCACTGACGCGACCCCTTTCCGGGGGCCCGCTGAGTGTGCGCACCTATAGAAGTTCGTGAATCCTGTTCTTCCCCCCTTCAAGTCGGGCTTTCTCGGCGGAATGACCTTTCGCCGCACTTCATCGAGGTGATGCAACGTTAGCTTCTGGCGATCTGTCGTCCTCCGCGCCTGTTCTGGTTGCCCCAGGCACGGCGCGATTCGGACAATCGGCGCATCGCCGCGCGCGATGCGCCACGGTGCGGCAGGCACGTCCCACACGTACCGCTCGACTACAATGCGGGGATGATTACCATCCGGCCAGCGTTGCGGCAGCAGGCGTTGCTCATTCTGGATGGCCGAAGCATGATTCTCGACGTCGCCCGGCAGGTCTCGCGGATCATGGCCCGCCGCCACATCCGCGGCGCGGTCATCGGCGGCATTGCGGTCGTGCTGCACGGCCACGTCCGCACCACCAAAGACGTTGACGTCTTCGCCCCCGAGCCGATCGACGACCTGGCGGACGCCCTGCGAGCCGGGCGATTCGAGTTCGATCGCCGACGGCGCGAATTCGTCAAGTCCGGCGTGCCGGTTCACCTGGTGACGCTCGAACAGCTCGGCCGCGAGCCGCGTTCGATCGTCGAGATTGATCACGTCGCCACCGTCTCACTGGCGGACCTGATCGATATGAAACTTCGCAGCGGGTTGTCGAACCCGCTCCGCGCCCAGGACCTGGCCGACGTCATCGGGCTGATCCGCCATCATCGCCTGCGGACGACGTTCGCCGCCGCGCTCGATCGATCGGTCCGGACGGAGTTCCGCAAGCTCGCCAAGGCCGTGCGCGAACAGGGCTGAGCGACTGGATTCCAAGCGGAATTCATCCGCCGCCTAGCGCTGCCGCCGCCGCAGGAACGCGAGGCCCAGCGCAATCTGCGCGATGGCGCCGAATCCCATCGGGCCGCAGGACATGCCGCACAGCGGCGTACCCGTTCCCGGCCCGCCCGAGGCGCACGCATCTCCCGTCCCGTCGCTGTTCGTGTCTGCCTGATCGGGGTTGGCCGTTTGGGCGCAGTTGTCGCACGCATCGCCCACGCCGTCGCTGTCCGCGTCCGCCTGGTCGGCGTTCGAAACACTCGGGCAGTTGTCGACCGCGTCGCATGCGCCGTCGCCGTCGCTGTCGGCATCGGGCACGCCACAGCCGCACGTGCCGGCGCTGGTCTTGCTGGCATCGTTCGGGCAGCCGTCGCTCACGTCGGGCGTACCGTCGCTGTCGGCGTCGGCCGAGCCGGCGGGGGTCGAGCGCAGGAATGCGCGGGATTCAGAGGTCCACGTCAGGCCCGCCGGCCGGGGGCCAAAGATGAACCGCGCGCCGTCCACGTAGTCGACGATGGCGCCGGAGCGGGCGTCGACGGAGAGTAAGGTCTTGACGGTGATCGACACCACGCCGGGCGGCACGATCAGCGTCGCCTTGATCGTCCCACTGAAGTTGCCGACCGGGGTCGTCGTCCAGCTCCCATAGTCGTTGTTCCCCACGGGGGCAAATTCAAACCGCGAGCCCGAGACACCGTTGTAGATAAACTGGCAGCCTCCCAGGAAGTACGCCGGGGCGCCCTTGAGGTGAACGTCCTTGAAGTTCACATCGTTGACGATACTCAATTCGACCGACGACTTGAGGTCGATGGAGCCATACAGCGGCCCGCTGTTATCCACCACGCTGCCGTCGGTGTCCCAGTAGAAGTCCAGCTCGACCGAGGTGGCATTGATATTGTTCAATGTGATGGTCTCGGTCCACTTGGGAATTCCGATCCCGATGGAAACGCCGTTCGCGCCGCCGCCGGCATTAATCAACACGCCGAGGTCGCCCTTGCCGAGATCGGCCTGGGTGTCCGAAGTGGTCAGCACGCCGCCGTCCTGCTGAGCGGTATTTGCAAAAGCGGTGGTGGGATTGCTCTCGATGGGACCGGCACTGCTGCTGCCGTTGGGACCGGCGACGTTGTTGCCTCCCCCAGGAAGAATGCCGTTCTGAACCAGCGCGTGAGAGCTGACCGGGTACGGTCCGGCCTGCGACAAGCTCGACGAGCGTGCCTCAACGTAGACCTCTGCGCTCGCGGCCGCCGTGGTGAGAACGGCGATTGCCAGTGCCCATACCGGATTGGCCCGACCAGTGGCCGCGTTTGGCATCCAGCGCATCATCAACCGCCTCCTGTGGACGCCGATTTCAAGGCCGACGGCGACACTCGCCGCCACGGGTGGCCGATTCGGACTCCACCCGGGTGCTACCGGCCCGCCAGCCGTGCCTGACACAAATCGATGAGAGATTCTGAGGTGCGCTCGTTATCGGGACGTCAGTCCGCAGCGGAACGCGGGCGCTGCCGCTGCGTGACATTCGGGCGGCTCGACGACAAGCGATGGGCAGGGGAGATTCCGCGAGTTCGCGGCGCCAGGGTCAATCCGCGCGTTCGGTCGACGGGCTGATTGCCGAGCGCCACCACGCCGGCGGTGAAATCGATGTCGGGAAAGACACGAGCGCCTAGCGCCCCTGGGCGGCGTGCCACTCCGCGAACGCCTCGTCCACCAGCTCCAGCATCTGCGCATTGAAGGCGCGGCGGTCGCCGCGGTGCTCGACCTGGGCATGGTTGTCGCGCGCGGCGCGGGCCAGGTGATCGGGGTCGGAAATGGCCTCTTCGATCGCGTTCGCGAGCTGGCGCGAGTCGCCGACCGGAAAGAGCAGCCCGGTCTCGCCGGGGCGGACCCAGGCGCGATTGGCCGGGATGTCGCTCACCACCGGATAAAGTCCGACCGACAGCGCCTCGAGCAGCGACGAACTGGTGCCGTCGCTGTGCGACGCCGAGACGTACAGATGGGCCGACGCCAGGAGCTCCGGCAACTCGGGATACGGTCGCCGGCCGAGAAACTCGACGCGATCGAGCACCTTCAGCCGGCCGGCCAGCGCGCGGTGCTCCTCCATCCGATCTCCGCCGCCGACGAAGGTGCAGTGCACGCGCACCCCGCGCTCGCGCAGATGGCTGATCGCCTGAATGAGCGTCGGAATGTCGTAGACGCGCTCGTGCCGGCGCGTGCAGATCAGGCGCGGCACGTCGGCCGGGCGCAGCGGCGGCGCGGCCAGCGCGAACTCCTTCGGGTCGACGCCCAGGGGGAAGCAGGCGATCTGCCATGCCGGAACGCCCATGCGCAGCAGTGCATCGCGGATTTCGTCAGACACGGTGTGCACGCGCGTGGCGTGCTGACAGATGAACCGCAGCACGCGGGCCCGCAGCGGCGTCGGTGGACCGGGCGCGCCCCGGCGCGTCTGCCGCAGCACGCCCGCGCCGCGCGCCGAGACCACCAGCGGGCCACCCCACGCCAGCGCGGCAGTGAGCCCGTTCGAGATGATGTAGCACGCCAGGACCGCGTCGGGGCGAAACTCGTGCAGCAGCCGGCGGACGCGCGGGACGCGCGTCAGGAAGAGTCGCTTGTGCCGGTTGGGGTGGAACGGCTCGGCGCCGACAAACACCGATTCGACGCCGGGGATGCGGTCCGGGTGAAATGAGATCAGCCGCACGTCGCGCCCGGCGGCGCGGAAATGCTGGGCGTAGGGCGCGGTCCAGGGCGCGTCGGCGTGCGCGATGATGGCGATGCGCTGGCAGGCGGCGCGGCCGCGGATTGTCGGCCGCGCGCGGTGAAGCGTCCCCGTGTAGGGCGACGCGTCGAGCGACTGGCGCGCGAACGAGTCGCCGTTTCCATCGGGCGCGTCGAGTTCCGCCGCCGGATCTTCCGCCCCGCGCCGGGCGTAAAATCGGCGCCCGCTGCGATGCAGAACCCAGATGATGATCCAACTCGAAACGATGGTCAGCGCGCGGTTGTTGATGGTCATCCAGACCGGGACGACGCTCGGCGGCGAGAGAAACGCGTCCGCGATCGTCAGGACATTCGCAATCAGCGCCAGGATGTACGCGCGGCGGACCGGCAGGCTGTAGGCCGCAAGGGCAAGAAGGGGGAGGTACGCGATCGCGAGCGTCGCACCGCGCGCAATGCGGATGTCCACCAGGAAGATGGCCGCGAAGAGGACCAGCAGGCGCGCAAACGCACTGGTCCCCCGAGACGATCTTGGTGTTGTACTGCACCCAGCGGCGTGTCTGACCAGCGTCGACACGATCGGCGGACCCTGGGCTCTCCCTCAAACAAGAGGATAGCGCCCGCCCGGTCGATCGACAAGGCGATTTGCGAGTCCAGTGCTCGGAATGGACCGCGCCCGCGGTTCGTTGCAATGCCGCCGGACGAGTGGTATCGTGACCTGCGCTCGGCCGAGTCCGGCCGGGTCGTGGTGGGCGTAGCTCAGTTGGCAGAGCACCGGGTTGTGGTCCCGGGAGTCGCGGGTTCGAATCCCGTCGCTCACCCTTTTTCCTGTAACATCCGCCGCGGTTTTTGGGGGCGTGTGCGATCTTGCACATTCGCCGGCGAGCGTGAATCTGCCAGACCTGTGCCTCCGGGCGGCCGCGGCAACCCCATGCCAAGATGACAGAACTATCGCGATCGGCGCCCGACCGGCTGCCAAATCGGGCCGAGAACTCCATGTCGGCGACCGCCTGGCGCCGGCATTGATTATGTAAATTATTATTCTGTAATAGGTTATGGTAGCAGTTCGGCGCGCGTGGCGCTTCGGCGGCTGGCACGATTGTTGCTAACTATCGGCCGCGATCATGCCGCGCCCGCGATTTTCATCGCCGGGCCGGGTCGGTTTTCGATGCACCGATCGCGAGTGCGCGATTAGGACTTGAAAGGCAAGGAGATACGCAAGATGGCGGCCACCAAGATGAAGGTTCGACCCCTGGGTGACAAGATTCTGATCAAGCGGCTGGAGGCCGAGTCGAAGACGGCGGGCGGAATCGTCCTGCCCGAATCGGCGAAGGAAAAGCCCAAGCGCGGGCGCGTCATCGCGGTCGGCGATGGCAAGGTGCTCGACACCGGCGAGCGCGCCAAGCCGCAGGTGAAGGCGAACGACGAGGTGCTGTTCACGGCCTACGCCGGCACCGAGGTCAAGATCAACGGCGAAGAGTTCATCATCATGGACGAGAGCGACATCCTGGCGGTGCTGGACTAGCGGGGCCGGGCGGCGACAAGTGATCCAAGGTTGACGGTATCTGACGCGAGCGGCCGATGACTCGGGCCGCTCGAATGACGGGAGAGATTCAATGGCAGCGAAGCGCATTGCATTCGACATGGAGGCCCGCGAGGCCATCCGCCGCGGCGTAAAGCAGCTCGCCAAGGCGGTCAAGGTGACGCTCGGCCCGCGCGGCCGGAACGTAGTGATCGAGAAATCGTTCGGCTCGCCGACCGTGACCAAGGACGGCGTGACCGTGGCGAAGGAGATCGAGCTGGAGGACAGCTACGAAGACATGGGCGCCCAGATGGTGAAGGAGGTCGCCAACAAGACCTCGACCGCCGCCGGCGACGGCACCACCACGGCGACCGTTTATGTCGAGGCGATCTTCGACGAGGGGCTGAAGAACGTGACGGCCGGCGCCAACGCGATGGATATCCGTCGCGGCATCGAGGCGGCCGTCGAGGCGGTCGTCGAAGAGTACAAGCGCATGAGCACGCCCGTGAAGGGCAGCACGCAGATCGCCCAGGTGGGCACCTGCGCCGCAAACCAGGACGCCGACATCGGCAAGCGCATCGCCGAGGCGATGGAGAAGGTCGGCAAGGACGGCGTCATCACCGTCGAAGAGGGTCAGACGATCGAGACCTCGGTCGAAATCGTCGAGGGCTTCCAGTTCGACAAGGGCTACATCAGCCCGCACTTTGTCAACAACCTGGAAGAGATGGAAGTCCGGCTCGATCGGCCGCACATCCTCGTGTTCGAGAAGAAGATCAGCAGCATCAAGGACCTCATTCCGCTGCTCGAGAAGGTCGCCAAGTCCGGCCGGCCGCTGCTGGTGATCGCCGAGGACATCGAAGGCGAGGCGCTGGCGACGCTGGTCGTCAACAAGCTGCGCGGCGTGTTGCAGTGCGCGGCGGTCAAGGCGCCCGGTTTCGGCGACCGGCGCAAGGCGATGCTCGAGGACATGGCGATCATGACCGGCGGGCAGGCCATTCTTGAAGACCTGGGAATCTCGCTCGAGCACATCACGCTCGACCACCTCGGCCAGGCCAAGCGCGTGGTGATCGACAAGGACAACACCACGATCATCGAGGGCGCCGGCGACACCAAGGCCATCAAGGCCCGCATCGACCAGATCAAGAACGAGATCGAGCGCACCACCAGCGACTATGACCGCGAGAAGCTCGAAGAGCGGCTCGCCAAGCTGTCGGGCGGCGTGGCGCAGATCCAGGTCGGCGCGGCCACCGAGGTCGAGATGAAGGAGAAGAAGGCGCTCATCGAGGACGCGCTGCACGCCTGCCGCGCGGCCGTCGAAGAAGGCATCCTGCCCGGCGGCGGCACTGCGCCGCTGCGGGCGCTGAAGGCGCTCGACGCGGCCGAGAAGAAGGCGAAAGGCGACGCCAAGATCGGCGTCGACATCATCCGCCGGGCGCTGTGGGCCCCGATCCGCTGCATCGCCGAGAACGCCGGGCTGAACGGCAGCATCGTGGCGCAGAAGGTCTTCGAGACCGGCAAGGCGACCTTCGGCTACAACGCGCTGACCGAGGAGTATGGCGACATGATCGACATGGGCGTGCTCGTGCCGACCAAGGTCGAGCGAATCGCGCTTCAGAACGCGGCCAGCATCGCGGCCCTGCTGCTGACCACCGACTGCGTCGTCAGCGACGTGAAGGAAGAGAAGAAGGAGAAGGGCGCCGCGCACGCCCACTGATGGGTCAAATGACAGTTTCATCCGCGCCGCCGCGGTCGCGGATCAGTTTGCATGACAGAGGTCGGCGCACCCCGCCGGCCTCTTTCTTTTTTTTGCGCCGGGCCTGCGCGCCACGCACCACATGCGCCTGGAACCGCGCCGATCTTCGGTTCATTCTCGGCCGACCGATCAACCTCCACGCGAAAATCGCATGCTTCAGCGCTCGATCGTCTCCGCGTCCAATCGCGCCTCCATTTGTGCGATGCGTGCCCTCAGAACGGCAGTCTCGCCGCGCAGAGCGGCGATCTCATCCGCCTGATGCCGAACCTGCCGATGCAGCTCCTGCACCGCCGCGGCGGAGTAGATCACCAGCGGATACGTGTCCACCAGCAGCAGGCGCTCGCCGCCCGGCAGCAGCTCGTTGCTGGCGCGCACCCACTCGGGAAACACGTCGCGAAACTCCTGCGCGAGCACGTCGAGATACCGCCGGTCGGCCACCGCCGGGTTGGCGGCGCGACACGCATCGTCATAGCGAAAGCTCACCAGCCGCACCCGGTCGAGCGTCTCGAGCGCGTGGTCGATCGTCCGCACGTCGACCTTGATGCGGGCGTCGCTCGGGGCGAGCCATCCGCCAGGCGTCGCCTTCAGCGCCTCTCCGCTCACCTCCAGCGCACAGGTTCGCGGCGGCCGATCGACCCCCAGCCGGCCGACACACTCAGTCGTCGTGTGGTCGAACAGGAGCTTGACCGCCGCGGCGCTCGCCCGGCCGAGCTGCCGCACGAACCGCACGCGCGCCTGCGTCGACGACGCCTCCAGCTGCAGCGCGCTTTCGGCGTCGCGCTCGGCGTGCGACACGCGGATCCGCCCGGAAATGGAGAACATCGCGGCCGGCTCGTCGTCTGGCGCGGCGGCCGGCTGACTGGCGGGTCGGGCAAGCTGCGGACTGAACGACTCAGGCAACTGCGCCCCGCACCCCGCCAGCATCAGCGCCCCCGCGAGCCGCGCCACCACAAACTTGCCGCGACAGGCCGTGTGCCGCGCCATGAGGTCGCCTCCCTGCGACGCGGCGCACCAGTCCGGCGGTGCGCCGCACGATCCCGATACGGCGGAGCGGGGCGGGCCGTTCGCGCGCAATTCCGCGCGACGCGGCGAGTGGAATCAGCGTGAAGAATATGGCGTCGAAGCAGCCGCTAGAGGCCGATCGCGGTGACGAACAACTGCACGTCGCCGCCGTCGGCGGAGCCGTCGTGGTTCAGGTCGCTGCGCGCGTGGCGGCCGGCGTCGCCGTCCAGTCCGAGCAGCACGGCGACGAACGGCGGAACGTCGCCGGTGTTGGCGAGGCAGTTGCCATCCACGTCGCCGTCAACCGGCGGGGCAGCGGCCGGGCCCTTGACCGTGACCAGCGCCGAGCCAGCGACGGCGAACAGGCCGACGGTGGCCGAGACGTCGACCGGCGGCTGGTCAGAGTCGAACCGGAAGTTGTCGAGCGTGCCCCAGCGCAGGGCGTTGCCGTTCGGGTTGACGGCGAAGGTCTCGGGCGTCGCCCAGCTGATCGACGACGGGGTCTGCACGGCGCTCCACGGATCGTTGGCGTAGCTGGGCGAACCCTCGCTGGCGGCGTGGTTGGCGACGGCGTGGAAGCCGACGCCGGTGACGGCCGCGCAGGCGCCGACCGGCACGCTGAACGATCCGACCGCGGCGGCCAGGTTGAGGTTGTGAATGGCGTACTCGTAATGCCAGCCGCCGCCGGGCCGCGGCGAGACTTCGCAGGCGACAATGATCCGCCCGTCGCTGCCGGGCAGCGGGTCGACGTCGGTCTGGGCGGCGGTGGACCAGGCGCGGATGGCGGGCAGCTCGGCGACCGCGGGTGACGGCAGGGTGAGCGGATAGACGCCATTGGGCTGCACGGCTCCGACCGCAAGCGGGCGATAGCTGGCGTTGTTGGTGCCGTTGCCGGCGGCAGCATCATCGGGGGTGACGATCTGCGCTTCGATGTAGTAAGACGCGCCGGGCGTTTGCAGGTCGGCGTCGGCGACCTCGAGCCGGTGAGCAATAGCGCTGTGCGTGTGGCCAAGGTGGCTGTTGATGTCACTGGCGTATGAACCGGTGAACGGGTTCACTTTGCCGCGCGGCGAGAGATTGGAAGTTTCGGCCTGCGAATTGGAGGTATGCGACGACGAGCAGCCGGCCCACAGGTGCGGATCGCACGGCCCGCCCGAGCCGCTGCACGCAAAGCAGGTCGAGAGCGCCAGCGGGCAGAAGCTGTTCATGAGCCAGCTTTGGCCGATCTGCTCGAAACGCGTCGCGCCATCGACCACGGTCACCCGGTAGAGGTTCTGCCCGATGAGCGGGTGGGTGGTGGCCGGCAGCGGCTGCCAGTTCAGCGGGACGTCGCCTTTGTTGGACTGGAGGGTGCCGATGGCGATTCCGACCGTTCCGTCTGGCGCGGCGCCGACGCGGCCGAACTGCCCGACCGACGTGATATCACAGACGATGATGTCCGGCCCGGCCGCCAGCGCGTCGCGAGCGCAGACAGTCGCCAACAGGAGCGCGGCGCCGGTCAGCCGGCGGCGCGGCGAACGAGTTTGTCCACGCATTTCAGCGCCTCCCAGAGTTGCGGCTCGTGAGAAGCATTGTCGCAAAGGGGGCGCGACAATTCAACGGTCCGCCGGGGGCGTTCCCAGCTCGGCAAGCATGGCCGCGCGGGCCCGTCGCTGTTCGCGGATGGCCCGGGCGACGCGGATGCCCTGCTGGCAGCGCGACGCGGCAAAGAACGCCATCACCCCCAGCCACACGTCGCTCTTGTAGATGGCAAAACCGACGGCGGCCCCGGTCGCCAGCAGGCCGAAATGCGCGGCGATGCTCAGGGCGCGCTCGAACGAGGTGAATCGCCACAGCAGCGCCATCAGCAGTTGCCCGCCGTCGAGCGGGTAGATCGGCAGCAGATTGAACACGAGCAGGCCGATGTTGATCACCGTGAGGGCGAAGAGGAAATGGCGCAGGTCGGGCACGGCGGGGCGCGATGCGCCTACGAAGAACAGCGCCGCAAACAGCGGCGCCACCAGCGCCACGTTCACCAGCGGCCCGGCGGCGATGCTCCAGAAATAGGCCCCGGGGCGCATCGGCGGATCGACAAACGCCACGCCGCCCAGCGGCCAGAGCATGATCGTGTCGGCCCGGCCGCCGACCGACCGGCAGGCGAGCGCGTGGCCGAACTCGTGCAGCAGCACGATCGCGAACAGGGCCAGATACTCGGCCACGTTCCAGCCGGCGATGCTGTAGCTGTTCGTGCGGGTGCGGAGCTCGATGAGCGCGACCACCGCCCAGCTCCAGTGCAGAAAGACGCTGATTCCGCGGAACTGAAACAGCCGCAGGCTTCCGGGCAGCACGCGGCGCGGCGGTGTCGGGGCTTCGGTCACGCAGAACAGCATACGCCGGCGCCGGGTGAATGGCGACGGCGCCGCCGGGCGCGGCGGTTCGGTCTTGCAATTATGTAAGAACCCGGATATAAGAACTCAGTCACGTCGTTCGGCTCGGAACGGTCTGACTTTTTGGCAAGCACCCATATGACCCGCGAGCGCACGGATTTCCTGCGCGAGCTCGGGCTTGTTGGGCTGAGCAGCCGCATTCGCCGCCTCTCCGATCGCTGGATGGCGGGCGTCTCGCGCGTCTACCGGGACGAAGGTGTGGATTTCAACCCCACCTGGTTCCCGCTGTTCCGGCTGATTGGCGAGCGCGAGGCCGTGGCCATCGTCGAAGCGGCCCAGATGCTCGGTCTGACCCACCCGGCCGTGAGCCAGTTCTGCAAGGATCTGGTCCGCGCCAAACTCATCACCTCGCAGGCCGACCGCGCCGATCAGCGCCGCCGCGTCATGCGCCTCTCGGCGCGCGGACGCGAGATGTTCGACCGGCTCATGCCCATCTGGGATGCCGTGGCCGCGGCAATGGACGAACTGCTGCGCGCCGCCGACGTCGACCTGCTGCCGATCTGCACGCGCCTCGAGGACGACACCCTGGCCGCATCGATGGACGAGCGCGTCCGCCGGCACCTGCGGCACGAAGGCGGAAGCACCATCCGCGTCATCGACTTCGAGCCGCGGCACGCCGCCGCCTTTCGCACGCTCAACCTGCAATGGCTGACCGACGGGCGCCGCCCCGAGCCCGACGACGAGCGGCTCCTCAATCACCCGCGCCGCGAGATCGTCGACCGCGGCGGCTACATCGTCTGCGCCCAGAACGACACCGGCATCGTCGGCACCGCGGCGCTGCGCCGCGCCGAGCCCGGCACATTCGAACTGACCAAGATGGCGGTCGACCGCGACCATCGCAACCGCGGCATCGGCCGCAAGCTGCTCGAGGCGCTGGTCGACCGCGCCCGATCGGCGGGCGCGACGCGCATCGTGCTCGAGACCGACGCCGGTCTGCCGGCCGCCGTGCATCTCTATCGCAAATTCGGTTTCAAGGACGTGCCGCTGCCCGATCCGCCGCGCCACGCCCGCAGCGAAATCGCGCTGGAACTGCGGCTCAGGCCGGTCCGCCGCCGAAAGTAATGCAGCCGCGCGCGGCCGCCGCCGCGCCGGGTGCGACGCCCCATGCCCGAGCTGCCGGACATCTGCACCTACATCCGCTGCCTCGAATCGCGCATCGTCGGGCAGCCGTTGGCGCGCGTCGCCATCCGCGCGCCGTTCCTGCTGCGAACGGTCGAGCCGCCGATCGACGCGTGCGTCGGGCGGACGGTGCGCGGCGTGCGACGGATCGGCAAGCGAATCGCGTTCGAGCTCGACGACGATTCGTTCGTGGTCTTCCACCTCATGATCGCCGGACGATTCCGCTGGCAGGCCGCGGCGCCGCCGTCGCCGGTCGCGCGCCGCGCGCCGAAGATCGAGCTGGCGCGGTTCAACTTCCCCTCCGGCACGCTGGCACTGACCGAGGCCGGCCCGCGCAAACGCGCCAGCCTGCACGTCGTTCGCGGCGCGGCGTCGCTGACGCAGTTCGATCGCGGCGGCCTCGACACGCTGACGGCCTCCGCCGATGAGTTCGCCGCCGCCCTGCGCCGCGAGAACCACACCCTCAAGCGCGCCCTCACCGATCCGCGCCTCTTCTCCGGCATCGGCAACGCCTATTCCGACGAAATCCTGCACGCCGCGCGGCTCTCGCCGGTCACGCTCTCGGCGCGGCTGCCCGACGCCGACTGCCGGCAACTGCACGCCGCCACGCGCGACACCCTGCAAACCTGGATCGACCGGCTCGCGGCCCGCTTCGCGACGCGCTTCCCCGGGCCAGGCGACGTCACCGCCTTTCGACCCGAGTTCGCCGTGCATGGCCGTTTCGGCCAGGCCTGCCCGGCCTGCGCCGCGCCGGTGCAGCGCATCCGCTACGCCGACCACGAGACGAACTACTGCCCCGGCTGCCAGACCGGCGGGCGCATCCTGGCCGATCGCTCGCTCTCGCGGCTGCTGCGGGCCGACTGGCCGCGAACGCTCGACGAGCTGGAAGGCCCCGCCCCATAACCGCGCCGCGGCGGGCGCATGCAATGGCCGGCCCGGCGGCGTTCCGATGTTGAACCATGGACCCGACGCTGGCGCAGCGCATCCGCGACGACAACCGCAGCCTGCACGACGCGCCGGGCTATGCCGACTTCTACGACGACCAGCTCGCGCTGGTCCGCAATCCGTGGGAACAGCGCCTCTTCCGCGACGACCTCGGGCGCATCGCCGCGCGCCTGCCACGCCCCTGCCGCGCCCTCGACCTCGGCTGCGGCACCGGAAACCTCACGCTGAAGCTGATCGAACTCGGCGCCGACGTCACCGGCGTCGATCTCTCGGCCGGCATGATCGCGCGGTTGCAGTCCAAGCTTCAATCACGCGGGGTAGCAGAGGGCGCCCGGCCCGGCGTCCGGCTGATCGTCAGCGACGTCGACGCGTATCTCGCGAATGTCAGCCAGCGGTTCGACCTGGTCTGCGCGTGCAGCTTCCTGCACCACCTGCCCGACTACCTGGCGACGCTGACGGCGGCCGCGCGGGCCGTCGCGCCCGGTGGATGTCTCTACGTCGCGCACGAGCCGCTGCGCTTCGACCGCGTCGATCGCGTCACGCGCTGGCTCGAATGGCTCGATTTCAAGTGGCAGCGGTTCGAGGCCCGCACCGGCCTGGGCGGGCGCGTCGCGCGGGTCGATCCCTACTATCACAAGGACTGCCTGGCCGACTACTGGGCGATGACCCGCGGCATTGATGCCGACGTGGTCGCCACCCGCCTGCGCGACGCCGGACTGTCGCCGACGCTGCGGCAGTACGACTCCAAGCGCCATCGGCTGATGCATGTTGCGGCGCGCTACCTCAACGCCCGGCACCTGCTGCGCTTTGAGGCGTGGCGGCCGGTCTGACCGGCGCGCTGCCTATCCCACCGGCTGCTCGTCGTGCTCCGGGCTCAGTTCGCGGACCACCGGCCGCGCCAGCGGCGGTCGGGCGCAGACCACGTAGGTGCCCGCCATCACGTCGCCGAGTCGCTGCGCGTTGCGCGACAGGACCAGCATCATGAACGCGCTCGCCAGCCCGACCAGCGCCAGCCCCAGCTCGGCAACGCGAACCGCGTTTCGAACCAGCACCTGCCTGGCCGACGGGCGTACGCCGCCCATCGCGACCACGCGACAGCCGGTCAGCCGCTTGCCGGGCGTCGTGCCGGTCGCCAGCTCCCACAGCAGGCACCACGTCGCGTGCACGCCGACGGTCGCCAGCCAGACCGGCAGCATGCGCTGCGCCGAGAGCGATTGAACAGTCCGCGGATCGGCGATCCGCTGGACCAGTCGGCTCAGTTCGAGCAGCGGATCGGTCCAGAACGGCCCGGCCAGCAGCGCCGCCGGCAGAAAATCGACTGCCAGCCCCGCCAGCCGGCGCAGCGGCGGCGCGACCGCAGTCGTCTTGGGCAACAGCGCCGGCGACAGCAGCATCTGCTGTCGCGCCACCAGCGCCAGCCCGAGGACGATCATCACGCCGAACGTCTCGATCCACTCCCAGAACGCCGGGCGCGGCGCCGGCACCGGGCCGCCCGAGCCGTGCGCCGGCTCCAACCAGGTCACGCGCCGGTCGCCATCCAGCGCCGAGCCGCCGACCCGCAGCCGGCCATCGTCCGTCAGCGTCGCAAGGTGCAGCCGACCGGCGCCGACCGCGACCGCCGTCGCGCCGCGCCGCACGCGGACCGCGTCGGCCTCGTCTCGCAGCGGCTGACTGGCGAACCACTCTTCGCCCGTGCGCCACCGGACGCGCAGCGCCAGTTCGTCGGGCTTGCCGCTGGCGGCCGCCGTGCCCGTGACCAGCACCGCCCCGCGCCGGTCGGCCGCCGCCCAGAGTTCCGCGGCGTCGTCCGTCTGCGGCACCTGTGACGGGCGATCCCACGTGCCGTCGCGCTGCGTTGTAAACCAGACCGGGCCCGCCGCGGCGTCGCGCCAGAACAGATAGCTGCGCCCGTCGCGCGCCGCGAGCCAGTAGCCCTCGGCCGACTGGGCCTCGTCCGGCAGCCGCGCCGCGATCTGCCACGCATCGTTGTGAAGCACCAGCAGCGTTCGGCCCGGCGCGGGACGCGTGGTGAGTTGCGTTCGCCGGCGCGCCCGGCCGGTGCGCGGAGCCGGCGGCGTCGGCAGCGGAATTTCGATGCCGGCGCCGTCGGCAACGCAATAGATGTCCGGTCGGGTCGCATCCCCCGAAATCGCCAGCGGCATGGCCTGGCCGCACCAGCGCGGCCCCGTGCGGCTGCGCTCGAACGTCACGCGCTGCGTCGTGCCGTCGCCGAACAACAGCAGCGCGCCCTGCGGCGTGCAGGCCAGGCCGTGCAGCACGCCGCGGCGGTCGGGCAGCGTCGGAGAGCCGGCCGGCTCCGGCGACTTGGTATCTCCGTAATAGAGCGATATCGTTTCGTCCTGCGGCGCGCCGGGCGGCGAGGTGCAGCGCGCCAGCCACACCAGCTCGTCGCTGCCTGCCACGCGCAGCATGGCCGGCGCCACCGGTGCGGCCGCGCCGCTCGCACACGCCCAGGCCACCGCCAGCCACGCACCCGCGATCATGTCCCCGCCGCCGAATCCGGCGCGTCGCCCGCCGGCTGCGTCGCCGGGGCCGAACTCGAGTGCCCGGCCTCGTCACACGCGGCGTCCACCTGCACGGTGTGCGTCACCCCGGGCGGCGCCTCGACCGGCCGCTCGAACGCCCGCCGCGAGATTCGACCCGGATCGCGCCAGTTCGCCACCGTCAGCTCCATGCGGCTTTCCGCGCCCCCGACGCGGACGCTCGGCCAGAAGACGCGGATGCGCCGCGCGACCAGCGGCCCGGCCTCCCACGCCGCGGCACAGTCGTCGATCTCGGCGTGCATCGCCTGGCGACCGTAGGCGTCGCGGAAGATCACCCGGCGCACCAGGTACGGCGGCTCGCCGTCGATCCAGTATTCGCGATCGAACTCGTACGCCGCACCGCGCGGCCGCGAGTAGAGCAGCCGGTCGAACCGCTCTTCGTACAGCCGCGCCGGCCCGAGCAGGTCGGTCCGTCCCTCGGGAAGCGGATTCATGCCGAGCACCTCGGCGAGCTGCTCGGGCCGCACCGGAATGGTCGTTACGCACGGTTCGCCCAGGTGCGCCCGCCGCCCCCACCAGTACGTAGATACCTCGGGGACGATCCACGCCCAGTACTCCGCGCCGTTGGTCGCGACCTGCATGATCGGCTCGCCCCCCAGGCCGTGCCGCAGGTCGAGCCGCAGCTCGTCCGGCTTGCGGACCAGCAGCGCGCCCTCGAAGCTGAAGCGGTGTATGCGATCATTAGAATCCGCCACGTCTGCATTGACGCGCAGCGGCGAGGCATACATCGGCCGGTCCACCCGGGCGGCGTTCTCGTTCACCGTGGCGATGACTTCCGACAGCGGCCGGGGCACGCGCGGCCGCGCCGGCGGCGCGGCCGGTGGCGGACAGCCGCACGCCAGCAGCGTCACGGCCGCGCCCGCCAGCAGCAGGCCGAGCCTACGCATCGGCCGGTTCCGGCGGCGCAACCGCGTCGACGTCCGGGCCGGCCGGCGATTCGGTCGCCAGGATGGCGCCCAGCTCGCCCATCAGCAGCGTGATGCGCTGCTCGTCCAGCCGGCGGTCCATGAGGCGGTAGGTGGTTTCGGCGCCGGCCCGGCGCAGCAGCCAGTGATCGACCCCCTCGTCGCGCAGCGAGCGCTCATACTTCAAGACGCGCCGCCGCATCAGGATCAGCGCCAGCACGAACCGGAAATCGCGCCGCAGATCGTCCGCGGCGTGATCCTCCAGCCGCTCGAAAAACGTCAGCAGCGTGGCATCGTCGACCAGCAGCCGGCGCTTGGGTTGGCGCGGCGGCGGCACGCGCGACCGGAAGTAGCACAGCGCCTCGGTCGGCGGCGCGCCCCAGCAGGCGTTGCAGGTATCGACGCGCTGCAGCCCGGCCGGACGATCGAGCACGGCGCTGAAGTAGGCCTCGCCGGCGCCCAGCGTTCGGCCACAGGCGCTGCACTGCCCGGCGCCGCGCGAAATCTCGTAGTCACCCATTCCGACTCTCGCCTCTCTCCGACGACATCGGCAACGCAGCCCGCGGCGCCGCAACCCGCCGCGCGGAGCAGCCGCACGTTCCGCGATTCAGTGTGCCTCAGGCCCGTCGCGCCACGCGCCCGGCCACCGGCGCGCTGCCCGCGGCGCCGACTGGCGGCCTGGCGACGGCCTCAGGCGGTGCGGCCTTTTCGGCCGGCGGCCGCGACTCGGTTGCGATCCGCCGGCGGCGGCGCACCTGGTAATACTCGTAGGCTCCCCAGCCTGCCAGCGCCAGCACGAGCGCCGCCAGGCCGACCATCTGCGCGGTGCGGACGTCGCCGGCCAGCCGGTCGATGGTCGCACCGCAGCGCTCGCCCAGCCAGATCAGCGTCGGCACCGACACCAGCGCCGCCGAGCCGTCGATCATCAGGAACTTCGCCGGTCGCACGCGGAAGATGCCGGCCGTGATGAACATCACCGAGCGAATGCCCGGCATGAACCGCGCGACAAAGATGATCTTCGCGCCGTGTGCGGCGAACATCCCCTCGGCGCGCTGCAGCAGCCACGGCGACGCCACGCGGCGCAGCCACTTGTGGTCGAGAATGTGCTCGCCATAGCGCCGCCCCATCGAATAGAGCAGCGTGTCGCCGACCAGCACGCCGAGCATGCCGATGACGATCATCGGCACCATCGCGGCCTGCTGCTTGTGAACCAGCCAGCCGGCCGCCAGCAGCGGAATGTCCTCCGGCAGCGGCACCCCCAGGCCGGCCACGAACAGCACCACGAACAGCCCGACGTAGGGCGCGTGCTGGAGGTACTGAAACAGAAAGCTGTCGCTCATCGATCGCGATTATCCCCTGTCGAACTTCGTCACGCGAGCACGCCCGCGCTACCGCGCCGCCCGCGGCTGCACCGCCGCCCACTGCTTCGCCTGCCGAACGCCCATTTCGTCGCCGGAAAAACCGCGCCCGGTCAGCTTGCCGATCGCCCGCGCCGCCGCATGCCGAACGGTCGCGTCCGAGTCCCCCAGCACCGACACCAGCGCATCCACAGCACCAATGCCACCGCCGCCCGCCGCCACCTCGACCGCCCGGGCGCGAACCCGCGCATCCGGATCGCCCAGAAACGGGTCGAGCATCACCATCGCCGCCCGCGGCCGCCGCTCGCCGATCAGCCCGACCAGCCATAACCTTCGGTCGGCGTCCACCTTGTCGCGCAGCGACCGCAGCCCGTCGACGCCCGCCTCTCCCAGGCCGACCAGCCCATCGCAGACCACGTCCACCACCGCCGGGGTCGACACATCCAGACACTCGACCAGCCGCGCCGCGGCCTGCGCCGGGGGCGCGATCTTCGCCAGCGCCGCAACGGCATTGGCCGCGACCGTCTCGCTGTTGGCGCGGCGCAGGTCAAACAGCAGCCGCTCGACCCTCGGCCGATCGACGAACTGCGCGCACAGCCGCACCCCCGCCAGCCGCTGACGCTCGCTGCCGCCCCGCTCGGCCGCCGCCAGGATCATCGGGAGCAGTCGGTCGGCCACGCGCTCGCGGCGGCGCAGCTGCTGCACGACATAGGCCAGCTCGTCCGGCGTGCGGTGCTCGATCGAGGCAATGAAGTCGTTGACGCGCTGCTGCTCGCCGCGCCCCTGCCAGTAGTTGATGATCAGGTAGGACAGCGACCCGACGATCGAGACCGTCAAGGCGCACGCCACCACGCCCACCACGAGATGGCCGATCCAGTCGCGGCGCGGCGCCGGCTGCAACGTGCCCCACTGCGTCGGCTCGGCCCGGGTCATGATTCGCGCGCCACGCCCAAAGCGGCCGTAATCCGCTCAAAATCGTCGAGACTGTAGTACTCGATCACGATTCGCCCCGTGTGCCGCTTGCGCCCTTCGCGGATCGACACGCGCGTCCGCGTCGCGTCCGAAAGAGCCCGCTCCATCTCGCTGACGGCCGGTCGCTTGGCTGGCGCCGCCGCCGGCGGTTCGACCGTGCCGCCGGCCCGCGCCGCGCTCTCGGTCTGCCGCACCGACCAGCCCTCGGCAAAGGCCCGCGCCGCCAGCCGCGATCGTACCGGAGCCGCGCCGGCGGCCAAAATTGCCTTGGCGTGGCCGATCGACAGTCCACCTGTCGCGACCAGATCGAGCACGTCCACTGGCAGGTCGAGAATCCGCAGGTAATTGGCGACCGTGCTGCGGTCTTCGCCGAGCCGCCGCGCCAATTCATCATTATCTATATTCAATCTAGATTTCATCTCGAAGTAGGCCCGGGCCCGCTCCACCGCGTTCAGGTCGGCGCGGTGCAGATTCTCCGCCAGCGCCAGCTCCAGCAGCTCGGTGTCGTCCGCGTCGCGCACGATCGCCGGAATGTGCGACAAGCCCGCCAGCCGCGCCGCCCGCCAGCGCCGTTCGCCCGCCACCAGCTCATAGCCACCGCCGCGCGGTCGCACGATCACCGGCTGCAGTGTGCCGCGCTGGGACAGCGAATCGGCCAGCGCGCGCAAGGCCGCGTCGTCAAACGTCTTTCGCGGCTGGGCGGGGTTGGCGCGAATCTGCTCGATCGGCAGCTCGGCAAGTCGTGGCGACAGTCGCAGAGACGGTTGATCGGCCTCAGCCGCTTGCGTGACCTGAACGGGCGAGTCAATCGGAATGATGGAGCTTAGTCCGCGTCCGAGCCGCCTGGGTTGCTCGCGTGACATGGTATCTGGCCTCCGTGC
This sequence comes from Phycisphaerae bacterium, assembly GCA_046350375.1. Classification (GTDB taxonomy): domain Bacteria; phylum Planctomycetota; class Phycisphaerae; order UBA1845; family UTPLA1; genus JAXMAO01. The sequence goes on from JAXMAO010000002.1 coordinate 480,773, forward strand.
ACCGAAATCTGGCAGGATGGTAGAAGGAGGTGAGGACGCGGTCAATGTGCCGAATTCCGGTTGGCGGCCGCGACCGAGGGACGTTCCACGTGGAACGGATCCCTGGTCTCGTGTTGGCCCAATCGCCGAACAGCGTCGCGCCATACGCCTCTGTTCCACGTAGAACAGCCGGATTGGGCGGTGCGCCCGGGCCCCAGGCGAGCGCCACCACGGTTACAGGATATTACATGAAGGGACCGACCCGCGTCCCCGAGAGTCATCGAATGAAACCGATTCGCACCTCGTACACCTGGCCGGCTCTGTTCCTTGCGCTGGCAACGGCCGGCATCATGGCCGGATGCGGCGATCCGATCGCCGTTTCGCGCCGCCAGCAGCGGATCCTCAACGTCAGCGACAGATTGGCAGACCTCGCCAAAGTTGAACGCGGCCGACCCGCACGCCTGCAGGCGGCCACAGTCTCCGCACAGGAACTGACCCGCTCTCAGAACGAGACGGCACGGCAGAACTTCGCTTGGTACGCCAAGGAGTGGCGCGACGAGCAGGACCGATTCATCCAGCGCCAGCCGGCCTACGGGAAGGAGCTGGAGCACCAAATCCGCGGCGATCCGGTGCGGGCCCGAGAGACGGCGGCCGGGTTCATCGACTAAGCTCATGGTGGCGAGCGGAGTCGATCGATGATTCAGTGCAGTGATTGCGAGATGTGCGAACGATCGGGCAACGGGCAGCTGCGATTCTCGTGCGACCCATTTAGTAACATAAAAGAACCAGAATGTCTCATGAAGTGGCAGATTCTGCGCCAGACCGAGCTGAGCCAGAAGGTCGATCGGCTGGTCGCGGCCTATGAGGCCACGGTGCAGATGTACCGCCGGCTCGCCCCCCTCCAGGAGAAGATGTTCCGGCACATGCAGCGCGAGATCGACGACGTTGAAGAGGCCGACCGCTGGAAGATCGACACCGACGAGCATGAACCGGACAGCGAAGCCGACGCCGATGACGACCGCGACGACGATCGCGGGAAGCGATTCTGATCTCCCGCGCTTTGCCGCATGGGGGCTGTTGGCGGGCCCCGGTCTGGCCGAAGCTGAGGTGTGGCGCCGCCGCGAAACGGTTCGTGGGGGGCGCAGAATCTGCCGGCCCGTGCGGCTTGCCGCGGAAAGTCGCGAGCCGGGCGCCGGTCCGGCGCAGAATCCGGGTTGCGGGTGTCGTCACAGACTCGCGAAAAGCTGGGGACCGAAGAGCTCGCCATCGTGCTCAGTCATTACGACGTGGGCGTGGTGCGCGAGATCCGCGAGTTCGCGCGCGGCTCGCACCGCGCCGCCAAGCTGGTGCTCAAGACTGATCGCGGCATGTACCTGCTGAAGCGCCGGCCGCGCGGCCAGAGCGACCCGGCCCGGGTCAGCTTCGCCCACGAGCTTCAGGAGTTTCTCCGCGAGCGCAACTTCCCGCTGCCGCACCTCATCCTGACGCGCGACGGCGGACATTCACTGGTCCGATTGTCTGACTGGGTCTATGAGCTCTTCGAGTTCATCCCCGGCGAACCCTACGACCAGAGCCTGCTGACCACCTACGAGGCCGGAAAAACGCTCGGGCTATATCATCGACTGGCGGTCGAGTGCCGCCCGCAGCACAAGCCGCCTTCCGGGCACTACCACGCCGCCGCCGTGGTGCGCCGCTATCTCGGCGAGCTGGCGCCGCGCCTGGCCGAGAAGACCCACGCCCGCGATCACCCCGAACAGGCCCAGACGCTGTGCGACGCCATTCTGAACGCCTACGACCGCGCCGGGCAGGCCGCCGAAGACCTCGGACTGCTGTCGTGGGAGCCGCAGGTCGTGCATTCCGACTGGCACCCCGGGAACATGCTCTTCGCGCAAGGCCGGGTCGTGGCGGTCATCGACTACGACGCCGCGCGAATCCAGCCGCGCGTCATGGACGTCGCCAACGGGGTGTTGCAGTTTTCGCTCGTCACCGGCTCGCGCAATCCCGACACCTGGCCCGATTACACCGACGAGCCGCGGGCCAAGCGCTTCCTGCGCGGCTACGATGAGATCAACGTGCTCAGCGTCGCCGAGCTGAAGTGCGTGCCGCTGCTGATGATCGAGGCGCTGATCGCCGAGACGGTCATCCCGGTCTGGACGACCGGCGCGTTCGCAGGGCTGGATGGCTTCCGGTTTCTCACCATGGTGATGCGCAAGGTGGAATGGCTGGAACGCGGCGGCGCGCCGATGGTCGCCGACCTGCAAGAGGCCTAGCGGCTCCGACCAGCCGCGGCTGATGACGGACTTGAACGAGATGCGACGACTTCGACCCCTGCTGATAGCGTGGATGCTCGCCGCCGCGAATGCCGCGCCAGCCCACGGACAGACCTCCGCCCCGGCCGACGCGCCGCCCACGACACATCCCGACGCAGCCCATGACGAGCCGATGGAGGCGCTGATCGCCCGGCTGGCGGCGCCGCTCGAAGCCACGCGCCGGCAGTCGGCCGAGAAACTGGCGCTGCGCGGCCCGGCGATCTACGAGCCGCTGGCCCGCGCGTTCGCCGTCAGCAGCAGCTACGAAGAGAAGCGGCGGATCCGCCAGGTGGCCGAGCGGGTCTTCTACGAGCAGAAGCTGGGACCGATGCCGCCGTTCCTGGGCATTCAGTACGAAGAAGACGATGAGAGCGACCCGCGGCTGGCGCGCGAGCCGCGCGTGCCCAACGCCACGCGCGTCGGCGTGGCGGTCCGCGACGTGATCCCCGGCACGGCGGCCTCCGACTGCGGACTGCTGCGCGGCGATTTCATCGTCGCCGTCAACGGGCAGCCGCTCCTCAAGTCACCGAGCGGGCGCGCCTTCCCGCAATGGATCGTGCAGCAGCAGGTCGGCGCCCGGTGCGAACTGGCGGTCTATCGCGGCCAGACGCGGATGACGGTCGCCACGCGGCTGCGGCGCCGGCCGGTCAACGTTCCCGGCGCGCTGCCGCAGCAGGCGCTGGAGCGCGCGGTCGCGCTCCGCGCCGAGTTTGTCTCGTGGTGGCGGGCGAATTTCGATCCGTCGGGCGCGCTGCTCGGCCCGTCGCCGGCGGACCGCGACCCGGCCTGGCAGCTCTCGGCGCCCGACCGCTGACCGCGTGCACGGTCGCCCGTGCCGAAACCTATGCGGGCGGGCCGCGCCACGCGTCCGACCCGCCCGCGGACAATCCCCTCCGGCCGCCCGCCGTGGGCATCAATCACGCACCAGCCGCATTTCCTTCAGGATGTCCCACGTGATCTCGCGCGCCTGTCGGCCGCCGGCGTCGTGCGACGCGGCGATGTTGGTCACAAACACAAACTCTCGCGGCCCGGAGCGGACCTGGCCGACGAACCACCCCATGACCATCTGGTTGTCGCGCCCCTGGGTGCCGGTCTTGCCGCTCCAGCTCCAGTCGCCCGACGCCCGCTGCACCAGCAGCCGCCGGACCAGCGCCATGTGGGCGCGCTGGAACGGCAGTCGATCGGAGTAGAGCCGCGTCAGGAATTCGAGCTGCTCGCGGGGCGAGATTTCGAGCGTGCCGTCGATCCAGAAGTCGGTCAGGCGTCCGCGGCAGGCCTCGTTGCCGTAGCCGACGTCGTGCAGAAACTTCGCCATCCGTTCTTCGCCCACACCCTGGGCGACGCGGCGGAAGTACCACACCACCGAGTTCTGAATCGCGCTGGCGAGCGTGTGGTCCTGCTGCCACACCTTGACCGGCTGCGGCGTCCCGTCGTAGGCGAAGCGGGTGTGTTCGTCGACCAGCACGCCCGACTCCAGCCCGGCCAGCGCGTTGAAGATCTTGAAGGTGGAGCAGGGGCTGAGGCGCTGCTCGCAGCGCGGCTCGCCCCACGAAAGGGTCCAGCCGTTCTTCAGGTCGCGCAGCAGGAAGCAGCCCTCCAGTCCGCGAAAGTGGCTGGCGAGCCGGATGGCGGGCAGCCCGCGCGAGGCGCGGGCCGGGGTTTGCATGGTGGGGATCAGTCCCAGGGCGATAACCGACGCGGTCACAAACGGCATGGCGACTCCTTTCGCAGCGTCGATCGCACCGGATCGGCGCTGATGGCTCTACGCGGCGGCGCGGCGGCGGTTCGCGGATCGGCAAACGAAATCGGGCGCGGCCTGCGGCGCGAAGTCGGCGCGGCGGCGGTCGATTATCGCCCCGCAGAAATTGCCCCGGCGATTGCGTCCGCGGATGGTCCGATCGCAGTGGCGTAAACCGATATCAACACTGAAAAGCGGTGCGCCGCGCCGAGCAGGTTACTGGGACGAGGGTCGCTGACCCGTTTGCCAGTGTTGAAAAGCAATCTTATGGTTCGAGTGTCACGACCCGATGGTGCGCCGGCGGCTCATGCAGACCGATCGGCGATCCGTGGTCGACGATGGCCTTGGCGTCCGCCCGCGCGCGGAGCCGCCGGGCGAATCGGGGTCCGCCATCGAGCGGACGAACCGGGGATGTGCCGACCGGTCTGGCCGGCCACGATGGTTCCAACGACATGCAGGGGATTCTCGGGTCCGCCGGAGGCGGCCCGTTGTGCGGCCGCGGAGCGATCCATTTGCTTCGTGCGTCGAACTTCCGTTCGCGGTGGCAGGGACGCGGATGCGAGCGATCTTGGACCGACCGGGGCGGCCGGAGCGAGGATCGGAAATGAAACTTTTCCTGAACGGCATAAAGCGATTCTGGGCGAGCGAAGACGGTCCGACGGCGACCGAGTACGCGGTCATGCTGGCGTTGATCATTCTGGTGGCGCTGGGGGCGATTTCGGCCCTGGGCACCAAGGTGTCGACGACCTTTGCCAACATCAGCACCGCGCTTCCGACGGGTTGATCCGTTCGGAGGGCGCAGGGCGCGGAGCGACTGGCATGTCGGCCATGCGCCGGCATGCCGGTCGCATCCGCGAGCGAGGCCGCGCGGCGGAGCTGCGCGAACATCGGGTAGGGACGCCCGGGGCAGCGAGGTAACGACCCATGCAGAGTGTCCCGTACCTGGCGGTGATGACGTGCGTGGTGGTCCCGGTGACCGCCTACGCGAGCTGGATCGACTACAAAGAGCGGCGGGTGCCGAACTGGCTCAACGCCGCGCTGGCGCTGTCGGGCCTGATCGTCCAGACGGCCTACTTCGGGAAATCCGGACTGGGCAGCGGGCTGGCGGGGCTGGCGGTGGGCTTCGGCGTGCTGATCATCCCCTGGGCCATGCATGGCATGGGGGCGGGCGACGTCAAGCTCATGGCGGCCATCGGGGCGTGGTTTGGCCCGGCGCTGTGCCTGGCCGGATTCGTCGTCGGGGCGCTGGTCGGCGGGGTGATCGCCGCGGTGATGATCTCGGTTCAGCGCAAGTGGCTGTTCGCGCGGGCCAACCTGGCGGCGATCGCACAGAAAGTCAGCCGCTGGGACACGGCGTTCAGTGAAGTGGCGGGCGCTCGGACCTTCGGAGCGACCAGCGCCCTGTTGCCGTACGGCGTGCCGTTGACGATCGGATCCTGGATCGTCCTGGCCGCCCACCTGGGAGGTCTTTGGAGGGTCTGACCATGATGCGGGGGAACAGAAGCCGGTTTCTGAGGCGCGGTGGGGCGGTGGTCGAAACGGCCGTCGTGGCACCGATCCTCATGGGCATGATGCTGGGCATGACCGAGATGGGCTCGGCATTCATGGCGCGCCAGACCGTGACCAACGCGGCGCGAGAAGGCGCCCGCGTCGCGTCGATCGCCGGCGCGACACTGACGGACGTCAACAACGCGGTCGCCACCACCATGGCAGCGGGTCACATGACCGGCTACACGGTGACGACCAACCTGACCAGCCTCGGCGGCGCCACCGACGTCTGGGTGCAGGTGTCCGTGCCGTTCAATCGCTCGTCGTTCACGGGCAGCTTGTTCGGCGGCGGATCGGTGAACATTACCTCCAAGGCGTCCATGCGCCTGGAAGGCACGGCGCTCGACGGCGGTTCGCAGGGCGTGGTGCAGTAACACCGCGCCGCGCCACGCCGACGGAATCGGGCCGGGTTGCCCGGACGCGCCAGGGAGCATGACTCGACCATGAAGGCCAAGACGTTCATTCCGTTGATCGCTGGCCTGGGGATCGGCTTCGTCGCCATCCGCATGGGACGCGACATGCTGCAACGCGCCGAAGGCAGCTCCGGCCCGGGGATCGGCGTGGTAATCGCCGCCGGATCGATCGATCCCGCCGCGGCGGTCACCGCGCAGTGCCTGGCGCTCAGCAAGGTGCCGTCGGCCCTCATCCCGCGCGGCGCCTTCGCCGATCCCAAGGCGCTGGTCGGTCGCGTCGCCAAGGCGCTCATTCCACAGGGCGTCATGATTACCGAGCAGATGCTCGCGCCGCCCGGCACCCAGCCGGGCCTCTCCAGCCGCATTCCGGACGGCTATCGCGCCGTCGCGGTGAAGGTGGACGAGGCCTCGAGCGTGGGCGGGTTCATCACGCCCGGATCGCACGTCGACGTCTCGGCCGTCATGACCGAGCGGTTTGGTTCGCGCGATCGCACCTCCAGCCGCATCATCCTGCAGAACGTCTGCGTCGGCGCCGTCGGACAGTCGCTCAACTCGATGGGGCCCGACGGCAAGACCAGCCAGTTGTCGCGCTCGGTCACGCTGCTGCTCAAGCCCGACGACGTGCCCAAGCTCCAGATGGCGTCCGCCAAGGGACTGATCCACCTCGCCATGCGCAACGGGCGCGACGAGGAGGACGGCGGCGCGCTGGCCAAGTCGCTGCTGACGGCGCTGCTCAGCCGGCCCAGTAAGCCCGCGCCGGCGCCCAAGGTCCACCTGCCGCCACCGCCGCCGGCGCCGCGCGTGGTCGAGGTCTACCGCGGCACGCAGTACGAGCGCGTGGCCTTCGGGCCCGGCGGCAGCACGCGCATGGCCGGGGGTGCGCCCGGCGATCCGCCGCCCGACCCGGCGGCCAGCCCTCAACCGAGCCACGGACGGCCCGCCGAAAACGGACCCGCCCAGGAGGTGGCCGAATGACGCGATGTGCAAGATTTCGCGCGGTCGCCGCACTGGCGCCCTGCCTGGCGTTGGCCGCAACGGCGCGCGGCGGCGAGTTCGCGCCCGGCGCCTGGCCCGATGCCGACGTGCTGATCTGCCTGGCGGAAGAGGCCGGCGTCCTGCCGAACCTGCCGGTCGATCGACCCGCGCCCGGCAGCGCCGCGGCGCCGCGGCCTGCTGCGCTGACGGACGAAGAGATGCGCCTGGCGTATGCCCCGGCCGACGAACCGCCGGCCGCCAGCCCGACGCCCGCGGCCGCCAGCCTGCCGGGCATCATGTCGCAGGTGCGCGCCGCGACCGCGGCGGCGGACAAGCTGCGCGTCGTAAAGGACAAGGCCGTCTTCGTGCAGCTCAAGCGCCCGGTGACCAAGGTGCAGATCGCCGCGCCCGAGGTGGCCGATGTCGCGGTCACTTCGCCGACCGAGATCGCGGTGATCGGCAAGAAGTTCGGCGTGACGCAGTTGAAGCTCACCACGGCCGACGGGCAGGAGGCGGTCATCGACCTGCTGGTCGAGGTGGATGTCGCGGTGCTCGAGGAGCTGGTGCGGACCGTGGCGCCGACGGCGGCCGTGCGCGTCCGCAGCCTGTTCGACAACCTGATTCTCACCGGCTCGGTGCCCGACGCGACCACCGCCCAGCGAATCGTCGAGATGGCGGAAATGGTCAGCCCCGGGCGCGTCCGCAACCAGATGAGCGTCGCCGGTTCGCAGCAGGTGCTCATCCGCTGCACCGTCGCCGAGGTCAACCGCAGCGCGATGCGCGAGCTGAACATGAACTGGTTCTTCGGCGGCTCGCCGGTCTCGCGCGACTTCTTCTTCGCCAACAACCTCAACGGGCTCAACCCGACCACGGTCAACAACCCCGGGCTGGCAAATCTGCTGGTCGGCCAGCAGACCTACTCGATGCTGCCGGTGCAGAACGGCGGCGCCACCAACCTGACGCTGGGCTTTCCGCGCGCCGAGCTGCAATTCTTCGTTCGCGCGCTGCGGACCAACGGGCTGATCCGCGTGCTGGCCGAGCCCAACGTCATCGCGCTGTCGGGCCAGCCGGCGTCGATCCTGGTGGGCGGCGAAGTGCCGATCCCGCTGGTGCTGCAGAACACGTTCCAGGTCGACTATCACCGCTTCGGCGTGCTGCTCGAGTTCACCCCCACGGTGCTCGCCGGGCAGCAGATCCGCATGACGCTGCGGCCGGAGGTCAGCGATCTGGACCCGACGCGGCAGGTGGTCGTCGCCGGGTTTGTCATCCCCGCGTTCACCACGCGCCGCGCCGAAAGCACGCTCGAAGTGGGCAACGGCCAGACCTTCGCGATGGCGGGGCTGCTGAACGAAACCGTGCGCGCCAACGCCCGCAAGATTCCGGGCATCGGCGATCTGCCCGTCCTGGGGACGCTTTTCTCGTCGGTCGAATACACCCGCGACGAGACCGAGCTGGTCGTGCTGGTGACGCCCGAGCTGGTGGCGCCGCTCGATCCGCAGCAGGTGCGGCCGGTGCCGGGGCAGAAGATCCGCGAGCCGAACGACTTTGAGCTGTTCTTCACGCAACAGCTCGAGGCCGGCCCGCGCGCCACGCGCGAGATGGACGAGGTGCCGCGTCACCACATGCCGGTGAACGCCTATCCGCCGGCGACCAGCTGGTCCGACGCGACCGTGAACACCGCGCTGCGCGGCCCGTGCGGCATCTCGGTGAATGAGGAGGAGGGCACGCCTTAGCATCGCGTCGGCGCGGCACGACCGCCACTTGCGGCGGACCCGAATTGCACGCCGAACGCACAGTTCACCGCCGGCCGATCCGAGGCTGCGGAACGCAAGCACGAGGATCGCGGCAACGCCGCACCGGGCGCACCCGGGACGGCGACCGAGAATCGGCCCGCGCGACGCGCGGCGCCGGTGCGGACGGAGGGTGAACCATGTCGGGGAATCGGACTCGCCTGTTCGGGCGCGGGAAACAGCGTTCACGCCGTGCGACGGCCATACTCCAGACGGCGGTCTTCGGATCGCTGGTCGGCGTGGGCGCCATGGCGCTGACGGTTGACACGGGCATGCAGTTCAACACGCGCGGCGAGCTCCAGAACGCCGCCGACGCCGCGGCGCTGGCTGCGGCGCTCGAACTGGGCGGCTCGGCCGACGCGCAGGCCAGCGCGCGCCAGCAGGCCGCCGCAGTCGCGGCGCAGAACAAGGTCCGCGGATCGTCGGCGTATGTCGACCCGAATGTTGACGTGGAGTTTGGTCATGCCGTGCTCGACGGCGCGCGATACGTCTATCAACCCAACGTGCAGCCGTTCGACGCGGTCAAGGTGACCGTCCGCCGCGACGGATCGGACGCGAATCACCCCAAGGTGCCACTCATGTTCGGCGCGGCGATCTTCTCGGGCGGCGCATCGATCAGCGCCAGCGCCATCGGCATGCTCGTCCCGCGCGACATCGCGCTGGTCATCGATCTGTCCGGCTCGATGAACGACGACAGCGAGCTGCGCCACTACCGGCAGTTCCAGTCCGAAACGCCGCCCTACGCCAACCGGCCGGGCGTGCAGATCGACCTTGAAGATGTCTGGCTCTCGATCGCCTGCACGAAGGGCGGCAACGGAGTCGGCAACGGGACCGACCCGGCATCGCCCGGCGCGGCGACCGCCAACAACAATCAGCCGGCCACCGGCTCGGGCAAGCCGAACAGCGTCGGCGGCAATCCCAGCCCGGGCGCGTCGACGGAGTCTGTCGTCGGCTCGTGCGGCGGACCGCGCTGGGGCTGGATGACCGGTTTCGGGAACGAGATCATCCTGGGCGCCTACACGCCGGTGAGCGATCCGGGCTTGTACTACATTCCGCGCAGCGCCACCTGCACCGACGCCGACGTCATCGCCAACCTGACCGAGGCGGGCTACTCGTCCGCTGAACGCTCGGCGCTGCTCTCCGGGCAGTATGACACCAGCTTCACCACCTACACGGCGCGCGTGAAGGTGCTGCTCGGCCTGGCGGGCTGGAAGAGCAAGAAGACCGGCGGCAAATACACCGGCGGCACCGGCAACGGCGACAACAAGGTCGACAGCGGCGAAGTGGCCCAGCAGGTGAGCTGGCCATTCGGCGGCGGCTCGTGGGACGACTGGATCAACTACGCCAGCTCGACCAGCTCGGAGCACTACCAGACCGATTCCAACTTCCGCTATCGCTACGGCATCAAGACGGTCGTCAACTACCTGCTCGAAAAGCAGGCGTCGCACTCGAAGTGCCCGGAACTGGCCGCCGCGCCGGAAGAGCCGATCGGCTCCGCCAAGCACGCGGTTCAGGCCATGATCGACCTGATCGTGTCGCTCGATACGCAGGATCACTGCTCGCTCGAGGTGTTCGCCACGACCGGCCGACACGAGGTCAACCTGACGGTTCCGTCGGGCGGCCAGTCGCTGGCCACGCTGTTGCACAACATCCCGGCGACGCTCTATCAGCGCCAGGCCGGTCACTACGACAGCACCACCAACATCGGGGCCGGTTTCCAGATGGCCTATAACGAACTGACCAGCAGCCGCGTCCGGCCGGCGGCGTCGAAGGTCTGCATTCTGCTGACCGACGGCAAGCCCAACGTCAGCGATTCCGGGCACCTGTCGCCGTCCGATTATGCGGTCGATCGTGCCCAGGCCGTGGCCAACCAGAACGTCACCATCTACACGATTGGCCTCGGAGCGGACGTCGATCCGCAGTTGCTCGGCCATATCGCCGAAATAGGAAAGGGAGAATACTTCTACGCCGACAGTGCGCCGGACGCGACCGGCCAGCCGGCGTACGTAACCCAGTTGCAGACCATCTTCCAGCAACTGGGCGGCAAGCGACCGGTCCGACTGATCAAGTGATCGGTCGACCGGCCGATCGCCGGGCGCGCCACGCCCGGCGGTCGCCCGGATGGGGGGCAGCCGGGGGGTGCGTCAGAGCCCGCGCGCCGGGCTGGGGCAGACAGCCAGATGGGAAGGTCGATCCGAGCGATCGTCTTTAACGGCGACGAGACCTACGCGGCAGAGCTGCGCCAGGCGCTGCTCTCGCTGCCGGAGCTGCGCATTGTCGCGGAGCTCGACGAGCCCAGCCTGCTGCCGCACGCCGCGGCGCAGTTCCCGGCCGAGGTGCTCATTCTGCACCTCGATCCGGCCGCGCCGCTGGTGCTCGAGGTCGCCGGACAGGTGCTCGCGGCGAATCCGCGCGTGCCGGTCATCGCCATCAGCGGCTGCACCGACGGCGACACCCTGCTCAAGGCGATGCGAATCGGCCTGAAGCGCTTCCTGGTCAAGCCGCTCGACCTCGCGGAACTGAAGGAAGCCGTCGGCCAGATCGCCGGCGAACAGGCCCAGGCCCGCGAACCGGGCAAGCTGGTCTCGGTGCTCGGCAGCGCCGGCGGCGTCGGCGCGACCTTTCTGGCAACCAACCTGGCGGTCGAGCTGGCCGAACTGACCGGCGCCGCCGGTCGCGTGGCACTGCTCGATTTCGATTTCCGCTTCGGACAGGTCGCGACCGTCCTGGACCTCGAATCGCAGTTCACCATCTCCGATCTCTGTTCGACGCCCGAGCAGGTCGACCCGGCGATGATCGAAAAGGCGCTCGTGAAGCACGCCAGCGGCGTGTGGGTGCTGGCGCGACCGCAGCAGTTCGCCCAGGCCGAGGGAATTACCGCCGCGCACTGTGCCGGCGTGCTGACCGTCATGCAGGAGATGTTCACCTACATCGTCATCGACGGGCCGATGCGCAGCGACCCCGGCGGGCGGATCATTCTCGACGCGGCCGACTTCAACCTGATGATCGTGCAACTGCTGGTCACCAGCGTGCGCAACACGGCCCGGATGATGGAAGAGCTGGCGACCCAGGGCTTTTCGGCGTCGCGCATGCGTTTCGTCTGCAACCGGCTGGGGCGCGACTCGGGACACCTCGAGACCGCGCAGGTCGAGCGGACGCTCGGGGCGCCTTTCTTCCACACGCTTCCGGACGAGTGGAAGAGCGCCAGCGCGTCGATCAACGTCGGTCAGCCGCTGCGCACCGAGTTCAGCAAGAGCAAGCTCTGCCAGTCGGTCCGCGAGCTGGCGATGAAGATTCACTGCCCGGACAAGGTGACCGAGGCCGGGAAATCGGCCGGACTGCTGAGCCGCTTTCTGAAGCCGCGCGGAAGAGAGACGGCGCCGCCGCCGGTCGCTCCGGCCGCGGCGGGGGCGTAGGCATCCGACGCGGCCCGGCGCCAATGGGCGCACGCGCCTGGGGGAGATGAGCGATGTTCGGGAAGTCTGCCCTGTCGATCCTGAGGGTGCCCAAGGCGCCGCCCGCGCCCGCGCCCGCGCCGGGTGCCACGCCCGAAGGCGCGCCGCCTGCGCCGCAGTCGTATAACCCGCCGCCGCGCAAGGCCGAGGCGCCGCCCGACGAGAAGTCGGACCAGTGGTACGACCTGAAGAACCGCATCCACCGCAAGCTGGTCGAGCAGCTCGACCTGTCGGCGCTTTCGGCGCGGCAGGGAGACGAGGTCCGCGAGGAAGTCCGCCAGGCCGTCACCCAACTGTGCAATGCCGAAAACGCGCTACTAAACGTCAACGAGCGCCAGCGCCTGATCGAGGAGATTCTTGATGAGACCTTCGGCCTGGGCCCGCTCGAGGTGATTCTTGCCGACCCGAACGTGAGCGACATCCTCATCAACGGCCCGCGCCAGGTTTACATCGAGCGCAAGGGGCGGCTGCAACTGTCGAGCGTCAAGTTCCGCGACAACGCCCACCTCATGCACGTGATCGACAAGATCTGCTCGTCGGTCGGGCGGCGCTGCGACGAAGTGACCCCCATGGTCGACGCTCGGCTGAAGGACGGCTCGCGCGTCAACGCCATCATCCCGCCGCTGGCGCTCGACGGCCCGAGCATGTCGATCCGCCGCTTCGGGAAAGACCCGATCACCTGGGACGACTACGTGAACTACAGGAGTGTCGCGCCGCAGATGGTCGAGTTCCTGCGGGCCTGCGTCGAGGGCGCGCTCAACGTGCTGGTCGTGGGCGGCACCGGGTCGGGCAAGACGACGCTGCTGAACAACCTCTCGGCGTTCATTCCCGACACCGAGCGCATCGTCACCATCGAAGACGCCGCCGAGCTCCAGCTTCGTCAGTCGCACGTGGTGCGGCTCGAATCGCGCCCCCCCAACATCGAGGGCAAGGGGCGCATCACCATCCGCGACCTGCTCATCAACGCCCTGCGAATGCGCCCCGACCGCATCGTCGTCGGCGAGTGCCGCGGACCCGAAACGCTCGACATGCTCCAGGCCATGAACACCGGCCACGACGGCTCGCTCACCACCATCCACGCCAACAGCACCCGCGACGCCGTGCAGCGCGTCGAGACCATGGTCATGATGGCCGGCTTCGACCTGCCGATTAAGGCCATCCGCCAGCAGTTCGCCTCCGCCATTCACCTGGTCGTCCACGCGGCGCGCCTCACCGGCGGACCCCGCAAGATCATGTCGGTCGCCGAGGTGCAGGGCATGGAAGGCGAGGCCATCACCATGCAGGAAATCTTCAAGTTCGAACAGCTCGGCATCGACGCCAACGGCAAGGCCTTCGGGCAGTTCATCGCCACCGGGCTGCGGCCGGCGTTTCTCGAGCGCATCCAGTCGGCCGGCGCCAAGCTCGACGCCGCCATCTTCGAGCGGCGCGTGCTGCTGGCCGACAAGGGAGAAACCCCGTGAGCCGGCCCGTGACGACCCGCGCGGCGACCCGGACCGGAAGGAGCGGCTGACCCCATGCCCCCCTTTGCCGGCGATGCCATGCAGCTCATCGGGCTCTATGCCCTGCCGCTCACCGGCTCGACGCTGCTGGCGTACGGGCTCTACCAGGTCGTCAACGATCTGCGCCGCCCGCAGGCCCGCAAGGTCGAAGAGCGACTGCGCGAGAAGGGCTCGGCCGCCCTGGCGGCCCACAACGAGAAGTCCGCCCACGACTCCATCATGCGCCAGCAGCGGCTCGCCGAGTCGTCGCTCGCCTTCCTGCTTCAGAAGGTCAAGTTCATGCCGCGCCTGCAGCGCGCCCTCGAGCAGGCCGACCTGCCGTGGGTGGCGCCGACGCTCTGCATCAACCTGGTGGGCGCGGCCGCGGCGGCCTACCTGGCGCTGCACTTCCTCGGCTACGGACTGGGCGTGCAACTGGTGACGGCGGGCTGCGCCATTCTCTTCCCGCTGCTGTTCGTGCAGTTCAAGCGCAAGTGGCGCGTCAACAAGTTCGTCCACCAGCTCCCGGACGTGTTCGACCTGATGAGCCAGGCGCTGCGGGCCGGTCACTCGCTGCCCAGCGCCATCCACGTCGTCAGCCAGCAGATGCCCGCGCCGGTCGGCGCCGAGTTCGCCCGCGTCTTTCACGAGCAGAACCTCGGCATCAAGATCGAAGAGGCGCTGCTCGGCATGGCCAACCGGCTCGACCAGATGGACACGCGCCTGTTCGTCACCGCCGTGCTCATCCAGCGCACCACCGGCGGCGACCTGGCCGAGGTGCTCGACAACATCAGCGCCGTCATCCGCGAGCGCATCAAGCTCGCCGGCACGGTCAAGGCGCTGACCGCCGAGGGACGCCTCTCGGGCTACGTGCTGTTCGCCTTGCCGTTCGCCGTCTTCGCGCTCGAGCAGGTCATCAACCCCGAGTACGGCCGCGTGCTGCTCGACGAGCAGATCGGCAATTACCTGCTGATCGGCGCCGGCGTGGCGCAGATCCTCGGCCTGCTGATGATCAAGAAGATCGTCAACGTAAAGGTGTAGGTCCGCGAAAGAGGCGCTTATGCAACTGATCGGCCTGATCCTGATGGGCGTGTTCGCGGCCGGAATGGTCGTCTACTCGCTGATGCCGTCGCGCGGCGAGAAGGAGTCGGCCGTCGAGCGGCGCGTCGCCGGCGTCGCGAAGGAGAAAGACCCCGCCAGCATCCGCACCCGCGCGAAAGAGGCGGCACTGTCCGCCGTCCTCGAGCGCGCCGCGCCGCTGCTGTCGCGTCCGGTCATGCCCAAATCCGACGCCGAGCAGCACAACCTGCGCGCCAAGCTCACCAACGCCGGCTTCCGCCGCGAGTCGGCCCCGCTCATCTTCCTGGCCGCCAAGATGGTCCTGGCGATCATCGCCGGCGCCGTCACGCTTTCGATCGAGGCGTCGATCGGCGATCCGCTGGTGCACATGCTCGGGCGCGCGGCCTTTGCGGCCGGCCTGGGGTTCATGCTGCCGAACCTGTGGCTGTGGTGGACGATCCGCAAGCGCTCCGACGCCATTCGCCGCGGGCTGCCCGATTCGCTCGACCTGATGGTGGTCTCGGTCGAGGCCGGCCTGGGGCTCGACGCGGCGCTGCAGCGCGTCGGCGACGAGATGCGCCACGTCTATTCGCAGTTGTCCGATGAGTTCCAGATCGCCACGGTCGAAACGCAGATGGGCGTGCCGCGCGCCGAGGCGCTCACGCGCATGGCCGAGCGCACCGCCGTGCAGGAGATGAAGGCGCTGGTCGCCGTTGTGGGCCAGGCCGAGCGGCTGGGCACGTCGGTCTCCAAGGCGCTGCGCAACCAGGCCGACTCGCTGCGCACCAAGCGCCGCCAGAAGGCCGAGGAGCGCGCCCAGAAGACCGCGGTCAAGCTCATGCTGCCGCTGATTCTGTTTATCTTTCCGGCGATTCTGATCGTGCTGGGCGGACCGGCGGGCATCAAGCTCGCCCAGACCATGTCGAACGGCGGACAGCTCAATCCCTGATTCGCCGCCGCGACCGCCGCGCGGGGGCCACCTCGATCACGTCGGCCTTGGCGACGAAATAGCCCAGCACCCCCAGCGACGCCACCATGCACCCCGCCGCGGCCCAGCCCTCCGCGTAATGCCCGCTGCCGGCAAATCGCACCATCAGCAGCACGCTCAACGCCTGCAGCGCAATCACCGAGAAGCAGCGCATCGTGGTGTAAATCGGCGCCGGCAGCAGCCGCCGACGGGCCGACAGCAGGCACTCGGCGCAGTAGTTGCGATGGTCCATCCCGCGGAACAGCTGCTCCGGCCGGCCGCAGCGGCAGCAGCAGCCGACCAGCGACTTCACCCGGCCGCGCAGCCGATCGAGCGTGGCGATGGTGCGGTAGGCCTCGGTGATGCGCGAGAACTCGCTGCGGGCGGCCGCGTCGTCGCCGGCGATGTCGGGGTGGTGCCGGAAGGCCAGACGCCGATAGGCCGCCTGCACCTCGCGGTGCGTGGCGGTGTGCGGCAGGCCGAGGATGCCGTAGCACGCCTCGGGCGTGGGAGCTCGACGTTCGCTTCTTTCCACCGGCGGACCTTCTGGCGAAAGCGGCATTCTACCGCGCGGCGCGCGATTTCCCAAGCGGCGCCGCGCCGTCCCGGCACGGCTTGTCCGTCGAGCCACTTCGGGGCCGCTCAAACGATCATGGCGTGTCGTACGTCTTGTGGGCCAGGTGTTGAGGAAGCGGTGTGACGGCCGGCAAAGCGCGGTCGCCGGCCGGCGTCATCAAGGGCTGCTCTGACTGTACGTAGTGCAGGAAGAAGGCCCAGCGGCCGCGCGCCGCGTCAAGCCGTTCCTCATCGTATGCGACTTGCCAACTGCTGCCGTCGACGCCGGGGATGGCCTGCGTGACTCGGGACCAATCGACTTTCGTATCGGCGGGGCTTACCTCAATCTCGATCAATCGCAGGCCGTCGAACTGCTCGCGGGTGTGCTTGCGGGCCCGTTCAAGGTCGCGACCACTGAGACCACTGCCCCACATGAGTTCCATCGCGCTTTCGAACTCTTCGTCGGAGCATTCGACGCGATGAACACCGATCACCCGGATGTCAATGGCAGTGTGAATCCCGCAGCTCCCGAGCATGTTGACCGGTCCGGCCCGCAGCTGGGCGCGGCCTGTCACGCCGCCATTGTACCCATCCAGCGCGACGAGTCGCCGCCCGGGCGCAGCTCGGCCGGTCGTGCGGAACGCAATACCCGGCCCGCGCGCACGCAACCCGGCGAACCAGGCGGACGTTTCCTTAGGCGTATGGCCTCGCTATACTGCCCCGCCTGTCGACGTCGAGGACTGCCAGTCCGCGTCGTATCCGGGCAGGTAGCTCAGCTGGTAGAGCAACGGACTGAAAATCCGTGTGTCGCCGGTTCAACTCCGGCCCTGCCCAGTTTCACGTCCCCAGGCCACCGTAGCTCAGTTGGTAGAGCAGCGGTTTTGTAAACCGCAGGTCATCGGTTCGAGTCCGATCGGTGGCTGTCGCGCCGGGGCGCGCGGCTGCTCGGTGTCATGTCGCTCTGGAAGCGCCCGCCACGCCGCCAATCAACCGTTCCCGCCTGTGCGGGTGTTGTGACTACGGACAGGCCGGCGCGCCACTCAGCAGCCGCGCCACGAAGAGTTGCAGGTCGATGCTCGTCAGCGGCGGGCCGCTCACGTCCATGTCGGCGCAGCGATCGAACGGCCCGAGATAGGCCGTCACGAACAGCTCGACGTCGTCCCCGTTCACACGCGCGTCGCCCGTCAGGTCGCCGGCACAGGTCGGACACTCGCACTCGTCCGGGATCAGGTTGCTGTTGGCATCGAGGCTGACGGGGGGTCCGCCGCCGGGCGACGAGACCAGGTCACACGCGTCGGGCCGGTGGTTGCCGTTGCAGTCGGGCGCGACGCCGAACGGCGGGACGGCGCAGGCGTCGGGCAGTCCGTCGCCGTTGCAGTCGCCTTGCGCGGCGATCTCGCAGTTGTCCGGCACGCCGTTGGCGTCACAGTCGTTGTTCAGCAACTGGCAGGAATCGGGCACGCCATTCGAGTCGCAGTCGGGCGCGCCGGCCAGAATCTCGTCGGCGTCCGGCGTGCCGTCGGCGTCGCAGTCGGCCGGCGCGGGCGCCCACACGGCGCCAAACGCGCTCGGGCTGCCGATGCCGGGGCGGAACAGGCCGATCCGCGCGTGCGTCTGCACCGGCGCCGCGGCGCAGTCGAACCGGAAGGTGTCGGCGGTGCTCCAGCGCAGCGCGTCGGCGTTCGGGTCGCTGGCGTAGTCCGCGGTGCTCCAGGTGATCCAGTGCGCGGCCGACACCGCCCCCCATGGCGTGGACGAGTAGGGCTCGCCCGAGTGATAGGCCACGCCATGAAACGCCACGTTCGTCGGCGCGGCCCCGGTCGGAATCGGCACCTCGAACACGCCGGCCGCGCGATGCGAATTCAGATTCTCAATAGCATATTCATAGTGCCAGGTTCCGCCGCCCAGGTCGGTCGCCTTGCTCGCCAGCCAGAAGCGCCCGTCGCCGGGCGTGTCGACCGCGACCAGCAGCACGTCCGGATCGGGCATGTTCAGCCCCAGCCCGTGGTCCTTCCAGGCATGCAGCGCACAGTCGCCGACCACCGTCGGCCCGGCGTGCTGAAAGCGCAGCAGGTCGCCGGGCTGCTGCTCGATCACCAGTTCGGGCCGATACGAGGCGTTGTTCAGCCCGTTGCCGGCGGCCGCATCGGCTGGGTGGATGTAGTGACCTTCGATCACGTAGAGCGCCCCGGGGTTCAGCGCCGGGCGCAGGTCGTTCTCGTCGAGCTGCACGCGCTTGAAGATCGGGTCGCCGGTCTGTCCCCACTGCAGCCCATACGGATAGGGGAACTGCCCGGTGGAGGGATTGACCTCGGACCGCGGCCCAAGCCGCATCTGCGAGCCGTTGAGCTGCGCCGAGTAGGTGTCCGAGCAGCCGACGCCCAGGTGGTCCGAGCCGGCATCATCGCAGGTTCCGCAGATCGTGCCGCCGATCACCAGGAAGCCGTGCTTCGCCCACGACAGGCCGATCTGCTCGAAGCGCCCGTCGCGGAGGCGGTAGACGTTCTGCGCAATCACCGGGTGCTGGTTCGTTCCCGCGAGCCAGTCGGCCGGCGTGTCGCCGATGTTGCACGAAGTGGTGCCGACGGCATAGCCGCGCAGCAGGCCGACCGCGCCGAAGTAATTGACGGCCGGCAGGTCGCTGACGATCACGTCCGGACCGGCGGCGCGGGCCGTGCCGGCCAGCGCTGCGCACGCCGCGCAGATCGTCCCGACGAGCGGTCGCGATGCGCGGATCCGGTGGCGCTGAGTGTCCATGTCGAACCTGGCGCGTCACGGACGCAGACGCGATTGACCGACGGTCTCCCCGGATGCAGCCCGGCGCTGCGCCGCCACCCCGTCATTCATGTTATCGACCGGCGGCCGCCCGGGTCAAACTTGATCTGCGGCTCAGGACTTCTGGGACGTGGGCGACTCGGAACTGGGCGCCATGTCCTGCCGGATGCGGTCGATCATCTCGTCGATCATCTGGCCGCGATATTCGCGCAGGTCGTCGGGCAGCTCCGAATCGCGGATCAGGAACTCGTAGGTGTAGTTGCCGTTCCTTGCGGGCACCAGGATGCGCGCCACGTACGGATCGCCGCGCGACCGGGCGGCGCCGCCGCTGCCGACCCCCACCGCGCCCGGCGCCAGCGAGAAATCGACCGCGTCGCGGCGCACGATGTATTTCAGCCCCGTCTCGGCGCAGATGAACTCCAGCGCCTCGCGGATCGACGTCTGGTTCAGCATCAGGCTGTAGCTGTTCGCGGCCGTCGCCGGCAGCTTCAGCATCAGTCCCGGCTCAAACGAAAACGGCACGTCGGCCTTCTGCGACAGGTCGAGCAGAATGTGGGCCAGGTTCATCTGGTTGTAGCGCGCCGTCACGGTCCGCGCCAGGTTGTGGTTGTTCAGCGCCTCCTGGCTGAGCACCACCACGTGGTCGCCGTCCGGATACCACGTCCACCCCAGCGCGTTGGTCGCCGTGGTCAGCATCTGCGCCAGCGTGCCCTCGCCGCTGCGCTTGAGCTGGTTCGCCAGCGACTGCGGCGCGTTCACCTTGGTGGTGATCTTGTATTGAATCCGCACCTGCCCGAGGTTCGCCGCACTGTACGGCGTCGTCTCCAGCATCGTCAGCAGCCGCAGGTCGTCCCAGGTCGCGCGGCGATTCATCCGATCGAGCGGCGGACTGCTGTCCACCCGGATCGTCCGCCGCGCGTCATCCTCCAGCCGATAGACCAGCCCCAGCGGCCGCAACACCTCGTCCAGCGTCGCCCGCAGCGTCGCGCCGGCCGACAGCGTCAGCGACGCCACGCGCGTCTCGCGACCCCACGGCAGCACCGCGTAGGTGTCCTCATCGACGACGAAGTGCACGCCCGCCTTCTGCGCCAGCGTCTCGAGCACTGCCGGCAGCGCCTGCGCCTCGAGCTTCAGGCTGCCCACCGGCCGATCGAGCGCCTCGGCGCCCGACACGGCCTCACTCCGCGCCGTCGACGGCGCCTGGAATGCGCCGGCCAGCGGCGCGGACAGGGTCACCAGCATCGCGGTGAGAAACGCGGCGGTGCGAATCATGCGGAACCTCCGTCGCAGCCGGGACGCCGCCCGCGCCGGACGGCGCGCCATGATAGCCCGCGCTACGGAAGGGCGGAAACGTCGTCCGTCGTCGGCGTGATCGCCGCCGAGCGGCCGCTTTCGGTCGGGGGGTGCAAAGCCTGGACATCGGCCGGCGGCTTGCCCATGTCGTAGTGAACGGCCACCTGCCCGTCGGACCGGGGAGATTCAATCTTGACCACGACGTCGGGCGCAACGGCCGGAGTCACCGGCGGCGTCACCCGCCGCGGCCGCAGCGCCACCAGCGCCGTCAGCGCGATCACCGCCGCCAGCCCGGCGACGCCCAGCCAGCGACCCCAGGCAAACCGCCTTCGCCGCTCGGCCGCCGCGCCGCGCACCGCCGCGCTGATCCGCTCGTGCAGGGCGTTCCAGTCCACGTCGGGCAGCGTCCGCCAGCCGGCAAGGGCATCGTCGGTGTTGCGGAAGCCGGCCTCGATCTTCTGCGCGGCGCCGTCGGACGCGTAGCGTAGCGCCACCTGCCGCGCGGCCGATTCGTCGATCGAGGCGTCGGCCAGCCCGGCCAGCGCCGCGGCGCGATCATCGGCGATCCGCGCCCGCAGCTCCGTCGCCCAGCCGGCGCCAAGTTGTGTTTCGGGGAAAGGGCGCCAGACCCGCAGAAGCCGGTCGAGCCGGGCGTATTGCGCGACCAGTCGCGCCGCCCGCGGATCGGCGGCGGCGGCGGCGGCGACGCGGGCCCGCGCGGCGTCGTCCAGTCCGCCGTCGGCCAGCTCGCTGATGAGCCGCTCGAGTTGTGCGCCGCGCTCGCTCATTCTTCCAGATACTCCGCCAGCGTCTCCCGCAACGTCTTTCGGGCCTGGAAGACGTTCCACTTGACGGCTTCCACGCTCATTTCCAGCGCCTCGGCCACGTCCTTCTGCGGCAGACCCTCGATCGCGAACAGGACCAGCGCCAGCCGCTGTTTTTCGGGCAGCGCCTCGAGGGCGCGGCCGATGGCGCCGTCCATCTCGCCCGACACGGCCTCGCGATCCGGCGTGGGCGTCCGCGTCGCCGCGGGCTGATGCATCACGCCGTCGGTCGGCTCGCCGTCGCCGCCATCGTCGGTCGACAGTGCCAGGTGCTTCTTGCGCCCGCGCCGATAGTTCAGCGACAGGTTGCAGACGATTCGCATCAGCCAGGCGGCGAATCGTCCCGGCACGTCGAGCGTGTCCAGCGAACGAAACGCCCGCAGAAACGCCTCCTGGCAGACGTCCGACGCGTCGTCCACGCTGCCCAGCAGCCGATAGGCCACCGACAGCGCCCGCCGCTGATAGCGGCCGATCAGGCGATCGAATGCCGTCAGGTCGCCCGCCAGCGTGGCCGCGACCCAGCGCGCGTCTTCGGTCTCTTCGAGCGAGACGACGGTCGAATTGTCGCGCGGGCCATCTCGCACGGGTTTAGACACCCCGCTGAATCGGGCGGTTAGTAGAAAATGGGGCCAACCGCCGGTCGTTCGGCCGGAACCACGGCCCGCCCGAACTCCCTGCCTTCCAATAGCCTAGACCCGCCCGCGTGGCTGTGCCAGAAAAATGCCCGCAGCCAGTGTCTGGCAGGCAAATATCGGTCCACGCGCGGCGGGTTGCCAAGTGCGGATCGGGGGGTGAGACTCAGGGCATGAGAATCCTCTCAATCTTGCCACCTATGCTGGCAATCGCCCTTTCGGCACGCACCTCACTGGGCGCGCCGGTTTCGACACAATCAGCTACCAGCCAACAGGTTACGACAAGCCGCCCCACCGCCGACCGCGATACCGGACTCGTCATCGCCAGCGTGAACCATACCGCCGCCGAGCGCGCCTGGCTGGTCTCGGCCGGCCGCACCCGCAAACCAACCTTCGACGAGCTCCGGGCACAGCAGGACGAACGCGCGGCCGCCACGCTCGACGCGCTACAGAAACTCGGCGTGAACCTGATCCTGGTCCCCTACTGCGACCCCGATCCGTCCGCCGACGCACCGGATGAACGAATCATCGCGCGACAGACGATTGCCCGCTGCCACGAACGCGGCCTGCGGGCCGGCGTCTGGTTGCCGATCGGCAAGCTCGACATCGACAACGCCACCCCGACCGAAAGCGCCCTGGCAACCGTCTGCCGCGGCGCCAACGGCAGGCCGGTGGCGGCGAACTTCCCCGGCCGGGTCTGCCTCAGTTTCGGCTTTCAGCCGGTTCGCAGCGCGGCGATTGAGCTGGCCCGCGGCGCGGTGCGCGACGGCGCCGACGCCATCTTCCTGCCCGACTGGCAGCAGGTGCTCGCCCGCGAAACGCCGGCCGTGTCGATGCTGCGCGAGCACGTCGGGCGCCTCTTCACCGCGCAGGATGCGCTGCAGAAGGAGCTGTACGATTCGATCGAGCACGCCGGTGTGCCGAGCGGCGGCGAATCGCTGCTCATGGAATGCTGGCTCGACTGCCGCGTTACCGCGCTCACAACGGCGCTGGCTGACGTCGCCCGCGCGGCGCGGCAGATTCGGCCCGACGTGATCGTCGGCGTCGCGACCGGCGTCATCGGCCGGCAGATCGGCCTGCCCGACGGACCGGCCATCGATCCGGCCGGGCTGGCCGAGTTCGCCGATGTGCTGGTCACGCCCGGTCTGCCGCGAACCCTGCCGCGCGGCGAGATCACGCAGCAGATCGCCGACCTGAAGCTCGTGCGGGCGCGCCGCGCGCGAACCGCCCCGCAACTGCTGACGGCCGAATCTCTGGCGCAGCAACTGGCGTTCGGCGGCGATGCGGCCGGGTTCGTGACCTACTTCCGCGCCGGTCTCCCCACGCGCGATGCCGAGGCCCGCCGGCCGGTCGATCCGCGTGTCGCGCGGGGCGTGTCGGCCTATCGGCAGCGGCCGCGCCTCTTCCGCGGCATGCAGCCGGTCGCCGACGTGTGGGTCTGGCAGCCGAAGCGTGCCCGGGTCATGCCCGGGCCGGCGCTGTCGGCGCTCGCCGCACAGAGTGTTTCAGCGCTGATTGCGCATCGCGTGCCGTTCGACTTCCTGCTCGACGAGATTCCCCAATCCGCACCGCGCGACGCGGTGATCCTCGCGGCCGGGCTGCCGGCGGTCTCCGAAGAGCAGGCCGGGGCGCTGCGTCGCCACGTCGTCGACGGCGGCGCAGTGCTCATCATTGGCGCGATCCGGGTCGAGTCGGCCGACCGCCGCACGGTCGCAAGCGACCTGGCGACGTACCTCGCCGCGCAGAGTGGCGCGGCAGCCTCGGCGCCGGCCGAGCGCGCCGATCCGGACGCGACGATCGTGCGCACGGTCGGGGCGGGGCGGGTGGTGGCGCTGTCGCGGCCGGGCTCGCCGCTGAACTGGTGGCTGACGACGCCGCGCAATTCGAAGCTGCGCGCCGCTCCGCCGGTCGAGAGCGATGCCTTTGCGCGCGCGGTTCGCGCCGCGCTGGGGCACGATCTGCGCGTCGAAGGCGCGCTGCCGCGCGGCCTGGCGCTCGAGCTGACGGCGGGCGACCATCGCATGGCGGTTCAGTTCGTGCGGTTTGACGAGGGCCCCATGGCGGCCGGGGCAGACATGCTAGTTCGGACCAAGAATATTAATATTGTCCGCGCGGTCACTTGGTACGATTGGGACGGACCTGGGCGGCCGCTGGAGTTCCGGCGCGCCGCGGATGGCGTCCATCTGCACGTGCCGAGCGTGAGCCTCTATGGCGCGGCCTTGATCGAGTGGTAGCCGACACGGTCGGGGGCGGGAGCCGAAAATGAGCGCGGATATTTCGCGGCGCGGATTCGTACAGGCGGCGACAGCGACCGCCGCCGGACTGGCGCTGGGCGGGGCACTGGTTGCCGCCGCCGAAGACACTGCGACGACCGGCCGCAAAGCCGGGCCGATCGCAATCGCCAGCGCCAACGGCCTGGTGGCGGTGGGCCGCGCGATGGAGCGGCTGCACGGCGGAGCCGATCCGCTCGACGCCGCAATCGCCGGCGTCAACCTGGTCGAGGACGACCCGAATGACCACACTGTCGGCCTGGGCGGGCTGCCCAACGAGGACGGCGTGGTCGAGCTGGACTCGTCGGTGATGCACGGTCCGACGCACCGCGCCGGCGCGGTGGCGAGCCTGCGGAACATCCGCAACCCGTCGCGCGTGGCGCAGCAGGTGATGCTGCGGACCGATCACGTGCTGCTGGTTGGCGAGGGGGCGCTGCGATTCGCCCGGGCGCACGGATTCATCGAGCAGGAACTGCTGACCGACGATTCGCGCCGCATCTGGCTCGACTGGAAGGAGCGCCACAGCGACAAGGACGCCTGGCTGCCGCCCGCGTCGCAACCCACCACCGCGCCGCACGCCGATGCGAACTCGCGCTACGACTGGCGACGACACTTCACCACCGGCACGATCAACCTGCTGACGCTTTCCGCCGGCGGCGATCTGGCCGGCTGCACCACCACCAGCGGGCTGGCCTTCAAGCTGCCGGGGCGCGTCGGCGACTCGCCCATCGTCGGCGCCGGGCTGTATGTCGACAATGCCGTCGGCGCCGCCGGCTCGACCGGGCGCGGCGAGGCCAACCTGCTGAATTGCTCGTCGTACTCCATCGTCGAGCAGATGCGCAGCGGCGTCGAGCCGCTGGCGGCCTGCCTCGAGCAACTGCGGCGCGTCGCCGCGCGCTGCGAGCCGCGCCTGCGCGACGCCGCCGGGCAGCCGGCGTTCGACCTGAAGTTCTACGCCCTGCGGAAAGACGGCGTGTTCGCGTCGGCCTGCCTGTGGGGGACGGGACGCGAGAAATTCGCCATTCACGACGGCCAGTCGGCGCGGCTGGCGCCGATGACGCCGCTCTACCAGCGCGCGGCGGCACGCTAGGGCGCCCGTTCCTACTCGGCCGGCTCGATCGACGCGCTCATACTGCCGCTGCAGCGATCGATCCGCGGATCGGGCCCGAAGGCGTGAATCTGGTCGCGCTTGAACTCGGCCCGCTCGAACGTGGTCGTTTCGACGATGACGCGCCCGGTGTGGTCGACCTCTTCGGCCATCAGGAACGACTGGCTCAGGTCGTAGGCGAAGAGCTGTTCGAGCATGTCGATCACGTATTCGTAGGTGTGGTCGTCGTCGTCGTGAAGGATGACGTGGTAGCGCGGAATCTCTCGCGGCCGCGGCGACTGCTGCGCGGGCGCGGAACGCGTGGCGACGGTGGACCCGGGGGCATTCATGATTCGGCGCTCGAAGGGTCTATCGACTGCCCCATTGTAGCGGCTGCAAGCGGCGGCCGAATCGGGGAGATTCCGGCGATTGCTCCGCCGGCCGCGCCCCCGCGGCGCCCAATCGCGGGCCGACCGCCGCCGCCCGGCGCCAGCCCATAAGCGCCCACAAGATAAATGATTACGGTGAATTTTCTACTCGCGGGCGGGGTCCTGATATTTCGCCGGAAGTTTTCACGCGTGTCGGGGTAGTTACAGCAGTCGCGGTCAGTCGGCTTCGTGGCTCGACGGAGCGACTGACGCCCGGGGCGGGCGCGTCGGCCCGGCCTGGCACGGTGGCTTGAGGGAGGTTCGTCATGAGCGTCACGTTCGATCAACTGGTCGCGTTCACCAATCAGGTTTGCTCGACGCTGCCTTCGCAGCTCGATGCAATCCCGCTGGTCGGCCTGCTCGCCGGGTCGATCGCGCGGATTGTCTGCACCGTCGCGTCGGCGGTGCTGGCGGGCGGGCCGGAATTCCTGGCGGCGCTGGGCGTGCACTTCTAGTCGAAGTGGTTACGGATTGAGTTCAGCAATCCACCCGCGCTGCGGCGCGGTTTCAAACACGGAGAACGAACATGCCTTCAACCGTTGATCTCGGCGCGATTCAGAATGTCGTCAGCACGCTGTGCCACGATCTGCCGGGCGAATTGCTGGTCATTCCCTTCGTCGGAATCATGGCCAGCCTGATCGCGCAGACCATCTGCACGATCGCCACCAGCATGCTCGATGCGGCGGTGATGGTCTTCGGGGCGTAGCGCTGCCCGCGCGACGCAACGGCGTGGCGCACGCCAACGGGCCCGTTGACTCCGGTCGACGGGCCCGCTCAATTCCTCGCACTCGCGACCGGTCGCGCCTTCTCGCCCTGAATGAACCGCTGCCGCAGCACGCGCAGCAGCGTGTCGCCGTGGAAGTAGTTGTCCGGCAGGCGCCAGTGAATCGTGCGGGCGTCAACCAGCCGGACCGAGCCGGTCGCCTGCGCAAACAGCGGCTCGACGCGCTTCAGGTCGTCGATCGTGAAAATCAGGTCCGGCTCGCGCCGCAGAATCGTCCGCACGCGCCACGCCGCCGCCCGCACGCGAATGTCCGCCAGCGCCAGCAGCGTCTCGGTCTGCGGCGGCAGTCGGCCGAACGCGTCGGCCAGGTCGCGCTCCAGTTGCTCGACGTCGGCGGGCAACCGGCACGCGGCCACGCGGCGATAGATCTCCATCCGCTGCCGGTCCGACGGCACGTAGTGCTTGGGCACGTAGGCCTCGACGTTCAGCTCCAGGTGCACGGCGGCCTCGGCGGGCGGCGCCTCGCCCTTCATCCGCTGCACGGCCTGTTCGAGCAGGGCGCAATACATCTCGTAGCCGACCGCCGCGATGTGACCCGACTGCTGCGGGCCGAGAATGTTCCCCGCGCCGCGGATCTCCAGGTCGCGCATCGCAATCTGAAAGCCCGCCCCCAGCTCACTGAACTCCTCGATCGCTTTCAGTCGCCGCGCGGCCACGTCGGTCAGCGGCCGGTCGGGCGACAGCAGCAGATAGCAGTAGGCGCGATGCTTGTAGCGTCCGACGCGCCCGCGGAGCTGGTGCAGGTCGGCCAGCCCGAGCTGGTCGGCACGGTCAATGAAAATGGTGTTGACGTTGGGAATGTCCAACCCGGCCTCAATGATGGTGGTGCAGACCAGCACGTCGGCCTCGTGGCGGACGAAGCGCGTCATCACCTCTTCGAGCTGCTCGGGCGGCATCTGCCCGTGGCCGACAAGGAAGCGCGCATCGGGCACGATCTCGGCCAGCGCCGCGGCGACGGCGTCGATGGTCCGCACGCGGTTGTGGACGAAATAGACCTGCCCGTCGCGGTTCAGCTCGCGCACCAGCGCCTCGCGCACCAGGCCGCGGTCGAACGGCGTGACGCGCGTCGCGATGCTGCGACGGTCGAGCGGCGGCGTCGCCAGCGCCGAGATGTCGCGCAGGCCGATCATCGACAGGTGCAGCGTCCGCGGAATGGGCGTGGCGGTGAGCGTCAGCACGTCGACCGTCTCGCGCAGCCGCTTGAGCCGCTCCTTGTGCTCGACGCCGAAGCGCTGCTCCTCGTCGATGATCGCCAGCCCCAGGTCGGCGAAGCGCACGTCGGCCGACAGCAGGCGGTGGGTGCCGATGAGGATATCGACCTGCCCTTTCTTGGCGCGGCCGATGATGGAGCGCTGCTCGGCGCGGTCGCGCAGGCGCGAAAGCGACTCGATCGCGAACGGATACTCGGCGAACCGCTCGCGGAAGCTCTGGAAGTGCTGCTCGGCCAGCACGGTGGTCGGCACCAGCACGGCCACCTGCTTGCCGAATTCGCACACCTTGAACGCGGCCCGCATCGCCAGCTCGGTCTTGCCATAGCCGACGTCGCCGCACAGCAGCCGGTCCATCGGCCGCGCCCGCAGCTGGTCGCGCTTGATGTCGCCGGCGGCAGTGAGCTGATCGGGCGTTTCGGTGTACAAGAACGCGTTTTCGAATTCGACCTGCCACGGCGTGTCGGCCGGATAGGCGACGCCGGCCTGCGTCTCGCGCCGCGCCTGCAGCGCCAGCAGGTCGGCCGCCAGGTCGCCGACCGCGACCTCGGCCCGCGCCTTGGCGGTCTTCCAGCGCGTGCCGCCCAGCTTCGAGAGCGGCGGGCGCGCCCCGCCCGAGCCGATGTACTTCTGCACCAGGTCGATCTGCGACGCCGGCACGTGCAGCGTCGCCGACTCGGCGAAGCGCAGCACCAGGAACTCCTCCTGCTTGCGCGTGCCGCTCTTCTGAATCGTCTGCAACCCGGTGAACTGCGCGATGCCGTGCACCACGTGCACGACCGTGTCTCCGGGGTTCAGGTCGAGAAACGACTGGATCGGCCGGCCCGCGGCGACGCGCCGGATGCGGTGACGCTGCGCATAGCGGTGAAACAGCTCGCGATTCGCGACGAACAGCAGCGGCGGCGGCGCATCCGGCGCGGCCGGGCCGGCGTCTTCCGCCGGCGCGTCGCACCAGCGAAACCCGGCGTGCAGATAGCCGACGCGCGTCTCAACCGCCGCCTGCGGTCCGCCGGCCGAGCCGCGAACCTGGTCGAGCAGCTCGTTCAGCCGCTGAGACTCGGCGGCGTTGTCGCAGAAAACGACCGTGCGATGCGTCCGCGCCAGCTCGAGCAGCTGCGCCACCGCGTCGGCCGGCTTGTGCTCGAAGCTTGGCAGCGGCTGGCCGCGCGCCGCGACCACGCGCTCGGCCGGAACCGTCGCCGACGCGAAGCGACCCAGGTGCAGGCAGGCGAAGCGCGCCGCCGCACGGAAGATCGATTCGGCCGTGAACATGCCGACCGGCGTGCCCAGCCGCTGCAGCACGGTCCGCGCCAGCTCCTGCGCGTCGGCCGGTTCGGCAATTGCCACGAGCGTGTTCGCGGGCAGATAGTCGAAAAACGTGGTCGTGTCGTCCGGGCGCAGCCGGTCAAGCGGCGGCGGCAGCGTCAGCCGACAGCGCGGCAGAGCGTCAAACGATCGCTGCGATCCGATCTCGAACCGGCGGATCGACTCGATGGCATCCTCGAGGAATTCGATTCGCACGGCGTCGGTCTCGCCGGGCACGAGCACGTCGAGAATGCCGCCGCGCAGCGCGAAGTCGCCCCCCTGCTCCACCTGGTCCAGCCGCTGGAAGTTGCGCGCCGCCAGCCACTCGATCACCGCGTGCGGCGAGATCGACTGCCCCACCGAGAGCGCCAGCGCGTCGGCCTCGAGCACGCCGGCACGCGGCACCGGCGCCAGAAGCGCCTGGATCGGCGCGACGATCACGCCCGGCACGTCGCCGGACGCCAGCCGGTGACACAGCCGGGCGCGTTCCGCCGCCACGTCGGCCGACGCGGCGCCCTCGCCCGGCAGCGCCTCCCACGCGGGCAGCAGCGCCGGGGCGGCGTCGAGCGCAGATTCGAGGTCGTCGCGCGCGGCGTCGGCATCGTCGAGGTGAGCGGTGACGTACAGCAGCGGGCGATTCGCGCGCCGCGCGATCAAGCCGGCGACGATGGGCGCAGAGGACCCCCACAGCCCGGCGACGGCCAGGGGGCCAGAGCCGTCGGTCGAGCGCTGCGCAATCCGCCCGATCAGCGGGTCGGCCGCGATGAGTTCCAGCGGCGACACCACCGCGGATGATAGCCGACGGGGCGGCGACTGTTGAAGTCACCGCCCCGTGGCAAAGGGTCCACCGATTGTGCAATCGCCGCGCGCGGCGCGGGCGCAGAAATCTCGAGCCGGGACTGTTGCGGGACGCGCCCAATCGTCTCGCCGCAGACGGATCGCCTGCCGGCCTCGCGCGCCCGCCTCGTCCCGTATAGGACGCACAGCCGCCGCCGCGGGTCACCGAAAACCGGACAGATTCTCATGAAGTTGATGGCGGAACGACCCAGGCCGACCAGGCCCCCGGGGGCGTAGTGTTGTCCGAAACGCGGCCCGACGGCGCGGCGCCGGACGGCCGGTGTCGCGCGCCGGAAGACCGCGATGGGACGCTACTGACAGGCCGGCAGCGGATCGCTGCGGCCCAGCAGTCGGTCAACAAACGGCGAAACGTCGAGCAGCTCGACGGCGCCGTTGCTGTTCATGTCGCCGCACATGCAGCCCGGCGCGCTGGGCGAGAGCAGGCAGCCGACGAATGCCTGTACGTCGGCGCCGTCGGCCTTGCTGTTGCCGGTCAGGTCGCCGAGGCAAGTGACGCACTCGCATTCATCGGGCACGCCGTCGGCGTTCACGTCGAGCGAGAAGCCGAACTGGATGTCGTTTTCGTCGGGCTGGCCGTTGTGGTTGCAGTCGGGCGTGGGGACGCAGCTTTGCATCTGGCCGGGATAGAACAAGGTGACGTTGTTTCCCGGCGCGACCGTGCCAAAGAAGCTGCCGAAGAAGTCGATGGCGAAGAGCGGGGCGGTCGACAGGGCGTCGTTCCGGATGGTGACGACGTCGCTCAGGATGTTCGCATCGACCGTGTACATGACCAGGGCGCGCGGATCGCCGGTGTCGATCGGGGCGGCCATGCAGAGCTGCTGGCCGAAGCAGTTGCGGACCATGACGCCGCAGTGCTGCAAGGCGACGCACTGGTGGGACTCGATGGTTTCGATCGAGCCGCGATAGAGATCGACGTTGGTGGCCGTGGGTCCGCCACCGAGCTCGGTCGGCACGTCGGTCTCGAGGCTGCCGCCGGCCCGATCGAGACACAGCGTGGCGCCGTTGGGGATGAGAATGTAGTCGCACGCGTGCAGCGCGTCTCCCTTGCGGAGCCGGGTGCCGGTCGGCGTGCCGTTTGGCGAGTTGGCCTTGCGGACGGTGCCGGACACGGTCTTGACCTTGTAATCGGAGTTGAGGTGGAAGATCAGCGGGCCGGTCAGGTCGCAGAGCCGGTTGGCGCAGGTGTTCGCTGGAATCTCCTCGGGACAGGTGGTCGCGCCGGGCTGGGTGGACGCCGGGTCGGCATGTTTCGCGACGAACTGCGTGGTGGCGGCGAGGTGGCTGGCGGAGCGCGCCGACTCGGCGCCCGAGACCAGCATGGACACGCCGTCGTTGGCGTCGCCCTTGCAGCGGGTGTACTTCCACTTGATGCAGCCGTAGCCGGGCTGGGTCGTGGTCGCGGCCGGCCCCATGGTGCAGACGGCACACACTTCGAAGTCCAGCTGGACGCAGTTCTTCCCGACGCGGTTGAAGATATCGTCGGAGTAGGTCGGCGCATCGGCCATCGACGTCGGCGAGCCGGCGGTGCCGTCGCCCTTGATGTTGGTGTCCTGCGGGTCGGTGCCGTTGTAGTACGGATCGCGCTCGCAGAACAGGTGATCGACGTTGGTGCCATCGGCAATGGTGTCGTCGTCGCGATAGGCCCACTCCGGCACGGCGTCGCTGGGACGGGTGACGGCCATGCCGTCGAAGGAGCGCTTGATGGTCTGAATGAGCGCCACCTTGGTGCAGCCGGGCAGCGTGGTGGTCGGCGTGAACTTGATCTCGATCCGTTCCTGGTTGGGGAATGGATAGGTGGTGACCATCCAGCTTCCGGTACCGCCCGGAATCGTGGTGGTGTCGGTCTCGACGACCTGGGCCGTGGCGATCAGCGTCGCCAGCGACAATGCCAGAAACACACCAGCCAGGGTGCGGCCGCGATGCATGGCCAATCCTCCGTCAGACGTTACGGCCCGACCGTGATGTTCCGGAACCGGCGGACGAGCTCAATCGTCGCGAGCGGTTCGAGTCGCACGGCGCCATCGAGCAGGTTGACGACCTGAATGGCGTCATACTCGCTGGCCAGATGCTCGAAGACGATCTGCCCGGGCGCGAAGCCGCGCTCGATCATCAGTGACATTTTCGCGCCGGCGACGACGCCCGGCGTCTGGAGCGGCGGGCGCGGGATCATGTCTTCGATAAATCGCTGAATCGTGTTCCCGTTCACCACCAGCACGCGCGTGTTGATGTCGTCGTTGGCATAGTGCACGCCCGGCGTTCGAAATGCGGCGAACTCGGTGATGTCCGGCACGCGGCCATTGCCCGAGAGCATGACCGTGAAGACCGACTTCTCCTGCGGGCCCGTGTAGGTGAACTTGACCTGGTACGTCGCATATTCAAACGGGCTGCCGGCGATGATATCGAAGAAGGTCGTCTCGGGTCCGCCGTCGCGGGCGTAGGTGGGCCCGGATTCGTGCACCAGGAATGTGATCGCCACGATTAATGGCGCCAAACAGATCACCGGGCCGCGCACACGCGTCAGCGACATGGAATACCTCCGATCGGTCCGGAAGTGAGGCGGACAAAGCGTACGGTACCAATAATTGCGGATCGGGTCAATGAGGAATATCGATTGTGCGCTGGCATGGCGACCGCGCCGGGCGTTGCCGTGTTCCAGTTTCGGGCGTGAGCGCGACTGGTCCCATCCACCAATCGCACGCGAATCGTGGCGCGTCTGCACAACAGCATCGACCCGAATCGGTGCACCCCGGTCACTAATCACGAGGCACGCTATCGTCTTCGGTGCAGGCGGGTTTCCCCGTGCGACGCGCAGGAAATCCCGAAATTCCATCGATTTCTCAACGTCATGCGCAGGCGCGGCGGCCGTAGTTTGACTAGAATGGATTTCTTGGTGGCCAGTCCACCGCCAGCGCACGTCTACACTCGCGCTTCGGGATCAACCGCCGTTCGTGTGAGCGGCGCTCTCATCTTCACCCCGCTCGTCCGCGGCCGCAGAGCCGCAACGGAGGGATTGTTTCATGACACTGTTCGCTCGCCGTCGCCGCGCGCTCGCCGCGGCCCTCGCCCTCGTCGCAACGGTCGCCACGCTCAGCCTTACGCCGTCCTCCTGGGCCTGCTCACCCGGCGGCCTGACACGCAAGCTGCAGAAAGCATTGGCGCAAGGCAACATCGCCAAGGCCTGCCGCATCATCAATCAGTGGCTCATCAAGCTCACCGGCCGGCCGCTTCCGCCGCTGGCCGGCATGCCGACCGCGGCGCAATGCGCCATGGCCGGCGTTCCGCAGGACAACGACAACGGCGGCGGGCGCGGACGCGGCGGCGGGATGGGCGGCGGCGGCTCGGGCGGCGGCTCGGCCGGCGGACTGGTCTATACGTACAACTCCGCCAGCCCCACCGGCTGCTACAACTACACCGTCACCCCCGATCCCGGCAATCCGCCGGGCTTCACCGTCGTGGGCGGCTCGGGTTTCATGTCCGTGCCGCTGGGCGGCGTGGCGACGGCGCCCTTCTCGGTCTCCATCGCCCCCGGAACGCCGGTCGGCACGATGGGCCTGTTCAAGGTTCAGATCGTCGACTGCGGCAATGGCCTGCCCTGCCCGACACCTGGGGCACGGTGAAGATCACGGTTCTGAACAATCTGAAAGTGGACATCACTCAGATCGATTTCCGCGTCATCGACGGCGCGCCGTCGACCACCAAGTGGCGCGTCACCAATCTTTCCGCTTCGGCCCGCACCGTCAACTACACCTACACCGTGACGGACGACCCCGGCAGCACGGCCGAGCTCAACGGCGGCGCCCCGTTCCCGATTCACGACACCTTCAGCACCCCGCGGGCCGCGATGGGCGGGGGTTCGGCCAGCCTCGCAGCCGCCGGTAACACGAACGACCACGCCGAATTGACCTGGGACATGATGCCCGGTGAATACTGCGAACCGGGCATGTTGGGCTGCTGCGCCCTGGTGCTCGACGGCGTGACGGTCGGCGACGAGTGCTTCGTCAACACCGCCAACACCGGGGCACGCTGCTGCATGCCGGCCGACACCTACTACATCCAGGGCACCTCCTCCGGCGGCAGCGCCCTTGTCGACATCGGCCCGCACGCACTGACCGTTCCGCTCGGCACCGGCGTGACGCCGCTGGCGCTGGCCGACACCCTGACCACGGCCATCAACAATCACGCCAGCACAACCGACCTGTACAACTTCGGCGCGGCCCCGTTGGGCGAAGAGCTGATGCTCATGTTCTCCGGTGTCAGCCCGGTGATCACCAACCTGCGCTCGAACGACCCGGCCGTGTTCTTCGTGAAGCTGCCGCAGTACATGCCCCTGAACCTGTTCAACACCACGCCGCACCCGACCAATCCGCGGGCGCTGCGCTCGAAGATCGATCGCTTTCCGGATGTCATCGACACCGAGCTGACGATGATGTCGCTGACCGCCGTGGCGCCCATCCAGATCGTCAACCCGCTGGTCATCTCCCCGAACGATCTCAGCACGCTTCGCACTTCGAACGGCAATGCCGCGCCGATCCTTCCGCCGGGCGGCATCTATGGCGCCAGCGCCATGTTCACGCTGACATCACCCACGACGCCGCCGCTGCAAATCTCCGGTCCGATCACCGTCGACCTGTCACCGCTTTCGCCGAGCAACCAGGCCTTCAGCCTGCGCGTGCCGGTCACGATTGGCGCGCCGGTGCGGATGCAGCTTGAGCTGTTCGTGCACGTCCGCCCCACCGCGCAGGGCGCTGCACCCAACCCGGTGCCGACGCAGCTGTTTCCGGGTTCAATCACGGCGATGCAGATCGCAGCCAACCAGTTCACGGTGCAGTACCAGGCCCAGACACCCGTTCAGACCTTCTCCATCAAGCACGAGCTGATCACCCAGGCCGGGGCGCAGATGGTCCCGGCGTTCTGCGGCTACGAGCTCGGCGACGTGAACGCCGACTTGCAGGTGACCGGCCTCGACATTCCCGAGTTCGTCGCGGCCGTCATCATGGGCGCAACGGCGCAGCAGGTGCCGTGCGCCGAGTTCGTGGCCGACGGGTTCATCACCTCGGCTGATATCCCGGGGTTCGTGGTGGCGCTGCTGAACTAGCCGCCGGAAGCGTCGTACACCGTTGTCAAACGAGCGCGGGCCGTGCCGAAGGGCGCGGCCCGCGTCTTTCATTGGCTCATCGGCGCGGGCTGACCCCGCGGCGCCTCGCGCGCCGCTCTCCCGGCCGCTACTCCGCCAGCAGCTTCTCCATCTCGTCCAGCTTCTCGCCGAACAGCCGCATGCAGCTGCGGACCGGATCGGGCGTGGTCATGTCGACGCCCGCCAGCTTCAGGCAGTCGATCGGGTAGACGCTGCTGCCCGCCTTGAGGAACTTCATCAGCCCCTCGGTCGCCCCCGGCTTCTTGGTGATGATCCGCCTACCGATGTCGGTCGCGGCGGCGTAGCTGGTGGCGTACTGAAAGACGTAGAAGTTGCGATAGAAGTGCGGAATGCGGAAGCACTCCGAGTCGGTCTCGGGGTCGATGACCAGCTCGCGCCCATAGTACTTCTGCACCAGGTCGCGGTAGATCTTCTGCATCAGGTCGGGGGTCAGCGGCCGGCCCGCCTCGGCCGTCTCGTGAATCTGCTTTTCGAACTCGGCAAACAGCGTCTGGCGGAACACGGTGGTGCGGATGTTCTCGAGCAGCTCGTTCACCAGCTCGAGTTTCTCGGCCTTGGTGGTGGCGCGGCGGTAGAGATACTCGTTGAGGATCACCTCGTTGACGGTCGACGCCACCTCGGCGCAGAAGATGGCGTAGTCGCCATACACCACCGGCTGCGCGTGCGTCGTGAACCAGGTGTGCATGGCGTGGCCCATTTCGTGCGCCACCGTCGAGCGGTCGTGGGCCGTGTCGCTGTAATTGAGCAGCAGGTAGGGGTGGCTCGAATACGTGCCCGAGCAATAGGCGCCGCTGCGCTTGCCGCGCGTCTCGCGAACGTCGATCCACCGGCCGGCGAAGCCCTGGCGCATCGGCTTGATGTAGTCATCACCCAGCACGCCCAAGGCCTCGAGAATGGTCTTGACGGCGTCGTCATAGGGCACGGCGCGGTGTGACTCGGCGACCAGCGGCACGTACAGGTCATACGGGTGCAGCTCGTCCAGCTTCAGCAGCTTCTTCCGCAGCGCCGTGTAGCGGTGCAGCAGCGGCAGCCCCTCGTGGACCGCGGTGATGAGGTTGTCGTAAACGGCGACCGGAATGTTGTTGGGCGTCAGGGCCGCCTCGCGCGCCGAGGCATAGTGCCGCGCCCGGGCATAGAAGATCGCCTTCTTCACCTGGAACGACAGCAGCGAGCCGAGCGTGTTCTCGTAGCTCTCGTAAGTCTTGTGCAGCCCCAGGAAGGCGTCGCGGCGGACGCGCCCGTCGGGCGAGTTCAGAAACGCCAGGAACCGGCCCGGCGAGAGCTGCACGTCGTGCTTCTGCTCGTCCTGGATCGTCGGAAATTTCAGGTCGGCGTTGGTGAACAGGCTGAACGTCCGCTGCATGCAGTCGCTCATGTCGCCCGACATCGCGAGCAGCTCTTCCTCGCGCGGCGAGAGCGTGTGCGGCGCCAGCCGGCGCATGTCGTCCAGCGCGTGGCGATAGGTCGCCAGCGCCGCGTCCTTCGACAGCCAGTCGGCCAGCGTCGCCTCGGCGATCTGCAGGACCTCCGGGCCGAACCACGACCAGGCCTCCGAGAACTTGTTGTACAGGTCCATCGCCCGGCCGTAGCGCGACTGGTGGGTCTTGTCGTCCAGGTTCTCGTCCTGCCGCAGCGAGGCGAAGACCGCCAGCCGGTCGACCAGCACGTACGTCTCGTCGCGCAGCTTGAGCGTCGCCAGCAGCTCCTTCGCGCCGCGCGCCAGCGTGCCCTTGTGCGCCGCGGCCTTGCCGACGAGCTGCTCGGCCTTGGCGAAATCGGCGTTCCAGGCCGCGTCGTCGACGTAGAGGTCGGCGAGGTTCCAGGTGTCCTGCTCGGGCAGCTGGTCGCGCGTCGGCAGTGCCTTGGGCGCGCCCGCCGACCCCTCGGCCGCCAGGGCCGCGCCGGTCCGACTGGTGATCCACGGGTTGGATGCCATGAACAACACTCCCAGGCATGCGTTTCGCAGCAGCGTGTGCGACATGTCAACGGTCCATCGGCGGGTCGCGCCCCGCCCGCTCGACGCGCCGTGCGTCTCGGGCCCCTGGCGACCGCTCGCGACCACCTTGATATTCGCGCCGCCAACCGGGGTCAAGCCGCCGCCAACGCCACGCGGTCTGCGTTGCGACGCGGCCGCACTCGGCCTAGAATGCCGGCGAATCTGGGCCCCATCGTCTAGTGGTTAGGACATCGGATTTTCGATCCGACAACGCGGGTTCGATTCCCGCTGGGGTCAGTCAGGGGCGTGGCCGCGGATTATCGCCCGCGGCCCCCGGGGGGCATTCGGCGAAGGATGCGCTCCACCCGCGTCCGGCGGTCGGCCGATGATTCATGGACCTCGCCGCTTCAAACGAAGGGGGCGCGCATGTTCGTCCAGACCAACCTCGACCTGCTTACGCTCTGCCGCACCGCGTCGCCGGTCGTGCAGCCGTGGATCGACGTGCTGAACCTGGCCATCTTCAACCCGCTCGGCTTTTTCATTCTCGACGCCCGCGACTACTGCCAGACCGTCTTCGACACCGTCAACGGCATCCTGCAGTTTTTCGGGCTGGCCTGACCGCGGAGTGCCCGGCAGTCGCCGGCACGCCCGAACCTTCCCCATCCGGCCCATAGAGCCGCATCACGCGCACGCCCGCCGCCCGCAGCGCGGCGCTGCGGCTCCACAGCTGCGACTCGGCCGAGTCGCTCGACAGCACGACTGCCGCGCGACCGACGTCAGGTTCGCCGCCGAGAGCCAGCGCCGCCGGCGAAATGACCGGCAGGCCGAACCAGCGGCGACCGATCCGCGCCGGGTCATCGTCGAGAAAACCGAGCAGCGCGTGGCCGCGCGCCCGCCAGCGCGCCACCTCGCCCAGCAGCCGATGGGTGTGCCAGCCGGTTCCGTAGAGCCAGAACGCCATTGGCGCGTCGCCCAGCGCCCGCACGACGCGCTCGCCCGGCGACGGCGGCGCGTCCGACCGGCGGGGCGGAAACCCGTGCGTCAGCAGGAGTCGCAGCGCCGCGGCGCAGTTTGGCGGCAGCGCCGCGATTCGCGCGCCCCGCGGTGCGTCCCGCCGCGGCGAGAGACTGCGGTAGAACTCGACCCGCCGCGCCGCCACCGCGTCCGGCGAGAGCCGCGCCACCGCGCGACGCCGACCACGCTCGCCCAGCGCCGCGATTCGGCCGCGATCGCGCCACAGCGTAATCAGCGCGCCCGCCAGGTCGCCGGTGCGCTGCGGATCAAATGTCGCCCCGGCGTCGCCGGCCAGTTCCTCGAG
The DNA here is from genome assembly GCA_046350375.1 of Phycisphaerae bacterium. Lineage (GTDB taxonomy): Bacteria > Planctomycetota > Phycisphaerae > UBA1845 > UTPLA1 > JAXMAO01. The sequence continues at coordinate 518,912 of JAXMAO010000002.1, forward strand.
CGCCGTGCCGCACGGCACGACCACCGCTCGACCAGCCGCCAGCGCCTCGGCCGCGGTGTAACCGAAGCTCTCGAACCGGCTCGGCAGCACGACGAACGACGACGACGCCAGCTCGCGCCAGATGCCCGCGCGCGGCAGCGCCCCGGCAAACGAGACTCGCGTGCGCTCGGCCGGCTCGAGCCGCGACTCGATCCATTCGCGCGTCGACCCGCCGTCGGGCGCGGTGCGGGTGTCGGCGCCGGCAATGCGGATCGTCGCGTCCGGACAGGCCGACAGAAACGCCGGCAGCGCTTCGGCCAGCCGGTCGGCCCCCTTGATCGCCTGGACCCGGCCCAGAAACAGCACCGGCCCGTCGTGCGGCGGCGGCACGACCGCGGCGGGCGGCGACACCGGCTGCGGGATGACCGCGGTCTCCGGCAGCGTCAGCCCGAAGCTCTCGGTCTCGCGAATGACGGCCTGCGACGGCGCCGTCCGCCCGTCGGCCGCCAGCAGCGTGGCAAACTCCAGCCCGTCGAGCAGCGCATCGTCGCCGGTGGCCGCGGCGCGGTTGTGCCGGCGCGAGATCGCCGTGCCCTGGTGCAGGTGGACCACGATCGGCAGATCGGCCGGCGGATCGGCGACCAGCGGCCAGGCGTGGGCTTCATACTCGGCGAACTCGACCACGCCGAAGCCGACCCGCGCGTGGACCGCACGCAGCGCATCGCACAGCAGCCGCGCGATGGTCAGTCGATAGGCCGGTTCGCCGCCCGCCAGCGCCGCGGCGTCTTCCGCCGAAAGCGCGCCGCTCGCGACGCGCTCCGCCAGGCCCGGCACCGCGTGAACCGTCACGCCCGGCGGCGCGGCCGGCGGAGCCGCCAGCCCAAACGGCAAAGTGAAGACGTGAACGTCGTGTCCGGCGGCGGCCAGCGCCGCGGCCACTTCCGATGTATACGTGCCAATCCCGCCCGGGCGGACGGCCGGCCACTGATGACTGACCAAGGCGATTCGCATGCCGCGGGGCGCCCGACGATCCGCCGACCGGCTGCACGAACGCCGCGCCCGGCCCGCCGGCTGGCCGTCAACGCTTCTATCGGCGAAAGTCGCCCGCCGCCGATGAACAGAGTGCATGACCACGCTCGCCGCGCCGCCGCGCCCCGCCACTCCGACGCCCGCCGATGGCTACACCCGGGCCGCGGCCGCCCTGGCAACGCTCGCCACGCACCGCGACGACGCCGGGGCGCTGCTCGAGTACCTCAAGTCGCTGGTGCAACTCGGCCTGGCGGGCGCCGCGCGGCGGATGATCGAGCGCGTACTTGCCGAGCCGACGCTCGACGCCGAGCTGCGGACCGTGCTGAACCAGATTCACGCCGCCATCGCCGGGCTGCCGAGCGGTGTGAAGCCCTGGTCTGCCGGCCGCGCCACCTTCGAGGCCAACCTCGCCGCCCTGCCCGCCGAGACGGCCGCACGGTTACGGGCGGTCGCGCCCGACCTGGCGCGGCTGGAGCTCTACCGTGCGCTCGACGGCCAGCCGCTTGTCCTCCAGCTCGACCGGATGGCCTGGGGCGGCGGACTATGCGACGCGCAGGCGGCGGCGCGGGCCGCGTTCGAGCCGCCCAACGCGCTCGATCCATCGGTCGCCGTGGTGTTCGACGGCATCGGCACCGGCGCATTGCTGGGCGAATTCGCGGCCCGCTCGCACAACGTCTTCCTCGGTTTCAGTCCGCCGATCGTCATCGTCGAGCCTGACCCACTGGCGCTGGCGGCGGCGCTGCACCTGTTCGACGGCGCCGACTGGTGGCGGGCCGGGCGGTTCCGCGTTTACGTCGGCCACGACGCCCAGCCGCGCTACCTCGCCGACCTCGAGGCCGACCTCGCCCTGGCCGTGCCGGCGACCGTGCAACGCTGCATCCTGACCGGCCGTTCGCCCACGTCGCTGCACGAGGCGCTGCCGCGCGTGCTGGCCGCGCGCTCGGAGCGCAAGCTCCGGCTGCGGGCCGCCAACGACGCGGCGTTGGCATCGCTCGACCTGGCCCACTGGCGCGGCCGGTTCGCGCCCGGCGCGGCGCCGCTGCGCGTGATGGGCGTCACCTCGCGCTTCACGACCGTGCTGCAGCACTCGATGGGCGAGCTGCTGGCGGCCGCCGAGCGCGCCGGCTGCATCACGCAGCGCGTCTGGGAGCGGCACGCGTATTCATATGAATATGACCTGCCGGCCGAGTTCGCCCGGTTCCGTCCCGACCTCGTCATCATGCTGTCGCGGATGCGCTACGAGTTCCCCGACGTGCCGCGCGGCGTGCCGTTTCTCTGCTGGGACCAGGACAACCTCCCCTGCATGCGCATGCCGCAGGCCCGCGACAGCCTCGACCGGCTGACCTTCGTCGTCGGCCACGCAGCGCTCATCGGCCGGATTCACCACAACTGGCCCGCGACGCAGGCGCTGCCGGTGTCGGCCGCCGGGTCCATGTCGACCTATTCCGACGCGCCGCTGCCCGACGACGAGCTCGCGCCGCACCGCTGCGACCTGTCGTTCGTCAGCCACTGTTCCGAGACGCCGGCCGAATGGCGCGAGCGCCTCGCGCAGCCGTGGCAGCCATACGCCCCGTTCGCGGCCCTGTTCCGCGTGGTGACCGACGACCTGCTCGAACGCTACGCCGCCGGCGCCCATCTGTCGCCCAGCGACATTCTGAATGCCATTCGAGCCGCGGCGCGGCAGCGCGGCGTCGACCTGCCACCGCGCACGGCGCACGAGCTCTACATGTCCTGCGCGTCGGTGGCCGACCGCGCCTTTCGACACTGCACGCTCGACTGGGCGGCCCGCTACTGCGAGGCCACCGGCCGCTCGCTGCGTCTCTACGGCAACGGCTGGGAACGCCACCCGCGCTTCGCCCGCCACGCCGGCGGCCGGGCCGAGTTCGGTCGATCGCTCCGCGCCGTCTACCAGGCCAGCCGCATCAACCTGCAACTGATCGAGACCGGGTTCTTCCACTCCCGCTCGCTCGACGGACTGCTGGCGGGCGGCTTCTTCCTGGCGCGCCGCACGCACTACGACACCATGACCGGCCCGGTCCATCGCCTGGCCGCGGCGGCCGAGCGACTCGGCATCGTCGAGCTGCCGGCGCTGCTGAGCTCCGACGACCACGACGTCCGCGCGGCGCTGCAAGCGCTGTCGGGGTGCGTCGACTGGTCGCTGCCGGATGTCATTCAGTGGGTCCAGACCAGCCCCTTCCGGCCCGACCCCTACGCGCTGCTGCCGGGTTTCGCCGAGATCGAGTTCCGCGACTACCCGGGTTTCGCTGAGCGGGCCGAGCGATTCCTGGCCGACGACGCCGCACGCCAATCGCTGGCCGCGCGAATGCGAACCGTCATCGCGGCCGAGTTCAGCTACGACGCCCGCTGGCGGCAGATCATCGAGTTCATCCGACGGTCGCTGGCGCGCGCGGAGTGACCGCGCGGCGCAGCGCCGGCCCCGGCGCCCCCGCGTCCATCAGCCCGCCACCGGCAGCATCGCACTCAGCCGGCGGATCGCCATACAGCGTCCAGACCGCGACCGACGCCGGCAGCAGCTCGCGCGCCCGCCGCCACAGCGCCGCCTCGTACGCGTCCGACGAAACCAGCACCACGTCCGGCCGCAGCCG